>JAJDZT010000025.1 GCA_022824525.1 Silicimonas sp. | reverse complement strand
CTCATTCAAATCCGATTGTTCAACCTCAGCGGGTACACCAAATGGGTGAGCCAAATCCAGTCCCTCCAACAGATATTCTCAACGTCACAACAACAGCTTAACCGATGCTGCCAGAACGCCAACTGCGGAATTTAGGATGATCGGGGCGGACCCGGATCATTTCTTCGAGGCGTGTTTGATTGGATGGGGTGGAGCTGCCATTGGGGACTTCCCGGAAATCGAAGCCTATCGAACGGCCTGGCGACATTCGAACGTCATTGCCGGAATGTGTCACGACTATCGCGCCGGGGTTGGCATCGATCTGAAGCATGACCGGGAAGATTCGGGGTGCGTCTTGGATATGCCTGCGCTGGTGCTTTGGGGGGGCGATGGCGTGATGGCGCGACATTTTGATGTCGCTGCAATCTGGCGCGAGCGGTTGTCCAATATGCGGGCGCAAGTCGTTTCGGGCGGACATTTCTTCGTTGATCAATCTCCCGGAGAGGTGGTCGCTGCGCTGTCCGAGTTCTTCACCGACCTGGCAGTTGAGGCCGGTATTGAGTGACGTGTTCGCCACTTGGGGCGAATGTGGTCGGGCGACTTGGTAGAGGTTGTGCAAATCCTCCCAGATTTCTGTCTTCGTTTTAAGATGGCTCATGTAGCCTTTGACCGGAAAGGTGAATGCGATGGAAAACCTGTCTGGACGATGCTTTTGTGGCGGGGTGCGCTGGACATCCGCGCCCCGAATACTTTGGGCCGCGTTGTGTCACTGTGAGGACTGCCGACGAGCCGCTTCGTCGGATTACGTGAGCTGGTTTGGTGTCGCGCGGCATTCTGTTGTGTGGGCTGGCCCGCGCCGCGTTTATCGCTCTTCCAGCAAAGTCGAGCGAAGCTTTTGCAACGACTGCGGTGCGCCCATGTCATTTGAAACCGAAGTGTTCCCTGAAGAAACGCATCTCTATGCGGCAACTTTGGATACGCCCGAGGTTTATCAGCCGACCGCGCATATCTTTTGGTCAGAGCGGCTTCCCTGGGTCACGTCGTTCGATCATCTACCGACCCATGAAAAGGGGCTGCAACATGCAGCTGGCGAAGGGGAGACACTCCTGTAAGCCTTTGAGTGGGAGCAGAACCTTTGGGGGAAGTGTTCTAGCGCGTCACCGCCGCCAGCACCCGTGCCCAACTCCGCGCGCCCTTGTGAAAGCTTGCAAGGTCGTACTTCTCGTTGGGGGCGTGCAGCGCGTCGTCGTCGAGGCCGAAGCCGATGAGCATGGAATCGAGACCGAGGATCTCCTTGAAGTGTCCCGCGATGGGAATGGACCCGCCGCCACCGAGGAACGCGGCCTCATTCGGCCACTCGTCAGAGAGGGCAGAGCGGGCGGCCTCGAAAGCCGGGTTTTCGGTCGACATCACAGAGGCTGGTCCGGCGCCGTGATCTTTGAACTCGACCGAACAGTCCGGTGGAAGCATATCGGTCACCATTTTGCGAAAGCTCTCGCGGATCGCGAATGGATCCTGCTCGCCGACGAGCCGGAAGCTGATCTTTGCGGACGCTTGCGCCGGTAGCACGGTTTTGAAGCCGTCGCCCGTATAGCCACCGGTGATGCCGTTCACTTCGCAGGTGGGGCGTGCCCAGACCTGTTCTAGGGCGGTGCGACCCTCCTCGCCGGCAAGTTCGGAGAGGCCTACGGCGCCGAGGAAATCGCGGGCTTCGAAGCCGAGGGTTTTCCACTGGTTCTTGATCGCCTCCGGAGTTTCGTGGACGCCGTCATAGAAGCCGGGAACGGTGATGCGACCGGTGTCGTCATGGAGCGATGCGATGATGCGGGACAGAACGCGGATTGGGTTGATCGCAGCGCCACCGTAATAGCCCGAGTGCAAGTCGCGATCGGCGCCTGTGATGATGACCTCCTCACCCAGCAGGCCGCGCAGCATGGTCGTGATCGCTGGCGTTTCCCTGTTGAACATCGATGTGTCGCAGATCAGGGCGAGGTCCGGGGCTGAAAGCTCGTCTTTGTTTGCTTCGAGGAAAGGGACAAGGGATGGGGAGCCGGATTCTTCTTCGCCTTCGAAGAGGAAAGTGATTTTGCAGGGCCACGTACCGTGAACGGCCTTCCAGGCTCGGCATGCCTCGACGAAGGTCATCAGCTGACCTTTGTCGTCGGCGGTGCCGCGGCCTCGGATAAGCTTGCCGTGGGCGCTGTCTTCGATGGCGGGGTCAAACGGGTCGCGGTCCCAAAGCTCAAGTGGGTCAACGGGTTGCACGTCATAGTGGCCGTAGAAGAGGAGGTGGGGCGCGCCTTCCCCTACGTGGCCCACGACCATCGGATGTCCGGGTGTGGGGCGGGCTTCGGCTTCGACCCCGAGGGATGCGAGATCGGCGACGAGCCAATCTGCGGCACTCTGGCAGGCGTCATTGTAAGCCGGGTCGGTGGAAATAGAGGGAATGCGCAGGAGTGTGAAAAGCCGCTCAAGCGCGGCGTCGAGATCGCTGTCAATCCGGTCGAGAACGGCGTCGAGTGTCATGATGGTCTCCGCATGTGTTTGAACGGACACTAGGGGGGACCGACGTCATTTGGAAACCAGTTTTCGTGTCTGGCAGGCCTTGGCGCGGCTTTCGCGTGGTCCAGTTGGCAGGACGGGCGTTAGTCGTTTGTCTTCCCGAAAGACATGGCACGCGTGGCGAGCGTGACACCCACGATGATCAGAAGACCCGCGATCCAGTTGAACCCCGGCAGACGGTCCAGGCTGATACCGCCAAGTGCGACCAGGGTAAGGCCCGCGCAGGCAATCACCGCGCCGAGACCGGCTTGAACAAGCCCGGCCGGTGCCGCGGCCTTGCGCGAACCGGATTCGAAGCGACCGAAGACGGCAATGAACGGCAGAAGCAGGACGACGAGAACAAGAACAAAGACTGGGCGGAGCGCCCACCATGTTGCCGTGCCGGGTTCGGTGCCCAGTCCAAAACCGCCAAGCGCAATGGAAAGCCCCGTGACCACGATCACCACGGTCAAATGCCAGAGATAGATTGTCATGATGCTCTGCGCGGCAAGTATGACGATTGCCCACGGAGTTTCGCGTTGCAGCCAATTGTTCACGCGGTTCGTGACAAAAAGGAGCAGCGCGATCTGGATGCACCCGATGGCCAGCATGGCGGTGGTGGGTGGCCGCGTGTTCGAGAAATCCTCGCCCGGAACCGAAACCATGCTGATCGGGTAGCCCACAGGTCCGACGAGTGTCCAAAGCCAGGCAATTCCGAGAGCCAAGAGGAAAAGGATGGCGCGCCCGTTCTGATCGCCTCTCCACCACCAGTAGCCAAGTTGATGAACTGCCAGCCATACGGGAGCATAGTTGATCCAGCGAAGCCAGGATTGCCCGAGGCCCACGCCGATAATGTCGACTGCGACCGCAATCCCGGCGAGAAAAGCGACTGACCACAGGCCGATCCGCTCCCAAATTGCATAGGACACGGGGACGGCGAGGGTCACGAGAATGTAGACCGCGAGAAACCAAACGGGAATGAGTGCGGCCTGCGAGGCGTTCTTGGCCAATTCGGCGTCAACGCCGAGCTGGTATGCGATGGCGGCCGCGATCGACCAGAGCACAATCAGGGGGACGACCGGCAGCAGCAGTCTGCGAAGGCGCCCTGTAGCCCATGCATGTCGCTTTTCCGGGACGGTGCGTGCAGATGTCCAAGACGCGGCATTTGAGTAACCGCCCACGAAAAAGAAGACGGGCATCACCTGGAAAAGCCATGTCAGGAATTGGGTCCATGGCTGCTCCGCAAGGATGTTGCGAAGTTCTATTTCCCCCGCGGGAGCATATGGGGCCACCAGCATCCAGTGCCCAAGAACCACGAAGCAGATTGCCAAGGTGCGATAGAAATCAGCCGCTCTATTGCGTGACGCGGGCGTAAGCCGCGCCGCTTCCCGAGCCTTTTCAAGCATATTCACGAAACCAAGCCTTCTGCGCGATAGTTTATTGTTATTCTGTGAGCTTTGCCGGAAATCATGGCAACAACAAGACGCGCGTACATTGTGACGCGTTGAAGTAGCGTTCCCGTGATTGAACGGTGAACCGCGGCAAATTGTTCTATGTCAAAGAAAAGGTAAGCCCCAGACTTTAGATCAGTTTGGAATTGCTCTAAACTAGCGGGACTACGAGGGAAGGAAAACTGGCGTGGACTATACGGCGCATCTGGACACCGCTCTGCAACGACTACGCGATGAAGGTCGCTACCGGACATTTATCGACATCGTGCGCAAGCAAGGTCAGTTTCCGCATGCAACATGGCGACGCCCCGATGGGAGCGAGCGCCCCGTAACCGTATGGTGCGGCAACGATTATCTCGGCATGGGTCAGCATCCTGAAGTGATTTCCGCCATGCATGAAGCGCTGGAAGACACGGGTGCCGGTTCTGGCGGCACGAGGAATATCTCCGGCACCACGCTTTACCACAAGATGCTTGAGAGCGAACTGGCTGACTTGCACGGGAAAGAGGCAGCGTTGCTCTTTACCTCCGCCTACATTGCCAATGACGCGACGTTATCTACGCTTCCGAAGCTGTTTCCGGGTCTCATCATTTATTCGGACGAGCTCAACCACGCTTCTATGATTGAAGGCATTCGGCGCAATGGCGGTGCGAAGCGCGTGTTCCGGCACAATGACGTCGCCCATCTTCGCGAGCTTCTCGAAGCCGACGATCCGGCAGCACCCAAAGTGATTGCCTTCGAATCCATCTATTCGATGGACGGCGATTTCGGACCGATGGAAGCCATTTGCGATTTGGCCGAAGAATTTGGTGCGCTCACCTATCTGGACGAGGTGCATGCCGTTGGAATGTACGGGCCTCGGGGCGGGGGTGTTGCTGAACGGGACCGTCTTTCGCACCGGATCGACATTATCAACGGAACGCTGGCCAAGGCCTATGGCGTGATGGGAGGATACATCACTGCCAGCGAGAAAATGTGCGATGCAATAAGGTCTTATGCGCCGGGCTTCATCTTCACGACGTCGCTTCCGCCTGCCGTCGCCGCCGGTGCTGCGGCCTCGGTTCGGCATCTGAAAACTGACCAAGCGCGTCGCGAGCAACACCAGACGCAGGCCAAAATTCTCAAGACGCGTTTCAAGGCGCTGGGACTTCCCCTGATTGATCACGGCAGCCACATCGTTCCCGTCATCGTGGGCGATCCGGTGCACACGAAACTCCTGTCCGACATGCTTCTGGACGAGCATGGGATTTACGTGCAGCCCATCAATTTCCCGACGGTTCCGCGCGGAACGGAGCGCCTTAGGTTCACGCCGTCCCCGGTTCATGGACCGCGCGAGATTGATTGTCTTGTTAAGGCAATGGACGCACTTTGGTCGCATTGTGCTCTAAATCGCGCCGACCTCTCAGCTTAAATCCTAATCGTGACCGACGGTTAGCTCTGTGTTAAACCGACATGGGGATAGTCCAGGGCGATTCTGCCGCCCTGACCTGGGGAGCGTGAGAAGTGCCTAAGAGCCTGACCGAAAAGTTTTACGTTTCCTGGCAATGTCTTGCTAATCTGCGCGTTACGAGGCGGATGCTGGCGACGAGCGCCCAGGCCGCTGAGCTTTCCACGGTACGTTCCCAGTCTTTCGCCAACCTCCGACAC
>JAJDZT010000116.1 GCA_022824525.1 Silicimonas sp. | reverse complement strand
GTGTCGGAGGTTGGCGAAAGACTGGGAACGTACCGTGGAAAGCTCAGCGGCCTGGGCGCTCGTCGCCAGCATCCGCCTCGTAACGCGCAGATTAGCAAGACATTGCCAGGAAACGTAAAACTTTTCGGTCAGGCTCTTAGGGGTGTCGCAGGTCGCGCAGCATGAATACCCAGATTTTCTGAATTGATTGATATGGGCGAAAATGTTCAATCTATCCCCGCAAGTTATTTTCGGAGGGGTCCAATGAGGCGTTTCATTTCAATTGCATTGTTGTCACTCATTGGCGCACCAGCTTTTGGCCAAACCGTATCCGATGAAGCTATTGCAGATTGCGAAGCTCAAGACCTTCATTTTACAAAGTTGGCGGGCTGTTTGCATAGCGCAGAGGTTGCGCATCAAATGCTGAACTTCATTCAACGAGAAGAGGTGTTCGCTTCGGCGGGTGAAGAGCTTGCGCAGCAATGCCATATTCGAAATGAAACCCTTGCAGGTTCGTGGGCATGTGCGGACAAGGCAATTGAGGACGCAGTAGCACTTTTGGAGTTGGTCGGCTCAACCGATAGGATCGAAGACCCTCTGGCGAGCGCGCTTGCTGATCCACAGAAACAGCAATTAGTCTCTTCTGAGGTGTCGTCTGTGCATCGCGCAGTTCCGGGTGAAGGTAGTGTAACTTCGTATCGTCCGCTCAGCTGGGCGCCATTGGAGTGAGTATAACAGAATAGTAAAATCACCTATGGCTGTGCGATCCTTTCTGTGGTGCTAGGGTCGGTTTTCCTTGGTCAGAGCTGTTTTATGTGAATCGGACTCACATCGGTAAAGGGTACATATTTGCAACTTCTGCTTTTTATTTTATAGAATTACTTGACGAATTTTCGAATCACTTGCGGTTAAATCGAATCGGTCGAATGATTTATAGTTAAATGCTTTTGAAATTTAATGGTGCAATATCAATAGCTTGCAGTTTACTGGGTTCGATTTGGGTTCCTGATCTTACCGAATCACCGGGGCGCGCCCCCAAAAAATGCGTCAAGCTTTGTTTTGCCTAGGGCCCTTCAATCTTTGAACGCGAAACGCCCTAAAAGACCCCAAGAAGTCTAGATTTACACTCTTCAAACGGTCCAGTTTAGCCGTCTGGTGTCCCGCGATCACCGCAGATTCGCTATTGGATAGGTCGATTTGTTACGATCCAGCCAAGTTGTTTTCAAGCTGGACCCAAGCAAAATGCCGACCGTCAAACACTATCCCGCGTCAGCGCGCAGCAAAATAATCGCCGCAGTCAAACGCGGGGTGTCAGTGACCACGCTTGCCGAAAAGCACGGGATCACTCGGGCTTCCATTCATGGGTGGTTGCGCGATCATGACGAATGGCAGCGCCTCAAGCGATCTGGGCAGATACCACCAGCCATTTCCCGGCACCTTGCAGCGATCAAGGCCGAAAACCGGGCGCTGCAAACCCGAGTTTCCCAACTTGAAGCCCAAACCGATGCAATGGGGATGATTTGACATGGCCAGACCCCGGAAAAAGCTGGATGCGCGTTTGCTGCGCAAAGTCGAAAAGTGGCTCTTGAAAGAGGAAAAGCCGCTGTCCTTCGTCTTGGGCGAATTAAAACTGACGGTGAAGCAATGGGAAGTTGTCGTGGAAAGCTCAGCGGCCTGGGCGCTCGTCGCCAGCATCCGCCTCGTAACGCGCAGATTAGCAAGACATTGCCAGAAAACGTAAAACTTTTCGGTCAGGCTCTTAGATGGCGATCTCCAAGAGGGCGGACGACATCGAGACCATCCATCCCTCCGCGGAGGATGATAACAACTAGGCGGTTTTCACCTGGTGCGTCCGCGAGCGTTACCGGGGTCACAAGCGGGCTTGCTGCGGCTGAGCAACCAAGTGCGAGAGTGCGGGTTAGAAAAGCGCGGCGAGATTGCATCTTGGTCTCCTCAGCGGCGGTTGAATTCGGGAGAAACGAGTGTCAGCGCTAGCCCTTCGACACGACTTTCGGAGCCACCGACGGCAAACTCCAGCAAGGGTGAGGCTGCATCAGCGAGGGCGTCCTTCAGGAAAGATCTTGGATCATGCGTGGCCTCTATCCTTTCCGCAAACGCAGTTGCCCAACGGATGCGTGCTGCCAAACCCGGTGGCGTGATCCAGGCTTCCGGCTCTTCGTTCCAGCCATCGGGCCCTGATGGTGTCAGATAGGGTTGACCCATCAGCTGCATTGCGCCGAACACGCCCGTCCGAAGGTCGTTCCGGTCAATTTTACCGATATCTTTGGCGTCTGCGCCCGTGGCCCGAAGCGCTGATACAATGTAATCGAAAGGCAGCTTGGCTTTCTTGAACTTTGGTCTCCACGCGCGCTCGTCATCCAGCATCGCTGCGTAAGTGGTGGGGAGGTCCCCTTTTGAAGCGAGGTAAGCACCAGCGATCCGAACTTCGTATGACTCGTTGCGATCGCCCACGAAATGCGCAACCAGCTTGCTCGCAAGATGCCTTGCGGTGTCCGGATGCAGAGCGATGTCCTGCAGTGCCTCCTCAACATGATTCAAACCGGGCTTCTTCCCGCCGTAGAGCTTGCCCAGGACGCGATGTGGCCCGGGCTCTGACATCTGTGGTCGGAATACAAAGCCGGTTTTCTGTACTGAAAGCCCGGTGAGCAGTTCCGCAAACGCTCGAACATCATTCTGGGTGTAAGCAGCGTCGACACCGAGTGTGTGGAGCTCCAAAATCTCTCTTGCGAGATTCTCGTTCAAACCTCGATTGCGTCGCCGACCAGCTTGCGAATTGGGACCAACTGATTGAACCTGGTTCAGGTAGATTAGCATGGCCGGATGTTTGGCCGCAGCCCGCAGCATTTCTGGAAAAGAACGCGTGATGTGGGGTCGAATTGAACCTTCGATGAAGTCGGGGACAAGCGTTCGCAGCAACGGGCCATTGGCTGCTACGGTAAAGTGGTCGGACCAAAAGCTTGTGAGGCGTGCACCGAAGCCAGGGTCTGTTACGGCAAAAGACAGATGACGACGAAGATCGTCCAAAGCGGAACGTCTGATCCTTTGCTGCGCTGCCTTTCTTTCCTGTTCGTTTCCTTTTCGCGACTCACGGTAGTCAAGGATCAGATCTGCGCGTTGAGACATAGATAGGCGCAGACCCACTCGCGCAGAGGCATCCGCAGTTTCGATCAAGGAGGCGGGAGTGGTTGCGTGCCGGCTTTTGGGCCCCAAACCGTACCCGTATCGAATTGCAGAGATGGTTTCTCGGCGCATGCGATCCTCCCTTTCGTTGAATGATAAACGAAGGTCTGGCCAAATTCCGTCGAAGAAATCCTGAACCCCTTGCGGATCGGCAAAGCGACGCGTATATGAACCACAACAGCGGCGCATCGGCTTCCACCCCCGACGCTCCACCGGAAAACACCACGGGCCCGCTGGCCCGTTTTTTTATGTCTGAACGCATGTCTGACCTGATCGCTAAAACCAGTATGGATCGTAGGCTCGCCGAAATCATCACGCCGGTGATTGAGGATATGGGTTTTGAGCTGGTGCGTGTGCGCCTCCAAGGGGGGAAAACAGCGACGTTGCAGATCATGGCTGAACGGCCTGACGGCGGTATTGAGGTTGACGACTGCGCGGCGATATCGACGGCTGTGAGCGCTACACTCGATGTCGAGGATCCTATCGAGGATCAATACACACTGGAAGTGTCGTCACCCGGGATTGACCGCCCGTTGACACGACTAAAAGACTTCGATGCTTGGGAAGGCTATATTGCCAAGATCGAGACAACAAACATGATCGATGGCCGCAAACGCTTCAAGGGCCTGCTGGCAGGCACCGAAAGTGATGAAGTGCTGATAGAAATCGATGAAGGAACGATTGGTCTTAACTTTGATTGGCTGGCTGATGCCAAACTTGTCTTGACCGATGACCTGATCCGCGACGTGCTGAAGGCCCGCAAAGATGCGGGCGCAATAGACGAAACCCAATTTGACGAAGTTGAAACCATCATGGATGGCGACGAGGAGACCCAATAATGGCGATCACATCCGCAAACCAGCTTGAACTTCTGCAAACCGCCGAGGCGGTCGCGCGGGAGAAGATGATCGACCCCGCACTGGTGGTCGAAGCTATGGAAGAAAGCCTCGCTCGAGCCGCGAAGTCCCGCTACGGGGCAGAGATGGATATTCGGGTCAGTATTGACCGCAAAACCGGCAAAGCGACCTTTACGCGTGTTCGGACCGTGATCGACCCGAACGAGGAAGAGCTTGAGAACTACCAAGCGCAGCTGACGCCTGAGCAAGCCAAACAGTATTTGGACGATCCCAAGCCGGGTGACACGATCATTGACGAAGTGCCGCCGGTCGACATGGGGCGTATCGCAGCTCAATCCGCCAAGCAGGTGATCCTTCAAAAAGTGCGGGAAGCCGAGCGGGATCGTCAGTACGAGGAATTCAAGGACCGCGCCGATACCATCATCAATGGCGTCGTCAAGCGTGAGGAGTACGGCAATGTCATCGTAGACATTGGCCGCGGCGAGGGTGTCCTTCGCCGGAACGAGAAGATTGGACGCGAATCGTACCGTCCAGGTGATCGGATCCGTTGCTACATTAAGGATGTTCGCCGCGAAACGCGTGGTCCGCAGATCTTCCTGTCGCGGACCGCACCTGAGTTCATGGCTGAACTCTTCAAGATGGAAGTGCCGGAAATCTATGATGGCATCATCGAAATCAAGGCAGTCGCCCGTGATCCTGGCAGTCGCGCAAAAATTGCAGTGATTTCCTACGAATCGTCCATCGATCCAGTTGGGGCCTGCGTCGGTATGCGCGGCAGTCGTGTGCAGGCTGTTGTGAATGAGCTTCAAGGCGAGAAAATCGACATCATCCCATGGAATGAGGATGCACCAACCTTCCTGGTTAACGCGCTTCAGCCTGCAGAGGTCACAAAGGTTGTTCTCGACGAAGAAGCCGAACGTATCGAGGTTGTTGTCCCCGAGGAGCAACTGTCGCTTGCCATTGGTCGACGTGGTCAGAACGTTCGGCTGGCTTCACAATTGACCGGCCTCGACATCGATATCATGACCGAGGAAGAGGAATCACGGCGTCGCCAGGCGGAATTCGAAGAGCGTACGAAACTCTTCATGGACACTTTGGACCTGGATGAGTTCTTTGCACAACTTCTCGTTTCCGAAGGCTTCACCAATCTCGAAGAAGTCGCCTATGTCGAGGTCGATGAGCTGCTCGTGATTGACGGAGTGGATGAGGATACCGCGGCCGAACTTCAGGCGCGTGCGCGCGATTTCATCGATGCACAAAACAAGAAGTCTGCGGATCGCGCCCGCGAATTGGGTGCCGAGGATAGCCTGTTCGCCTTTGAAGGCCTGACGCCCCAAATGGTGGAGGCTCTTGCCGAAGATGACGTAAAAACACTCGAAGATTTCGCTACCCTCGCAGACTGGGAGATCGCCGGGGGTTGGACCACTGTTGAGGGAGAGCGGATTAAGGATGATGGCGTGCTTGAGAAGTTCGACGTTGGTCTCGAGGAAGCTCAGGCCATGGTGATGACAGCACGCATCCAGCTTGGCTGGGTCGATCCTGCTGAACTTGAAGCCGAAGAAGCGGACGAGGAAGGCTCGATAGAAGAGGAGGCCGAGGCCTAGTGGCCTCGGAGTTTCTTGCCCAGAGGCGGCAAAGCAAAGACACGCGATGAGCCGGAACGGCGTTGCATCGTAACCGGAGATGTCCAGCCTAAGCGCGGACTGATACGGTTCGGTGTGTCGCCTGACGGGCAAGTTGTGCCTGACATACTTGAAAAACTGCCGGGCAGGGGCATATGGGTCGCAGCGGAACGCTCCGCTCTCTTGAAGGCTGTCGAGAAACGCCTTTTTGCGCGTGGAGCGAAGCAACCGGTTAATGTGCCTGACGGACTTGTGGACAACGTGGAGGCGTTACTGGCCAAGCGGTTGATCGATGGCATCTCCATGGCCAGAAAAGCCGGCAAGGCTGTTGCCGGTTTTGAAAAAGTTAAGGATTGGCTTGGACGTGACGAAGCACGCATTCTGTTCCAGGCAACCGACGGCTCGGAACGCGGCAAATCAAAGCTCCATCCGCCGGGTGGAAGGGGCAGCTTTTTCGAGGTTTTAACCGCGTCAGAATTGGGTTTGTCCTTTGGGCGCGAACGTGTGATACATGCGGCGCTCGGTTTTGGCGGACTCACTGAGAGGATCAGAGAGGACGCCATCCGACTTTCTGGCGTTCGCGAATTGGACGGTGGCTCGGCCACTGAAGAGGTAAAGAAGACCATATGAGCGATAGTGACGGCAAAAAGACCCTTGGTTTGAGTGGGCGTGGCCCCGGTCAGGTGAAGCAGAGCTTTAGCCATGGCCGAACCAAGAATGTCGTGGTCGAAACCAAGCGTAAGCGCGTTGTGGTGCCGAAGCCGGGTGCCGGAGGCGTAAGTGGCGGTGGTGCGAAACCGTCTGCCGCAGCCGGGGGCGATCCGAAGAAACGCCCTGCGGGAATTTCCGACGCTGAGCTGGAGCGGCGTATGAAGGCGCTCGCGGCAGCGAAAGCGGCCGAAGCGGACGAAGCCGAAAAACGTGCCCAGGAAGAACGGGCTCGTGCAGAAGAACGCGAGCGTCGTCGTGCCGAAGCGGAAGCCAAGGAACGCGAAGAACGCGAGCGTGAAGAAAAAGCCAAGGCCAAGGCTGAGGAAGCAGAGCGCAAGGCGCGTGAAGCAGAGGAAGCCAAGGCGCGCGAGAGAGTTGCCGCTGCGCAGCCAACTCCGCCTGCGCCCGAGGAGGCGCAACCGAACCGGGGCGGCGGCAAACCCGCGCCAAAAGCACGTGAGCGCGATGGGCGCGATGATCGCCGCGACAACCGCGGCGGCAAAGGCCGTGACGATGGTGGGCGTCGTTCCGGTAAGCTGACACTCAACCAGGCGCTGGCCGGTGGTGAGGGTGGACGCCAAAAATCATTGGCGGCAATGAAGCGCAAGCAGGAACGCGCCCGGCAGAAGGCCATGGGCGGCTCTCAGGAGCGGGAAAAAGTTACCCGTACCGTTCAGCTTCCGGAAGTGATCGTGGTTAGCGAACTCGCCAACCGCATGTCGGAGCGTGTGGCCGACGTTGTGAAATCACTCATGACCAACGGCATAATGGCGACGCAGAACCAATCGATTGACGCTGATACAGCAGAGCTCATCATTGAGGAGTTCGGTCACAAAGTTCAGCGCGTGTCTGATGCAGACGTTGAGGACGTGATCGACTCCGTCGAAGACGATGCAAAGGATCTTCAGCCGCGTCCGCCGGTTATTACGATCATGGGCCACGTCGACCACGGCAAGACGTCCCTTCTTGATGCGATCCGCGAAACCAATGTCACCGGCGGTGAAGCAGGGGGTATCACCCAGCACATCGGCGCCTATCAGGTGAAAACGAAGGACGGCACGGTACTGTCGTTCCTCGACACGCCGGGTCACGCAGCGTTTACGTCAATGCGTGCACGTGGTGCGCAAGTGACCGATATCGTCGTGTTGGTCGTTGCTGCCGATGACGCAGTGATGCCGCAGACGATCGAGGCCATCAACCACGCCAAGGCCGCAGAAGTTCCGATGATCATTGCGATCAACAAGATCGACTTGCCTGCTGCAAACCCGGACAAGGTGCGGACAGACCTTTTGCAGCATGAGGTGATTGTAGAAAAGATGTCCGGTGAAGTGCAGGATGTCGAAGTTTCAGCTCAGACCGGACAAGGTCTGGAGGAACTGCTTGAGGCCATCGCACTGCAGGCCGAAATTCTTGAATTGAAGGCAAATCCGGATCGCGCGGCGCAAGGTGCGGTTATCGAGGCTCAACTCGACGTTGGTCGCGGCCCCGTTGCGACCGTGCTTGTTCAAAACGGCACACTTCATCAGGGCGACATCTTTGTTGTCGGCGAACAGTGGGGTCGTGTCCGTGCAATGGAGAACGACAAGGGTGACCGGGTAAAAGACGCCGGACCATCCGTACCAGTCGAAGTTCTCGGTCTGAATGGAACGCCCGAAGCGGGTGATGTGCTGAACGTTGTTGAGACTGAAGCTCAGGCAAGAGAAATCGCCGAGTATCGTGAGAATGCTGCAAAAGAGAAGCGCGCAGCCGCGGGTGCGGCGACGACGCTTGAGCAATTGATGCAGAAGGCCAAGGAAGACGAAAACGTCTCTGAAATGCCAATCGTCGTCAAAGCCGACGTGCAGGGCTCGGCCGAGGCTATCGTTCAGGCGATGGAGAAAATCGGGAACGAGGAAGTTCGTGTGCGCGTGCTCCATTCTGGTGTCGGCGCAATCACGGAGTCAGATATCGGCCTGGCTGAGGCATCCGGCTCTCCGGTATTCGGGTTTAACGTTCGCGCCAACGCACCTGCCCGTAACGCGGCTAATCAGAAGGGCGTCGAGATCCGCTATTACAGCGTAATTTACGACCTTGTGGATGACGTCAAAGCAGCGGCTTCCGGTCTGCTTTCCGCCGAAGTGCGCGAAAACTTCATCGGCTACGCCCAGATCAAGGAGGTTTTCAAAGTCTCCGGCGTTGGTCGCGTGGCGGGCTGTTTGGTCACAGAGGGTGTCGCCCGTCGTTCAGCAGGGGTGCGTTTGCTTCGGGATGACGTTGTGATCCATGAGGGGACGCTCAAGACCTTGAAACGCTTCAAGGACGAGGTGGCGGAAGTCATCTCCGGCCAAGAATGCGGCATGGCCTTCGAAAACTATGAGGATATCCGTGAAAACGATGTCATCGAGATTTTCGAACGCGAGGAAGTCGAGCGGACACTCAGCTGATCAAAGCAGACAATGCAGTGTTTTCTGGTACTGGGGGAACTCCTCCAGTGCTTGGACGCAGTTTAAGAACACTATTGTGCGCTGCGTCACTGCGACATGGCTAGAGCCAATCTCTCAAAATAGGAATGAGAGGTATGTCTGCCGGCGGCATGGGATAGTCTTTGAGTGCGTTCGGCCGCACCCACTTTAGTGTCTGACCTTCGATCGAAGTCGGCGTTCCCTGCCACTTGCGGCAAGCGAACAGTGGCATCAGCAGATGGAAATCAGAGTAACTGTGTGACGCGAAAGTGAGCGGTGCCAGACAGCTTTCCCAGGTATCGATCCCGAGTTCTTCCTGCAGTTCACGGATAAGCGCGGCTTCCGGCGTTTCGTCCTGTTCGACCTTGCCGCCGGGAAACTCCCAAAGACCAGCCATCGATTTGCCTTCCGGACGCTGCGCTAGAAGGACCCGGCCATCAGCATCAATCAGCGCGACTGCGGAGACCAGTACAACTTTCACGAGCGATAATCTGCATTGATCGCGACGTATTGCGCCGTCAGGTCACACGTATAGACGGTGACTTCCCCGTCACCCAAGCCAAGGTCCACCGTGAGGTCGATTTCGCTTTGCTGCATATGCGCGGCGGCCTCGGCTTCGACGTAACCCTCGGCGACCATGCCGTTCTCCGCCACCAGCGTGTCACCAAACTTGATTGTCAGGCGATCTCTGTCTGCTACGGCGCCAGACTTTCCTACGGCCATGACAACACGTCCCCAATTTGGGTCTTCGCCCGCAATGGCAGTCTTCACGAGAGGTGAGTTGGCAATCGACATGGCGACGCGCTTGGCATCCTCGTTTGTAGTTGCGCTGCGTACATTTACACGCACGAGCTTTGTCGCTCCTTCGCCATCGCGTACGACTTGCAACGCCAAGTCGAGCATAACTTCTGAAAGCCCTAATCTGAATGCTTCCGACTCATCGACCTGTACACCCGATGCACCAGTAGCAGCCACTATAAGTGTATCAGAGGTCGATGTGTCGCTGTCGACCGTAATGCAGTTGAAGGTCTTTTCGCAGGCCGTGGAAACCAATTTCTGCAAAGCATCGAACTCGACCTTCGCATCTGTGAAGATATAGACGAGCATCGTACCCATATCGGGCGCGATCATACCGGAGCCTTTTGCGATCCCTGTGATGGTGACGGTCTCTCCGGCAATTTCGACAACGCGCTTGGTACCCTTGGGGTATGTGTCGGTAGTCATGATCGCTTTGGCGGCGGCTGCGATACCTTCTACCGAAAGCGACGCTCGCAAGTCCTCGACAACAGTCGTTATGCGTTCGTGAGGCAATGGCTCACCTATGACGCCCGTCGATGCCGTAAAAACGCGGGTTTCCGGGATATCGAGCACACGAGCAACTTCGGCAGTCACAGCACGTACGGCTTCCACCCCGCGGATCCCCGTAAATGCATTCGAATTGCCTGAGTTGACCAGGATCGCAGCTCCTGTCTCAGAGTCGCCGCCAAGTTTGGCCTCACAGTCAAGAACTGGTGCTGAACGTGTTTGTGAGCGTGTGAATGTGCCTGCTATGACCGTGCCCGGGATCAGCTCCGCCAACATCACGTCTGTACGGCCGGTGTACTTCACACCGGCCTCAACGCTTGCGAACCGTACGCCTGCGACCTCGGGAAGATCCGGAAACCCACCTGTTGGAGCGAGTGGCGAAACAGGAAGCGATCCCGCCATTGTTCAGTTTTCCAGAAGGGACATGTCGTTCAAAAGCGTCGGATCGATTTCTTCGACCGTGGTGCGAGTGATCTCTGCGCCCTCCGTCAATTCGTCGACGCGAGCTTGAATGGCAGCGCTTTGGATCTCTTGTTCCAACTCGCCGCGCACGTCGTTGAGCGTAGGAGCGTCCTTCATCCGAGTTTCATTCAATTTAATGACATGCCAGCCAAATTGCGTCTGAACCGGGGCTGAAACCGAGCCGACATCCATTGCAACAACGGCCTCTTCGAATGGTGCGACCATGGCACCTTTTCCAAACCAACCAAGTTCGCCGCCGCGTGGGCCCGACGGTCCAGTCGATTTTTCTTTGGCAAGTTCAGCGAAGTCCGCGCCGCCTTCTAGGTCCGTTACAAGTGCTGCGGCTTCTTCCTCGGTTTCCACAAGGATGTGAGATGCGTTGTACTCAGTCTCTGGGTCCACTTCTCCGTAAAGCCGGTTGTAGGCCTCTTGGAGCGCCTCGTCAGTCATCGCGGCCGCAACGACGCCTTGGAGTTCCTCAGACGCCTTCAAAGCGCGGCTTTCATTGTCGAGGATGTATTGAGAGGCTGACGACAATGTTTCGGTTTGTTCGCCGAGCAAGGTCTGCTGAACAAGCTGGTCGAGAATACCGTCGAACAGCACCTCTGGAGGAAGCTGCTGGTATTGCTGTGGCAGACGTTGCCGAAGGACGAGCATGTGACCAAGTGTGATCTCTGTCCCGTTCACTGTGGCCACCACTGTGTCTGCGGTGTTGTGCTCTTCAGCATTTGCACTGCTAGCTACCGTTAGGGTGAGGGCCAGTGCGGCGATCGATAGCGTGGACTTAAACGTCATTTCTTTACCTCTCTCGATGCCGCGAATTTGCCGCGACGTTGACAGTCTGAAACCCGGCCCTTACATCGCAATCGTTGGTGAAGCGGCTGGTCGTTTTGCCCTTCTATGGCGGGCCAGAGGCACGGGCAAGCGCATCCCCTCACACAAACCCGTCAGACATGCGCAAGAAGGCGATTTGAATGCTTGGATTGGGATCCATCGCGAAGAAGGTTTTCGGAACCACCAATGACCGTCAGGTCAAGGCATTGGGGCCGCTCGTCGACAAGATCAATGCTTTGGAACCGGAGTTCGAAGCGCTTTCTGATCAAGGATTGGTCGACAAAACAGAGGCTTTCAAGCAGCGCCTTAAGGACGGGGCAAGCCTGGACGATATTCTGCCGGAAGCCTTTGCCAACTGCCGCGAAGGCGCAAAGCGCGCACTCGGTCTGCGCGCTTTTGATGTTCAGTTGATCGGTGGTATTTTTCTGCATCGAGGCAACATTGCAGAAATGAAGACGGGCGAAGGCAAAACGCTGGTCGCGACCTTCCCTGCCTATTTGAACGCCCTTACCGGTGGAAACGTCCATATTGTGACTGTGAACGACTATCTCGCCAAGCGTGACGCAGGCTGGATGGGTAAAGTGTATGCCCAGTTGGGCATGACAACGGGAGTCGTCTACCCCGGTCAGGATGAGGTCGAAAAGAAAGCGGCCTATCAGTGCGACATTACCTACGCCACCAACAATGAGCTGGGTTTCGACTATCTGCGGGACAATATGAAGTCGACGTTGGAGGATATGAACCAACGCGGTCATTTCTTTGCGATCGTCGACGAGGTCGACTCCATTCTGATCGACGAAGCCCGAACTCCATTGATTATCTCCGGCCCTTCTCAGGACCGTTCAGAGCTTTATAAGACCATCGACAAGATCATTCCCGAGGTGTTGGAAGAGCATTTCACGCTCGACGAGAAGACGCGCAATGTCACTTACACCGAGGAAGGCAACGAGTTTCTGGAGCAACGACTCCACGAGGCCGGCCTTCTGCCAGAGGAGCAGTCTCTCTACGATCCGGAATCCACCACGATTGTGCATCACGTGAACCAAGGGCTGCGCGCGCATAAGCTCTACACGAAGGACAAAGACTACATCGTTCGTGACAACGAGGTTGTGCTGATCGATGAATTCACCGGCCGTATGATGGCGGGCCGACGCCTCTCGGAAGGTTTGCACCAGGCGATCGAAGCCAAAGAAGGCGTGGCAATTCAACCCGAGAACGTGACTCTGGCAGCAGTTACCTTCCAGAACTATTTCCGTCTTTACGAAAAGCTCGCCGGGATGACGGGTACGGCAACGACCGAGGCTGAGGAGTTTCAGGAAATCTACGGCCTTGGGGTGATGGAAATTCCAACGAACCGGCCAATCGCTCGCGATGACCAAGATGATCAGATCTATCGCACAGCGCGTGAGAAGTTTGATGGCATAGTTAAGGAAATTCGCGCTGCAAACGAAAAGGGACAGCCCGTATTGGTTGGCACAACGTCGATCGAACGCTCGGAATTCCTTTCAGAATTGCTTACCATGGAAGGCATCAAGCACAATGTTTTGAACGCGCGCCAGCATGAGCGCGAAGCGGAAATCGTTGCGGATGCTGGCAAGCCCGGAGCAGTTACGATCGCCACGAACATGGCGGGTCGTGGTACGGACATTCAGCTCGGTGGCAATG
Organism: Silicimonas sp.; assembly: GCA_022824525.1. Classification (GTDB taxonomy): domain Bacteria; phylum Pseudomonadota; class Alphaproteobacteria; order Rhodobacterales; family Rhodobacteraceae; genus JAJDOD01. Next base: position 2,084 of record JAJDZT010000116.1, on the reverse strand, counting down.
TTGAGATGCGCGTATTGCAGGCTTTGGCTGAGGATCCGGAAGCGGATCCGGAGGCCACCCGGGCCAAGATTGAAGCTGAAGTTGCAGAAGCAAAGGCTAAGGTGCTTGAATCGGGCGGCCTCTTCGTGCTCGGCACCGAGCGTCACGAAAGCCGTCGTATTGATAACCAGCTTCGCGGTCGTTCCGGACGTCAGGGTGACCCTGGTCGATCTTCGTTTTTCCTGAGCCTTGAAGATGACCTCATGCGCATCTTTGGGTCCGAACGTTTGGACAGTGTTTTGTCCAAACTCGGCATGCAGGAAGGCGAAGCGATCCAGCACCCTTGGGTCAATAAATCGCTCGAACGCGCTCAAGCCAAGGTGGAAGGGCGCAACTTCGATATCCGTAAGCAACTTCTGAAGATGGATGACGTGATGAATGACCAGCGGAAGGTCATCTTCAGTCAGCGCATGGAAGTAATGGAGGCGGAAGAGGTCGAAGAGATCGTGCAGGATATGCGGCACGAGGTTATTGATGATCTTGTCGATTTCCATATGCCGCCGAAGTCTTACGCCGACCAATGGGATGCGGAAGGCCTGAAAACCTCAGTTGAAGAAAAACTGGGTGTTTCGCTTCCACTTGTTGAGTGGAGCGAGGAAGAAGGCGTCGATGCGGAGGATATTCGCGAACGGCTTTATGAGAAGACCGACGAGTTCATGCAGGCCAAAGCTGATACGTTCGGTGATGAGACCCTCAGGAACATTGAAAAGCAGATCTTGCTTCAGACCATGGATGCCAAATGGCGCGAGCACATCCTCACTTTGGAGCATCTCCGCTCTGTCGTCGGCTTCCGTGCCTACGCACAGCGCGATCCGGTGAACGAGTATAAGTCTGAAGCTTTTGCTCTTTTCGAAGGCCTGCTGAACGGGCTTCGTGAGGATGTAACGGAAAAGCTGGCTCACATTCGACCTTTGACGGAGGAAGAGCAGAAGGCGATGATGCAGCAAGTGCTTGCTCAGCAGCAAATGGCCGCAGGAGCCGCCGAGGAGCGAGGCTTGCCGGCACCGACAGAGGAAGCTATCGCTGCCGGTTTCGACGAAAACGACCGTTCTACGTGGGGCAACCCTGGGCGCAACGACCAGTGTCCATGCGGCTCGGGCAAGAAGTTCAAGCATTGCCACGGCGCCCTGTGACGCATTCGACTCACGAATTGATTTTCTGTTGGAGACATCTCGGCCCAGCTTAGGTCTTTCGTTACCTTGATCAGGAAGATCGGACCTGCCGTTGAAGAGCGGGCCGGACGGAGGCAGGGTTATGAAGTATTTCGCGACGCTTGGCGCGAAGCGTTGGGCGACAGCGATCGCAACGTTGGTGCTGGCCTTCTTGTCGGGCCACATCATGCAGAGTGAGATCGAAGCATCTCAATTCCATAAACAAGCTGCCACTATTGTGGCACCCGCTGATCCCAAGCCTGTGCAGATGGGTCTTCAGGCACCTCCGCTTTTGACGTCCCGTGTACTTGAAACCCGAGCACAAAGAAGTCCTGGATGTGAACCACATCTTGAGATGTCCGAAATGGCCACAGGTATGGTTCGCGTTTCGCTGGTCACCCGTTGCCATCTCAAACGTGCATTGACGGTTTCAATCAATGGTCTGAAGGCTGACATTGTGACGGACGCAAGCGGCAATTGGGAAGCGGTACTGCCTGCGCTGTCCTCGCGCATGATTGCGAAGTTCCAATTTGGAGAAACAACCATCGAAAAACAGTTGGACGTCAGTTCGTCTGAGAGTTTTCAGCATGTTCTCCTTTTATGGAACGGAGTTCAAACTTTTCGGATCCATGTTGAGTCGCACGGGGAATTCGATGGTGATTTCGAGAAGAACCTGATTCGGATTGGTTCGGGCGATGGGGCCGCGTTCGAGGTTTTCAGTTTCCCTTCGACATCGGGTATCGGGAACAGTGTTCTAAGAGCCTGACCGAAAAGTAGTTGAGCGATACCAGCAAGTTGTGATTCTCTGTTTCTTGAAAACACAGAACGGAGGATCGACTGTGCCTTGGACTGATACCGCCCGCAAAACGTATAAACGCAAAACAGATCGTTATC
>JAJDZT010000042.1 GCA_022824525.1 Silicimonas sp. | reverse complement strand
CTTGGATAACGATCTATTTTGCGTTTATACGTTTTGCGGGCGGTATCAGTCCAAGGCACAGTCGATCCTCCGTTCTGTGTTTTCAAGAAACAGAGAATCACAACTTGCTGGTATCGCTCAACTACTTTTCGGTCAGGCTCTAAGAAATGGAGGCAAGCTTGCGGAGCTTCCTTGAAGTATACGACATGGCTTCAGGCCGTTCGCGGCTGGTGCTTCAGACAGAACGTCACGTCGAGGCACCGAACTGGGACGCGGCTCGGCAATCACTACTAGTCAATTCAGATGGTCGACTGTTCCGTGTTCCGATTGCAGGCGGGGAGATGGAGCCGGTCCGGATTGAAGGTCTGTCTCACTTGAACAATGACCATGGGCTTTCTCCTAACGGGCGAATGCTGGCCGTTTCGGAAAACATCAAGGGTCGAGGAAGCGTAATTTTCACACTCGATGCAGACGGTGGGGTGACCACCCGCGTGACCGACGAACCCGGAGCCTACTGGCACGGATGGTCTCCCGATGGTGCGCGCCTTGCGTTTTGCGGAAAGAGAAGTGGGCAGTTTGATATCTACACCATTGCGGTTGGGGGCGGAGCAGAGCAGCAGCTCACAGGCATTACAGGTTACGAGGGACACAACGACGGTCCAGATTACAGCCCGGATGGAAAGTGGATCTGGTTCAATTCAGACCGATCGGGCTGTGCGCAGATCTGGAAAATTCGCTCCGACGGAACTGGGCCTACGCGCATGACTGCGGACGAAAGGGTCAATTGGTTTCCACATCCGTCTCCGGACGGCCGCTGGGTGGTCTACTTGTCCTATCCGCCGGGAACTGAGAAGCATCCACCTGATCTTGACGTGCAATTGCGTCTCATGCGGCCGGATGGCAGCGAAAACCACGAGCTTCTCGCGTTCAACGGCGGGCAAGGCACCATCAACGTGCCTTCATGGGCACCAGATGGCTCCGCGTTCGCCTACGTACGATATGCGCGACCATGAGCCTTGCCGAGGCCATCCTCGCGTTTGACGGCAAACATGTGGACGAGTTGCGGTTGGCCGCGTCGATCTATGACGCCGCGGATGGTCAGATGCTCATCGAGTTTTGCTCCTCCGCGGACCCACGATGCCGGATCGCAGCAACTTGGATTGTGAATGCCCTGTTACAAAAGGGAATGAATGACGGTTTGAATCTGAACGCGTACTTCGATCGACTAAAGTTGGAAACGGAATGGGGCGCGCTGCTTCATGTCTTGCAAAGCGTGGCCTTGGTGCCGAACATGGCAAGCAATCACCTTAAAGACGTCGCAAGGCTCGTAGACCACGAGAAGACGCTTGTATCCGTTTGGGCGCTGGATGCATACGTGCGCATTGCGCTTGAAACCAACGAGGGCGTACAGCAAGCACGCAATGCTGTTGAGGACGCGCTTTCGCATGAAAAGGCTTCGATGCGCGCGCGGGCGCGGCATTTGGCTCCTCTCCTGGGGTTGTAACGCTTCCGTTATCCTCCCATCTGATAACCGAGGCCCAAAGTGGTGCGCTGCAAAAGCGGGCACCCGTTTCAAGGGCGCTTGAGAAAAGGAGAGACCGATGAACTTGGAGAAGTTCACCGAACGGTCGCGCGGCTTCCTGCAAGCCGCACAGACCATTGCCGCGCGTGAAAGTCACCAGCGGCTTGCCCCAGAACATTTGCTAAAAGCTCTGCTTGATGATGAGCAGGGAATGGCGGCCAACCTGATCCGCGCGGCCGGCGGCGCGCCGGAACGCGTAAGCCAAGCAATCGACACTGCTATTGCCAAGGTTCCGCAGGTTCAGGGCGATGCCGGCCAAACCTACCTCGACCAGCAAACGATGAAAGTTCTGGATGAGGCGGAGAAGATCGCCAAGAAGGCTGGCGATAGTTTTGTCCCCGTCGAACGGATACTGACCGCTCTTGCGGTTGTTAAATCCGGAGCCAAGGACGCTCTTGAAGCTGGTGCGGTGAACGCCCAAGGTCTGAATGCCGCGATCAATGACGTCAGAAAAGGACGAACTGCAGACTCGGCAAGTGCAGAAGAGCAGTACGACGCTTTGAAGAAGTATGCGCGAGATCTGACTGAGGCGGCCCGAGACGGCAAGATCGACCCGATCATCGGACGCGACGAGGAAATCCGTCGCACGATGCAGGTTCTTTCGAGGCGTACGAAGAACAACCCGGTTCTGATTGGCGATCCCGGTGTCGGCAAGACGGCTATTGCCGAGGGCTTGGCTTTGCGGATTGTGAATGGCGACGTGCCAGAGAGCCTCAGGAACAAGAAGCTGCTTGCACTTGATATGGGTGCTCTGATTGCCGGGGCGAAGTATCGCGGTGAATTTGAAGAGCGCCTCAAAGGTGTCCTGAACGAAGTCACGGCTGCGGCTGGCGAAGTGATCTTATTCATTGACGAGATGCACACGCTTGTCGGTGCGGGTAAAACAGACGGGGCGATGGACGCCTCTAACTTGCTCAAACCTGCTCTTGCACGTGGAGAGCTGCACTGTGTGGGTGCGACGACGCTGGATGAGTATCGGAAATATGTGGAAAAGGACGCTGCCCTTGCACGTCGTTTCCAACCTCTGGTGGTCGAAGAACCGACGGTTGAAGACACGGTTTCCATCCTGCGCGGTATCAAGGAGAAGTACGAGCTCCACCACGGCGTTCGCATCTCGGACTCGGCTTTGGTCTCAGCAGCGACGCTTTCGCACCGCTACATCACTGATCGGTTCCTTCCCGACAAGGCAATCGACCTTGTCGACGAAGCGGCTTCGCGGCTTCGCATGGAAGTGGATTCAAAGCCAGAGGAGTTGGATGCGCTGTACCGTCAGATCCTGCAGATGCAGATCGAAGCCGAAGCCTTGAAGAAAGAGGACGACAAAGCCTCAAAGGACCGGCTGGAGAAGCTGGAGAAAGAGCTTTCCGATCTGCAACAGAAATCGTCGGAGATGACCGCCGCCTGGCAGGCGGAGCGTGATAAGCTGGAGGGTGCCCGGTCTTTGAAGGAACAGCTGGACAAGGCTCGGGCAGAGCTCGATCAGGCCAAGAGAGAAGGTAATCTTCAGCGTGCCGGAGAACTGTCTTATGGCGTCATTCCCGGTTTGGAAAAGCAGCTGGAGACTGCTGAGGCTGACGATGGCCAAGTCATGGTTGAGGAGGCCGTTGGTCCCGAGATCATCGCAGAGGTCGTTGAACGCTGGACAGGCATTCCAACATCTAAAATGCTTGAAGGTGAGCGCGAGAAACTGCTTCGGATGGAAGATGCCATTGCCAAACGTGTGATTGGTCAAAAACAGGCAGTAACGGCCGTCGCAAACGCTGTTCGGCGTGCGCGTGCTGGCTTGCAGGACGAGAACCGGCCTCTGGGCTCATTCCTGTTCCTTGGGCCGACGGGTGTTGGCAAGACGGAATTGACGAAAGCACTTGCGGAGTTCCTGTTCGATGACGATCGGGCGATGGTTCGGATCGACATGAGCGAATTCATGGAGAAGCACTCTGTCGCTCGGTTGATCGGTGCGCCGCCCGGCTACGTTGGTTATGACGAAGGTGGTGTGCTCACCGAAGCGGTACGGCGTCGCCCATATCAAGTGATCCTTTTCGATGAGGTTGAGAAGGCGCACCCGGAAGTATTCAATGTCTTGCTGCAGGTTTTGGACGACGGTGTGTTGACTGATGGTCAAGGCAACAAGGTCGATTTCAAGCAGACGTTGATCATCCTGACTTCCAACCTTGGGTCCCAAGCGTTGAGTCAGTTGCCGGAAGGCGCAGATCCAAGCCAGGCGCGGCGGGATGTGATGGATGCCGTTCGCGCGCATTTCCGGCCCGAGTTCTTGAACCGTTTGGACGATATGATCGTGTTTGATCGGCTCGCTCGCGTGGACATGGATGGTATCGTCGATATTCAACTGGCTCGATTGGTGCGACGTTTGGAGAAGCAAGGCATTTCGCTGGATCTGGATGACGCGGCGAAGAAGTGGTTGGCGGATGAGGGCTACGACCCGGTCTATGGAGCAAGGCCTTTGAAAAGGGTCATCCAGAACAGCCTTCAAAACGAACTGGCCGAGCTTTTGTTGGCAGGTGATATCGGCGACGGTGAAGTTGTGCACGTTTCGGCGGGAGCAGATGGATTGCTCGTCGGCGATCGCGTCGCCCGATCAAACAGAACGCCTCCTGCTGACGCAGTGGTTCACTGACGACACCATTGAAGGGCTCCGCGTCAAAGCGGGGTCCTTTGTCTCCAAAATAGGAGCTCTGCTCAAGAATTCGCGGCAATTGTAAGCAAAAAAGAAACATTTCATTTTTGGTTAAATTTCTAGTGCAGATGCTCGGCAGGACCTCGCCAATTCTGCACACATTGCATTCAAATTAGACGCTTCGAACACATGATTGCCGCAATGTCTTCACATTCTGGGCGCAGCTTCCTTTCAATCGTTAACTCGCGCATTTCGCGCTATCCGGGTGATCGGGAAGGCTCAAAGCAATGTCTAGGATCCATAAAGTTGCAGGTTTGAAGATAAGCCGGGTCAGTCCGGGTGTTCAAAAACACAGCGCGCTCCCTGATCTTGCGCCGCCGGAGGAACGTCTTAGAGCCTGACCGAAAAGTTTTACGTTTCCTGGCAATGTCTTGCTAATCTGCGCGTTACGAGGCGGATACTGGCGACGAGCGCCCAGGCCGCTGAGCTTTCCACGGTACGTTCCCAGTCTTTCGCCAACCTCCGACAC
>JAJDZT010000097.1 GCA_022824525.1 Silicimonas sp. | reverse complement strand
GTTCTGGACCGTCGTAAACGGCGGAAAACATTTGGGAATCGCACGCCACTGGCATCCTGTCGCCAGCATGTACTGGATCGCAGTGAAAACCGACCGAAGGTCGACGGTGCGGGGGCGTCCCAGCTTCGACGGCGTCGGGAGAAGCGGCTTAATCACCCGCCATTCCTCGTCGCTCAAATCGCTTTCATATCGGTCCGAACTACGCTTATACTTCGCGCGGGTGGTCTCGTTCCAAGCCATGTGGCCTTCCCTGTCTGTGGTCAAATTCAGTTGGGAAATACCATATCAGATGAGACCATCCACATTCTAGGTCAGGCTCTAAGGCTCATCCTACTTGGCGTGATTGCCATAGTCGCGGCAATTGCCGTCAACTGGGGCAGGGACCTTGCCTATCAGGTTCATGCCGCAATCATCATGCTTGTTGCGGCAGGCATGTTCATCTGGGTGCTTCGGAACACGGATGAACCCTCATCGCTCGCGCCCGATCCGCTAAGCGGGTACGACGACGGCGTCGTCAGGGCAGGGGTGATCGCCACCGCCTTTTGGGGCGTCGCAGGGTTTCTGGTCGGTGTCTTCATCGCCTTCCAACTGGCCTTCCCCGCACTCAACTTCGATTGGGGACAACCCTTCACCAACTTCGGACGCCTGAGACCACTGCACACAAGTGCGGTGATTTTCGCGTTTGGCGGGAACGCCCTGATCGCCACGTCGTTTTACGTGGTGCAGCGGACCAGCGGGGTCCGCCTCTGGAACGGCAAGCTCGCCTGGTTCGTCTTCTGGGGCTACCAGCTTTTCATCGTGCTCGCGGCCACAGGATACCTTCTCGGCGCAACCCAATCCAAGGAATATGCCGAACCTGAATGGTACGTGGACCTCTGGCTCACCATCGTCTGGGTCGCCTATCTTCTGGTCTTCCTCGGGACGATCTTCACCCGCAAGGAAAAGCACATCTACGTCGCCAACTGGTTCTACCTCAGCTTCATCATCACGGTGGCGATGCTGCACGTGGTGAACAACCTGTCGATCCCCGTCAGCTTCTGGGGCTCGCGCTCCGTGCAGGTTTTCGCGGGCGTGCAGGATGCGATGACGCAATGGTGGTACGGCCATAACGCGGTGGGCTTCTTCCTGACCGCTGGTTTCCTCGGCATGATGTACTACTTCGTGCCGAAACAGGCGGGCCGCCCGGTCTATTCCTACCGGCTCTCCATCATCCACTTCTGGGCGCTGATCTTCCTGTATATCTGGGCAGGTCCGCACCACCTCCACTACACCGCGCTGCCGGACTGGGCTTCGACCCTTGGCATGGTGTTCTCGGTCGTCCTCTGGATGCCGAGCTGGGGTGGCATGATCAACGGCCTGATGACGCTGAACGGCGCCTGGGACAAGCTGAGGACCGATCCGATCATCCGGATGTTCGTCATCAGCCTCGCCTTCTACGGCATGTCCACCTTCGAAGGCCCGATGATGTCGATCAAGGCTGTGAACTCGCTAAGCCACTACACCGACTGGACCATCGGTCACGTGCACTCCGGTGCGCTCGGTTGGAACGGCATGATCGTCTTCGCCTGCCTCTACTTCCTCACACCCAAGCTCTGGGGCAGGGACAAGATGTACTCGATGAGTGCCATCAACACCCACTTCTGGCTCGCGACCGTGGGCATCGTCCTCTACGCGGCGTCCATGTGGGTCACGGGCATCATGGAAGGCCTGATGTGGCGTGAAGTCGACGACCAAGGGTTCCTCGTGAACTCCTTCGCCGACACCGTCAGCGCCAAGTTCCCGATGTACGTGGTGCGCGGTCTGGGCGGGGTGCTCTACCTCACCGGTGCGCTGATCATGTGCTGGAACATGTTCATGACCATCCGGGGGGCGAAGCCTTACCAGCAGCCCGTTTCCGAAATCACCACACCAGTTGCAGGAGTGTAAGCCAATGGCACTTATGGAAAAACACGCCATTCTGGAGAAGAGCCCAACCCTTCTCCTCGTTTCCTCGCTCCTTGTGGTGACAGTGGGTGGCATCGTGGAAATCGCACCTCTGTTCTGGCTCGAAAACACGATCGAGGATGTGGAGGGCATGCGCCCCTACAGCCCGCTCGAACTGGCCGGCCGGGAAATCTACATCCGGGAGGGCTGCTATGTCTGTCACTCCCAGATGATCCGGCCGATGCGGGACGAGGTCGAGCGCTACGGTCACTACTCGCTGGCTGCGGAATCGATGTACGACCACCCGTTCCAGTGGGGTTCCAAGCGGACGGGGCCGGACCTCGCCCGCGTCGGTGGTCGCTACTCGAACGAATGGCACGTCGATCACTTCATCGAGCCACAAAGCGTGGTGCCCGAAAGCGTCATGCCGAAATACGAGTTCCTGCTGAACGCAAAGCTTGATGGCGAGTACATCGGGGACCTGATGTCGACGCACCGTTTTGTTGGCGTGCCCTATACCGATCAGCAGATCGAGATGGCGCGCGCCGACTTCAAGGCGCAGGCTGATGCGGACGGCGACTACGGCGACGTCGAAGAACGCTACCCGGGCGCGCCCGTGGGCAACTTCGACGGCCAGCCGGAGTTGACCGAGATGGATGCGCTCATCGCCTACATGCAAGTCCTTGGCACGATGGTCGACTTCTCGACCTTCACGCCGGACGAGAGCCGATAGGAGGGCGCTATGGATACCTATTCCCTTCTACGTGAGATCGCGGACAGCTGGGTGCTGCTTCTGATGTTCGCCTTCTTCATCGGCGCGGCTCTCTTCGCCTTCTGGCCCAGCATGAAAGCGGATCGGCAGAACGCGGCAGACATTCCGTTCCGGAACGAGACTTTTGACGAGGAGAAAGGCGATGAGTGAAGAAGACAAGCGCCTTGATGAGGAAACCGGCCAGTACACCACCGGTCACAAATACGATGGCATCGAGGAACTGAACACGCCCTTGCCGCGCTGGTGGCTCTGGACCTTCTACGCCACCATCGTCTGGGGCGTCGCCTACACGATCGCCTATCCGGCATGGCCTCTGGTCTCCGGTGCAACGGCGGGTGTTCTCGGGTACTCGACCCGCGCGGTCGTCGCGGAAGACATTGTTGAGCACGAAGCCAAGAACGCCGCGTTGGTCGAAGAACTGACCGGTACGGAACTGGCCTCCATCGATCCGTCGTCCGACCTTCACAGATACGCTGTGGCCCGCGGCGGTGCGGTGTTCCGCGCCCAATGCTCGCAATGCCATGGCTCAGGCGCGGCGGGCGCGGTGGGCTATCCGAACCTCCTCGACAACGCCTGGCTCTGGGGCGGCACGGTCGATGAGATCGCCTACACAGTTCAACACGGCATTCGGAACGAAAATGATCCGGACGCGCGCTGGTCGGAAATGCCCGCCTTCGGGGAGATTCTGACGAGCGAGGAAATCGCCATGCTGGTCTCCCACGTTCAGGCGCTTCCTGCGGGGGCCGGTGGCGATGCCGAAACGCTTTTCCTTGATAACTGTGCGTCCTGTCATGGTGACAACGGGGAAGGCATGCCAGAACTCGGTGCGCCAAACATCTCGGATGCGATCTGGCTCTATGGCGGCGACGAGGCGGCTCTGACGGAGACGATCACCAACGCACGCTTCGGGGTCATGCCGGCCTGGGGGCAACGTCTGAGCGACGCAGATGTCCGCGCCGTTTCGATATACGTTCACGCGCTTGGGGGAGGAGAATAGCGCCAGAACGTCAGGTCCGGGCGGCGAAACTTGATCTTCATCAAGGTTTCGCTTCGCCGCCCGGCCTAAACACGGACAAGTTCTTGAAGTAAGTGCACATGTCCGACACCTCGCAACCACTCTATGCAGCCCGCGAACCCGTCTTTCCAAGGCGGGTTTCCGGTCGTTTCAGGACCCTGAAATGGTGGATTCTCGGGATCACCCTCGGAATCTACTACCTGACACCCTGGCTCCGCTGGGACCGTGGCCCGAACCTTCCGGATCAGGCGGTGCTGGTCGATCTTGCCGGTCGACGCTTCTACTTCTTCTGGATCGAGATCTGGCCGCATGAATTCTATTTCGTGGCCGGTCTTCTGATCATGGCGGGCCTCGGTCTGTTCCTGTTCACGTCCGCGCTGGGCCGCGTCTGGTGCGGTTATACCTGTCCGCAAACCGTCTGGACCGACCTTTACATGCTGGTCGAACGTTGGGTGGAAGGTGACCGCAACGCCCGCATCCGGCTCCACAACGCCAAGCTTGATGCCCGCAAGATCAGGCTGCGCCTCACCAAATGGGCGCTCTGGCTGCTGATCGGCCTCGCCACTGGCGGCGCGTGGGTTTTCTACTTTGCCGATGCGCCCACGCTTCTCCGCGAACTTGTCACCTTCAGCGCGCACCCCGTCGCCTACATGACCATCGCCATTCTGACGGCGACAACCTTCATCTTCGGTGGTTTCATGCGGGAACAGGTCTGCATCTACATGTGCCCATGGCCACGGATCCAAGGCGCGATGATGGACCCGGACACGCTGACTGTCGGCTATCGCAACTGGAGGGGCGAACCCCGCGCCAAGGGCAAACGCCGTCGGGAAATGTCGGCAGAGGCCGAGCGCATCGCGGCGGAGCAGGCAGAGGCGGGCAGGGGACGCCCCGCTTATCGCTCCACCCCTTACCCCGGCGCGGCCCCTCTCGATCTGGATGCGCCCGACATGCAGGTTCAAGCTGGCCCCGGCGACTGTATCGACTGCATGGCATGCGTGAATGTTTGCCCCATGGGCATCGACATCCGGAACGGCCAGCAGATGGAGTGCATCACCTGCGCCCTCTGCATCGATGCCTGCGACGAGGTAATGGAGAAGATCGGCAAGCCACGCGGCCTGATCGACTACCTTGCTCTCTCGGACGAAGGACGGGAGCGCGCAGGGGAAAAGCCGCGCCCGGTTTGGCGGCACGTCTTCCGGACCCGGACGCTCCTTTACACGGCGGCATGGTCGCTGATCGGTCTGATCCTCGTGTACGGTTTGTTTATCCGCGCCGAGATCGACCTCACCGTGGCCCCGGTTCGGAACCCGACCTTCGTAACACTGGCCGACGGTTCGATCCGCAACACCTATGACATCCGGCTCAGGAACAAACATGGCGACGACCGCCCGTTCCGCCTGTCTGTCAAAGGGCACCCGACCTTCCGTATCGAACTCGAAGGCACTGTTTTCGAAACGGTCGACGTCAACGCGAATGAGACCAAGCTGCAACGCGTCTACGTCATCGCGCCGCCGAACGCCGAGCCCTCCGAGGCCGATATCACCGCGCTCCGCTTCTGGGTCGAAGACCTGACGAATGGCGAGCGCGCCTACAAGGACAGCACCTTCAACGGACAAGGAGGATAGAGCATGACCGAGATCAAAGGCTGGCACGTTTTCGCAGGGTTCTTCGTCGCCTTCAGCATCATCATCAGCGTGAACATGACGCTGGCGTTCAATGCCGTCCGCACCTTTCCGGGGCTCGAGGTCAAGAACTCCTATGTCGCGAGCCAGGCGTTCGAGGCCGACCGAAGCGCGCAGGATGCGCTTGGCTGGGAGGTCTCCGCGACGGTGACAGATGACGTGCTGTCGCTGGAAATCCTGCAGGATGGCCGTGCCATAGCGCCCGAAATCCTCGAGGCGACGTTTGGGCGAGCCACCACGGTCGCTCATGATCAAACACCTGTTTTCTCTTTTGATGGTAACCATTTGCTGGCCAATGTTGACGCCGGGCAGGGCAACTGGAACCTGCGTCTCAAGGCGCGCGCAGAGGATGGCACACTCTTCCGGCAACGTGTCATCGTGCAGGTCGCAAAATGACCGCAACCGCCTGTCCCGCCTGCAACGCCGCACCGGCGGCGGAAAGGGTCGCCGAAGCTGCGGAGCCCAACATGATGCTCTCCGTGCCGGGCGTCACCTGTGCGGCGTGCATCGGGACGATTGAGCGTGGCCTCGCACAGGTTACAGGCATCACTGGTGCGCGGGTTAACCTGACGAACAAACGCGTTTCCCTTCGTACTGATCTGCCCGTCGACACTGTCGTCGGCCAACTCTCAAAGCTTGGCTATAAGGCGTTTCCGCTCGATGCGGGCGTTCTCGGGCAGGAGAGCGATCCGGCGGGCCGCGATCTCGCCCTGCGTCTCGGCGTCGCCGGCTTCGCAATGATGAACGTCATGCTCCTCTCGGTCGCCGTGTGGTCAGGGGCTGCAGACGCCACGCGAGACCTGTTTCACCTGATTTCAGCCGCGATCGCTGTGCCTGTTGTCGGTTTCTCCGGCCAGCCGTTCTTCAAGAGTGCGTGGTCCGCACTCCGTGTCCGTCGCCTGAACATGGATGTGCCGATTTCGCTCGCCATCCTGCTTGCGACCGGCATGTCGGTCTATGAAAGCCTGAACGGCGGTCACCATGCTTATTTCGATGCGGGCCTGTCGCTCACGTTCTTCCTGCTGATCGGTCGGTATCTCGATCACCGCACGCGTGCCTCGGCGCGCTCTGCGGCGCGTGAATTGGCTGCTCTCGAAACCCAGACCGCCGAGCGACTGGACGGGCAAGGCCGGGCGATCACGGTCCCGATCTCGGAGCTTGCCGTGGGCGATTGCATTCTCGTTCCCACCGGCGGTCGCACACCTGTCGACGGAACCCTGCAAACGCCCGAGGCCCTGACGGATCGGTCATTCCTCACCGGCGAAAGCCACCCGGTCCAGTTGATAAGCGGCGCTTCGGTCAGCGCGGGCGAGATCAATCTCGGCGCGCCTCTCCGGATGGTCGCCACCAGCGTCGGCGAGGATACAACCCTCCGACGGATGGCGCGGCTTGTCGAAGGAGCGGAGAACGCGCGGAACCGCTACACCGGCCTCGCGGACCGCGCAGCGCAGGTCTACGCGCCTGCCGTGCACCTTCTGGCACTGGTGGCCTTCCTTGGCTGGATCCTGATCTCTGGAGATGTCCGTTTCGCACTGAATGTGGCCATTGCCGTCCTCATTATCACCTGTCCCTGTGCGCTGGGCCTCGCGGTGCCCGCTGTTTCAACGGCCGCGATTGGCAAGCTTTACGAGCTTGGTTTCCTGGTGAAATCAGGCACGGCTCTGGAACGTCTGGCCGAGGTGGACAGCGTCGTTTTCGACAAGACCGGCACCGTGACTTTGCCGGGTGTGTCGTCCATCGCGGAAGAGCTGACGGAAACCGAAAAATCGGTCGCACTGGCGCTCGCACAGAATTCCATGCACCCGATCGCTCGCGCCGTGCAGACGGCACTTGTGGACGTTGTCCCTGCAAAGCTCAGTGCGGTGGAGGAAGTTGCAGGATGCGGGATCAAAGGTCGCCATGGTGGTGTCGATGTCTTCCTGGGACGCGGTGACAACGGTCTGACTCTGATCATCGGTGATAAAGAACGCTCGCTCGAAAAGCAGGAAACATTGCGGGACGGCGCCGGGGAAGCGGTCGCTGCCCTCGATGCCGCTGGTCTCAATATCGCGCTGGTGTCCGGAGATGCGCCCTCGAACGTCTCGGCGGTCGCTTTCGAACTCGGGATCAGAGATTTGGCCGCTGGCGTCACACCTGACAACAAGCATCGCCTGATCGAACGACGCCAGTCCGATGGTCAGCGCGTCGCCATGATTGGCGATGGGTTGAACGACACGGCGGCGCTCGCAGCGGCGCATGCGTCCATTGCGCCTTCGACGGCCATGGATGCCTCCCGCAATGCGGCCGATGTAGTGTTGTTGAGGGACGGGCTCCACGACATTCCAACCCTTTTCCGGATCGCCAATGCGGCCACAAGGCTTTCGCGTCAGAACTTCGCCATCGCGACAGCTTACAATCTTGTCGCCGTTCCCATCGCCCTTTTGGGCTTCGCCACGCCGCTCCTCGCGGCGCTGGCGATGTCCACATCGTCTATCACCGTTCTTCTGAACGCACTTCGCGTGAGGTCTGCAAAATGAACGTGCTTGCCTTCCTGATCCCGGTCTCGCTGATCCTTGGTGCCGTCGGACTTGTCTGTTTCGTCTGGACCATACGCTCGGGTCAGTACAGCGACCCCGAAGGAGACGCGGCGCGCATCCTTATGGATGACACGCCGCCAGAAGACCGTTAGCGCCGCGCCAGCCCGGCGATCAACCCCGCCGCAAGGATAAGGCCGAGCCCCCAGAGCGCACCGTCTGATCCGTGCACGTGCGGGACCCCATCAAGATGGGCGAGTGCCGGTGTCGCCAGCAGGGTGGCGGCAAGGGTGAAAAACAGTTTCATAGTTCGTGTTCCTTCTTTCGGTGGGAGAGAAATTCGCGGATGTCGAGGAGGGATTTCTCCTCCATCGACACGTAGACCAGCGCCATGTTCGTCCGTTCGGACACCATTTCGACGGGAAAGGGCAGGTAGCTGAGTTCGCGCGACCCGAAGGAGGGCGAGGCCGTGCCGACCTGCCATTCCGTCGTGAGCGAGACGTCAACCAGCTTGAGCGCCGTCTTGCCGCCGCCGCCCGGCCGCTCGAAAGGGACACCTGCCAGTTTGAGGTAGGCTGTCTTGTCTGACGCCTGCACGAACCCGTCGATGAATTGCGTCGCCAGCACCTGGAGCTCGGCGGCTTCATCCTCGGGCGGCAAGTGGCTGTGAAGATGATCATGGGCGTGGTTGTGGCCGATATGGCCGTTCACGATGTCATGGGGCATACCTTAGGTCCTTCATTGCGCCGACTTCGTCGTCGCGGTGGGCGAGGGGCTCTGCCCCTCGCGCTCCCCGGGATATTTGCGGGCCGGTAATAGAAATCCGGGATGCGTCAGGTGGCATTGGACCAACGCTTTCCTTCGAATTCGCCGTGTGGAATCGAGACTGGTTTGTCGATGTGCGGTGTGTGAGCGCCGAGCTTGCCAGAAGCGACCAGCGACCCAAGCACATCCACGATGACGCGCGTGCCCATCAGCGCTGTGATGTCGGAGGTGTCGTAAGGCGGGGAAACCTCAACGAGCTCCATCCCGCAGATGCCCTCCGCGGCGACCTTGGACGCCAGCGCCAGAGCCTCGCGCGGCAGGAACCCACCCGGCTCGGGCCAGCCAGTGCCGGGAACGAAGCCGCAGTCGATGCTGTCGATATCGAAGGACATGTAAACCATGTCCACCCCGTCCCATGCCATCTCCAAGGCCATCTCGGCGGTCTTGTCGACGCCCATCCGTTCCATGTCGGACATGGTGATGATGTTGGTCTCGCGTTCCCGCGCGACTTTCACTGCCTCGCGCGGCACCTGCCAGCCGCCGATGCCGACCTGAACGAGGTTCTTCGCAGGAACGTTCGGCAGGTTCGTCGAGTGGAACCAGGGCGTTGTGTGCATCCGTTCATCCAGGTCCTTCTCCTGAATGTCCGCATGCCGGTCGAAATGCACGATGCCGATCTTCTTCGAGGTGCACTCGGCGATGCCGCGCACACAAGGAAACCCGATGGAGTGATCGCCCCCGATCATGATCGGAAGCGAACCGCTTGAGAATACATGGCTCACCGCCCGGCTGATCTGGTCGAAACTCTTCTCGATATTGGCGGGGATGGTGAACACGTCGCCCGCGTCACACAGCGTCATCTGCTCGCGAAGATCGACACCCATTTCGTAATTATACGGTGTATAGAGCGCGCTGATTTTCCGGACCCCTTGCGGTCCGAAGCGGGTGCCGGGGCGGTAGGTTGTGCCCCCATCAAACGGGATGCCAAGTACAGTTGCGTCATAATCCTTCACCTCCGTGACATCCTCGGCATAGGGCGCCTTCAGAAACGTGTTGATGCCCGCGTAATGCGGCAGTTCCCCTCGCGCGAAGGTCGGGATCGACTTGTCCTCGATGCTGTCCGCGCCGGTAAGCCCCATGCGCAGCGCCCAGCGACGCTCCTCGTCCCAGCGGCCTTCGGGCAGGTCCGCTTCCGCCTTCATCGATTTCCAGCCTTGCAGTTTGGTCAGGTCGGGATGATGTGCGCGCCTGTCGTCGTGGATGTGATCTCTCGGGTGATGTGACCGCGACCGGTCACGAGGGCCTGAGAACATTGGTTTCCTCCGTTATTCTCTGGAATGGAATGCCACCATCGCGGGCATCGAAGTCATAGGTGATCGTCGCGCCATAAGCGTTCGGATCGGTCGGGTCCCACCGCGGCTTGTCGAAGACGAGAACGCGGTCGCCGAGCTTGAAGCCTTCCTCAAGGTCATGCGTGACCATGAAGACGGTCATGCCAGTTTCTTCGCGAAGTTCGGTCAGGAAGTCGTGCATCGAGAGCCGCGTGCCCGGGTCGAGCGCGCCGAAGGGTTCGTCCAGGAGCAGGATACGTGGCTTCGCGGCCAGTGCCTGTCCGATGGCGAGCCGCTGCTGCATGCCGCCCGAAAGCGTCGCGGGATATTGATCCGCCACTTGGTCGAGGCCGATCCTTTCCAGAGTGGCCGCTGCACGTTCCCGGGCCGCACGTTTCTCGGCGCCGGAGAACCAGCCGAACCGACGTCTGAAACTCTCGCCCGCCACGATGTTCTCACGCACCGTCATATGCGGGAAAACCGAGTATCGCTGGAACACAACGCCGCGATCCAAGCCGGGTTCCACGGCAGGCGGGGCATCCGCCACGCGGATTTCACCCTTCGTCGGTCTTTCCTGCGCCAGCAAAAGCCGCAGGAAGGTCGACTTTCCACACCCTGATGCACCGACAATGGAGATGAACTCACCTTCATCGACGGTGACATTCACGCGCTCCAGAATGGGCCGTGTCCCGTAGCTCTGAAAGATGTTCTCGGCGACAACGAAACTCATGGGCGGGGCCCTGCGTGCATTATCGGCCCGAAAATATCCCGGGGGGTCCGGGGGGCAGCGCCCCCCGGCACCGCGACCGGCGCGCGCCGGGCGCAACACCTCATAATCCCGCCTCCGTCCACGGGAAAAGGCGCCGCGACATCCAGCGCAACGCCAGATCCATCATGAACGCGATGAAGGTGATCCAGATGACGTAGGTCAGGATGACATCCATCGCAAGAAACCGGCGGACCAGAAAGATGCGGTAGCCGAGGCCCTGTTCGGAGGCGATGGCCTCCGCCGCAATCAGGAAGAGCCAGGCAGGCCCAAGCGACAGTCGCACGGCTTGTATCAGGCGTGGCAAAAGCTGGGGCAGGGCCACGCGAAGCGCGATCACCAGCGAGGATGCCCCAAGGGTTTCTGCCTTCACGATCATCTCGCGCGGGATCTCCAACACCCGCGCGGACAGGTCCCGGATCAGGAACGGCAATATGCCGACCACGATCAGCACGACCTTGGACACTTCGCCCAGGCCGAAAACGATAAACAGGATCGGCAAAACCGCGAGTGGCGGGATCATCGACAGAACCGCCACGAACCCGGCCAGTGTCGCCCGAACATGCGGCAGCAGACCGATCAAAAGTCCGATGTTGGTCGCCAGTGCAGCCGAAATCCCGACCCCCAGCAAAAGCCGCATCAGGCTTGCCCCGGTATCGTGCCAAAGCAGGACTTTCTCGGAGCGCCGGTCAGGTTCCGTGAAAAGGCGCTCTGCCGTCGCTGCAATCGTGGAGGGAGCGGGAAGAAGCTTGTCAGAGGGGTTCGCGGCCAAACGGATTTCGGATCCGATCGAATAGGCCACGAATACGAGGATGAAAGGCAGGGCCATAAGTGCCGTTCTGAGAACGATACCGGGTTGCTGATTGATCAACCTCACAGGCCCTGCCTCCCTCGGTCAGCGCGTTCCGCTCAAAGCGCGCCGTCCGCAGCCATTTGCATGTAGGTCGTGTCAAACCGGAACTTGACGTTGTTCGCGTCACCCGTGGTCGAACCGTCGGGATAGGCTACGCCCACGAAATCGGGCGAGGGCGCACCTTCGCCAAGGATGCCCTTGTCGAAGAGAAACTCGGCCACGCTTACCATCGTCGCGGGCAATTCCGCGCTTTCGGTAAAGGCCACCGCGTCCGCCGGATCATAGAACATCTCGGTCGAGGCAAGCTGCGCTTTGTAGCCTTCCAGATCGGTGCCGGAGGCTTCGGCCATCGCAGTAAGCACGGCCTCGTCACCGGCCGCCATAAGCCCCATCACTTCATACCAGGCTCCGGCCATGGCCTTGCCGAAACTCGGATTGGCCTCCAGCGTTTCGGTGTTCACGACCATCAGGTCGATGATCTCGCCGGGGATGTCGGAACTGTCGAACAGCTTCTTCGCGCTTGGGTCTTCCAGAATGGTCGAAACCAGCGGATTCCACGTCACGACCGCTTCCACATCATCGGTTGCGAAAGCCGCGATCATGTCCGCGTCGGAGGTGTTGATGACGCTCGCCAGATCGCTTTCCTTCAGGTCGACGCTGTCGAGCGCCCGCGCCAGAAGGTAATGCGATACCGAGAGTTCGACGAGGTTCACGGGCTTGTCGGCAAGGTCTGCCAACTCTCCATCGCCCTTGATGATGACCGCGTCATTGCCGTTCGAGAAGTCACCCACGATGAGGGCCGTCGTATCCACACCGCCGCCGGAGGGAATGGAAAGCGTGTCCATATTCGTGGCCGAGACACCGTCAAAGGCGCCCGCCGTGTATTGGTTGATCGATTCCACGTAGTCGTTGATCTGAACGATCTCGACATCGATGCCGTATTTCTCGGCCCATTTGTCCATGATGCCGGATTCTTCCAAATAGCCCCAGGGCATCCAGCCGACATAGATCTACCAGGCGACACGGAACTCGGTTTTTTCTTGCGCGAAGGCCGGGGCGGCGAGGCTGATCGACAGCGCGGCTGCGCCTGCGGCGATATGGCGAAGTGCAAACATGGGTGGTCCCCCTTGCAGCGTCCCGCCGGAAACGATGAAAATTTTGAGGGGGCCGAGGCGGAACTCGAGAGATCGGTCTCCCCAAAGTGCAGTACTCTCCCGGGATTTTGTCCCGCCGTGTACCGGGGCGGAATTTGCCGCCACGGTGGCAACTCTCGGACCAGACCCTCTGAGGGAGGAGGTGAGGCGGAACCCTAGTTGCCCTGCTGCGTTTCATGATGGGGCAAGCCTCGTCGAAAGCCGCCTTCTGCGCGTGGATTTGCAGCGCAGACGCACATCAATGTGCGAAAAATAGGCAGTGACACGTGACGTGATGATTTTTTCGGCAGCTTGTCTTGCGCGGACGAACGCGCTTGGCAAACATCACTTCATGGAACTGCCCGTCGTCAAACACTGGTACAGAACCGAGTCGCTGGATGCGCGTACCTTCGTTCTCACCGAACCGCATGTGCATCCCATCTTTTCGGCCAATATCTTTCTGATCCTTGGTCGCGATGCGGACCTTGTGATCGACAGCGGTATGGGCGTGGCGCCGCTCCGGCCGGAAATCGATGCCTTGCGCGCCGATGCTGAAAAGCCGCTCATTCTTCTCTCCACGCACACCCATGTCGATCACATCGGGGCTGCGCATGAATTCGACACGCGCCTCGTCCATCCCCTGGAGGCGGACGAACTCGCCAATCCGACACCCTACAGTCTGGATACCAGCGGCATCCCGGACGCCTTCCGCAAGCTGTTCCTCGATGCGGGCTACCCGCCGCTCTGGCCACTGCTGATCGATGCCCTGCCAGCGCCGGATTACGACCCATCGAGCTACCACCTGAAAGGCGCGCCGGCCACGAAGTTGGTCGACGAAGGGGATATGATCGACCTTGGTGACTGGGCCGCCGAGGTGCTGCATCTTCCCGGCCATTCGCCCGGGCAAGTCGGCCTCTGGCACCATGAGACGGCGACGCTCTTCGGCGCGGACGCGATTTACGACGGACCGCTGCTTTACGACGGGCCGGGCATGAGTGTTGCCGACTACACGGTTACGCTGGAACGCATTCGCGCGCTCCCTGTCAAAACGGTCTACGGCGGCCACGACCCGGCCTTTGGTCCCGACCGTTGCCGAGAAATCTGCGACCACTACCTCGCGCTTTGGGCTTAGTCGGCGATCGTGATCTTCCACCATCGCGGCCGTGCTGATCGATGACTGTGCGCCATTGGCTTTGCCGCCTTCGCCGCGGGACGATCCAATGCGCCCGAGGCAAATGCGATGATGGGCGCGTCGTCGATGGCGCCGATCGTGCTTCCACACTGCGGACAAAAGGCGCGGGACGATTGATCGGAGGATCGAAACGTCGCGGGCGCGCCGCCCGGTCCTGTCCAGGTCACCGCGTCGCTTGCGACTTCAACCCAACTGACTGTCAACGCACCGGAATGCCGCCTGCACTGTGTGCAGGAACAGGTGTGCGGAAACTCCAAGGGGGCCGAAATCGAGAAGCGGATATGCCCGCACAGACAGCCCCCCTTCGTTGTCATGCGGCGTCAGGGCACGCCATAGCCGGATAGAGCGAGACATCCGCGCGGTTCCCGTGAAAATCCACGCTGTGGTAGACGATGTTCCCCGTTCTCGTCAGGATCGGTGTCCCTTCAATCAGCGGATTGGTGGCCATGTCGGCCACGCCGATATCGCGTTCCCAATGACCGAGCGTGTGCAGCCGGCCAAAATGTGCCTCAAGCCCTGCGGGGCGCTCGCCTTTGGCTAGGGCCGCGCGGATCGATGCCGTCGCATCCGCATCCGGCCGCCCGATCCCGAAGACAAACCGCACGCCCACGGTCACGAGGAAGGCGACCTCGCCCCCGGCACCGTTCAGTCGCATGCCCTCATCCGGCATATCCAGCATCCGGTGCCACAACTCGGAATAGTCGGCATGCGCACCCGTTTCATAAAGCGCGCCATCCTCATCAAACGTCAGCGCGCCCGCGTCGACAGCGTCCGGTACGCCGTGCCAGTTGATCTCGCGGGCCCATGTGCAAATGCCGTCCCTAAGGGTGATTTCACCCGCGAACCCTTCCGCCTCCATGAGCTTGGCCAGACAGGCAGGCGACAGTTCGTCTAACGCGCGCGCGCCCCGGATGTCCGGTCGGTCGGCCGGGATGCGTACATCCGCATAGACCGATCCACACTGCATCCAGTGCACGCAAGTGTCATGATCGACCGCATCAGGCGCCTTCAGCCATGCGCGTTGCCAGTGACCCTGAACGTCCTCGATGCCAATCATTCTGCCGCCATGCGCGCCGTTCCCATTGCCGCGATGATCTCGTCCGCGGGCAATACGGCACCCTCCTGCAGATACTCCATCGCGTTGAGCGACGCCTGGTGGGCTTCGGGCGAAGTGCCGCCCACGCAATCGCTGACCACGCGGCAGTAATAGTCGTGCTGGTGCCCGTCGACGAAGGAGTAGTGCACGCAGACATCCGTCATGCCGCCCACCATGATCAGCGTATCGGCCTTCAGTCCTTTGAGAAGAATCTCCATCTCTGTCCCGAAGAAGCAGGAATAGCGCCGCTTGGGCACGAAGTAGTCGCCGGGCTGCCGCCCCATCTCTTCAAAGGCAACCGGTGTGCCCGGCTCGCCGTCCATGCAGTGGATGCCTTCCGATCCATCCAATTCGCGCCCGTAATCAACCATGTCCCGACGGTGAATTTCCTGGATGAAGACGACCGGAATGCCGTTCTCATGCGCAGCGTCCACGACACTCCGGGCGCGTTCCATATTTGCGCGATAGCCCTCCATGATGGGGATCCCGGCCTTCTCGTCCATGAAGGCACTCTTTTGAATATCGATCACGAGCAACACCGCGTTTCCAACGATGGTAGGTTGGCGGGCCATTGTGGTTCCTCCTCAGTTTCTTGATTGATCCGCGCCCATCAGGCGCGGCAGGTCGCCCCAGCGGGCAACGGCGGAAAAGACCAGAACGGAGACGGCGATAAACGTGATCGCCGCCACGGCCATTGTCGGCGTGTACCCGTTCCGGAGCGAGTTGAAGATTTGAAGTGTCACGGTCGCGTATGACGAGGCCGAGACGAAAAACATGACAATGAACTCGTTGAAGGACAGCACCAGCACGAAGAAAAAGCCGGAGATGGTGTAAGGCACCGTCTGCGGCAACACGACGGTGCGGAAGGCGATGGCCTCCGTCGCGCCCATGGTCGCGGCAGCATCGAGGTGGGAGCGGTCGATAGATTGCAGCCCGATGGAAATCGTCACCAGCGGCAGGGCCATCAACAGAATGGCGTGGCTCACCACGCCCGCCCAAAGATCACCCAAGCCGCCAAGGAAGCCCCAGAAAAACCCGAGGCCGACGCCAAACACGATCGGCGGCACCGCAAAGGGCAGGGAGCCGAGCCCCGCAAGCAGTTTCGACAGTTTCGACCCCGTCGACCAAAGCATGTAGGCCACCGGCCATGCCATCAGTACGGCAAGCGTGGCAGCCCCAATGGCCACGATCACCGAATTGGTGAGGGCCGTTGTCCAGACCGGTTCGCTCACGAAGAACTCCCCGAACCGCGCAAGTGTCGGGTCGCGCGGCGGGAAGAACATGCTCCGCCCGCCATTCAGGGCTGCCCCACACACCACGACGATCGGCAGTGCCAGCACCAAGGCGGCAAGCGCCATGTAGAGATGGCCGAGCGTCTTCATCGCGCCTCCGCCCAGCGGTTCAGCATGTGCCCGAGTGTCAGACAGATGCTTGCCGAGACCAGCAGGATCACGGCTTGGGTCGCACCAAACGGTGCGTTCAGGTTTGCACCACGAATATTGGTGTAGATCGCCACTGCCGTCGTGTGCTTGGCGGGGTCGGCAAAGACCGTGACGGCGACGTAAGTGCCGAGCAAGAAGACAAAGAGCAAAAGCGATGTGCCCACAAGCGGCAAGCGCACCGATGGCAGGATCACCGTCCGGATGACCTGGGAGGTGGAGGCCCCCATTGTCCGCGCCGCTTCGCTCAAGGATGGGTCCATGCGGGACAGGGCGGGGTAAAGCAGGATCACGGCGTAGGGCCAGACAAGGTAGCTCATTGTCAGGATGGTCGCGAATTCGCTGGTCTTGAACTTCACGTTCCGCGGGTTCGCCAACCCCCAGTCGCGCAACACCTGGAACCAGCCCATGTCCTTCAGCCACTGCGTCAGCCCGGTTGATTTGAACAAAGCGGGCAGGCCCGAATTGTTCGACAGCAGAATGTCCCACCCCATCACGATGAAGACCTCGGAAAGCGAAAGTGACGACAGGATGAACACCAGCCACGCCGCTTGCGCTTTTCGCGACAGGCGCGTCAGCAACAGCGTGAAGGGCAGGGCGGTCATCACGGCGAGCAAGGATGCGATCACTGCGTACCAGAACGAATAGCCAAGCTGTTGCAGGTAAAGGAATGTCACCTCGTCCGGCCACAGCGTGCCCACGAAAAACCGCTGGTAATTCTCGAACGTGAAATCCCAGACCCAGGCCGCCCCCTCGATCTTCCGCCCGAAGGAAATCGCGATCACGAGGAAGAACGGCACGAGGCAGAGCACGATGATCACTGCGGCAAGCGCCCATGGCAAAACGGTTTGCCACCGAAAACTTGCACGATGGGAAGCCGTGGTCTCCTCCGCGACCTCGGAGAGGCTTTCAGCAACCGTCATTCTGCTGCCATCGCAGGTGGGTCGGCCGGGAAGACATGCAGCGCGTCCGGTGGCAGCCGCACCTCGCACGTGTCGCCCGCCTTCAGGGCAAGCTCACCTTCGCCAAGCGCATATTCCACGATCACCGGACCAAGATCGGTCTTCAGGTGATATTCCCGCACCGGTCCCAGATCGCGCACGAAGGTCACATTCGCCGCCACCCGGTTCGGCCCCGGCTCTGTGTCGAGGCAGGCGCGCTCCGGCCGGATTGCAACCCGCACGGGCGACCCCTTCAGGTATTCGGCAGGCGCAGTCAGCATCGCACCGCCCACATCAATGCCGTCTGACCGCACAATCCCGTCAAAGAAATTCGCCTTGCCGATAAAGTCGGCCACGAAAGCATTTTCAGGACGGTGATAGATATCCTGCGGGGAGCCCATCTGCTCCACCCGCCCGTTTGACATCACGACGATGCTGTCGGCCATGGTCATCGCTTCGCGCTGGTCATGCGTGACGACGATGGTGGTGATGCCGAGGCGTTGCTGAAGCAGCCGCAACTCCACCTGCATTTCTTCCCGCAGCTTGGCATCAAGCGCCGACATCGGCTCATCCAGCAGGAAGACATCCGGCTCCTGCGCCAGCGCCCGGGCGATGGCGACCCGCTGCCGCTGACCGCCGGAAAGTTCACCGATCCTGCGGTCCCCGAAACCGCCAAGCTGCACGAGGTCGAGAAGCTCATCAGCCTTCCGCGCCGCGTCGCCACGCGGCGTGCCTGAGATGGCCAGCGAATACGCCACGTTGTCCCGCACCGTCAGATGAGGGAACAGTGCGAAGCTTTGGAAAACCATACCGAATTTGCGCTTGTGCGCAGGAAGCTCGGTGATGTTCCGTCCCGACAGAAGAATGGAACCGGTCGACGGTGCCTCCAGCCCCGCAATCATCCTCAGAAGAGTGGTTTTCCCACAGCCGGACGGCCCGAGCAGCGCGGTCAGTTCTCCTTCCGCAAAAGTCAGGTCGGTGGGTTCGACGGCACGTGTGCCGCCGAACGATTTCGAAATGCCTTTCAGATGAAGGCCGGACATGTTTCGCCTCAGGCTCCGGCGAGCATCTTGTCCCAGCTCTCCTTGATGAAGGTTTCCTTGTCGAGATAGGCCTCATAGGCCGGTTTGATCGAGGGCGTTCCAGAAACGAAGGTGAACTCCTCATCCGTCAGATCCGTCTTCGACTTGTCGACCAGAGGTGCGGTTCCGATCTTCCGGCTCATCAGCGCTTGCGTCGCCGGATCGGAGGAGAAGTTGATGAACTCCGCCGCTTCGTCCGTCTTGTCGGAGATTGCCGACAGGCACCACGACCCGTAATCCTGCGGGTTGCCTTCCTTCGGGAAGATCGGCTGGATCGGGAAGCCGTCGGCCATCATCAGGTTGGCCACGTCGAGATAGTACTGCCCGCCGATCACGTCGCCGTTCTTCATCGATTGTTCCATCTGGCTTTCCGCTGACCACCAGAGCGCCACGTTCGGCTTGATTTCTGCCGCCTTCTCGATCAGCGCGAGGATGCCGTCTTCCGTCGCAAACGTCGCTTCGCCTTCGAAGAACGTGGCCGCGATGATGTCGAGGAACTGAGAATTGTAATTCCGCGAAAGCCCAAGCGACTGGTCGTACGTGCTGTTGTCCCAGAACTCTGCCCAGCTCTCCGGTGCTTCAACTTCGCCCGGATTGATCACCATTGCCGTAAACCAGCTCATTGCGCCGACGCCCAGCGGGCCTTCGGAGGCTTCGAACACGAAGTATCCATCAAGGTTCGATGTCGCCGGCATCTTCGTCAGATCAAGCGGCGCCAACAGCCCGCCAATCCGGCTCGCCTTGATCAGCGTGTCGCGGGCGTAAAGCGACAGATCTGCCGGCACATTTCCGGCAGCGGTCGCCTGCTGCATGGTCACAAGCCAGTCGGTCGAGTTCGGCTGTGTGACGCTTTCCACTTCAATGCCCGTCGCCTCCGTGAAAAGCGGATAGACATGTTCCTTGAAGCTGTTCTCGAAATAGCCGCCATAGGAGCCGATCTTGAGGCTGCGGCTTTGCGCGATCAGCGGTGCACCGAGGCTTGAAGCCGCAACGGCAGCCGCGCCGGTTTTCAGAAGAGATCGTCTGTTCAGTCCAGTCATGGTGATATCCTTTGACCCAGTCGCGGTTGTCCCTGCGGAACCCACCGCACCCCATGTGATGCCTAAGGAACGAGCATCGGGCTTCGTCCGGTCAACGAACACCGACCCGAAACCGGGCGTGTGGAGAGGCATCCGACTAAATTTTGGGCAGACAGACGCTTCGAAGGGAAATTCCTGTGCGCGGGTGATTCCAATCGTCTGACCCTGCGTCATGCTTTGCCCGCGGGTTGATGAAGGAGGCTGCCATGGCTCGAGCAACGATTTCCGAAGACCAGAAGGCACTCACGCTGGATGACGCGACGCTGCCGGTGATTGATCTCTCCGGTCTGTTCACGGGGACGGCGGAAGACAAGGCAAAGGTCGCCGCTGAACTGGGGGAGGCGGCGCGTACATCGGGCTTCTTCTACATCACTGGCCACAAGGTGCCCGAGACGCTGATCGAAGCAATGTTCGCCGCCTCGCGCGAATTCCACATGAAACCTCGTAGCTTCAAGATGAAGTACTGGTCCGGCTTCAGTACGCATCACCGCGGTTATGTTCCGTTCGAAGAGAACGGCTCCGATTTCCCCAAATCGATCAACTTCAATGAAGCATGGGACATGTCCTACGAAGCGCCGGAGGATCATCCGGACTACCTCGCCAAATGGCGCATGACCGGTCCCAACATCTGGCCCGACATTCCAGGGTGGAAAGGTACCGTCGGGGCGTATTACGACGCGATTTTCGATCTCGGCCTTCGGCTTCTCGATGCGCTGGCGCTAGAGCTTGGTGTCGAACCGGAAGAACTGACGCGCCATATCACGTACCCGACGTCGCAATTGCGCATGCTGCGTTACATCCCGAATGACCTGCCGGCGACCAAGGAACTGGTGGGTATCGCGGCGCATTCCGACTTCGAATGCTTTACCATCCTTCTGCAGGGCGGCCCCGGCCTTCAGGTGATGAACGCAGAAGATGTGTGGATCGAAGCCCCGCCCATCCCGGGCTGTTTCATCGTCAATATCGGCGATATCTTTGAGACCTGGTCGGGCGGTCAGTTCAAATCCACCCAGCACCGTGTCGTCAATTCGGGGAATGAGCGCTACTCCTTCCCACTCTTCTTCGGTCTCGACTATCACGCCGTGGTGGAGCCGCTTGAAAAGTTCCGGACGCCGGAAACGCTGGAAAAGTATCCACCGATGAAGGCGGGCGAACATCTCATGCGCATGTCGATCAATGCCTTCCGGTACATGGCGGAAGCCAAGGCGGCAGGCGAGTTGGTTCCGGACTACGAAGTGCCGGAGGAAAACCCGTTCAAACGGGAAGCCAAGGCTCCCTGAGATGGACCCGCATCCCGACTTTGCGGATGTCGAACTGCCCCGCAGTTTCGACCTTTCGAGCTTTTCGATGACGCCGCTCACGGCGGCGCAGGTCGATGAAGACTACGACGCGGTCATGAGTTCCGCCCATGTTCTGAAAGGGACATTCGGCGATTGGCCGGACGGCCTCACACATGCAGACGATCTGACCGACTTGCATTGGCACGACCGGGAATTTACCTGCCGTCGATCCTTTTCATGGATCGCCCGGGATCAGACCGGCCAGTATCTTGGGTGTGCTTACCTTTTTCCGGAACTTGGAACGCGCGGCCGTGCCCGGCTTGTTACCTGGGTCCGGGATATTCCCGAGAGGGACGCGTTGAACATCGCGCTCGAAACGGAAATGCGGGATTGGCTGCAAAGCCGGCTGCCGGGCGGCATCCAGGTTACAGACTAGGCATTCCGTCGTGAAAGCTTGGTAGCGGAGGAGGGACTTGAACCCCCGACACATGGATTATGATTCCACTGCTCTAACCAACTGAGCTACTCCGCCAGAAGCCCGGTTCTCCTAGTGAAGTGGGGGAAGGCCGTCAAGCCCTCGCGTCCGGGTTTTGTTGCACCGATGCGCTTGGCCATTTCAAAGCGATGAAGACTGTGAAACGTTGCGCCCCATGACAAGGCCCGAGATCCTGCCGCTTGGCCCCGATGGGGTCCTCGTCCGTTTCGCGGATGCCCTGAGCGAGCCCGCCAACAGAGCAGCGCTTGCCTTCCGCGCCATGGTGGATGCTTCCGCGCTCGAGGGCGTGAGCGAGACTGCGACCTCGCTGACGTCGACACTTGTGCGTTTCCGGCCGGATCAAGTGCGGCGCACCGTGATTGAAGAGGCATTGTTTCGGATCGCTGAAAGCCGGGAATGGTCGGACGTCCCACTTCCCGAAGGTCGGACACTCTGGCACATTCCGGCGCTTTTCGAAGGTCCGGAGGCGCCTGATCTGGAAGCCGTCTCGCGCGAGATTGGACGCGACCCCGAGACAGCGATCTCGGAATTGACTGCCGCGCCGCTCCGCGTTCTGGCGCTTGGGTTTGCGCCCGGGCAGCCATATCTCGGCTTTCTGCCCGAACACTGGAACATTCCGCGCCGGACCGAGATCACGCCGGAAGTGCCGCGGGGCGCTGTCGTGGTGGCCGTCCGGCAGGTGATCCCTTTCGCCAACCCTGCACCCACCGGTTGGTGGCAGGTCGGGCGTACGGCCTTTCGCTGTCACGATCCGGAGCTTGATCCGGCCATCCCCCTCAAACCGGGCGATGAATTGCGGTTCCAGGCGGTTTCGCGGGAAGAGTTCTCGCGCCTGTCCGGAGCGATGCACGGTGGCGCTGAACCGGAGGCGATCGGGTGACCCTTCGGATCGAACGCATCGGCCCGGCCGTGAGTATTCAGGACGCAGGGCGG
The DNA here is from genome assembly GCA_022824525.1 of Silicimonas sp. Taxonomy (GTDB): domain Bacteria; phylum Pseudomonadota; class Alphaproteobacteria; order Rhodobacterales; family Rhodobacteraceae; genus JAJDOD01. Next base: position 78,089 of record JAJDZT010000097.1, on the reverse strand, counting down.
CCCGGCGGTATGGGCCTTGGCCTTTCGCGGAGCGGCGCAGCGGACCGACAGGGCTACATTGCGGCTTGCGCTCTGGCGGGTGCGCCACTGGGGGCGGCTGCGATGGAAATGGCTGGTTTCGGGGGACGGTTTCGGGTGGAAGCGCCAACCCGCATCGCACTTGCAGGGGCCAGAATGCGCGCCTCGCTCGACGGTGCGCCCATTGCATGGAATGCCACGAATATCGCGTCTGCCGGAAGCGTTCTCGACATCGGGGCCGCGGAGGATGGCGTCTATGGCTACCTGCTGCCCGGGGGTGGTCTGGACACTCCGGAGGAACTCGGCGGGCGCGGGTTTCATCGGATCGCAGGTCTTGGACGTCCGTTGAAGGAGGGCGACCGACTTTCCGTGTTGCCAGACCCGGCCCCCGACGCGCCACCGCTCATTCTGCCGACGCCCGCGCCGGAGACGGGGCCGACCCGGGTCATGCCCGGTCCTCAAACCGCGCTATTCGATACAGACACCCGAGAACGGTTCGAAGCGACCGTGTTCACCCGCAGTGCCAAGGCGAACCGGCAGGGCGTACGGCTGGATCAGGACGGGGCACCGTTCACGGCCGGCGCCCAGCTTCAGCGTGTGTCGGATTTCATTTCGGAAGGTGACATCCAGATGACCGGTGATGGAACGCCTTACGTACTTCTCGCGGATTGTCAGACCATGGGCGGCTATCCCCGGATCGGCACGGTCCTTCCAGTGGATTTGAACCGGATTGCGCAAGCGCTGCCCGGTCAGGAATTCCGCTTCAGGTTCGTGAGCACAGAGGAAGCCGAGGCGCTCTGGATGGCCGATGAACACCTTCTGGCGCGCCTCCGTAAAAAATTGAACCCCTTGGTGCGCGACCCGCGCATGATGTCCGATCTGCTGGACTACGAATTGATCGGCAAGCCACTGGCTGACTAAAGCAGCAGCCAGATCGCCGTGATCACCATGCCTGCCAGCGTGAAAAGCGTCAGTCCCATACCCGGCACCCGGAGGTGGGAGTAACTGGTGAAGGACAGGGCATACCCGTGCAGGAGACGCCCTGCGACCAGCAGCCCGCCCAGCACATGAAGCAACCAGACGGGCGCGGCGTTGATCTCGAGAAGCGCCATGAAAAGAAGTGCGATGGGCACGTACTCCGCAAAGTTGCCATGCGCGCGGATGCGTCGCTCAAGCGCGCGGTCTTCGCCGCTTCCAAGCGAAACGCCGGCACTGCGCCGCGACAGGATCACCCGTACGGTCAAAACAAGGAACCATGCCCCAAGGATCGCAGCGTAGAGAAGTGTGATGGGCAGTGTCATCGAAGGGCCTCGCGTTAAAGAAGTCGGCGCAGAAAGGCGCGTGTGCGGGCTTTCTCCGGGTTTGACAACACTTGTTCGGGCGGGCCTTCCTCATGGATCATGCCGGCGTCGAGAAAGCAGACTTTGTCCGCCAATTCGCGTGCAAAACCCATCTCATGTGTGGCCAGGATCATTGTCATTCCGGCCTCACGCAGTTCTCTCAGGGCGTCAAGCACCTCGCCCACAAGCTCCGGATCAAGCGCGCTGGTGATCTCGTCGAACAGCATGATCTCGGGTTTCATCGCAAGCGCGCGAACAATCGCGACACGCTGCTGCTGACCACCCGAGAGCTGATCCGGGTAATGTGCCATGCGGTCAGCCAGCCCGAAACGCTCGAAAAGACCGGTGATTTCCGGAAGTAGCGTTGCGCGGTCCTTTCCGTGCACGCGTCTGGGTGCAAGCATCGCGTTCTCAACCGCCGTCATATGCGGAAAGAGGTTGAAGCTCTGAAACACCATTCCGATCCGTTGCCGCACCGGCTGCGGGTCAAGTCCGGGAATGGAGATGTCCTCACCATCAAGCAGGATTTCTCCGTCGTCGATGGGCTCCAGCAGGTTCAGGCATTTCAGGAGCGTTGATTTGCCGGAACCGGAAGACCCGATCAGGCAAACCATCTCGCCACGCCCCACGCTCAGGTCGATGCCCTTGCAGACGGCGTTGGTTCCGAAGGATTTCTGCAAGCTGCGGGTTTCGAGAAGCGCCGTCAACTTCGCGCTCTCCGCTGTTTCGCAAGCAGGTAATCCGCATAACGCGTAGCCGGAATGGTGATGGCGAGGAAGATAAGCGCAGCCCCGACATAGGGCGTGAAATTCGCCATAAGCGACTTGTAGACGCCGGCCTGCCGGAAAATCTCGACCGGTCCAATGAACGACAGAAGGGCCACGTCCTTCTGCAGCGCGATGAACAGGTTCATGTTGGCGGGGACGACTTTGCGGATCGCCTGCGGCAGGATCACATAGCGCATCGTGTCCGCTTCCGAGAGCCCAAGCGAGGCCGCTGCCGCGCGTTGGCTTTGATGGATGCTCTCGATGCCGGTGCGAAAGACTTCAGCCACATAGGCCGCGTAGGTCAGCACGAGCGCGACCGTGCCCCAGATATAGGGCGAATTCCAAGGCCGCGGCAGGCCAAGCCCCGGAATGCCGAAGCCCACGAGATAGATGACAAGGATTACCGGCACGCCGCGAAAGATGTCGGTGTAGACAATGGCGAAGAGCCGAAGCGGATAGGCGGCGGGAGCGCGCACATCGCGTGCGAGGGCCACCAGAAGCCCGAGCACGAATATCAGGGGAGCCGACCACGCAAAGATCGCCACATCCAGAAGAAAGGCGTTCAGAAGCCCGGGAAACGTGTCAGCGAACACCTCGGCGTTGAAGAAGCTCTTCTTCACCGCAGGCCAACCCGGTGCCAGCGGCACGAGGATCAGCGTCGCAACGATGACGGCGAGCGTGGACCCCGCCGCGATCGTGGTGGAGCGGCGCTTTACGCGGGCTTCATAGGCCTGTCTGCGCGTTAGTGCCAAAGCCTGTCCTCATTGGTGGGACCGGGAAAGGCGCATTTTGGGTCATACGATGCCAGACCTGCGCCCTCCGGGCGAGCGCGTCATTCGATGACCGGCACACCAGTGGTTTCCGACAACCACTCCGCTTCGATGGCGGCAAGACGCCCGTCTGCTTTCAAGGCGTTGAGCGCGGTGTCGACGCAGGACTTCAGCGGATTGCCTTCCTCGAAGAGCAGGCCAAAGGAATCCGGGCTCTCGCTCCGCTCCGCCGGGAACTGGCCGAGGATCACGCCATCGTCCAGCACCACCGCGGACAGATACAGCGCTGTCGGCAGATCGAAAAGCGCGGCGTCGATCTGGTTGGCCTTCATCGCCTCGACCACATCCGTGTTGTCGCCGTAAAGCAGTGGGTCTTTCTCCGGCGCAATGACCTCGCCCAGCATCGGCACGGCGGTCGTGTTGGCATCGGCACCCCAGATGAGCCCCTTGAGGCTGTCAATCGTCGCTTCCGCACCGCCTTCCACAACAGGCGCACGGGTCAGGACCGCCATGGCAGCCGAATAGTACGGCACCGAGAAATCGACGATCTCGTCGCGTTCGGGCGTGATCGAGTATTGCTGCAGATTGAAGTCGAAATTCTTCGCACCCGGCTGGATCGCCTCATCGAAAGAGGAGCGGACCCAGACCACCTGGTCGTCCGAAAACCCCATCTCGTTGGCCACGGCATAGGCGACCGCAGCTTCAAAGCCCTGCTTGCTCTCGGGGGCATCGTCCATCACCCACGGATAATAGGCGGGGTTGCCGGTCGCGATGGTGAGCTTGCCGTCCTCCAGCGTCAGACCGTTGGCACAGTCGTTTTGCGCAAGGGCACCGGTGGCAAGGGGCAGGGCGATCAGGGTGGTGAGCAAAAGGCGCATGGGCGGTCTCCCGTTTGAAACTGGTCCGAGTTTGAAGTTTCCACGGGGAATGTCCAGTCGATCATCGATGCTCGGCCATTAAGCCCCGATGGCTGCCGATCTACTCCCGCGCACGCAGGACGCGCGCAGGCCGCGCCGCGAGCGGACCCCAAGCGAAGGCAAGGCCTGAAAGAAGCGTCGCCAAAACGCCTCCCAGCACGATCAGCAATGCCGAGAGTGGCTCGAAGGTGTAATCCACATCCATCACGAACCGCATCACCCCCCAGCCAGCCAACGCGCCCGCGACGATGGCCACCACGCCCGCCGCTGCGCCCAGCATGGCGGACCGCGCGGCGAAGCTTCTCAGGATCGTGCCGCGCGATGCCCCCACCGTTTTCAATACAGCCGCCTCATAGGTGCGCGCGTGAATACCGGCCGCTGCCGCGCCGATCAACACGATGCCACCCGTGATCAGGGTGGCGAGTGCGCCATAGGTGATCGCGGCAGCGATCCCCGCCAAAACTTCGCTCACCCGGTCGATCGCGTCCTTCACGCGGATCGAGGTGATATTGGGATAGGCATTCGACACATCGCGCAGGATGGTCGCCTCGGCCTCCGGTTCAGCGTAGACCGTGGAGATAAAGCTGTGAGGTGCGCCCCGCAATGCACCGGGGTTCATCGACAGGATGAACCCGATCCCGGCGGTCGAGAAATCGACCTCGCGAAAGCTGCTCACTTCTGCCGAGATATCACGCCCAAGGATGTTGACCGTGATCTCGTCACCGAGCTTCAGACCCATCTCCAGCGCTTCCTCGGTCGCGAAGCTGACTTGCGGCGGGCCGTCATAGCCCTCGGGCCACCACGCGCCATGGGTGATGTTTGTCCCTTCGACGGGGCGGTCGGAATAGGTGACACCCCGGTCGCCCTGAAGCACCCAGTGATCGCCGCCCGTTTCCGAGGCGGGGCGACCATTGATCTCCGTGATGATGCCGCGGAGCATGGGCGCGCTTTCGATCTTCGAAACGCTTGGGTTCTCGCCCAGTTCTGCTGACAGCGGCTCAATCTGGTCGGGTTGAATGTCGACCATGAAGAAGGCCGGGGCCACTTCCGGCAGGTCACGTGCAATGGCCGAGCGCAGATTCGAGTCGATCTGCCCGACAGCAGCCAGAACGGTCAGACCCAACCCGAGTGACAGCACGACGGACACCGCTTCGCCGCCCGGGCCTCCGACTGATCCGAAGGCCAGACGCAACGCACTCCGCCCGCGCACGACCTTTTGGCGCGCCAGACGACGGGCCAGCCAGCGCACGCCTGAGGCCGCCAGAACCAGCAGAAGAAACGCCCCGAGAAGGCCGCCTGCCGCGCCCAATGTCAGTTGCCAAAGCCCCGACAGCCACGCAGCCGCACCGACGAGGGCCGCGAAGAGTAGCGCCGTCACGAATATCCAGAGAAACCGCGGCAAGCGCCCCTTGGGGGCGGCTCCGTCCCGGAACAGCGTTGCGGCGCGTACATCTTCCACGCGTGCGAGCGGCCAGAGTGTAAAGATGGCCGCCGCCAGCGCACCGTACAAAGCCGCTTCCGCCAGCGGTCGCAGGTGGAGCGAGAACTCGGCCGGTACCGGCAGTCGTGCTTCAAGGATCGGCGCGAGGATCAAGGGCAGGGCGGCGCCCAAGGCCAGCCCGGCCACGAGGCCGACCAAGGTCAGCACCCCGATCTGGATCAGGTAGGTTTGAAAAATGGTCCGCGTCTCTGCGCCCAACGTTTTCAACGTCGCGATCACGCCGGTCTTGCGTTCGAGATAGGCGCGCACGGCGGCCGAAATCCCGACGCCGCCCACGGCAAGCCCGGCCAGCCCGACAAGGACGAGAAAGGACGACAAGCGATCCACGAATTCCTGAACACCGGGTGCACCATTCCGCCGGTCGCGCCAGCGCGCACCGGAGAAGTCGGCCTCGACCTCAGCACGCAACCCGTCAAGGTCAGCCCCTTCCGGAAGCTGCATCTTGTACTCGGTTTCAAAGAGCGTGCCGGGCTGGATCAAACCGCTGCCGTCCAGCGCTTCCGTCAGAACAAGGGTCCTCGGGCCAAGGCCGAATCCGCCGGTTGCCCGGTCCGGTTCGCGCGCCAGTTCCGCCATCAGCACGAATTCCGCACCACCGAGTCGGAAGGTTTCGCCAATTTCCATGCCGAGCCGTGCGATCAGAATGGGCTCCATCACCGCGCCGGGGTGCCCGTCTTGCCCCGCCAGCGCCTGATCGAGCGGCATTTCTGGTGACAGTTCGACAGCGCCGTAAAGCGGGTAGACGCCATCCACCGCCTTCACCTGCGTCAGAGCGCGCTCCGGGTCTTCGCCCGCGCCGAACGTGGCCATGGAGCGGAAGTCGACGATCTCGGTGAAGACCAACGACGTCTCTTCGATCCAGGCGCGCTCAGCGTCATTCGCAAAGCGATAGGTCAGTTCGATCTCGGCGTCCCCGCCAAGAATGGTGGCGCCTTCGCGTTCCAGCCCCGTGCTGATCGCTTCGCGCACGGATCCCACCGCGGCAATCGCGGCAACGCCAAGGATCAGGCAGGCGAGGAAAATTCGAAACCCGCGCAGGCCACCGCGCAATTCGCGCCGCGCGATGCGAGAGGCAACAGAAAGGCTCATTCGGCGGCCTTCACGGCGTCGCTTGCCCCGATGCGCCCGTCTTCAAGCCGGATGACCCGACCACAGCGCTCCGCCAGTTCCGGGGCATGGGTCACGAGGATCAGTGTCGCATTGTGGCGCGCATTCAGATCGAACAGCAATTCCATGATTTGCGCCCCGGTCGCACCGTCGAGATTGCCCGTCGGCTCATCCGCCAGCAGGATGTCCGGCCGTGGCGCGGCAGCCCGGGCCAGGGCGACACGTTGTTGTTCGCCGCCAGACAGCTGGGCCGGGTAGTGATGCACCCGTTCGCCCAGCCCAACGGCCTGCAATTCGGCCTCCGCACGTTCGAACGCATCTGCGGCACCTGCAAGTTCCAAGGGCGTTGCGACGTTTTCCAAAGCCGTCATGGTGGGAATCAGGTGGAAGGATTGAAAAACCACCCCCATATGATGGCGACGAAAGCGCGCCAGCGCGTCCTCGCCCAGCGATGTCAGGTCATGGCCCAGAACCTCGACCTTGCCTGCGGTGGCGCGTTCGAGCCCGCCCATGAGCATGAGGAGCGAAGATTTGCCCGACCCGGAAGGCCCGATCAGTCCCACCGTTTCGCCACGCGCGATCTCGAGCGAGATGCCTTTGAGGATCTCCACACGGCCCGCATTGCCGTCGAGCGTCAACTCCGCATCCGTCAGCGAGAGGATCGTTTCGGTCATGGGGTCGTCCTTTGCGCGGCTTTCCCGTCCATATGGGGTGATACGCAGCCTGCGCAATGTCGGATTGGCCATGATTTTCTCGACCAGCGCTGCTTTCGCCGAGCCGGTGACGATCGCAGCCCTCGGTGACAGCCTGACCCAAGGCTACGGATTGCCGCCCGAAGACGGCTTCGTGCCGCAGCTTCAGCGCTGGCTGGACGCGGCAGGCGAAGACGTGGTGCTCATCAATGCTGGCGTCTCGGGTGACACGACGGCGGGAGGGCTTAGCCGCATAGACTGGACGCTGACACCGGAGGTGGACGCGTTGATCGTCGCGCTGGGCGGCAACGACCTTCTCCGGGGCATCGACCCGTCCGTGTCGCGCGCAAATCTGGATGGCATCCTTGAAAAGGCAAAGGCGCGGGGCCTGCCGGTCCTTCTGGTCGGCATGGATGCACCGTCGAACTACGGGGCTGACTACGAAGCCTTGTTTGAAGCGATGTACCCGGAGCTTGCCGAAGCGCATGGTGCGCTCCACCACGAGAATTTTCTCGGTGCGCTCGCCGCATTGGGCAACCGGGAAGAGGCTTTGGAGCGATACATGCAGGGCGACCGCATCCATCCCAACACGGACGGAGTCCAATTGATCGTGGATGACCTGGGTCCGCGCGTTGTGGAACTGATCGAAGAGACAGAGGGATAGCTGCCGGAATTGACGGCGGAAGCTCCGGGTGTGTCCATCGCCCCGAAACGGTGTCAGCTCAGGCAAACACGTTCGGGGCGATGGTGAGTTCAATGGGTGAATTCAACTCAGTGAAGTAAATTGCGCGACGGGCGCGCAACTTGGTCTTTTAAGTGCGACGTCTTTCTGACGTCAGCTCTTCTTACTGCGCCGGAGTGCGGCGAGACCGCCCAATCCAGCAAGAAGAAGCAAGCTCGAAGCCGGAAGCGGAACTTCCGACACCTCACCGCCGTTGTCTTCAGCAAACGAGAAGTTCAACGACGCAAGAGAGTAGAAGGAACCGTTGAGCACAACACGGTTGAAGAACATTCCCCCAGTCCCGACGATGCCGTCGAAACTGCCCGCAGATGAAGAGGCGCTGTAGATCAAGGAACCGTTGTCATACAGGCTGATGGTTTCGCCCGCGTTGAACTGGTAGGTCCGCATCGAAAACGCCTGAATGGCACTGGCGAAATCCATGACGAGCCCGCCGTCATATCGGTTGTACGGCCCCATTTCCAAAGCCGAGTCGTTGACAAGACCACCAGTGATCCCACCGTTCCCAGTTGCCAGCGTCGAGAACGTCACTTCTGAGGAGTAGGACGCTCCACTTTGTGAATCATTGTCGATGCCGTCGGCAAAATCGATTGATGAGAAAGCCATGCCTGCCGAATCCAGGTTGAACTGGCCCAGCGTACTGCTTTGGACGACTGCAGCTTGTGCACTACCGGCTGCAATCAGAATGGCAACTGATGCCAAAATCGTCTTGGTATTCATATTTCCCCCAGGGTTAACAAACAAAAGTGCTATGAATTTTAAGAAAACCGACCATTCAGGCAACGCGCATCCCGGCGTTACGTGAACGGTTCCATCGCAGAGTCAGGTAATTCCACGATTTTCCCATAGGACTAAGCGATTATTGGCTTTCACTTTTCCTTTCGTTCGTTTCAGAATCCGTGAACAATCCAGCGCTCTCAGGAGTCAAGTTTCATTTTGAGAAACAATAATCGGCCAATTTACAACTTAAAATAGATTAACTGGGGATACGCACGCCCTTAAGATAATTGACATTGGTTGCATTAGGACAATCCTCAAGAGGGTAGAAAAAGCCGCTCCGGCCTATCGGAACCGTCAATTCCACAGTCAAGATGCGGGCACGTGCGGTCGTGAGGAATGCATGTCGCGACGCTTATCAGGGATAAAGGTCTGATATCAGCCTGGCACAGGGGGCAGCAGGTCAGGAAACATGGCTGCAATCGAAAAGACCTGACGACAATGGCGAGGTTTAACTGAGACCCGGTTCGTCCAGCAAATGCCGCCCGGCCTTGTCCTCGATCTCGATCACCCAGAGGTCCGGATCGAAACTTTTCTGCTTGGTGATGGACGCGTCGACCTCAGCTTCCGCGCCCTCGCTGAGAACAACCCATTGGCGTTCGCCGCTCATCAGGTCGAAACTCCGCTGATAGCAGCAGGCTTGCCCATCGAGCGTGTTGAGCTTCACCAGCACAGCCCCCGCCGTGTGGTCGCCCTTTTGCAGGATAAAGGCCGGGATGGTCGCCAGCCGACACCGGGTGAGATAGGCCGCGACCCAGATCTCGGTGGTCAGGCGCGTCATGCCCCATCCCGGAAATCGAGGCCCATTTCGGAGTAGCGCTCCGCCTCGTCCAGCCAGCCTTCGCGGACTTTCACTTGCAGGAACAGGTGAACGTTGCGACCGAGGAACTCCTTGATCTCTTCCCGTGCGAGTTGCCCCACGGCCTTGATCGTCTCGCCCTTCTTGCCAAGGACGATCCCCTTGTGCCCATCACGCGCGACGTAGACGATCTGGTCGATCCGGACGGAGCCGTCGTCACGCTCCTCCCAGCCTTCGGTCTCGACCGTCAATTGATAAGGCAGTTCCTGATGCAGCCTGAGCGTCAGCTTCTCGCGCGTCATCTCGGCGGCGATCATGCGCATGGGCATGTCGGCGATCTGGTCCTTGGGATAAAGCCAAGGGCCCTCGGGGAGCGACCTGCCAAGCCAGTCGCGAAGTTTGTCGACGCCGTGCCCTTTCTCGGCGGAGATCATGAAGGTTTCGACGAACGGAAAGCGTTCGTTCAGTTCCTCGGTCAGCCCGAGGAGGACGGGTGCCTCGACCCGGTCGATCTTGTTGATGGCAAGCGCAACCGGTGCCTTGCCGCCGCGTTCGGCCAGCGACGACAGGATCGCCTCGACCCCTTCGGTCACGCCGCGATGGGCCTCGACCAGCAGGACGACGATGTCGGCATCCGCCGCGCCGCCCCATGCGGCCGCGACCATGGCGCGGTCAAGGCGGCGCCGGGGTTTGAAGAGGCCCGGTGTGTCCACGAAGACGATCTGGGCCGGTCCTTCCAACGCGACGCCGCGAATGCGCGCCCGCGTGGTTTGCACCTTGTGCGTCACGATGGAGACCTTGGCGCCCACCATCCGGTTCAGAAGCGTTGATTTCCCGGCGTTTGGTTCACCGATCAGGGCGACAAAGCCCGCGCGTGTTTGCGAAGTTTCATTCATCCGGGCGATGTAGGGGAAAACGCACGGCCCCGCCAGTGCCGGTTTGACAGTCTGCCTGTCCTGAGTTACGCCCAATGCAACCGTTGGGGTGTCCGGTGTGCCGGGCTGAGATGTGGGAAAACCCATGAACCCATCGAACCTGATCCGGACAATTCCGGCGGAGGGAACGGTGTCACCAAGAGGCCCGGAAACCCACGCCCCCTGTCCGTCAGGATAGGGGAGTAAGACGTGACGCCGATTGCATTGACGATAGCTGGCTCCGACAGCGGCGGCGGCGCTGGCATTCAGGCCGACCTGAAGGCGTTTTCCGCCCTCGGCGTTTATGGCGCGAGCGTGATTACGGCGGTTACGGCGCAGAACACACGCGCCGTAACGGCCGTGGAAGGCATCTCGACAGAGGTGATCGCGGCCCAGATTGCGGCGGTGCTGGACGATCTGGCGGTCAGTGCGGTCAAAATCGGCATGCTGGCAACGCCTGAGATCATCGAAACGGTGGCGCGCGGGCTCGAGCCTTTCGACGGGCCGGTCGTGCTGGATCCGGTGATGGTTGCCAAGTCCGGGGATGCGCTGCTGGAAGAAGATGCGGTCGAGACCCTGAAGGCCGCCCTGTTGCCCAGAGCCACGGTGCTTACACCAAACCTGCCCGAAGCCGCACGTCTTCTAGGTCAGTCGGAAGCCAGCACGGTGGACGAGATGCGCGCGCAAGGGCGGGCGCTGGTCAGGCTTGGGGCCGAAACCGTTTTGATGAAGGGCGGTCACGGGGCGGGCGACGTCTGTACCGATCTGCTGGTCGACGCGGAGAAGGTGCGCGCGGAGCTGACCGCGCCGCGTCTGGACACGCAGAACACTCATGGCACCGGCTGCACGCTGTCTTCCTCGATCGCGGCTGGGCTTGCGAAAGGGTTGAAGCTTACGGATGCCGTGACCGAGGCGCACAGTTACCTGCAAGGCGCGATCCGGGCCGCAGATGACCTGACCATCGGAAGTGGCCATGGGCCTGTTCACCACTTTTACGAGGCTTGGTCGTGAGCCGCATCCGCATCCTTGGCGCGGGTGTCGCGGGATTGGCGGTTGCGACCGAACTGGTTTCCCGCGGGGCCGAGGTGGAGGTGGTCGACCCGGGCGGAGGACCGACGGCGGCGTCCTGCAGTTGGTGGGCGGGCGGCATGCTCGCGCCGTTTTGCGAATACGAGAACGCCGAAGAAGCCGTTCTGCGTCTGGGCCAGGCCGCCAAGCACTGGTGGGGTCGCGTGACGCAGGTGACGGAAGCGGGCACGCTCGTGGTGGCGCATCGGCGCGACCTTGCGGACCTTCGCCAGTTTGCCCACCGAACCGAACGCTTCCACAGCGTTGATGCCGATGGGATCCGAAAACTTGAGCCGGAACTTTTCGGGTTCGATCACGGTCTTTTCTTTGAAAGCGAGGCGCATCTTTCACCACGAAGAGCGCTGGAGGACCTGACCACGAAGCTGTCATCACAAGGCGTTTTTATCGAGACCACTCCCGCGCGCTCGGAACCGGACCTGACGGTGGATTGCCGTGGCTTTGCGGCGCGGGATGCCTTGCCGGACCTCCGTGGTGTGAAGGGGGAAATGCTGGTCATTCGTGCGCCGGATGTGTCGATCAAACGACCGGTGCGCCTTCTTCACCCGCGCATCCCGCTCTACATCGTCCCGCGCGGGGATGGCGTCTACATGCTGGGTGCGACAATGATCGAAAGCGAGGATCGCGGCCGTATCACCGCGCGCTCGATGCTCGAGTTGCTTTCCTCCGCATATGCTCTCAACCCGGCCTTCGGGGAGGCGGAAGTGCTTGAGATCGGTGTCGATCTGCGCCCCGCCTTTCCGGACAACCTGCCCAAGGTGCGAAGGCGCGGCGACACGATCTATGCCAACGGCTTGTATCGGCACGGATTTCTCCTGGCTCCCGCGCTCGCCATGGCGGTGGCCGAACTTGCCCTCAACGACAAAGTGACGGAGCTGGTGGATGCAGATTACGCTGAACGGTGAACGTCGTGAGATTGCGGCTGCAACGCTTGAGGCAGCACTGACGGAATGCGGCTTCACCGGCCATTTCGCCACCGCCGTGAACGAGGTGTTCGTACCGGCGACAGCGCGCTCCGGTCATGCATTGTCCGAAGGAGATCGCATCGAAGTGCTCGGTGCGATGCAGGGGGGCTGATCGATGCGAACCTTCTACGGAACAACCCTCGCGAACCCATTGATGCTGGGCACGGCACGTTATCCCAGTCCGAAAGTGCTGGAAGCCGCGTTCCGCGAAAGCGGCGCAGCGGTAGCGACCGTATCGCTCCGCCGCGAAGGCGCAGACGGAGCCGGGCAGGCGTTCTGGCAGTTGATCCGGGACCTCGGTGTTCTGGTTCTGCCAAATACGGCTGGCTGCCATACCGTGAAGGAAGCCGTGACCACCGCGCATATGGCGCGCGAAGTCTTTGACACGCCATGGATCAAGCTGGAACTCATCGGTCATACGGACAGCTTGCAACCGGATGTCTTTCAGCTGGTGGAAGCTGCGAAAATCCTTTCCGATGAAGGGTTTCAGGTGTTTCCTTACACCACGGACGACCTGATCGTGGGCGAACGCCTTCTGGCGGCAGGTTGCGAAGTTCTGATGCCCTGGGGGGCGCCCATCGGGTCTGGGCGCGGATTGAGCAACCCTTACGCCCTGCGCGCGATGCGGGCGGAATTTCCAGACACTCCGCTTGTGGTGGACGCGGGCATTGGACTGCCAAGCCACGCGGCGGCAGCTATGGAACTCGGCTATGATGCCGTGCTTCTGAACACGGCTGTCGCCCGAGCTGGAGACCCGGTCGCCATGGCCTGCGCCATGCGTGAGGCGGCAGAGGCAGGGGCAAGAGGGTTCGCGGCCGACCCAATTGAGGCGCGCGACATGGCCGAGCCATCGACGCCCGTGATTGGAAAGGCGTTCCTCGCATGACGCTCGACCGGTTCTATCCCATTTTCGAGGACGCCGCGTGGGTGGTGCGCATGTTGCGCGTCGGCGTGAAACTCGTGCAGCTCCGCATCAAGGACAAGTCGGAAGCAATTGTTTTCGCAGAGGTTAAAGCCGCAATCCGCAACTGTGAAGAGGCGGGGGCGACACTCGTGGTCAACGATCATTGGCAGGCCGCAATCGATGCTGGCGCGCCTTGGGTTCATTTGGGGCAGGAAGACCTCGACACCGCCGACCTGTCAGCAATCCGTCGCGCGGGTCTGAAGCTTGGCATCTCCACCCATGATGACGACGAACTTGAACGCGCGCTTTCGCTGGATCCCGACTACATCGCGCTCGGACCGGTTTATCCGACCATCCTGAAAAAGATGAAGTGGCACGAACAGGGCCTGCCGAAACTGACCGAGTGGAAAGCCCGGATCGGAGACATACCACTTGTCGCAATAGGCGGTATGTCGGTGGAGCGTGCCGAAGGAGCCTTCAAGGCCGGGGCCGATATCGTCTCGGCGGTCACCGACATCACGCTGAATGCCGATCCGGAGGCCCGGGTCGTCGAATGGCTGGAGGCAACACGGTGAGCCGCTACGATCGCCAGGAAATGTTGGCCGAAGTCGGCACCGCAGGGCAGGCGCGCCTTGCTCTGACCCGTGTGCTGGTTGTCGGAGCAGGGGGGCTGGCGGCGTCGGCGCTGCCGCTTCTTGCGGCGTCCGGCATCGGGCGGATCACCATTGTCGATGGTGACCGTGTGGAACTGTCCAATCTGCACCGCCAGACACTGTTCACGGAGGCGGATATCGGACGCCCCAAGGCAGATGCCGCCGCAGAACGCTGCCGTGCTCTGAACGCGCAGCCGACCATTGTGCCCTGGCGCCGTGACCTGACGCCGGAAAACGTCGATCATCTCGTGGCCCCGTCGGATGTGGTGCTGGACTGCGCGGACAGCTATGCCGTGTCCTACACATTGAGTGATGCCTGCGCGGCGAAGCGGGTGCCCCTGATTTCCGCATCTGTGCTCGAGCGGGCCGGTTATGTCGGCGGTTTCTGCGGGACCGGACCGAGTTTGCGCGCCGTTTTCCCCGACGCACCGCAAAGTGCCGCAAATTGCGCGACTGCGGGGGTTATGGGACCCGTGGTTGCCATGCTGGGGGCCGCGCAGGCGCAGATGGCGCTGTCTGCCATTCTGCAACTGGAGCCGAGCCCGGTGGGCCAGATGGTGCAGATCAATATGACCGACTACCGGATGTCCGGCTTTCGGTTCGACACGGCGCCTGAACCGGAGGCTCACTTTCCCTTCGTTGCACGCACCGAATTGAGCCAGGCCGATGTGATCGTCGATCTGAGACCGGAAGACGAAGCACCTGAAATGATCCACCCCGCCGCGCGCCGCATCTTGCCGGACGCGCTGCAGGACACCCTGACGCCGGACGACCGCCGCCTCGCCCTGGCTTGTGCCAGTGGACTGCGCGCCTGGCGGGCGGCCGAAGCCATCCAAGACATCTGGCCGGGCGAAATCGTTCTCGTCGCGGCCAAATCCTCATGACGAAAAAGGACATGATATGAGACACCTGTTGATCGCTCTGGCGATGCTCGTCGCCCTTCCGGCACAGGCCGCTGACAAGGTCACGCTGCTGCTGGACTGGTTCGTGAACCCGGATCACGGGCCGATCATCATCGCCGAAGAAAACGGCTATTTCGCGGATGTCGACCTTGAGGTCGAGATCGTGCCGCCTGCCGATCCGTCGTTGCCGCCTCGCCTTGTGGCTGCCGGGCAGGCCGAACTCGCGGTGTCCTACCAGCCGCAGCTTCACCTTCAGGTGCATGAGGGTCTGCCTCTGGTCCGTGTCGGCACGCTTGTCGCCACGCCGCTCAACTGCCTCCTTGTGCTGGAGGACGGGCCCATCGCGTCGCCTGCCGATCTCAAGGGCAAGAAGATCGGATTTTCAGTGGCCGGCGTGGAAGAAGCGGTTCTGTCGGCTCTTCTCGGCAAGTACGGGGTGACGCTGGACGATATCGAACTGGTCAACGTGAATTTCTCGCTCTCGCCGTCCCTGATGTCGGGGCAGGTGGACGCGGTGATCGGCGCCTTCCGGAATTTCGAGCTGAACCAGATGGATATCGAAGGTGTGCCGGGCCGGTGTTTCTATATCGAGGAAGAAGGCGTGCCGCCCTATGACGAACTGATCTATGTCGCCAACCCGGAGCTGATGGACAGGGAGGTGATCACGCGCTTCCTCGATGCCACCGAGAAGGCCACGCAGTTCATCGTCAACAACCCGGAAAAGGCGTGGGAGATTTTCGCTGCCACCGCGCCCGAATTGCAGGATGAGCTGAACGCCCGCGCCTGGGTCGACACGCTGCCGCGTTTTGCATTGCGTCCAGCCGGGTTCGATCACGGGCGCTACGCGCGGTTCGAGGCCTTTCTGCAGGAGCAGGGGTTGATCCCGTCGCTGAACCCGGTTTCCGCGATCAGTGTGGATGTGACGGCGGAGTGAGAGAGGGTTTGCGCCGGGCTTCGCCCGTCGCTCCGCTGGGGGAGCGCTGCTCCCCCAGACCCCCTCGGGATATTTTGAGGCCGATAATGAGGGCTGGATCATGACAGGTTATGGGCGCGCGTTCGAGGCCATGAGAGGGGCGACTGGGCCGGTTTGGGACGCTTATGTGCGGCATGATTTCGTTGAAGGTTTGCGGGATGGGTCGCTGCCACGGGAGGCGTTTCTGCATTACCTGCGGCAGGACTACGTGTTCCTGATCCATTTCGCGCGCGCCTGGGCATTGGGCGTGGTGAAGGCGGGCACGCTGGAGGAGATGCAGGCCTGCTCGGCCACGGTGAACGCGCTTCTGGCCGAAGAAATGGCGCTTCACGTGGGCATTTGCGCAGAGGCCGGGATTTCGGAGGCCGCACTTCTGGCGACGGAAGAGCGCGCGGAGAATGCGGCCTATACGCGCTACGTGATGGATTGCGGTTTTTCCGGGGACTTCCCGAAGCTGCTCGCGGCACTTGCGCCTTGTGTTCTGGGCTATGGGGAGATCGGGGCGCGGCTTTTGAGGGAGAAGACGTCCGACACCTATGCCGACTGGATCGCGACCTATGGCGGGGCGGAATACCAGGGGCTTTGCGAGAGCGTGGGTGGCTTGCTCGATGGGGCGTTGGAGCGGCGTTATGGTGCGGACTACCGGAACCTGCCGGTCTGGGACGGGCTTTGCGCAACCTTCCGGCAGGCCACCGCCTTGGAAGTCGGTTTCTGGCAGATGGGCCTGACCCCGTGACAGCCGCACCCGGCATCCGGTTTTCCGGCCGCGCCTCGGTCGACGGCGTGGCTGTCTTCGACCGGCTTGAGCTGGTGCTGGAGCCGGGAGGGTGGACCTGTCTATTGGGCGTCTCGGGCGTGGGCAAGACCACCATCCTGCGTCTCATCGCGGGTCTGCCGACAGGTGCAGCGTTCGAGGGCGCGATTGCAGCGAACGATGGCGCCGGTCTCGGCGCCCGCGTCGCCTACATGGCCCAGAGCGATTTGCTTCTTCCCTGGGCGACGGTCGAGGAAAACGTGACACTCGGCGCGCGGCTCAGGGGTGAAGCCCCGGATCACGCCCGTGCCCGGCGACTGGTCGCCGATGTCGGGTTGGACGCGCATGCGGCCAAGAAACCCAACGCCCTTTCGGGAGGGCAACGGCAACGGGTGGCACTGGCCCGCACATTGATGGAAGATCGGCCGGTCATCCTGCTGGATGAGCCGTTCTCGGCGCTGGATGCACGGACCCGGGCGGAGATGCAGGAGCTTGCCTTTCGGCTTCTGGACGGGCGCACCGTGCTGCTTGTCACCCATGACCCGGGGGAGGCCGCGCGGCTGGCTGACAAGATCGTGGTGATGACCGAAACCGGGGCGGAAGAGGTGGCGACGCCGCCGGGATCGGCCCCCCGCGCGATGAGCGATCCGGCCTTTCATGCCGCACAGGCGGCGCTTTTCGCACGGCTGGGAGCAGCCTGATGCGCTACCTCGGCGGCATCCTCGCGACGGTGATCGCCCTTGGTCTCTGGCAGGCGATCGTGAGCCTGACGGGTGTGCGGCGCTTCATTCTGCCACCGCCCGCGCTGGTGGCAGAGACGTGGTTTGACAATCGCGCGCTGATCTTCGAGCACACGCTGGTGACGGCGACCGAGATCGGGTTGGGTCTGCTTGTGGGCGCAGTCCTCGGGATTGCGACCGCGCTGACGCTGGCGGCCTCGGATTTCGCGCGGCTCACCGTTCGGCCCATCCTGGTGTTCACCCAAGCCTTGCCGGTCTTTGCATTGGCGCCGATCCTGACGCTCTGGCTCGGCTTCGGCATGGGCTCAAAGATCGCGATGGCGGTGCTGATCATCTATTTCCCAATCACCTCGGCCTTCTTTGACGGGTTGATGCGAACGCCGCCCGGTTATCTCGATCTGGCGCAGACGATGGGGGCCAGCAAGTGGCGCACGCTTTGGCGCATCCGTGTGCCGGCTGCCTTGCCGTCTCTTGGATCGGGGCTGCGGCTGGCGGCGGTCTATGCGCCCATCGGCGCGGTGATCGGTGAATGGGTCGGGTCGAGCAGTGGGCTCGGATATCTGATGCTGCTGGCCAACGGGCGCGCGAAAACGGACCTCATGTTCGCGGCGCTCCTGACGCTCGGCGTGCTCTCGATCGTGCTATACCTGACGGTGAACTGGCTCACGCTGGCCTATCTGAAGCGGCACAGTCCCGGCGTTTGACCTTGCCGCGCGAATGCCGGACACTCGTATTGGAAGAGGGAGGAGATTGCCCCCATGCGCATGGGCTACACGATTGCGCCCGGAAAGGGTGACATGGACCTGCTGCTGGCAGGCGTTGCGGAACGGCTGCTGGCCGACGGTATTCGCCTTTGCGGCACAGTGCAGTTCAACACCGCCTGCGACGGCGAAGGACCGTGCGACATGGACGTGCGTGTGTTGCCGGACGGTCCGATCATCCGCATCTCCCAATCGCTTGGACCGGGCGCGAGAGGCTGCCGCCTTGACCCGGGTGCGCTGGAGACGGCCATTGCCGAGTGCGAAGCCCGTCTGGAAGGCGCGTCGGTCCTCATGGTCAACAAGTTCGGCAAGCAAGAGGCGCTCGGGCGTGGGTTCCGGAACCTGATCGCCGACGCCATGGCGCAGGAGATCCCCGTGCTTGTCGGGTTGAATGCGCTGAACAAGGATGCGTTTGACACCTTCACGGGCGGAGTGGCCGAGGCCGTTGCACCGGAGAGCGACGCGCTTGAAGCGTGGCTGCGCGCGGCTATTGCCGAGACCACGGCCACCGTCTGAGCCTTTCACGTTGCTCTCACGTTAGGCGCGCCCCGCTAGGTGGGATCCTAATGTTTTGTTAGTCTTTTCTCATATTGCAGATTGGCGCCCGTTTTCAGGCGCTTGTTATGGGATGAATTTATTATGCCAGATCAAGATCTTCCGCCGATTCGTTATGACGATCTGATTGAAAAGCTCAGCGATCCAGACACCGATCTGGACCTCTATATGAAGTACATGGTGGAGGTGCCGATCCCCGGGAAGATGGGGCCTGACCTTCATCCGAACCCGGATCTCGTCACCGATATTCCACCCGGGACTGAGGGCGGTGTTCTGGTGCGGCTCGCCAACGGGTTCATGCGCAAGCGGCGGCATCAGGCCTATCGGAGGCGTCTGAAGAAAGGGTGGAGCGGTCCGCGTTTCGTCTCGGAAGGCGATAGCTGGTTCCAATACCCGACGTCGCTCAAGGACATCATCGATCATCTCATGGTGAAAAACGCGATCCTGAGCCTTGGTGCGGCCGGGGACGAGTTGTCCGACATCCGGCAGCAGCGCGAGATCCTGCTGAACATCGATGCGGAGGGGGCCTCTGCATTGCTTCTGTCTGCGGGTGGCAACGATCTGTTCGACAACGGCCAACTGGGGCGGCTGATCGAAGAGCCGTTCGCGGGGGCCTCGGGTGCCGAGCTGGTTGGTCCGACCTTCGATGCGTTCCTCCAGAAGATGGTCGTGAAGTATCTCAAGCTCTTCCGCCGGGTGCACACCGCGTTCCCGCATGTGCATATCCTGATCCACGGCTACGGGCCTGCGTTCCCGCGCGGTGGTTCGTGGATCGAGAAGCCGCTCACGAAACGCGGTGTGCCGCCGGACACGCAGCACGAAGTGGTGATCGAGATCCTGAAGCGGTTCAACAATGCGTTGGCGCGCATGGCCGCTCGTCCCGAGTTCCATGGAAAGTTGGTGCATATCGATGTCACGGATATCGGCACGGATCCCGGCGACTGGCATGATGAAATCCACCTGAACGGAAAGAACTATCGCAAGGTGGCCGACCGTTTCCAGAAGGTGCTGGACGACCGGATGAACGCGCCGTCGCCCGAGATCTCGATCATGTCCATGTCAACGCCGGCACCGGTGCTGGCCCAAGCGGTGCAGATGTCCGCGCTCGACCAGCAAACGCTGTTGCGGGAACTGGATTTGCGTGTCCGGCTTGCCGAACTTGATCCGAGTTCCGCGGGCGACACCGAGATGCCGCTTCTCTTTCCGGACCGGGCGGAAACCGAGATCGGGATTTCGTCCATCCGTCGCGCAACGCGAAAGTTGATCGAGCGCTGGCTGGACGATCTGCGCGAGGTCGTCTGCGGCGGTGCGGAACCTGACAACTTCCTTGAAAAGGCCATCGTCGAAGCCCTTGAAAACGGGAAGGAAGCCCTGACCGTCGCCGTATCGAGCTGGCTCGTGACCGGCCCCTTCGGCGTGCCCGCAGCAATCGCGGGGGCGCTGGCCGCGTGGCTCGCTGGCGAGGTGTTGGAGATGGGAAAAGGCGCGTTCTGCCGGACATTCGTTCCGGTCGCGCCGCCCGTTGTCGGTGCGGCCACCGAGGCCTCCATCCCCACGATGGCCGAGGCGCGCGAGAAGTTCCGCAAGCTTGACGGGCTTCCGACGTTCGATCGTGACTTCCAGAAGGAAGAGCTCGAGTTCCTCCGCGAAACCGTCACGAAAGACGTGGTCGAGGCGCCAACCGTTCCGGTGGATGACAGCGTCACGGAACACTTCATGAAATGGGCCGGCAGCATTCTTGAGATGCTTGGCGGTGAAGAGGCCGAAGCTCCGGCAGGGTCCAGCTTCTTCGGGGAAGCCGAGGCCATTGTTCTCCTCGATGGCACACGCCCCGCGCTGTACGTGCAGGACGACACGATCGACGTGAATGACATCAAGCTCGAACGAAGCGGCTTGAAACCTCATGTCGTGGAAAATCTCGAGGCCATCCAGCACCAAATCAAGGCAACCGGCCGGATCATCCGTGGCACGGATCGCTCGGCGGACACTGTCTACGGCAGCGCCTGGATGCTGGAAGACGGGCGCGTCGCGACAGCCAAGCATGTGCTTGAATTCATGGGTGTTCCGCTGGGAAGCAACTGGTTCCTGAACGATGTGTACTCGGTCGATTTCGCCGTCGAAGCCGAACGCGGCGTGTCACCCGACAAGGTTTTCCGGATCCAAGGCGTGGATTTCGCCAGCCCAGATGTCATCGCCGGACAGGTCGACCCGCCGCAACTCGACGTGGCTACCCTGCGGCTGGAGCCGAGAGACGGGATTGCCTTTCCAGAACCCGTTCCCCTCGCCACGGATGGCGAGGTGCTTCTGAAAGACGAACGTCCCTTGTTCTTCAACGTTGGCCATCCCGGTCAACCGTTCGGGTCATGGCTCGTGGAGAACGAAGATGACAATCCAAAAACCGTGTCGAAGACGGTCCTCTTTGCTCTCATCGGAGACAGGTTCGGTGTGAAGCGTTTCTCGGCGGGAATGATCTTTGCCAAGCCCGGTGCCTTCACGTCCCTTGGCGGGCGTGCCGACAGCGTCTTTCTGCATGACGCAACGACGCTTGGCGGATCGTCCGGGTCGCCTTTGATGATGCAGGAAGAGGGGGGCAAGTGGGTGACGGCGGGCCTTCACTTCGCAGGCCAGTTCGGTACGCGCAACTACGCCCATTTTGTCCCCGATGTCTTGGACGCGCTGACGTGAAGGAGTGTCGGGAGAGGAACGCGTCATGATCGAGGAAAAGAAGTTTCGAACCAAAGACGGGACCCGAACCCTTTTGGTCCCCCCGGACGTGGTCGATCTGCGGGACCGGTATTACAAACCCGCGCTTCTCAAGTTGAAGCATCAGATCATCCCCAAGCCCTGCGACCTCAAGATCCGCGACCAAGGAACATCCTCCGCCTGCACCGCCTTCGCGCTTGCCAGCGTCATCGACCGACAGGTCAAGGCGATGACGGAGGACGAGAACACGGAAGAGGATGACACCAACGCCGAGGAAACTTGCTGCGAAGACGAGGAGGAAGACAACCTTTCGGACGAGGAGCTTAACGCGCGCGTCAGCACGCGCATGTTGTTTCGGATGGCCCAGCTGCATGACGACCTTCCGGACGAGAAATTTGCCGGGTCGACGCTTCGTGGCGCGCTGAAGGGTTTCTTCCACAATGGCGTTTGCCGGGAAGCGGACGCGCGTTTCAACAAGCTCCATGGCATGGGCAGCTTTGCCCTGACAATGGACATCGCAAAGCGCGCGCGAGAGGTCACGCTGGGTGCGTATTATCGCCTCAACCACGAGATCAACGACTATCACACCGCGATCAACGAAGCGGGGGCCGTGATTGCTTCGGCCAAGATCCATTCCGGATGGGCGAGGCCGGCAAGCGGAAAAATCACGCGCTCCACGACAGAACGGGGCCGCCATGCCTTTGCCATCGTGGGGTACGATCGGGAGGGTTTTCTGGTCCAGAACTCATGGGGAAAGCGGTGGAGCACGTTCCAGCCCGAGGGGGGCGTGCCGCTGAAGGGTGTCGCCCATTGGACCTATGATGACTGGTTCGAGAACGTCGAAGACGCCTGGGTGCTCAGGCTCGCCATATCCAGCCCCGAGGCGTTTCGGGTGAAGTTCGCCCGCAACCACCGTGTCTTTCGGAAAGCCAAGGAAACGGGTGTGCCCTTCGTGGCGCGGCGGCAGGACATCGTCGGCCATTTCCTTCATATCAACGACGGCGACTTCGTTTCTCGCGGCCGCTATGCGCAGGGGGAGGCGGATGTTGATGCACTTATTGCACATCTCAAGGATGCCTCGACATCCGCGAAGCGCGAATTTGACCACGTTCTTTTCGTCGCACACGGGGCACTGCAGAGCGCGCCGGACGTCGCTGCGCGGGTGAAGGCGTGGAGCGAGGTTTTCCATGGCAACCGCATCTATCCCATCCACATCATGTGGGAGACAGCGTTCAACAATCAGGTTGTCGACGTGGTGCGAGATCTGCTTCTGAAGACCGGCGAACGCATGAACAAGGGCGACAAGTATATTGATGACCGCCTTGAAGAACTCGCGCGTCCCTTGGGTCAGAAGCTTTGGCGCGACCTGAAAAGGACGGCAAGGCTTTCGCTTTGCCAGAACTCGAGAGCAGGGGAAAAGCTCCATGAAATGCTTGAGGTGACGCAGCCTTTGAAACTGCACTTCCTGTCGCAGAGCGCGGGCGTCATGTTGTTCAGCGGGTTCCTTCCGCATCTCAAGGACACGGGGCGTGTGCTGGATACCGCAACGCTCATGGCTCCCGCCTGCAGCGTAAAATACTATGAACGCTACATTAAATCGGCCGTTGGTCAGACGGCGAGGCAGATCACCCAATACAACCTGACCAAGCAGCGGGAACTGAAAGACAAGCTGGGGGTCTACAGCAAATCGCTGCTTTACCTTGTCGCGAACGCGATCGAAACCGAACGCCCGCCCAACGGTCACAAGGGCACACCTTTGCTGGGGCTCGAAGAATATGAGGCCGATTTTGATCTGCCGAAGAAAGGATACCGTCTGTTCCATGCGGGCCGGCAAAAGGACGAGAAGATTACGGATGCCAAAAGCCATCGCGGGTTCGACAAGGACCAGAAGACCATGAACCATCTTCTGGCAACTATTCTGGGCAAACCTCCGGAGACCGAAAACGAGTTTCGGGAGGCTCATCTGACCGGCTATTGATCGGGCCCGCGTTTCGACATGAAGCGCGCGCAATGTGATCAATTGTTGCCCGCATCCCAGAGTGTTACGGTCCTGCCCGTGAAACTCATACGGATCATAACCTTCTCTTTGGCAGCCCTCGCGTTCGTGCTGACCGTTTGGTGGATCGGGCTTGGGCAAGCGCTTGATCAGTTGCAGCAGCGCGGCCGGTCCGATCTGACGTTGGCCTCGGACCGACTGATCAAGCAGCTTTCGCGGTACCGCGAATTGATCGTGGTTCTTGCAGGTGATCCCCAGCTTCAGGACGCCGACATCACACCGGAAGAGCTTCAGGCGCTTCTCTTGCGACCGTCCGACCTTTCCGGCGCACTCGATCTTGTCCTGATCGATGCCGATCGGCGCTTCGTGGCAAGTGCCAGCGGTTCGTCCGCCGGCTCATGGTTGGAGGAAGACTTTATCGACCGCGCCCTTACAGGCGCACTCGGGAATTTCCACGCCATTAGCGAAACCTACGAGACCCGCGCGTTCTACTTCGCGGCTCCGGTGTTCAGCGAAAACGGGCCAGTGGTGGCCGTGCTTGCCGCAATTGTCGACATGGACCGTTTGGAGGCCGAGGGGCGCGGGCAGGTGCCTGCGGTTCTGTTCACCGATACGCTGGGCGTCACCTTTTCCTCGAACCGGTCAGAGCTTGTGCTGATGCAGCGCGGGGACAGGCTGCGTGATGGAACCGCGCGTTATGACCCCGAAGATCTCAGGCCATTCGTACCCTTCACCGAAACCACGCTTCGTGGTCTGCGGCTTTGGGAGATCGACGCCGGGCCATACGTTCCCGACCGCGCGCTCCATATCTCCCGCGATCTGCCGGTGCTCGATCTGACAGCGGAAGCGCTGGTCGATGCGCGGCCCGCTTACGTGGTCGCCGGTCTTCAGGCCAGCGTCACCGCTGCCCTTCTGGCCTTTTTCGGCGCCATCCTCTTTCTCACGGCCGAAAGGCGACGGGTGCTCGCGCTGGCGAACGCCGCCTTGGAGGATCGCGTGGCCGAGCGAACGGAAGAACTTTCCCGCATCAACGAAACCCTTCGGACCGAGATCGCCGAACGGCGCGACGCCGAGGCAGCCCTGAAACGTGCGCAGGAAGATTTGGTGCAGGTCGGCAAGCTGTCCGCGCTCGGTCAAATGTCGGCCGGGATCAGTCACGAACTCAATCAGCCACTCATGGCGATCCGATCCTTTGCCGAGAACGGAACCCAGTTTCTGGCCCGAAACGACAGCACCCAAGCGGGAAGCAATCTCGCCAAGATCGCCGATCTGGCGGGGCGGATGGCGCGCATTATCAAGAACCTCAAGGCGTTCGCGCGGCAGGAAAGCGAACCCTCTTCTCGCGTCGACCTCGTGTCGGTGGCGGAAGCGGCGGTAGAATTGACGGAGACGACGATTGCGGGCGGCGGGATCGACCTGCAGCTCGACGTACCCGACACGCCCATCTGGGTTGAGGGTGGAGAGGTGCGTCTCCAGCAGGTGCTGGTCAATCTGGTCACCAATGCAGCCGATGCAATGTCTGCCTCCGAGCGAAAGCAGATCCGGATCGAAGTGAAGGCCGAACCCGCACCGTTCGTGCGCGTGTCCGATACGGGGCCGGGGATCGAAGACCCGGACAAGATTTTCGAACCGTTCTATTCGACAAAGACCGTGGGGGACGGAGAGGGCACCGGCCTTGGTCTCTCGATTTCCTATGGTCTGGTGCAAAGCTTTGGCGGCAACATCTCGGGTGAGAACGCGCCCGATGGCGGCGCCATCTTTACCGTACGTCTCAAACCCTGGGCTGAGGAGATAGCAGCATGAGCGCTGAAGTCCTGTTGGTCGAAGACGACGCCCCGGTCCGCGAGGCCTTGGCTCAAACGCTGGAACTCGCCGGCCTTTCCGTAACCCCGGCGGGGTCTTTCGTGGTCGCAAAGGATCACATCAGCAGAACCTTCGGCGGAGTGATCCTGTCCGACATCCGGATGCCGGGCAAGGACGGCATGGAACTTCTTGGTTTCGCACAGAAAACTGACCCCGACCTGCCGGTCATCCTGTTGACGGGCGAAGGCGACATCCCGATGGCTGTCAAGGCATTGGGGCGGGGCGCCTTCGACTTCCTTGAGAAACCCTGTCCGACCGAGCAACTCGTCGCCACCGTCGAGCGGGCTTTGGACGCCCGCCGCATCGCTCTGGCCGACCGAAAGCTGAAGGCGGAAATCCAGACCGGTGATGCGGCCGCGCGACTGCTGTTCGGGCACTCCGCACTGGCGGAACGCTTGCGGGACCAATGCAGACAGATTGCACGTGTGCCCGGGTCAGTCCTTGTGGAAGGCGCTCCGGGCTCCGGGATCTCGAAGGTCGCCGAAGTGCTGCATCTCCTGTCCTCCCGCGTGGCTGGGCCTTTCGTGAAACTGACGTCTGCAGGCCTTGAGCCGGATCGCCTGAAACAGGCATTGTCCTCAACCGAAAACGGCAGCCTCTTTCTCAATGAAATCGTGTCGCTGCCGCATGACGCGCAATACGTCCTGCTCGATGCGCTCGAACATTCGGGGGAGTGCCGTATCCTGGCCGGGTCGACACAGGACACGATGGCTGCTGTTGAGGCTGGTCGGTTGAATGCGGATCTCTACTATCGACTTGAAGGGTTGCGTGTCCGCATTCCCGCCCTGCGTGAACGGCCCGAGGACATCCCCGTCCTGTTCCGACACTATGTTGCGCAAGCCGCCGAGCAATCCGGCGTCGAGCCGCGCCCCATCCCGCCGGGATTGCTGGCCTCGCTCATGTCGCAGGACTGGCCCGGAAACGCGCGCGCCCTGATGAATGTCGCCATGCGTTTCACGCTGGGCCTGTCTCCCGAGGAGGGAGGCGAGATGGGGTTGGCCGAGAAGATGGCCCAGATCGAGGCATCGCTTCTGATCGACGCGCTGACCCGTCACAAGGGGAACGCGACCGAAACGGCGCAGGCGCTGAAGCTGCCGCGGAAGACGTTTTACGACAAGCTGGCGAAATACGGCATCAAGGCCGAGGATTATCGCGCGTGACCGGAGCGCGCCGGATTGCGCGCCTTGCGGCGCACGCGATTGGCTGATTGGGGGCTCCGCCCCGTCTTTCTGCGAAAGACTCCCCGGGATATTTGACCCAGGAAGAACGTCGAAAGCCGCTCTCCACCTTTGTGCGGAAATCCGCACAGTTAGCGCGAACAGGTGTTTCGTATTTCGCACAAGCTTTCATCGTCATGACGCAAGTATCTGAAAAGCATGGGTAAAATTTGTGTGAACTTTCGTCTTGCGATGTTTCGAACGGACCGGATGCTGTGTGGTGGAATTCATCCTTGGGAGGTACATCATGAAATTCCTGACAACCGCGGCCGTGGCCGCGTCGCTTTGCTTTACGGCAACAGCTGGTTTCGCGGCCTGTGACGATGGTGAGATCGTCGTCAAGTTCAGCCACGTCACCAACACGGACCGCCATCCGAAAGGCATTGCCGCCTCGCTTCTGGCCGAGCGCGTGAACAACGAGATGAACGGCACGATGTGCATGGAGGTCTTCCCCTCCAGCCAGCTTTACAATGACGACCAGGTGCTTGAAGCCATGCTTCAGGGCGACGTCCAGCTTGCCGCACCGTCTCTGTCGAAGTTCGAAACGTTCACCAAGCAGTTCCGCATCTTCGACCTGCCCTTCATGTTCAAGAGCATGGATGCCGTGGACGCGTTTCAGAACTCCGAAACCGGCCAGGCGATGAAGGACAGCATGCAGCGCCGCGGCCTGCAGGGTCTGGCGTTCTGGCATAACGGGCTGAAGCAGTTCTCGGCCAACAAGCCGCTTGTGTCGCCTGCCGACGCATCGGGCCTCAAGTTCCGCGTGCAGCCGTCGGACGTGCTTGTCGCACAGATGGAAGCGCTCGGTGCCTCGCCGCAGCCGATGGCCTTCTCGGAAGTCTATGGTGCGCTGCAGACCGGCGTTGTCGACGGGCAGGAGAACACGTGGTCGAACATCTGGGGCCAGAAGTTCTTCGAAGTGCAGGACGGCATCACCGAGACCAACCACGGCATCATCGACTATCTCGTCGTGACCTCCGTGGACTGGCTCGACAGCCTTGACGCCGATGTGCGCGACCAGTTCCTGACCATCCTTGATGAAGTGACCGTGACTCGGAACGGCGAAGCGTTCGCCGTGAACGAGGCGGCCAAGCAGTCGATCATCGACGCCGGTGGCACCATCCGGTCGCTGAGCGCGGAAGAGCGTCAGGCCTGGGTCGACGCCATGAAGCCGGTTTGGGAAAAGTTCGAAGCTGACGTGGGCGCCGAGAATATCGCGGCTGCGCAGGCGATCAACGAATCGATGTAAGCTCTTGTCGGGCGGCGTCATGCGCCGCCCGTCTTCTTCGGGAGGGGAACCGATGTCCGGACGCTATGAGCCGAAGACCGCGCTGGGTCGCGTGGTCAACTCGATCGAGGAGACTGCCATCGCAGTCCTTCTCGGACTTATGACCCTCGTGACTTTCGCGAATGTTGTGCTCCGCTACGGTTTCAATTCCCAGCTGATCTGGGGTCTTGAAGTGACCCTTATCCTTTTTGCCTGGCTGGTCATCTTCGGCGTGTCCTATTGCATCAAGGTCACCGCCCATCTGGGGGTCGATGCACTGACCAACCTCTTTGATGCGCCGGGCCGCAAGATATTCGCCCTGATTTCCGCCGCCTGCTGCATCGCCTATGCCGCGCTGCTTCTGAAAGGTGCATGGGATTACTGGGCGCCGTTTGCCGCGCTCCAGCCGACGGAAGGACGCTGGTTCCCGATGGGCTTTACCGAAGGTGTCCGGGATCGCGCTTTCTACATCACCGACCAGGTACCGATGCTCGAGATGTTCCGCTGGCTGGAAGACGCCATCAACTATGGGGAGGAATACGAGAAACTCCCCCGCGTCATCCCCTATGCCATTCTGCCCTTTGGCTGTGCGCTCATCCTGTTCCGCTTCTGTCAGGCGGGGTGGGGTGTCTGGGCCGGTACGCGCCAAAGCCTGATCGTGAGCCATGAAGTCGAAGATGCGGTCGAAGAAGCCGCTCAATTGAACCGGGAGCAGAACTGATGGATGTCGTCCTCCTTTTCGCGATGATCATCGGCCTTTTGCTGATGGGTGTTCCCATCGCCGTGTCGCTTGGCCTGTCGTCGATCATCTTCCTTCTGGTCCTGTCGGACACCTCGCTCGCGTCCATTGCGCAGAGCTTCTACCAGGCGATGGCGGGGCACTATACGCTTTTGGCGATCCCGTTCTTCATCCTCGCGTCGACCTTCATGTCGACAGGTGGCGTGGCGCGGCGGATCATCCGTTTCTCCATCGCACTTGTGGGGCATTTGCCGGGTGGTCTGGCCATAGCGGGCGTTGTTGCCTGCATGATGTTTGCGGCACTCTCCGGGTCATCGCCTGCGACCGTTGTCGCGATCGGCACCATCGTGATCGCGGGCATGCGGCAGGTCGGATATTCCAAGGACTTCGCGGCAGGTGTGATCTGTAACGCCGGGACACTCGGCATCTTGATCCCGCCGTCGATCGTGATTGTCGTTTACGCTTCGGCCACGGATGTTTCGGTGGGCCGGATGTTCCTCGCCGGGGTCATTCCGGGGATGCTCGCCGGTTTCATGCTGATGCTGACGATCTATATCATCGCCCGCGTCCGGAACCTGCCCAAAGGGGAGTGGCAGGGATGGGGCGAGGTGTTCGCCGCAGGCCGGGATGCCGGCTGGGGCCTGTTCCTGATCGTCATCATCCTCGGCGGCATCTACGGCGGTATCTTCACACCGACGGAAGCGGCGGCTGTCGCGGCCATGTATGCCTTCTTCATCGCCTGTTTCGTCTATCGCGACATGGGGCCGCTGAAAGCGGTCGAGGCGCGGGGCCTGTCCGCGGACGTGGTCGCCGATGCGCCACAACGCAACGCGACGCTGTTCCAGAAGCCCTGGGCCCTGGTCACGGCATTCTTTCACAAGGATGTGCGGAATACGCTGTTTGAGGCGGGCAAGCTTACCGTCACGCTCATGTTCATCATCGCGAATGCGCTGATCCTGAAACACGTACTGACGGACGAGCAGATCCCGCAGCATATTGCGGGCGCCATGCTGGACGCCGGCTTCGGGCCCGTGATGTTCCTTGTCATCGTCAACGTCATCCTGCTTATCGGCGGCCAGTTCATGGAGCCGTCCGGGCTGATCGTCATCGTGGCGCCGCTGGTGTTCCCGATCGCGATCGAGCTTGGGATCGATCCGATTCACCTGGGCATCATCATGGTGGTCAACATGGAGATCGGGATGATTACGCCACCGGTGGGCCTCAACCTGTTCGTCACCTCGGGTGTCGCGGGCATGCCCATGATGGCGGTTGTCCGGGCCGCGCTGCCGTTCCTGGCCGTTCTCTTCGTCTTCCTGATCATGGTGACGTATATTCCCTGGCTTTCGACCTTCCTGCCGACGACCTTCATGGGGCCGGAGATCATAACCAACTAGCGAGGCGCTTTCTTAAGCGTGGCGCGACGCGGGGGCTCTGCCCCCGCACCCCCGGGATATTTTCAGGCCGATAATAGGTCAGCCGTAGCGGGAAACTTCGACGAGATTGCCGTCGGGATCATTGAAATAAACGCTGGTGATGGGGCCTTGCGCGCCGGATTTTGCGACGGGCCCCTCTACGATCTTCACGCCTTCGGTCGCGAGATGTTCGAGAAGTGCGTCGGTTTCCATCTCCGTGATGAGGCAGAGATCGCCCGAACCGATGCCCGCGTGATTGCGGGTTTCCTGCCCCAGGGTCTGAAGGTTGATCTTTTGAGTGCCGAAGGTCAGCGCGCGCCGTCCTTCACCAAAGGTCACCACCTCCATTTTCAGGACGCGCGCATAGAAGGCGGCCGCACGCTCGATATCGCGGACGGTCAGAACGATGTGGTCGATGTGAGAAATCATGCGCCCAAGTTAAGCCTGCCATCGGGCTGGGCGCAAACCCGAATATGGCGTTTCGTCAGATGCGTTTGCCGATCTTGGTGCCCGCGGTTTCTTCCACGGTCGACGCGGCCAGATGCACGATCAACGTCGTGGACCGAATGTGAATAAAAAGCGTCTTGGCGCCTGTCGCGCGCGTCTTGACCGGTGCTTCTACAGCCACTTTAGGAAATGCTATGACATTCTGCATCACGTAGGACTCCCGTTACCCACAATTCGGTAAAGCCTCTCATTGTGGCCGAGTATGGGCACAAAGCAGGTATCATTTCGGTTAATGTTCGCTGATTTTCGATAATTTTATGGCAGGATCAGCAGCCAGAGCCAGATCGAGAAGACGGAAACCACCGTTGAAAGCAGGACGCTGGAGGCGGCGACGCGCTTGGCCGTGCCATAAATATTGGCGAATACATAGGTGTTCACCCCCGGCGCCATCGCCGCGGTCAGCACGACGGAGCGGAAAGCATCCCGGTCAAGGTCCAGGATTGTGGCAAAACTCCAGGCCAGCGTCGGATGCACGACAAGTGAAATCGTGCCGACCATGGCAATGACCTTGAGGTCTCCTTCCGGCTTGTAGCGGACCAGAACACCGCCGAGCACGAAGAGAGCGGCGGGAAGGGCGGCGGCGGCGATCAGACCTACCGCTTCCTCGAGCGCGGCGGGTACAGGGAAGCCGGTGACATTGACCAGTGCGCCCAACCCGATCCCGATCACCAGTGCGTTGTGGAACATCGAAGAGAGAATCTTGCGCGTAGTGGCAACAGCGCTTTGACCCTGGCCATTCACCACCTCCATCGAGGTCACGCCGATCAGGTAGAGGATCGGGGCGTGGAGCGCGACGATCGCATAGTTCCCCGCCAATGCCTCCGGTCCGAAGGCGCGTTCGGTGATGGGCAGGCCCAGCATGACGGAGTTCGAGAACAGGCAGCAGAACCCGATTGCGACGCTATCGGCCCAGTTCCGGCCAAAGACCTTGTGGGCAAGAACCATGCCGAGCGCGAAACAGGTGAACGCGGCGAGGTAGAAGCTTGCCAGAAGCGGCAGATCGAACTCGGCCCCGAGGTCAAGCGACGAGATCGCTTTGAAAAGCAGGCAGGGGATCGCGATGTTCTGGGTGAATTTCGTCAGCCCATCCACGGCGTCATGGCTGAAGAGGCGGAACCGTGTTGCGAAGTAGCCAGCGGCGATCACGAGAAAGACCGGCAGGATGACGTCGAGGAGGGCCTGCATGCGCGCTCAGTCCTCGAAGGTCAGCGTCAGCCCGTCATAGGCCGGCTCAATGTGGTCCGGCGTTTCGGCCTTCAGGGTCTCGTAGTCGAGATCGATATGCATGTTGGTCAGGATCGCGCGCTTGGGGCTGGCGCGTTCGATCCACTCCAGCGCGCGGTCCAGGTGCGCGTGCGTTGGATGCGGGGTTCGTCGAAGCGCGTCGAGGATCCAGAGATCGAGATTGGCAAGACTGTCCCAGGCCGCGTCGTAAATCTCGGCCACATCCGGCAGGTACGCGACGTCTTTCACCCGAAAGCCAAGGGCGTCAATGGACCCATGGCCGACCTTGAACGGGTGGAAGGTGATCGCGCCCCCGGCGCCTGTGATCGTCACATCACCATCGATCGTGTGCATCTCGAGGATGGGCGGATAGGGCGAGCCTTCGGGTTGGGTGAAGACGTATCCGAAGCTGCCGTAGAGCCGTTCCTGCGTCGGTCCGTCGGCCCATACGGGCACGCGTTCGCGCTTGTTGAAAACGATCATGCGCAGATCGTCGATCCCGTGCACGTGGTCGGCGTGCCCATGGGTGAAAATGACGGCGTCCAGATCGCCGACGTCGGCATCAAGGAGCTGTTCCCGCATATCGGGGGAGGTGTCGATCAGAACCCGCGTCGTGCCTTCTTCGTCGCGGCGTGTCACCAGCATCGAGCAGCGGCGGCGTCGGTTCTTCGGGTTGAGCGGATCGCAGTCGCCCCAGTGACCGCCGAGGCGGGGCACGCCGCCCGAAGAGCCGCACCCAAGGATGGTAAAGCTCAACTGGCCCATGCGGTTACCTTCGTGAACAGACGCTCGAAATTGGCTTCCGTTTGCGCGGCGAATTCATCGTAGGCCATGCCGAAGACCTCCGCGCCGACCTTGGCCGTGTCGGCCACGAACGCCGGTTCGTTCCGTTTGCCACGATTGGGGGGCGGAGCAAGATAGGGGGCGTCGGTTTCGACAAGGATGCGATCGGCGGGAGCGGCCGCGAAGATATCGCGCAGCTCCTGACTTTTGGGGAAGGCAGCGATCCCGGACATCGAGAGATAAAAGCCGAGGTCGAGCGCGGCTTCGGCAAGTGCGGCACCGGAACTGAAGCAATGCATGACGCAGGTGTAAGGCGCGGCGCGGTGTTCCTCGGTCAGGATACGCGCCATATCGTCATCCGCGTCGCGGGCATGGATGATCAAGGGCAGGGCGGTTTGGCGCGACGCTTCGATATGAAGGCGAAGGCTCTCCTGCTGCTCGGCGGCGGTTTCACCGGTGTAATGGTAATCAAGCCCGGTTTCGCCGATGCCGACGAATTTCGGATGCTCGGCAAGACGTGTAAGGTCCTCAAGGGCAATCTCGGGCACTTTGCCGACCGACATCGGATGCGTGCCCGCGGCGTAGAAAACCGGGGCGTGCGCCTCGGCAATCGCACGGACCTGCGGTTCGTTTTCAAGCTGTGTGCAGATGGTGACTATGCGGTGCACGCCGCGCTCGGCCGCGCGGTCGATCAGCGCGTCACGCTCTCCGTCGAATTGCGGAAAGTCGAGGTGACAATGGCTGTCGGTGATGCGGGGTGCGGTCATGAGGTGGGTATCGGGAGTTTGGCGGGGAGGGTCAAGCGGTGCCCGCCGGTTCCCGCCCTCCGAGACAGAAAATGGACAACACAAACATCCCCAGAGGCCTTCTGCCTTGAGGGAGAGCGTCACTATCGTGGAATGCAGAGCTCAGAAATGACGGGCCCGCCACGGGGAACCCACTCCTTGAAAGACGTTCCGTTGAAAGCGGAACGTGCCTCGGCAAGTTTCGGAGCAGTCTGATCAAGCGGGGTGTGAATCCGCAGGGAAGCTTCGCGTGGGACTGTCCGGGAAAACCGTAAGGAAATTGCGACCGGGGCGTTCGGTGGGTCAGCCGCGCGCCGCCTCATTGATCTGCAGGAGGGCATCGGTGATCAGGCTGGACGTGTCGACATTCACTGCAAGCCCGTGGCCAAGCCGGGCGGACAGGGTTTGTTGCAAACTGGCCCAGTCACGCGCCGGCGCAAGTCCGGCGAGTTTTGCGAGCGCTTCGCTTTCTCCCTGTGCTGCATCGCTGGCCGGAGGATGGCCGGCGGCCGCTCGGGCCAGCCGGACAAGCGCAAGATCGAGAAGTCGAAGGCTGAGTTCCAGACGCGCCTCCGCCCCGCGTGCGGCGGCGGCTTCCGCAAATGCCCGCGCGGCCTGACGGTCCATGTTTGGGGCCTGGGCGAAGAGTGCGATGATCTCGGCATATATCGCAAGACCTCCACCCGTCGTCAGGCGCAGTGCATCGCCTGCAGAACCGGCGGCCAATTCTGCAAGCGCGCCCGCGTCATCAACGTCGGCTCCGGCTTGCTGCAGGGCGCGTGCGAGGTCTTCCGGAGAAAGCGGGGCCAGCCGCAGGGTTCGGCAGCGCGACCGAATGGTTGGCAACAGTCGCGCGGGCTGGTGACTGATGAGCAGCAAAACTGCGTTGGCGGGAGGTTCTTCCAGCACTTTCAAGAGGGCGTTTGCCGCAGACGGGTTCATCTCATCCGCACTGTCGACAATGACGACGCGCGATCCGCCATCGGTGGACGAGAGGCCGAAGAAACTGTTGAGCTTCCTGACCTCGTCCACCGTGATCTGGGCTTTCAGGCGTTTCCGGTCCGGATCCCAAGCGCGCCGGATCAGGAGTGTGCCGGGATCAGAAAGGGCCGAGATCCGCCGGGCGACCGGGTGATCTTCCGCGACATCGAGTGAAGCCGGGGCAGGGGCTTCCCCGAAAAGACCGGCGTCTCCGGTTTCCTCGGTTCGCAGAAAGCGAGCGATCCGCCAGGCGAGGGTGGCCTTCCCGACGCCGCGCGGGCCGGTCAGGAGCCAGGCGTGGTGCCGGCGGCCCTCCTTCGTGGCATCCAGAAAGGTGTCTTCTGCCACGGTTTGTCCGAAGAGTTGCGCTGTATGACGCGGGTGCGGCGCACCTTCGGCGCGATCGGCTTCCGGCAGGTCGTCTTCGCTCATCGATTGACCGTGAGATGGGCGATATCCGCTGCGATTTCATCCGGGTCGCGCGCGCCGTTGATCAGGTAGCACCGCTCAGGATGATCCGTGGCAAGAGCATTGAAGCCAGCGCGCAGGCGCTCCTGAAACCCTTCGCCCATCTCTTCGAAACGGTCTTCGCCGCTTTGGCGTGCGAGGCCGCGACGGAGCGCTTCGGCCGGGTCCATGTCGATCACGAAGGTCAGGTCAGGTTCGCGGGCAATCACTGCGTCATGCAGGCGATCGACCAACCCGCGCAACTCTCCGCGTGCGGCGCCCTGATAGACACGCGTCGAGTCTGCGAAGCGATCGGAGATGACTGTTGCCCCCCGCGCAAGCGCAGGTTCAATCGTTTTCTCGAGGTGATCCCGGCGCGCTGCGGTAAACAATAGGATTTCCGTCTCGGCCGACCAACGATCCGGCGCGCCTTCGACCAGCAATCGCCGGATTTCCTCGGCTCCCGGGGAGCCGCCCGGTTCCCGGGTCAGGACAATGTCCGCGCCGGTGGCTTTCAGGAAAGCGGCAAGGAGACGGGCTTGTGTGGACTTGCCCGACCCGTCGATGCCTTCGAATGTGATAAAGCGCCCTTCGCTCATTCCATGAGGCTTTGCACCTGCCCCATGGCCTTGTCAAACAGCACATTGGCCGAGGCACGGACGCGGGGCAGGAAGCCACCGCGGATCACGTCGCGGTCAGAGACGAGGGGGATGCGTTTCTCCGGCATGTCGGGCGCGGTGACGATCAGTTCTGCCACGGTGGAGCCAGCGCTGATCGGCGCTTCGAGCGGGGTGCGATATTCGATCCGGGTCTCGACCGAGTCTTGCCCGATGGCCGGAACCAGAAGCTCTACGTCCTCGGCCACGGTCACGTTGATCTGCTGGTGATCACCCAGCCAGACGGGAATCTCAGCGAGGATATCGCCTTTCGATGCCATCTTTTTCTCGATGAACTGCCGGAAACCCCAGTTGATCATGGCTTCGGCTTCGCTCCGGCGCTCCGCCTGTGACTGAAGGCCCGAGAACACGAAGATGATCCGCCTGTCACCCTGCAAGGCGGAGCCGACGAGGCCGTAGCCAGCTTCTTCCGTATGGCCCGTTTTCAATCCGTCCGCCCCGAGACCGAGGCCCAGAACCGGGTTGCGGTTGAAGCGGTTGGCCGGGGAGCGACCGTCGAAGTCATACTCTTCCAGAGCGAAGAAGCCGTAGTATTCCGGGAATTCGGTGATGAGCAATTTGGCGAGACGCCCGAGGTCGCGGGCGCTCATCCGGTGGTTCGGGTCGGGCCAGCCGCTGGCATTGGTAAATGTACTGTCGGTCAGGCCCATTTCCACGGCGCGCGCGTTCATCTGGCGGGCGAAGGCGTCTTCCGTGCCGGCGAGACCTTCGGCAACAACGATGCAGGCGTCATTGCCGGACTGAACGATGATGCCCTTGATCAGGCTTTCCACACTGGGCCGGTCGGTTTCATCGAGAAACATCGTGGAGCCGCCCATCTGACGTGCCTTGGTCGAGACGCTGAATGTTGTCTCAAGCGTCACCCGGCCGTCGCGGAGCGCTTCGAACAGCATGTAAAGCGTCATCAGCTTCGACATGGACGCGGGCGGTTTCGGAATGTCGGATTCTTTCTCGAACAACACCGTGTCGGTTTCGACGTCATAGAGCCAGGCGGAGGTGGCCTGTGTTTCGAACGCCGCACGTGCGGGCTCCGGGTTCACGCTGACACCACAGGCCGAGACAACGATGGCCAGTGCGGCGGCGAATATGGGACGGTACATGGGAGGTCTCCCTCTCAGTTGTGATCTATTGATCGGTGAGGAACGCGTCACGGAAACCAAGGCTCTTGACCTGTGCAAGAAGCTCGGCCTGGTCGTCTTTCGTGGTGACCGGGCCAACGATGACGCGCCAGAATGGCCCGTTGTCATTCGAGCCTTCCAGAACGGTGGGCACGATGCCCGCGGCGCGCAGGTTGTCGCGCGCAGAGAAGGCGTTTGCTTCTACCGTAAAGAGGCCAATCTGCACGAAGGGATTGCGGAGACCAGACGGCGCGGCAGCCCGTTCCGGGCGCGGGGCCGGTTTGTCATTGGCATCCGCCGCCGCGATGGCTGCGGCAGCCCCGGTCGTGACCGGATCGAGTGTCTGGGTTTCGACGGCAGGGGCCGACGCGCTTTCCGCGGTCGCTTCCACCCCAGCATCTGCGGCTGCCGCCGTGTCTGGCGCGGTCGTTCGACGGTTTCCACCAAAGAGGCGCTGGAAGAAGTTTCCGCGCGGCTTCTCTTCCGCTGCAGCTTCCGTTGCTCCGGCGGCGGCCGCTGCGGCTGCGGTTGCCGCGCCGGCATCCGCGCCGCTTTCATTGGTTTCGCCCGCGTCTTCGCCGATGTCCTCGTCCGAGATGACCGGATCGGGTTCTTCGACTTCGATTTGTTCCTGGCGCACGACAACAATCGACACTTCCGTCGGTTGTCCGGCCAGAATGTTCAAAGCTCCGGCTGCATCAGAGGAGAGCTGCACACGCGGGCCGGGAATGTCGCGCTCACGCCGGAAGAGCGCAGCGGCAATCCGCTGCCCGGTCGTCTCGTTCACGACAATCGCGCGTTCGGGCGTGGTCACATCAGGGTGGGCCACCCAAACGCCGCCCAGAGACGGGCGTCCGTCCCAGAGGGCTTCTTCCTGCGTTGAAAAGATGTCGGGTCTTTCGACCTCGCGCACGGCCCCATCGGCCGAAACGGCTGGTGCAGGCGCATCGCTGTCGGCGCTTGTCCCGCCGCCAAGATTGAACCCTTCTTCGCAGGCTGCCAGCCCGAAAATTGCTGTTGATATCAGGACCGCCCGTACCGCCACGCGTGTCATCTTCTGCTCCTCGGCCTCCCGGTGTGTACCGGATTGTTTTGCCTTATTCCCCTCAGTCTATCCGCAAGCGCGAGGCAAGAAAAGACAAAGGAATGTGCACGGGCAATGGGATGCCGAAGGGGGAGCTTTAAGAATCGGGACGCCTCGGCTAAACGGTCGGGACCGGAGAAGTGGCAGAGTGGTCGAATGCACCGGTCTTGAAAACCGGCGTGCGTAAAAGCGTACCGTGGGTTCGAATCCCACCTTCTCCGCCACTCTTGGCATAAAGACAGGCAAATCAACCGTGTATGATGTGTTCTTGTCTTTGTGTTTCAGGCCGATTGAGGGCATTTTGGCTGGATGAGCCAACAGACCACACACACCGCCGAGGACGATCCGCGCAATGACGACCTGCTGATCTGGGTTGATGGCGCGCTTGTTCCGAAGGAGGACGCCAAAGTCTCCGTCTACGATTCAGGGTTCATGCTGGGCGACGGCATGTGGGAGGGGATGCGGCTGTATGACGGCGAATGGGCGTTTTTCGACGAACATATGGACCGCCTGTTCAATTCACTAAAGGCCGTGTCGCTCGATCCGGGGCTGGGGCCGGAAGATATTCGCGGCATCCTGGATCAGACGGCGACGGCAAACGGGATGACTTCGGATGCCCATTGCCGGTTGATGATCACCCGAGGGCGGAAGTCCAAGCCGTTTCAGCACCCAAAGCTTTCTCAATGGGGCCCGACGATCGTGGCGATTGTCGAGCATTCGAAGCCGGTGTCCGGGCTCCAGTCAAAGGGCATTCGTCTGGCCACCGTGCCGCAGGTGCGGGGTTTGCCGACCAGCCAGGACCCGAAACTGAACAGCCATTCCAAGCTGAACTGCGTGATCGCGTGCCTGCAAGCTGAAGAGGCGGGGGCGGATGAAGCGCTGATGCTTGACCCGCATGGGTTCGTGAACACCACGAACGCCTGCAACTTCTTCATCGTGCGGCGGGGCGCTCTTTGGACCTCGACCGGGGATTACTGCATGAACGGGGTG
The DNA here is from genome assembly GCA_022824525.1 of Silicimonas sp. Taxonomy (GTDB): domain Bacteria; phylum Pseudomonadota; class Alphaproteobacteria; order Rhodobacterales; family Rhodobacteraceae; genus JAJDOD01. The sequence goes on along the minus strand of JAJDZT010000097.1, from coordinate 39,662 downwards.
ACCCGGCAGAACGTGATCGACTTGGCGCGCGCGGATGGCATCCCGGTCTTTGAGAAGAACTATTCGCTCTATGAGGCCTATGGCGCCGATGAGGCGTTCTTGACCGGGACCTTTGGGGCTCAGACACCTGTCGCCGAGATTGACGGCAAGCCGATCGGCGAAGGTGACAGACCGGTGATGGCGCGCATTCAAGCGCTCTACAAGGATGCAATTGCCAAGAACGTGGCCGCGCAGAAGGCGGCTAGGTCAGGCTGAGCAGCCACTCTTCCCCAAGCTTGGTTGTGTTTTCCGCGAAATGCGGGGCCAGCGCCTGCGGTTCGGGCGCTTCGATATGGCTGCCGATCCACGCCAGCAACGCCATGCGGCGGAGCATGATGAAGGTGTCGATCTCGGCCACGTCTTCCACCGTCAGGTTGCGCAACGATTGATACCCGTCGAGCCACGCGGCCTTGAGGTCGGGAACGCGGGGATCGTCTTCGATGAAGCTGATGGCTGCGGCGAAATCATAAAGGAACCAGCCAAAGCCGCAGTCATCAAAGTCGATCAGGCGGGTGGTGTTTCCATCGACCAGAAGATTGGCGAGGCGCATGTCAGCGTGGATCAGGTTGTAGCGGTCCGTGGACTTGCCGAAGGCGGCAAGACGGCCCCTGACTTCTGTTTCCACCCGCTCAAGAACGCCCATCATGTCGGCCGTCAGATTGGGAGCGTCCCGCCAGTTGCCCCAGGTCGGGGTCGGTCCGAAAACAGCTTCAGTGTCCCAGGTCAAGCGCCTGAAATTCTGAGGTTTCTCCCATTTCAGTACATGGTTGTGACATCGCGCGGCGATGTGCCCGAGCTCCCGGAAGCCCGCGGTCAGATCTGCGCTTTCATCCGGTGCGTCTCCGTCCACGAACTCGAAAAGGACCATGCGGCGCGGGTCTGTCTCTCCTGCAAGCGAAGCCTCCTGAATTGCATGGCCATCCCGCCCAATGTGGAGCCCGGGCGTCTGCACATCGCCTTCGGCCCCAAGATCTGCAATCCATGCCAGTTCGCATTCGATGGCGCGGCGGGTGTGGTAGCCTTGACGATGAAGCCTCAACACGGATTTGTAGCCCGGCGCCTCGACCAGATAGGTGGCGTTTTCTGATACGTTGATGAGCCGCACCGTCGCAGTCTCCGGAATGTCCCAGAGCTTGAGCGAGGTCTCAGCAAGATGCTGGAGGCGGGGCAACAGGGCGTCGAGCGTCATGGCACGCGCTCTACCCGGTTTGTCACGCGGCGCAAGACCGATTTCGGATTCAGGCTTGAGCTTCCAGTCACTGGAACCTTTATATACGAGGTATCCGAATAGCCGGAGCGATTCTCGTGTCTCAACACTCCGTCACCTTGTCCCTTGAAGGTATGACCTGCGCAGGTTGCGTCGGCCGGGTGGAGCGCGCGCTGGCCGCACTTCCGGGCGTGGAGGAGGTTGCGGTCAATCTCGCGACCGAAACAGCAACCCTAAGGTATGACGACGTCGAAGCTTTAAAGCCTGTCGTCAGCACCCTGAAAGAAATAGGTTATCCAGCCCGGCAGGCTGAGGTGACGCTGTCTGTTGCATCGATGTCGTGCGGTTCGTGTGTGGGGCGTGTGGATCATGCTTTGGCGGCTGTTCCGGGCGTAACCTCCGTGTCGGTCAACCTTGCGGCGGAAACTGCAACGGTTCGATACCTCGAAGGCGCGACCACGGTCGACAAATTGAAAGCGGCAAGCACCGCTGCCGGATACCCGGCTGAGGTCGCGCGCGCTGACGAAACGCAGTCCCGAAGCGACCGCAAGGCGGCTGAAGCGGATATTCTTAAGCGCCGTGTCATCTTCGCGGCGGCACTTGCGATCCCCGTCTTCGTTCTGGAGATGGGAGGACATGTCTTTCCGCCATTTCATCACTTCATTCACCGCACCATTGGAATGGAGGCGAGTTGGGTCATCCAGTTCGTGCTGGCGAGTGTTGTGCTTTTCGGGCCGGGATTGCATTTTTTTGTCAAGGGGATACCGGCACTGCTGAGGCGCGCGCCCGATATGAACAGCCTTGTGGCGCTCGGCACCGGTGCCGCGTGGGGATACTCGGTCGTGGCGCTGTTTTTCCCTAGTTGGCTGCCCGAGACGACGCGCGCTGTCTATTTCGAAGCCGCCGCAGTGATCGTGGTTCTCATCCTCGTGGGGCGTTGGCTGGAGGCGCGTGCGAAGGGACGCACGGGCGCCGCAATTACACGTCTGCTCAAGCTTCAAGCGAAAACGGCACGCGTGTTGCGCGACGGAAAGGCGATAGATGTCGATATCGACGCCATCGCTGTTGGTGACAGTGTTCTGATCCGCCCCGGTGAACGTGTGCCGGTGGACGGCCTCGTTTCAGACGGCACGAGCTATGTGAACGAAAGCATGATCACCGGGGAACCTGTGCCGGTGGCCAAGGCTGTTGGTGATGCGATGACGGGTGGAACGGTGAACGGCACCGGCAGCCTCACCATGGTGGCCGGTCGGGTAGGTGCCGACACGACGCTGGCCCAGATCATTCGAATGGTTGAGAGCGCGCAGGGGGCAAAACTGCCCATCCAGGGCTTGGTCGACCGGGTCACCATGTGGTTCGTGCCGGCTGTGCTTGTGATTGGTCTTCTGACCGTTGCCATCTGGCTCGCGGTTGGCCCCGATCCCGCTTTGGCACTGGTCGCAGGCGTGTCGGTGCTGATCATTGCATGTCCTTGCGCCATGGGGCTGGCGACACCAACCTCGATCATGGTGGGCACGGGGCGTGCGGCCGAGATGGGCGTTTTGTTCCGGAAGGGTGATGCGCTCCAGGCGTTGGCGGAGGTGGATGTCGTCGCTCTCGACAAGACGGGAACCGTGACCGAGGGCAAGCCGACGCTGACCCAAATCGTTCTGGCGGACGGATTTGAGCGGCCAGAGGTGCTGCGCCTTGTCGCAAGCGTTGAGGCGCGGTCCGAGCATCCAATTGCGGTTGCCATCCTGAATGGTGCGCGGTCCGAGGGGGTCGCGTTGGGAGATGTGGCGGAATTTGCCTCGATCACGGGGCACGGTGTGTCGGCCCGTGTCGATGGCAAAGAGGTGCTCGTCGGCACGGAGCGTTTGATGCAGCGAGACGGCGTCGGAACCGAAGCATTGAAGCATGCGAGGGAGGACTTGGCGCAGTCAGGACACACGGCCCTCTTCACGGCGGTCGACGGGGTTGCGGCAGCGGTGATTGCCGTGGCCGACCCGGTAAAAGCATCGAGCCGTTCGGCGATTGCGGCGCTTAAGTCCCGTGGTGTCGAGGTTGCGATGCTTACCGGTGACAACCAGGCGACGGCGGACGCGATCGCCGCCGATACAGGGATCGATCAGGTGATCGCGGGGCTTTTGCCGGATGGGAAAGTTGCCGCTATCGACGAGCTGCGCAAGGATGGAAAACGCGTGGCTTTTGTGGGCGACGGAATCAATGACGCGCCCGCCCTGGCGCATGCGGATGTGGGTGTCGCCATAGGGACGGGCACCGACGTGGCGATCGAAAGTGCGGATGTTGTTCTGATTTCCGGCGATCTTCGTGGCGTGGTGAATGCGGTCGAGGTGTCGGGACGCACGCTTCGAAACATTCGCCAGAACCTCGGCTGGGCGTTCGGATATAACGCGCTGCTGATCCCGGTGGCCGCGGGCGTGCTTTACCCGGCCTTTGGATTGCTTCTTTCGCCGGTTTTTGCTGCCGGTGCGATGGCGCTTTCGTCGGTCTCGGTTCTGACAAATGCGCTTCGGCTTCGGCGGGTTGTTCCCATGATGGATGAGCGCAAGTCGTCGGCGGAAACTGGACGCCTGACCGCACAGCCTGCCGAGTAGGAGAACAGACATGAACATCGGAGATGTCGCGGAACGCGCCGGTTTGCCACCCAAGACCATTCGCTACTACGAAGAAATCGGGCTGGTTCGCCCTCTGCGCAGTACCAACGGGTATCGGAGTTTTCAGGAAAGCGACCTGCACAAGCTGACCTTTCTCGGCCGTGCGCGTGCGCTCGGGTTTTCGATTGAGGATTGTCGGACGTTGCTCGGCCTTTACGAGGACGACACGCGGGAGAGTGCGCAGGTCAAGGCCGTGGCCGAAGAGCATCTGGGCGAGATCGACCGGAAGATCACGGAACTTCAGGCAATGCGGGCGACACTTTCCCATCTCGTGAACGCCTGCCATGGAGATGAGCGCCCGGATTGTCCCATCCTCGAAGACCTTTCGGGACTGGGCGCAGACTGACCGTCACGGTCCTGTGACTGTTCCGCCGGGCTTTGCGGCCTAAGTGCCTTTCAAACAGAAATGCGACAGGATGAAGCAAGCACTCTCGATCATAACGGTCTGCATCCTCTCTGCGACGATGGTCGTGGCATCTCCTGTGCCGTTTGACGGCAACTGGAGAGAACAGGGCTTCCTGCGTCTCTGGACGAACGACTACAGCTTTCGGGGCAGCCAGGTCGATGTTGTCTCGGACGGTACGGTGTCGCTGATCTGGCGTCCGGTGGATGCGGAGTTGCGCGGCGCGACCAACGCCTCCTGGCGCTGGCGTGTAACTGAAGGCGTCTCGGCCACGGACCTTACGCAGAAGGGCGGTGATGACAGAAACCTTGCCATGTATTTCGTCTTCGTGGACGCGGAGACAGCGAAAACCCTGAATGCATCGAACGCGCGGCGGCTCCTGAGGAACAAGAACATGCGGGCTCTTGTTTATGTCTGGGGCGGTTCACATGCGCGCGGCGATATGCTTCCGAACCCGTATCATCCGGCCTTGCGCACAATGATCCTGCGCGGCCCGGGGGAGGGGACATTCTCGGAACGTGTCGATCTTGCAGCCGACTACTGCCGCGCCTTCGGGTCCGAACCGGGCGTGCTTGTGGGGCTTGGTGTGTCGGCGGACAGCGATGACACGGATGGGCGCGTCCGGGCCTCAATTGCGGACCTGCGGCTGGAGTGACTCAGGCGGCAGGTGCCATTTCACGTAGCGCGAGAAGTGCGCTCGGATCTTTATTCAGCTCGGTCAGAAGAGCTGTCAGCTCGGGCTCATCCACCAGCTTCGCGGCTTTCTTAAGAGAGAACCAGTGGCGGGTCCGTTCCTTCCGCTCTTTCCAACGTCGTTTCAGCTTGTCGACCATCATGGGATAGACGGTGACCTTGCATTTGACCTTGGTCCCGTCGTCGAGCCGCTTCTTGTAACGGTACTTTCCAATGGCGGTGTCCGAGATGAATCCGACGGCGCCTGCTTCTTCCAGAGCCTCGATTTTCGCCGCGGCCCATGGCTTCTTGCCGTCCATGAGCCACCCTTTGGGCATGACCCAGCGACGGGTTTCGCGCGATGTGACCATCAGAAGGCGCAGCCGGCCTTTCTTGTCCCAATGGATCGGCAAGGCCGCGATCTGTTTGGCTTTCAGCCTGGGCTTCTTCATGTCGCGCCAGCGACCCGACTAAGGGTCGCACGCCTTTTTGTGCGGGCTTAAATTCAGGTGCGGGATACAACGGTGTCCTTTCAAAGGAAACCCGCGTCGCACTGGTCAGGCCCAATTTGTGGTTCGCTCACAACGGAACGCGTGTCGCCTGCCCTTGTGCAAGCGCGGTTTCGACGATGGCGTCGGCCACGGCAAGGTCCTGAAGACCAACGCCGGTGCCGTCGAAAAGCGTGATTTCTTCCGCACTTGTCCGGCCCGGGTGGGTCCCGTTGATCACCGCTCCGATCTGGTGGACATCGCTTTCCGCGATCAGGTTTTCGCCAATGGCATGTTGCGCTTCTCCGATGGACACAGACTGCGCCACCTCATCGGTGAAGACGGTTGCTTTGGCCAAGAGAGCTGCTTCGACTTCCTGTTTGCCTTTCGTGTCGGTGCCCATGCAGGCGAGATGCGTGCCGGGGGAGACATGTTCGGCCAGAAGCGTGGGTGCGAAGGACGAGGTGATCGTGATGATCGCATCGGCGTCCTTCATGCCAGGCAGGTCAACCGCTTCGAAGGGGATGCCGACCTCTTCCGCGACACGTTCGAGGTTGGGAAGCATCTCAGGATGCATGTTCCAGCCGATGACCTTCTCGAAGGCGTGCGTTTCAAGGGCGGCGCGCATCTGGAACGTCGCCTGATGGCCTGCGCCGATCATGCCGAGGACTTTGGCGTCCTTGCGCACAAGGTGTTTGATCGAGACAGAGGATGCGGCCGCGGTTCGCAGCGCCGTCAGAAGGTTGCCGCCCACCATCGCCTTCACGCGCCCGCTGTCGGGGTCGAAGAGGAACACGGTGGACTGGTGGTTGATCAGGCTCCGCCGTTCGAGATTGTGCGGCCAGTAGCCGCCTGCCTTGAGGCCGAGGACGCCGCCGACTTTGTCGAACCCGCCCTTGAAGCCGTAAAGCGCGTCTTCATGGCCAAGCGCTTCACGCACGACGGGGAAGTTATAGGCATCTCCGGCGGCCATGGCAGCGAAGACCTTTTCCACCGCGTCAAAAGCGGCGTCGCGGGTGAGCATGTCGGCGATCATCCCTTCCGGGACAATCGCCAGTTCGTGGGCTGTCATCGGTGCACCGTCCATCAGTAGGCTTTCCCGCGCGCGGAAACGGGCCAGAGGGCTTCAACCTTGCCGCCGCGCAGGCCGACATACCAGTCGTGCACGTTGCAGGTCGGGTCGCAGTGGCCGGGGACGAGCTTCAGCTTGTCATTGACCTTGAGCACGCCGTCCGGGTCGGCGACGACGCCGTGTTCGTCGGAGCATTTGACGTATTCCACATCCGTGCGGCCGAAAATGACCGGCAGGCCGCTGTCGACGGATTGTGCCTTGAGGCCCGCGTCGACGATGGCCTTGTCGGCCTTGGCGTGGCTCATCACGGAGGTCAAGATGAACAGCGCGTTTTTCCATTCGCCCTGGTCGATCCGCTGGCCGTTCTCATCAAGGATACGGCCATAGTCGGCATCCATGAAAGCGTAGGAACCGCATTGGAGTTCGTTGTAAACAACTGAATTACTTTCGAAATAGTAAGATCCTGTGCCGCCGCCGCCGACGATATCGCATTCGAGATCGACCGCTTTCAACGCTTCTACCGCCTGAGAGACCTGGGCAACCGCCACGTCGATCTTGGCTTTGCGCTCCTCATAGCTGTCGAGGTGCTGCATCGCGCCTTGATACGCCTGAAGCCCGGCAAATTTCAGACCCGGGGCCTGATCGATGGCGCGTGCGATTTCGACGACCGAAGGCGTGTCGGTGACGCCGCAACGGCCTGCACCACAGTCAATTTCGACAAGACACTCGATCTCGGTGTCGTGCTTCTCAGCCGCTGCCGAGAGGTCCGCGACGTTCGCCACATCGTCCACACAGCAGATCGTGCGGGCGCCGAGTTTCGGCATGCGCGCCAGCCGGTCGATCTTGGCGGGGTCGCGCACCTGGTTGGAGACGAGCACGTCCTTGATGCCGCCACGGGCGAAGACTTCTGCCTCGCTGACCTTCTGGCAGCAGACACCGCAGGCACCGCCAAGCTCGACCTGCAGCTTCGCCACGTCGACGGACTTGTGCATCTTGCCGTGAACGCGGTGGCGCATGCCATGGGCCTTGGCATAGTCGCCCATCTTCTTGACGTTGCGCTCCAGCGCATCGAGGTCGAGGACGAGGCAGGGCGTCTGGATCTCCGCCTCTTCCATGCCGGGGAGGGCGGGCACGTCATAGCCCACTTCGAGGGTTTCGAAATCACTCATGTCTTTCATCTGTCATCTCCTCCGATCAGGACTGCATCCAAGGCAGGGTTTCAAGATCCACGTTGCCGCCGGTGATGATCATGCCGACGCGCTTGCCGCGGAAGGTTTCAGGGTTCTTCAGGATGGTGGCGAGGGGGACCGCGCAGGACGGTTCCATCACGATCTTCATGCGTTTCCAAGTCAGGATCATCGCGTCGATGATCTCCTGTTCGCTCGCGGTCAGGATGTCGGTCACGTGGTTCGAGACGAAGTGCCAGGTGTTTTCCTTGAGCGGCACCTTGAGGCCATCGGCCACGGTCACCGGCGCATCATCGGCGATGATATGACCGGCCTTGAACGAGCGATACGCGTCGTCGGCCTGTTCCGGTTCGGCCGCGTAGATTTCCACATTGGGTGCAATGTTGGAAAGTGTCAGGCAGCAGCCCGAGACCATGCCGCCGCCGCCGATGGGGGCGATCACGGCGTCGAGGCCTTCGACCTGTTCCATGAGTTCGCGGGAGCAGGTGGCCTGCCCGGTGATGACGCGCGGGTCGTTGTAAGGGTGGACAAAATCGGCGCCGGTGCGTTCGTGCACTTCTGCAAATACCGCCTCACGCGACGATGTGGAGGGTTCGCACTCCGTGATCGTGCCTCCGTAGCCCCGGACGGCGGCTTTCTTGGCTTCGGGCGCAGTGCGCGGCATGACGACGTTGCAGGGGATGCCGCGCCGTCCCGCGGCATAGGACAGCGACAGCGCGTGATTGCCGCTGGAATGGGTGGCGACACCGTTTGCCGCATCTTCTTCCGACAGGCCAAAGACGGCGTTGCAGGCTCCGCGCACCTTGAAGGCACCGGCCTTCTGGAAATTCTCGCATTTGAAGAAGAGTTCTGCGCCCGTCAGGTCGTTGAGATAGGACGAGGTCAGGATGGGTGTGCGATGGATATAGGGTGCGATGCGGTCATGCGCCTTGATGACGTCATCGTAGGACAGTGCGGCTGCGTCGGTCAGGTCTCTCATCAGTCGTCTCCTTACTCTGCGGCCATGGCGAGGGGCGCGGCGCTGTTGCGGTAGCTTTCCTGCGCGGCAGCAACGCCGGACCCAAGGGTGATATCTAGGCCGAGATCGACCATCGTCATTTCTGCGGTGGCGATGCCGCTCAGGGCCATCACGTCTGTCAGGCTGCCGAGATGGCCGATCCGGAAGACCTTGCCCGCCACATCGCCAAGCCCGCCGCCGAAGGACACGCCGTAGACTGATTGCGCATGGCTCACGATCTTGGTGGCGTCGAAACCGTCTGGGGTGCGGATGGCGGTGACACTGTTGGAGTAGAGCTCGGGGCGCATCGCGCAGGGCTCAAGCCCCCAGGCGTGCACGGCCGCGCGTACGCCATCGGCAATGCGCTGGTGGCGGGCGAAGACGGCATCCAGCCCTTCGGCCTTAAGCATGGCGCAGGCTTCCTTCAGGCCGTTCAGCATGCCGACCGACGGGGTGTAGGGGTAGCCGCCGGCCTCATAGCCTGTGCGCATATCGCGAATGTCAAAATAGGTGCGTGGCAGTCCCGCCGTTTCGGTGGCGGTGAGCGCCTTTGCGGAAAACGCGGCGATGCCAAGACCGGCAGGGAGCATGAAGCCCTTCTGCGAACCGGTGACGGCGACATCGACGCCCCAGTCGTCGAAGCGGAAATCCATTGAGCCGATAGAGCTGACGCCGTCCACGAAGAGGAGGGCGGGGTGATCGGCGGCGTTCAAGGCTCGGCGGACAGCGGATACGTCGGAGGTAACGCCGGTGGCCGTTTCATTGTGGGTGACGAGAACTGCCTTGATGCGGTGATTTGTGTCGGCAGCCAGTTGCTCTTCAGCCCAATCGGACGGAAACCCTTCGCCCCAGGGAACGTTTGCGAATTCGACGCTCAGGCCGAAACGCTGGCACATGTCGATCCATTTGTGGCTGAACATGCCGTTCCGGACGGCCAGCACCGTGTCGCCGGGAGAGAGGGTATTGGCGATTGCGGTTTCCCAACCGCCAGTGCCGGTGGAGGGAAAGATGAAGACTTCGGCCGTCTTGGAGCGGATCACGTCGCGGACGCCCATGCGCGCGGCGCTCAGGATTCCGGGGAATGCGTCGGACCGGTGATCGATGGTGGGCAGATCACAAGCGCGGCGGAGCGATTCCGGCATATTGGTCGGGCCGGGAATGAATACTGGGTTTTGCAGACTCATGGATGCCTCCTCCTCTGGCATCGTGGTGATAGAGCGGGGGGCGCTCTATTTCAATTTTTTTGAAATCGTTTTTCAGAAATTGAAGCATCAGGGAAATTATATATATTGCAGCGGGTTAGTATTTTTCATATCGTGAAAGCTAATTTCATCTTGGTCAGAAACGAGGCGCGAAATGCAAATGCAACCGCGGCGGGGACGCCCGAAAGCGTGGCAGGACAAGACGGATCAGAACACGATCAAATCGCTCGACCGGGCGATGGCTGTGTTGGAGCATCTTTCCACTTTGCCCGGCGCGACGCTTTCGGAACTTGCCGGAGGTCTCGATCAGTCCGCGGCAACCGTCTATCGCATTCTGGTGACGCTGGAAGCGCGTGATCTGGTCGAATTCGACGGCGAAGCGCAAGTCTGGCATGTGGGGCCGCGGGCGTTTCTGATCGGTGCGCGGTATTTGCGGCGCACGTCTGTCGTGGATCGGGCGAGGCCCATCCTTCGTGCGTTGATGCAGGAGACCGGGGAAACCGCCAACCTGGCGGTGGCACGCGACGGGCATGTGATGTTTGTCTCCCAGGTGGAGTGTCACAACTCGATCCGCGCGTTTTTTCCACCGGGAACGATGTCTCCGATGCATGCGTCCGGGATCGGGAAGGCGCTTTTGGCGCAGATGTCGGCCGATCAGTTCGCCGCCCATGTGAAGCGGCATGCGCTCGAAGAATTCACGCCGCACACCATCGTGGCCCCTGAAGCTCTTTCTCGCGAGATGGAAGACATCCGCGGGCGTGGCTATGCCATCGACGATCAGGAACGCAATATCGGCATGCGCTGTATCGCGGCCCCTGTCTTCGACTGGACGGGGGAGGCGGTGGCGGGGCTGTCCGTCTCCGGTCCGGTTTCCCGCATGGTGGACAATGAAACGGCGCGGATTGCGACAGCGGTGGGCGATGCGGCGCGTTCGTTGAGCCAGGCTTTGGGGGCCGAGCGGCGCGACTAATCCCGTTGGGCCGGCATCTCGACGGGGCCGCCCTGGTCCGCCCATGTGGAAAAGCCTTCGCGCAGATGCGCGGCTTCGAACCCCATGTCCTGAAGGGTGGCCACGGTAAGGGCCGAGCGCCAGCCACTGGCGCAATGAAAGACATAGCGTTTGCCCTCCTGCCCGAAGACGTCCTTGTAATAGGGGCTTTCGGGATCGACCCAGAACTCGATCATGCCGCGCGGCGCGTGGACGCTGCCGGGAATGAAGCCACTTCGCTGGCGTTCACGGATGTCGCGAATGTCCACGATGATGGTATTCGGATCGTCCATCGCCGCGATCAGGTCAGGTGTTTCCACCTCCTCGATCCGGGCGCGGGCGGCGGCAACCATGTCAGCGGCGGTGGTCTTGAGTTGGGGCATGTCGGATGGCCTGCGATTGAGCGTTCAACCGATATTGACGCGCCACGCATCTGGTCGCAAGGTCGCGCCAATTGCTCCGCTACCGTTGGAAGTTTCCCATGCGCTTTTCGTCCTGTTCTGCCGTTCTGTGGTTCTGCGTGCCATGAGCGTCAGGATCGGGGTCGATATTGGCGGTACCTTCACCGATGCCGCCTTGGAGCATCCGGGCGGGTTGGCGACGACCAAGGTGTTGACGGATTATGCCGAGCCTGAAGCCGCGATCCTGAAAGCCATCCGGATTGTCTGTGAAGAGGCGGGTGTGGCCTTTGACGATGTCACCCAGATCATTCACGGGACGACCTTGGTGACCAACGCGCTGATCGAGCGGCGGGGGGCGCGCACGGCGTTCATCACGACAGAGGGGTTCCGGGACGTGATCGAGATGCGTTCGGAGAACCGGTTTGAGCAATATGATCTGAACCTTGTGCTGCCTGCGCCCTTGGTGCCGCGCGAGGATCGACTGGTGGCTCGCGAGCGCGTGGCGGCGAATGGCGATGTGTTGCTGGAGTTGAGCGATGCCGATATCGCGCGGCTGGTCGAGGCGGTTCGCGACGGCGGATACGAGGCTGTCGCCGTCGGTTTCATGCACGCCTATGCCAACCCGGACCATGAACGGCGGATGGGTGCGGCCCTGATCGAGGCTTTGCCGGGCGTGTCGGTTTCCCTGTCGTCGGTTGTGTCGCCGCAGATGCGGGAATTGCCGCGCTTCAACACGGTGATTGCCAATGCCTATGTGCAGCCGCGCGTGGCCGATTACCTTGGACGGCTGACGGCTCGGTTGGCCGAGACCGGGATCAGCGCGCCGGTGTTTCTGTTCCATTCAGGGGGCGGGTTGATCAGTGTGGAGACCGCAGCTCAGCAGCCGGTGCGTCTGCTGGAGTCGGGGCCTGCCGGTGGGGCGATTTTTGCGGCAGGCTATGCACAGGCGCATGGGGTGGAAAAGGCGCTCAGTTTCGACATGGGTGGGACCACGGCGAAGATCTGCATGGTCGAGGGCGGTGCACCCAAATCGGCAAACACGTTCGAGATCGCGCGCACCTATCGGTTCAAGAAAGGCTCGGGCATGACAGTGTCGACGCCCGTCGTGGAGATGGTAGAGATCGGGGCGGGCGGAGGTTCCATCGCGTCGGTCGACGCGCTTGGGCGCATTCAGGTCGGGCCGAAATCGGCCGGGTCGGAGCCCGGGCCGGCGTGCTACCAGCGGGGCGGCGACGCGCCGACGGTGACGGATGCCAACCTGACGCTTGGGCGGTTGGACCCGGACGGGTTTGCAGGCGGGAAGATACCGCTTGATCCGGACGCGTCTCTGGCTGTGATCGACCGTGATCTGTCGGTGCCGCTTGGTGTGGATGGGACAGAGGCGGCCTTTGGCGTGACCGAGATGGTGGACGAGAACATGGCCAATGCCGCGCGTGTTCACACGGTCGAGCATGGGCGCGACATCGAGCATTTCACGATGATCGCCTTCGGCGGCGGAGCACCGCTTCATGCGAGCCGGTTGTGCGAGAAACTCGGGATCAAGCGCCTGATCGTACCGCCCGGCGCGGGTGTCGGGTCCGCGATTGGGTTTTTGCGGGCGCCGTTCAGCTATGAGGCGACGCGCGGGTTTTACCAGAGGCTCGACGCTTTCGATGTGGCCGCGGTGAATGCCGTTTTGACCGAATTGCGGGCAGAGGCCTTGGCTTTCGTGTCGGAAGGCGCGGGAGACGCGGCGGTGGAAGAGCGCCTCACCGTCTTCATGCGTTATGTCGGGCAGGGGTGGGAGATACCGGTGGTTCTTGAAAGCGCCTCTCTGGAGGCTGGCGCGCCCGAAGATTTGCGGGCGCGGTTCGAGGCGGCCTATCAGGAGCTGTTCGGGCGCATCATCGAGGGGTTGGAGGTGGAAGCCACGAACTGGGCGGTGAATGTCTCGACGCAGGTGGCGGATGTGAAGCGGGTGGATGCACCAGCCGGGCTTTCTCCGGTTGGAGACAGCGAGACGCGGAGCATCTTCGATGCGGGCCTTCGGGCGCGCGTTGACGCGGTGGAGGTCCGGCGTGACGATCTTAGCGCAGGTATGGCCGTCTCGGGGCCAGCCGTGATCACCGAGAATGAGACCTCGACCATCATCGCGGCGTCTTATGCGGCGGTGATGCAGGCGGATGGGGCGCTTTTGATTTCCCGGAAGGAGAGTGCAGCATGAGCCCGTCCTCCATCGACTATCAGATCATGTGGAACCGCTTGATCGCGGTTGTGGAGGAACAGGCGACGACGCTTATCCGCACCGCGTTTTCGACCTCGGTCCGGGAGGCGGGCGATTTGTCCGCAGGTTTGTTCGACCGGCAGGCCCGGATGATCGCGCAGGCGGTCACGGGCACGCCGGGGCATGTGAACGCGATGGCCGAAAGCGTCGGGCATTTCGTGGCCGAGATCGGGGCGCAGTCCATCTTCGAAGGCGATGTCTATATCACCAATGACCCTTGGAAGGGTACGGGCCACCTTCATGACATCACGATGGTGACGCCGGTTTTCCGGAAAGGTGTCCATATCGGGTTCTTTGCCGGCACTGCGCATGTCGTGGATATCGGCGGGCGCGGATTTGGGCCGGATGCGGGGGAGGTGTTCGAGGAAGGCTTGCTGATCCCGATTTCCAAGTTTGCGGAGCAGGGGCAGGTGAATGACTTCCTGTTGAAGATCGTGCGGGAAAACGTGCGGACGCCTGACCAGACGGTGGGGGACATGTTCTCCCTCGCGGCCTGCAACGATGCGGGGAACCGGCGCCTGCAAGCGATGCTGGACGAGTTCGACGTGGACGATATCGACGGGTTGTCCGAGTTCATCCTTGAGGCCAGCCGTCGGGCCACGCGGGCTGCAATCGCGCGTGTGCCGGATGGGCGGTTCGACAACACCATGCAGGTGGATGGCTATGATGCGCCGGTGCGGATGCAGGTGCGATTGGAGATTGAGGGTGATCGGATCGTTGCGGATTTCGACGGCACGTCTGGCATGAGTGCCTTCGGGGTGAACGTCCCGGAGGTCTATACCCGCGCCTATGCGTGCTATGCCTTGAAATGCGCCATCGCGCCGGAAGTGCCCAATAACGCTGGTTCTCTTGAGCCGTTCGAGATCACCGCGCCGGAGGGGTGCATCCTGGCAGCCAAGCGTCCCGCGCCCGTCTCGGTGCGCCATGTTTTGGGGCATCTGGTGCCGGACGTGGTGCTGGGGGCCTTGCATGCAGCGCTGCCGGACACGGTTCCGGCGGAGGGGGCGAGTGCATTGTGGAACATTCAGATCTCCGCGCGCGCCAGCGACCCGGAGAGCGGGTTGCCGAGTGCCGAAGTGCTGATGTTCAACTCGGGCGGCACCGGTGCGCGCCCGACCTTGGACGGGCTGTCTGCGACGGCGTTTCCGTCCGGTGTCTCCACGATGAGTGTCGAAGCAACGGAGCATGTGGGGCCCATTGTCGTCTGGCGGAAGGACTTGCGCGAAGGCTCCGGTGGGGCGGGCGCGCGGCGGGGCGGGCTTGGCCAGATCATCGAGATCGAGGCGCGCGACGGCTACGATTTCTACTTCAATGCCATGTTCGACCGGGTCGATCATCCGGCCCGCGGTCGGAACGGTGGCCGCACGGGCGCGCCCGGAGGCGTGGAGCTTGCGAGCGGAGAGAAGCTGCGCAGCAAGGGGCGCCAGCTTGTGCGAAACGGCGAACGGTTGCGCCTGAGTTTGCCGGGAGGTGGCGGTTACGGTCCGCCGGAAGATCGGGAACGCAAACGGGTGGAGGATGACCTGCGCGCCGGTTTGATATCCGCCCAAGATGCCAAGGAGATTTACGGGTTCGACGACTGACCCCCGGACATCCGGTTTTACAAATCCGTCACGAAATCATTGTCGGACCTTCACAGAACTGAAATTTTTCTGACACGGCGCATTCATATCCCGGGCCCAGCAACTCGGGGGTATGTCGATGCTTCAAATCGACGGTTTGACGAAGCGTTTCGGTCAGAAGACGGCGGTGGATGCGGTCTCCTTCAAGGTCGAGAAACCGGCCATGATCGGGATCATTGGCCGATCTGGCGCGGGCAAGTCCACTCTCCTTCGCATGTTGAACCGGCTGACCGGGTCCACGGACGGCGCAATCGTTTTTCAGGATCGGAACGTGACCGAGCTGAAAGGCGCGGAGAAGCGTCGCTGGCAGTCCGAATGCGCCATGATCTTTCAACAGTTCAATCTGGTGCCGAGGATGGACGTGGTCTCAAACGTGCTTCATGGCACCTTGAACCGTCGCTCGACAGTCGCGACGATGTTCAACCTCTATCCGCAGGACGACATTCACAAAGCCATTGAGATTCTCGACCGATTGGGGATTGCCGAACAGGCCGCCAAGCGGGCCGAGGCGCTGTCTGGCGGCCAGCAGCAGCGGGTCGCCATTGCGCGGGCCTTGATGCAGGACCCGAAAATCATACTGGCAGATGAACCCATCGCGTCGCTTGATCCGATGAACGCCCAGATCGTGATGGAGGCGCTTCGCCGCATCCATGACGAAGATGGACGGATGGTGATCTGCAACCTTCACACGCTCGATACCGCCCGACGCTATTGTGATCGTGTCATCGGCATGCGGGACGGGCGGATGGTTTTTGATGGAACACCCGAGCAACTGACGACGGGTGTGGCGCGCGACATTTACGGTGCCGGAGAAGAATTCTCGGAAAGCGCGACATCTACCGAGATCGGTGCACTGGAAACACCCCCTGAACAAACCGCCAAGGCCTACGCCTGAGGCGGTTTTTTTTATCCCGAGGCGCGGGGGTGCCGCGCCAAATCACCTGGAGAGGAAAATGAAAGCTACTCTTGCACTTGCACTGGCCGCGACGACGGCTTTGTCGACCGGCGCTTTTGCCGAGGAGATCACCGAATTCCGCATCGGCATTCTGGGCGGCGAGAACGCGCAGGACCGTCTGAACGCCTATTCCTGCCTTGGCGACTACACGACCGAAGTGCTTGGCGTTGAGACCAAGCTGTTTGCGCCTGCCGACTATAATGGCGTGATCCAGGGGCTGCTGGGCGGAACGCTTGATATGGCGTGGTTGGGTGCATCGTCCTATGCTGCGACCTATCTTCAGGACCCGGAGGCGGTTGAGCCGGTTCTGGTCAAGGTGAATATGGACGGCTCCATCGGCTACCACTCGATCGGGTTCGCCCGGAAGGACAGCGGCATCACTTCGCTCGAAGACATGCAGGGCAAGGTCTTCGGCTTTGGCGATCCGAATTCGACCAGTGGCTACCTGATCCCGTCGATTGAGATCCCGCAAGCGACTGGCGCTTCGATGGAATCGGGCGACTATTTCGGCGAAGTGAAGTTCACCGGTGGCCACGAACAGACCATCGTTGCCGTTGCCAATGGCGACATCGACGGTGGCGTGACCTGGGCTGATGGGCAGGGCGCCTGGGAAGACGGTTACAACTCGGGCGCGCTTCGCAAGGCGGTCGATGCCGGGCTCGTCGACATGAACGACATGGTCCAGATCTGGAAGTCGAACGTCATTCCGGAAGGTCCGATCGTTCTGCGCAAGGCGCTGCCGGACGATGTGAAGGCGAAGATGACCAAGCTGGTCGATGAGTTGCACGAGAACGATCAGGACTGCGCCTATGGCGTGGCGGCGGGCGAAACACTCGGCTTCCAGCCGGTGACGCATGACACCTACATCTCGGTGATCGAAGCCCGCAAGGCAAAGATCGGCGGTTGAGCAGAGCCGTGTGAAGGAGCGTCCGTCGGGCGCTCCTTTTCGATTACGTCGCGCGGGCAGGCAGCGTTCGACCATTGCGTATTTTTGAAGAGATGAAGAGGCAAGGCCCGCGTCGATCCGAAGGACGGGCCGTCTTGATGGGGCGGGAGCATGGCGGAAATCACGGCAGGTGCGCCGACGAGGGTGTCGGACGTTCAGGGGCACTACATGGAGATGATCCAGCGGAAACGCCTTTATGGCGGGCTGACGTTGCTGATTTTCATCGTGCTTATGGTTTCGGGGTTCATGGTCGCCGACGGCCGGAACGCGGGTGGGTTCTGGGATGGTGTCGACAAGATCGGCGACTATCCGGCGGCCGTTCTGGCCGAGGCATGGGAGAAATTCTTCGATCTGCCGGGCTTGATGCTGAAGTATTTTCCGGCGTTGATCGAGACGATCAATATCGCGGCGGTGTCGACATTGACGGGGGTATTGGCAGGGTTTGTGCTGGCGATGCTGGGGACACGCGGTTTGGCCAAGTGGCCGCGGCTCATCCCGGTGTTCCGCCGGATTACGGACGTGATGCGGGCTGTGCCCGAGATCGTGATCGCGCTCATGCTGATTTTCGTGCTTGGCGGCGGGCCGGTGCCTGCCGTGATTGCAATCGCCATCCATACGGCCGGAGCGATCGGCAAGCTATTCTCGGAAGTGGCTGAGAATGCGGACCTGAAGCCGGTCGAAGGGCTGCAATCCGTCGGTGCCACTTGGACGCAGCGCATTTTGCTTGGTGTCCTGCCGCAGGTGGCGCCCAACTTTCTGAGCTATGCGCTCTTGCGGTTCGAGATCAATATTCGCGCCTCTGCCATCCTTGGCTTCGTCGGGGCGGGCGGCATTGGCTATGAGCTTCGAAACTCGATGTCCTGGGGGCCGGGCCGGTTCGATGAGGCGGCGGCGATCTTCGTCCTGCTCTTCGCGACGATTGTCTTCTTCGATCAGGTCTCCAGCCGGTATCGGAACAAACTGACAGAGGGGCAGGGACAATGAGCGATGTCGCGATGCTTCAGGGGCAGGCGGCCGCACTGTTCCGTCGGAAACGGCTGACGGCATTTGCGGTGCCGGCGGTGATCCTTGTCTACTTCGGTTACATCTTCTTCGCGTTCGACATTGCCGGGCTCGCATCCCGGGCGCAGCCTGCGAATGCGCTGACGCTGGCGTCCGACATGTTCAGCCACAAGGTGCATGTGACGCGGTCGCATCGTTCGGGCGACATCGAATATGCCGTCGAAGGTGAGCGCAAAGGGCGATACCCGGAGGGAATGCGCCCCGATTGGGTGGCCGAGGACGGCGATGCCACGGTGCTCGATCTGGGGGAGGGGTACGAGGTCCGTATTTTGCCCGGGAACACGACAGAGTTCGACGTACCGGGGCATGGTACGATCGTGGCGCAATTCGACGGCTCGAAGGTGGTCACAAACCTTGGCGACACTCCGCCCGATTGGGTAAACGCAAGCCGGACACGCGTGTCGATCACCACCGATGGTGGACGCGTGACGATCACGCGATCGAAGACGGAGATCTTCAATTACTTTCCCGGTTGGGAGCTGTTCTGGTTCACGCTTGAGAGCCCGTATCACGGGCACGGTCTGTTCGCGATCCTCTTCGGTGAACAGATCGATCCGGAACGTTCGAATCTCGCGGGGGCCTGGAACGACTTCTGGCACAATCCGATGTGGCGGCATGCCGACGTTGTCTGGGCGATCGGTGAGACGATCCTGATGGCGTTTCTCGGGACATTCGGAGGCGCAATCCTTGCCTTGCCGCTCGCGTTCATGGCGGCGAAGCGCTTTGCTCCGATCATGGCGCTTCGGTTCGCGATGCGCCGGGTGTTCGACTTCGTGCGCGGCGTCGATGCCCTGATCTGGACGATCGTCCTGAGCCGGGCTTTCGGGCCGGGACCATTGACCGGGGCGCTGGCCATTCTGATCACGGATACCGGGACATTCGGCAAGATCTTCTCGGAAGCATTGGAAAACGTGGATGAAAAGCAGATTGAAGGCGTGTCTTCGACCGGGGCAAAACCGCTCCAGCGCTATCGCTTTGGCGTGATCCCGCAAGTGGTGCCGGTGCTTTTGAGCCAGGTTTTGTACTTCCTTGAATCGAACACGCGATCGGCGACGATCATTGGTGCAATCACGGGTGGTGGCATCGGGTTGCTGATCACACAGGCCATCCAGACTCAAAAGGACTGGGAAGAGGTTGCCTATTACATCGTGCTCATCATTCTGATGGTCATTTTCATGGATTGGCTTTCAGGCGTCTTGCGGCGGCGTTTGATCCGGGGTGATTCAGAGTGACACATGTTCTGGTGACAGGGTGCAACCGAGGGATCGGGCGGGCTCTGGCCGAAGCGGCGGTGAAGCGCGGCTGGCAGGTGACGGGGACAGCACGGACGGATTTCGAGTTGCCGGGTGTCGAGGTGCTGGCGTGCGAGATGACGGATATCAAGGGGGTGGCCGCGGTCTTTGACGGGCTGCCACCGCTCGACATCCTGATCAACAATGCCGGGATCTACGGGCCGGATTCGCAGGCGTTCGGCATGGATTACGGCGGATTTGCCGAGGTGCTGGCCGTGAACAGCATTGCGCCGCTTGCGGTTACGGAGGCCTGTTTGCCGGCGCTCAGAGCGCAGGCGGGGAGCCGTGTGCTCTCCATCTCTAGCCAGATGAGTTTCATGGGATACAGGAAATCGACGCGTCTGGCCTATCGCGCCTCCAAGGCGGCGCTGAACAAGGTGATGCAAGGGGTTGCAACCGATCTAGAACATGAAGGGATTGCGTCGGTGCTGATCGATCCCGGCTGGGTGCGGACGGATATGGGCGGCCCATCGGCCGACGAGACGCCCGGTGCGGTCGCGCGCGGCATTCTGGATATCGCCGAACGCGTGACCGTGGCCGAGACTGGCAAGTTCTTTCGTTTCACAGGTGAGGAGCGGGACTTCTGATGACGAGGCTCACGGCAGATGCGCCGTTTATTCATGGCGATTGCGACATCAAGAATTCCGAGTTTGGAGCCTACGTCGAAATCGGGCTTGGATCGCGCATTCTGAACACGTGGTTCGGGGACTACTCCTATTGTGATCGGTACGCGGACATTGCGAATACGACGATCGGCAAGTTTGCAAACATTGCCGCCCAAACGCGGATCGGGGCGACCGACCATCCGCTTCACACGGCGGCCTGTCATCATTTCCTTTATCGGTCAGCGAGTTACTGGGAGGATGCGGAGGACGATGCCGCGTTCTTTGCGCATCGTGCCTCGCGGCGCGCGTTTGTCGGCCATGACACGTGGATCGGGCATGGCGCGATGGTGAAGCCGGAGGTGAGCTTGGGGAACGGTGCCGTTGTGGCGGCGGGCGCGGTGGTGACCAAGGACGTGGCGCCTTACATGATCGTCGCCGGTGTTCCGGCGGTGCCGCTGCGCGCGCGGTTGCCGCGCGATCTGGCGGAGCGGATGCAAGCGTTGGCGTGGTGGGATTGGGATCACGGGCGGCTCAGGGCGTCGCTCGAGGATTTCCGGTCGCTGACTGCTGAAGCGTTTCTGGAGAAGTACCAGGGGTGAGCGAACGGCCTGCGGCGCTCGGCTTCGCCGTCGCCCCGCCCGCCGTCCCGTCAGCGCGATCCGTCGTGATCCAGGGTGAGCGTGATGCGGTCGCTTGCGAACCAGGTGCGTCCGTGTTCGACCGGTTGACCTTTGGCGTCCCGGCTGAGGCTTTCGGTCAGCAGCAGGGGCGCCCCTTCGCGGAGACGGAGATGCAGTGCTTGTGTGGCGTCTGCTGTTGTCGCCGTAAGGCGCGTGGATACGCGGGTGTAATCGGACACCCCGACGGCGGCGAGGGCAGCCGTAACACCGGCTTCGGTGCGGAGGGCGTCGGCCAGCCCGGGCAGGCGGGTTTCCGGGAAACGGCTTTCGGCCAATGCGACGGGCGTTCCATCGGCGAAGGAAAGCGAGAAGGAGACGGCGACCTGATCGCCGGGTTTCAGCTTGAGGCGCCGGGCGTCGTTTTCGCTGGCGGCACGCAGTTCGACCGAGAGCACTGTCTTTTCCGGCAGACGCCCGGCAGCGGCGAGATTCTGGTGGAAGCGCACCCTGTCGGAGAGAGGGTAGTCGAGCGGTTTGGCAAGGATGAAGACACCTGATCCACGTCGGGAGTGGACCAGTCCTTCGTCCGCCAGATGCGAGATGGCGTGGCGCACGGTGTGGCGATTGACGCCGAAGCGTTCGCTGAGCGCGGCCTCGGTGGGAAGTTTGTCGCCCTCCGCGTAGTGGCCTTCCGAGATTGCGCGACGGAGCGTCTCTGCAATCGATTTCCAGACGGGGGTTCTAGCGATTGTCATGAAACTTTCATGGGCATTCTGGAGCGACTCATGTATGATATGTCTAGTTGTATAGTATATCTTGGAGTTGTCTAGATGACGCCCTCCGAAGACGACAGAAGAGCTTGGATGGGGCTGTTGGCGCGGTCCCCGGAAGGTCGCGTGACCCGGTTGCTGGAGGTGTCCGGGCTGGGATCAGGTGCGAAGCTGCTGCGTCCTCCGGAAATCGGGAGCGTCATGGTGCGGGGGCGTGCAGGTGGCACCGGCGCGCCGTTCAATCTGGGTGAAATGACGGTGACGCGATGTGCCCTGAAGCTCGAATGCGGGACGGTCGGGCATGGGCATGTGCAGGGGCGCCGGAAAGGCGATGCGAAGGCCGCGGCGCTCGTGGATGCGCTGATGCAGACGGAGCATGCGGGCATGGTCGAGGCAGGGGTTCTGGAACCTTTGCGTTCCGAGGAGGCGGCGCGCCGACAAAGTCGCGCCGAGAAGGCAGCGGCCACCAAGGTTGATTTCTTCACCATGGTGCGGGGAGAGGATTGATGGAGACGCAGGCCCTCGAAGGCGGGTTCGACGATGCGCCCCGCGACGCCTCCTTCGCGTTTCGTGCGCTGATGACGGCCATGGCGCGGCCCGGCCGGATCGAAACATTGACGGGTGGTGTTCCGCCCGCGCCCTTGTCCGTTGCGGCGGGCACATTGCTTCTGACGCTGGCGGATGGCGATACGCCGGTTTACCTCGCAGGCGAATGGGATACGCCGGATGTGCGTCAATGGTTGGCCTTTCATACCGGGGCGCCGTTGGTTGGGCCGAACCATGCGATGTTTGCGCTTGGATCGTGGGAGGCTCTTGCGCCTCTTTCGGCCTATCCCGTTGGGACACCCGAGTATCCCGACCGGTCAACGACCTTGATTGTAGAACTTGAGAGCCTGGCCTCGGAAGGGGCGAAGCTGAGCGGCCCCGGGATCAGGGATACTGCCGCGCTGTCGCTTCCGGAGGTGGACGCGTTTCAACGGAACAATGCGCTTTATCCACTTGGGTTGGATTTCTATTTCACATGTGGTGACCGCGTTGCGGCCTTGCCGCGCTCGACGAGGATCGGCTGATGTACGTGGCAGTGAAAGGCGGTGAGCGGGCGATTGAAAACGCCCATGCCTGGCTTGCGGAAGAGCGGCGTGGCGATACCGACATCGCGGAGCTGAGTGTTGCCCAGATCCGCGAGCAGCTCGGGCTCGCCGTGAATCGGGTGATGGCAGAAGGGTCTCTCTACGATCCTGACCTCGCGGCGCTGGCCATCAAGCAGGCGCGCGGGGATTTGATCGAAGCGATCTTCCTTGTTCGGGCGTATCGCACCACCTTGCCGCGGTTTGGCGCGTCGGAGCCGATCGATACCGGTGAGATGGGCTGTGACCGGCGCATCTCCGCCACGTTCAAGGACTTGCCCGGCGGCCAGGTATTGGGTCCGACATTCGACTACACGCATCGCTTGCTGGATTTCAAACTCGCTGCCGAGGGTGAGGTTCCGTCGGCGCCGGTTCGGGAGGCTTCGGGCGAGCCGGTACCCCACGTCACCGGATTCCTGAACCGCGAAGGCCTGATCGAAGAGGCGCCGACGGAAGATATCACGCCGCCCGACCTGACGAGGGAGCCGCTGGAGCTGCCTGCGGATCGGGCGCTCAGACTTCAGGCCCTGACCCGCTCGGATGAGGGGTTCACGCTTGGCATGGCTTACTCCACTCAGAGGGGCTATGCGCGCAACCACGCATTTGTGGGTGAACTGAGGATTGGGACTGTCGCGGTCGAGATGGAGATCCCGGAACTCGGTTTCTCCATCGAGATCGGCGAAATCACGGTGACGGAGTGCGAGACCGTCAACCAGTTCAAAGGATCGAAAACGGAGCCGCCCCAATTCACGCGGGGATACGGTCTGGTTTTCGGGCAAACGGAACGCAAGGCGATTTCCATGGCGCTTGTAGATCGGGCGTTGCGCTGGGAAGAACTGGGTGAAGATGACGTGGGCGCGCCCGCGCAGGATGCGGAATTCGTTCTCTACCATGGCGACAATATTCAGGCGACCGGGTTTTTGGAGCATATCAAGTTGCCCCACTACGTTGATTTCCAATCAGAACTGGAACTGGTGCGGAAACTGCGACGCGAGGCCGGTGCGGCTGAAATGCCGGAGGCAGCGGAATGACATTGGCCACAAAAAAAGGCCCCTTGGGCCCTCGGTGTCTGGTCGGTAGTGCAAAAAAAAGAGGCCGATCAATCGCCTCCGTCACCGTCTCCTTCGCTGTCCCAATCGCCGCCCGGCTCAGATGGATCGGTATCGGAACATCGCTCCCCTCCGTGCCATTCGATCCAGACGTAGGTTCCGTCGTCCCGTTGTCGCAGCGTGCTGCGTCGCCGGTGGTTGCGGTACGCTCCAAAGGCGAGAAACGCGGCGATGAAGGCGAACTCGATCGCCGAGTCCGTTGCCAGATAGGCAAACCCCATGAAAAGGGTGAAGGGCAGAAGATTGCCCATGGTAAAGCTGTAGTCCGAGCGCGTGCTCGTCATATAAAACCTCCAGTTTTTGTTGAGAATTCAGAGACCAGACGGATGCGTTTCGTGTGTTCGGGGTCAGAGCTGTCCAACCCCACCGCATCATATCAACCTGTAAATTCGATACTGTCTCATCTCTGCTTGCGACTTAGCACGCGGATTGTAACGGAATTGCGACGACGTGCGACGATGCCATGAAACATGTTGTTTTCGATATCGGTGCGGTTCTGGTGGAGTGGGAGCCGCATTTGGCGTGGGTCGAGGAACTTGGGGACGCAGGTGCGCGGGCCTTCATCGAGCGAACGGGATTCATGGAGAAGAATGCGCGCGCCGATGGGGGCGTGAGGTTCGATCATCTGGCCGAGGAAATCTCGGACGAGCGGGATCGGAGGCTTTTTCGCGAGTATGTCGCCCGATATTCCCGAACCGTTCCGAATGAAGTGCCGGGAACCTGGGCCATCCTGGACCGTTTGCGTGCGCGCGGTGTGCCGGTTCACGCGATTACCAATTGGTCAGCCGAGACCTGGCCCGAAGGTGTGCGCGTGCATCCGCGGCTTGATGAGGTGTTCGGCACCCTCGTGGTATCGGGGCGCGAAGGGATCACGAAGCCCGACGCGCGTATTTACGAAATCCTTTGTGAGCGGGCGGGCGCGGCTCCGTCGGACTGCGTATTCATCGACGATGGTCTTCACAATGTGGAGGGGGCGAAGGCCGTGGGGATGGACGGTCTCCATTTCACCAACGCCGCGGCCCTCGAAGCAGAACTGAAAGCGAGGGCGTTGCTATGACCGACCAGGCCTACAACTTTGCCTATCTTGATGAGCAGACGAAGCGGATGATCCGTCGGGCCATCCTGAAGGGGCTTGCGATCCCCGGGTACCAGGTGCCGTTTGCTTCACGCGAGATGCCGATGCCGTATGGTTGGGGCACGGGCGGCGTGCAGGTCTCGGCCGCGACGCTGACGCCGGAGGACACGCTCAAAGTCATTGATCAGGGGGCGGATGATACAACCAATGCCGTTTCCATCCGCAAATTTTTCGAGCGGACAGCGGGGGTTGCGACGACAACCTCAACGCGCGCGGCGAGCCTGATCCAGACTCGGCACCGGATCCCGGAGGAGGATCTCACCGAAGATCAGATCCTTGTTTACCAGGTGCCTATTCCCGAACCCCTGCGTTTTCTCGAGCCGCGCGAAACGGAGACGCGGAAAATGCACAGCCTCGAGGAATACGGGCTGATGCATGTGAAACTCTACGAAGACATCAGTCGTCACGGACATATCGCGACGTCCTATGCGTATCCGGTGAGGGTAGAAGGGCGCTACGTGATGGACCCGTCACCCATTCCGAAGTTCGATAATCCCAAGATGGAGATGCCCGCCATCCAGTTGTTCGGAGCAGGGCGAGAGCAGCGCATCTATGCGGTGCCGCCTTACACGGAAGTGGTCAGCCTCGATTTTGAGGATCATCCGTTCGATCCGTCGAAAGCGCCTCATGCCTGCGGGCTTTGCGGGGCGGAGGACAGTTACCTGGACGAGGTGATCACCGATGACGAGGGGGGGCGGATGTTTGTCTGTTCGGACACGGATTACTGCGAATGCCGTCGCGCTGCCGGCCATTGCGGGCCGCAGTTTCCGGAGGCCGCGGCATGAGCGCCTGCCGCGGTGCCCGGCACCCTTCCTTCGTTTTCCTTCCGGGCCGTGATCAACGGTGCGAGGGGCGCTGTCCCTCGCGCTCCCCGGGATATTTTTACCAGGAAGAAAGGGCTGGGACATGACGCCACTTCTGGATGTGAAAGGGATCGCCAAGCGATATGGGCGGCATATCGGCTGTGCGGATGTGAGCTTTGACCTCTGGCCGGGAGAGGTCATGGGTATTGTCGGTGAAAGCGGGTCGGGGAAATCGACATTGCTGAACTGTCTGGCAGGCCATCTTGCACCTGACGCTGGCGAGGTCTGGTTCGATACCCGCGTCGACGGTCCGAAGGATACGTTGAAGATGGGCGAGCCGGAGCGGCGCATGCTGTCCCGGACCGATTGGGCTTTTGTGCATCAGCATGCGCGCGACGGTCTTCGCATGGGCGTAAGCGCGGGCGGCAACGTTGGCGAGCGGCTAATGGCCGTGGGCGCCCGGAACTATGGCACCATACGGCATCAGGCGATTGACTGGCTCGGACGGGTCGAGATCAGCGAAGAGCGTGTCGATGATCGGCCCACGACCTTCTCGGGTGGCATGCAGCAGCGTCTGCAAATCGCGCGAAACCTGGTGACGGGGCCGCGCCTTGTTTTCATGGACGAGCCGACGGGTGGCCTGGATGTGAGCGTGCAGGCGCGGCTTCTGGACCTTCTGCGCGGACTGGTGAGAGACATGGGACTGTCGGCGATCGTCGTGACCCATGACCTTGCCGTTGTCCGCCTCCTGGCCGATCGCCTGATGGTGATGAAGGACGGGCAAGTGGTCGAGACAGGATTGACCGATCAGGTGCTCGATGATCCGCAACATGGCTATACTCAGTTGCTGGTCAGTTCGGTGTTACAGGTTTGACATGAATTTCGTGCAGGACGGACCCATGATACAGGTGACCAACCTTTCGAAGACTTTCACCCTCCATAACCAGGGAGCGGCGGAGATCGCCGTGATGGAGGGAGCCGATCTCAGCGTTGCCGCGGCCGAATGCGTGGCACTGGTCGGGGTTTCCGGCGCGGGCAAGTCGACGCTCATGCGGATGATCTATGGCAACTACCTTGCGGCGTCCGGGACGATCACGGTCGGCGGGTTGGACGTGACGCAGGCGGCGCCGCGCGAGATACTGAGCCTGCGCCGGGTTACGCTGGGATATGTCAGTCAGTTCCTGCGCGTGGTGCCCCGGGTGCCGACGCTGGACGTCGTGGCCGAGCCCTTGTTGACCTTGGGTGTCGACGTGACCGAGGCGCGCGACCGGGCAAAGGCGATGTTGGACCGGGTCAATTTGCCGGAACGTCTTTGGGGATTGTCTCCGACCACGTTTTCCGGCGGCGAACAGCAACGGGTCAATGTGGCGCGAGGGTTCATACATGCGTATCCGGCCTTGCTGCTGGACGAGCCGACGGCAAGTTTGGATGGCGCGAACCGCGAGGTGGTTTTGAGCCTGATCGAAGAGGCGAAGGCGCGCGGCGCTGCGATCGTCGGGATCTTCCATGACGAAGAGGCCCGTGACCGGGTGTGCGATCGTCAGATCGACGTTTCGGCGTTTGCGCGGAGGCGTGCTGCATGACCGGGCGCCTGATCGGTGTGGTTGGCCCATCGGGCGTCGGTAAAGACAGCCTGATGCTGGGGCTGACGTCGACCTGCACCGAGTTTGGTTTGGTCCGGCGGGTCATCACGCGGGACGCTTCGCTGGGCGGCGAGGATTTCGATGCCGTGAGTGTGAACGATTTCGAGCGTCTGCGGGATGCGGGCGCGTTTTGTGTGCACTGGGAGGCGCATGGCCTGCATTACGGCATTCCGGACGAAGTGAGACTTTCCGTTGCGAAGGGTGAGCAGCGCCTGGTGAACCTCTCCAGAAACGTACTTCATCTGGTGTCGGACGTATTTCCGCAATTCGAGGTGCTGAATGTCACGGCGTCTCCCGAAACGCTGGCAGCGCGTCTTGATGGGCGCGGACGCGAGACGCGTGAAGACATTGCGCGGCGTCTTGCCCGTGTGGTGAACCCGTTCCCCGAGCGGCTGGTGGTGCACACCATTCACAATGACGGCTTGCTCGAAGACGCAGTGAGCGCTGCGCTGGCCTGTCTTCAACCGGTGAGAGTGTAGCGATGGATCAGTTGGAACCGGCCGTCAGATCGCTCCCCCACCAACGCGATGCTTGTGATCGTGTACGGACGCGGAAGGTCCGGGAGCAGGTCATCCAGTGCCGCATGCGCGGCGGTCTGGTCTTCGGGGTCAAGTTTGCCGGTGAGCGTCAGGTGGAACCGGAATTCATCGGCGACATAGGGGTATCCCCATTCCAGCAAGAGTTCTTCCTGTCGCGGGGTCAGTCCCGCGGCGCGGCGGCGCGCCAGTTCCGACGGCTCCGCCGCGCGTCGATGACCGTCGAAAGCACGCACGCAGGAAAAGGCGAGTTGCGACAGTTCGCTCGCATTGCCGTCGGGGACAAGAGCGAGAAACTTGCCGATCCGCGACAGGCACAGGCCGTCCAGCTGCACAGGCGGTTGAGAGCGTGCGAAGTTCATCAGGTTGTCGCCGAGCACGGCCGGGCTGCTGCCATCTGCCAACCGGAAGGGCGGTTTGAGTGTGCCGTGGAACCCGTATTTTCGGGGTGTCGATGTGAACCTGTCGATCCCGTTTATGTCGGGTTGCGGGCACGGCGTTCCGGTTTCCACGTTCCATCCGAGCCAGGACGCGCCAAAGGTGGCCAGAGCCGGCTCGTCCGGCAGATAATAGATTGCAAACCGTTGAAAGTCTGACATGAATTCGCACCTTAAGGCCCCGTCCTTGCCAGATCAGAATGACAGTCCTGTGACAAGTGAACTTTGCCTCGCCAATGCGACAGTCGTGTTGCAGGACTGTGTCATCACCGGTGCGCTTCATGTCGTGGGGGATCGGATAGCAGCCGTGACGGAAGGCGATGTCGTTCCGGTCGGCGCGATTGACTGCGATGGCGACCTGATCGTACCGGGTCTTGTTGAGCTTCATACGGACAATCTGGAGCGGCATCTTGAACCGCGTCCCAAGGTGAAGATGCCGCATGTTCCGGCGATCCTTGCGCATGATGGAGAACTGGCTTCGGCCGGGATCACCACTGTTTTCGATGCGTTGCGCACGGGCTCCATTGTCCGGACCGATGAGTCCTATGAGAAATACGCCCGCGAAGTTGCGACCGAGCTTCTGACTTTGAGAGCTGCGAATGCGCTTAGGGTGCGCCATCTGATCCATCTCCGGGCCGAAGTGTGTTCAGAGACTCTGTTGGAGGAACTGGCGGAGTTTGGGCCCGAGGATCGTGTGCGGTTGGTGAGTTTGATGGATCACACCCCCGGACAGCGGCAGTTTCGCGACCTTGAGCAACTCAAGACGTACTACACCGGCAAGTACAATTATTCGGATGCGGAGTTCGACGCATTGGTGATCCACCGGACCGAGCTTGGGGAGCGCGTGCGTGACCAACACGAAGCCGGCACCGTGTCAGAGGCCGCGCGGCTTGGGGCGACGCTTGCCAGTCACGATGACACCGACATCGCCCATGTGACGAAATCTGCAGGGCTGGGCATTCGGTTGGCCGAGTTCCCGACGACACTGGAAGCCGCGGAGGCCTGTCGGGACGAGGGTATTCAGATCATCATGGGGGCACCCAACCTCATTCGGGGTGGCTCGCATTCCGGCAACGTTTCTGCCCGCGCGCTGGCGGAGGC
Source organism: Silicimonas sp. (assembly GCA_022824525.1). Classification (GTDB taxonomy): domain Bacteria; phylum Pseudomonadota; class Alphaproteobacteria; order Rhodobacterales; family Rhodobacteraceae; genus JAJDOD01. Next base: position 10,323 of record JAJDZT010000097.1, on the reverse strand, counting down.
CGGATTGCTGGACGTGGTATCCTCCGACTATGTGCCGTCGCTGTTGTTGTCGTCGGTCTTTTGCTTGTCGAAGCTCTGGGATGACTTGCCGCGTGCGGTGCGCACCGTCACGGCGAACCCTGCTGATGCAACGGGTTTGCAAGATCGCGGGCGCCTCGCGGAAGGGTGTCTTGCAGATCTTCTTCGTGTTTCCATGTTGGGCGAAACCCCAGTCATCAGGGCCGTCTGGCGCGGTGGGCAGCGTATCGGCTGACGCGGTGTGTCCGGGTCTCGGTCCGGGCAACCGATGCCTTGGCGAGACCCGGCTTGCGGCCACAGCGACCCACGATCGTCCTGCCTCTTTTCGCGGCACATGGCGCTTGCCTGAATCCGCCGAAGCAGGCTGCGCAGTTCTTCTCGACAGACAGAATCGGAACTTGCCTGTAAGCTGTCGGAAGAAGTTTCATTTCTTCAATCAGGGGCTCTCATGTCACATTTCCGTCCTTCAATGACCCGCCGCACATTTTTGTCGACCACCACGGCAGGCACCGTCCTTGCCACTCTGCATCCGTTTTCGGCATTCGCGTCTGCCGGGCAGGCCCACCTGAGAATAATGGAGACGACGGACCTGCATGTGCATGTGTATCCTTATGACTATTATTCGGATCGCGAAGTCGACACGGTAGGCCTTGCTCGTACTGCCGCGCATGTGGCCGACATTCGATCAGAGGCGACGAACTCCCTGCTGATCGACAACGGAGACTTTCTGCAGGGCAATCCGATGGGCGACTACATTGCCTATGAGCGGGGCATGAAGGAAGGCGACATGCATCCGATCATCACGGCGATGAACACGATTGGCTTTGATGCCTCGACGCTCGGGAACCATGAGTTCAACTATGGTCTCGATTTCCTGATGAAGTCGCTTGCGGGCGCAGAGTTCCCGGTGGTTTCGGCCAACGTGGCGAAGACGCTCGGTTCTTCGCCAACGGAAGACACAACGCTTGTGCCGCCCTACGTGATCCTCGATCGAATGCTCACCGATGGCGAAGGCAACGCGCATCCGATCCGGATCGGATTGATCGGGTTTGTGCCGCCGCAAATCATGAATTGGGATCGCAGGCATCTGGAGGGCAACGTTTCAGCGCGTGACATCGTTGCGACAGCAAAGGCGTATGTCCCGCAAATGCGCGAGGAGGGGGCAGAAATTATCGTGGCGCTTTCGCATTCGGGGATTGGGCCTGCCGAATACACGGACGGGATGGAGAACGCCTCCGTTCCTTTGGCCATGGTGGACGGAATCGACGCGCTTCTGACAGGGCACCATCACCGGGTTTTCCCGAGCGCGTCATACAACGGGATCGCGGGTGTCGACACAACCACGGGAACAATCCACGGCAAACCCGCCGCCATGGGCGGGTTCTGGGGATCGCATCTGGGGGTCATCGACCTGATGCTCGAGCGTGACGGAAATTCGTGGCGGATTGCCGGGCAGAGTGTTGAGACCCGGCCGATTTCCAAGCGGAACGAAGATCGTTCGATCACGGCACTGGTCGAAAGCGACCAAACCATCCTCGATGCGGTCGCGACGGATCACGAGGAAACGCTTGCTTATGTGCGCCGCGCCGTTGGCAAGACCGCGGCACCCCTGCACAGCTACTTTGCCCTCGTGGCTGATGATCCTTCTGTTCAAATCGTTTCGATTGCGCAGAAATGGTATGTGGAACAAATGCTTGCGGGTACCGAGCATGAAGGGCTTCCGGTTCTTTCCGCGGCAGCGCCCTTCAAGGCCGGTGGTCGCGGCGGGCCGGAATATTACACCGACGTGCCACCGGGCGATGTGGCGATCAAGAACGTGGCTGACCTTTATCTTTACCCGAACACGGTGCGTGCCGTACGGATCAGTGGCGCGGAGTTGCGCGATTGGCTGGAACGCTCGGTCGGCATCTTCAATCAGGTCGAACCGGGCAAAGCGGATCAGGTGCTGCTGAACCCGGAGTTCCCAAGCTACAACTTCGACGTGATCGATGGCGTGACCTACGAGGTTGACCTGTCGCAGCCGTCCAAGTTCACTCCGAAGGGCGAGCTTGAGAACTCGGACGCACAGCGGATCGTCAACCTGATGTTCAACGGATCGCCCGTCACCGACGACATGGAGTTCGTGATTGCGACGAACAACTATCGCGCATCGGGTGGTGGTGCCTTCCCCGGAGCCAAGGGTGACACGATCATTCTGGAAGCGCCGGATACCAACCGTGACGTGATTGTCCGGTATATTGTCGAGCAGGGCACGATCGATCCGAAAGCGGACGCCAACTGGAAGTTCGCACCGTTGCCGGGCACGTCGGTTCTGTTCGACACAGGACCGGCGGCCGAGAAATACATCGGCGATGTCAAAGGGGTGGAAATCGAGTCTGCCGGTGACGGACCGGATGGCTTCGCCCGCTTCCGCATCGGGCTGTGATCAAAGGGCCTTCCGCTGCAGTGCGGGAGGCCATCCGTTCATTGACGAAGCCCACTTGCGTCGAAACGCATGATGTTTTCGTCGGCCCATGACAGGCCACGTGTTTCGCCTTCACCCGGAATGGGCAGGGCCGCGTCCTGTCGGACGGTGATCTGCGATCCGTCGCTGGCGCGCAGATGAACGAGGGTTTCTGCGCCAAGCGCTTCGGCATACCCGACAGTGGCGGTGATCCGGCCGGTGTCGCTGAGTTCGATATGTTCAGGGCGCACACCTATGCGGCCCGATTGTCCATCCACCAGTGACGCGTCGATGAAGTTCGTGGGGGGTGAACCAATGAAGCCCGCGACGAATTCCGTCGCCGGATTTGCGTATACGTCCAGAGGAGCACCAATCTGGTCCGCGACGCCGGCATTCATCACGATCATGCGGTCGGCCAGTGTCATTGCCTCAACCTGATCATGGGTCACGTAAAGGGAGGTAACACCAAGTTCGCGTTGTAGGGCCTTGATTTCCAATCGCATTTGTACGCGCAGCTTGGCATCCAAATTGGAGAGCGGTTCATCGAAAAGAAAGACGGCAGGCTTCCGTACGATGGCACGACCCATGGCCACGCGCTGGCGCTGGCCCCCTGACAGTTCACGAGGTTTCCGTTGCAAATAGGGTTCCAATTGCAAAAGCTTCGCGGCGGTCTGGACGCGCTCCGAGATCTCGTCCTTGGACACTTTGGCGATCTTCAGCCCATAGGCCATGTTGTCGAAAACGGACATGTGTGGGTAAAGCGCGTAGTTTTGGAAGACCATCGCGATGTCGCGGTCCATCGGCTCGACATCGTTCACGACCTTGCCGCCGATTTGAACTTCTCCGGATGTGACGGTTTCCAGCCCTGCCACCATGCGCAGAAGCGTGGACTTGCCGCAGCCAGAGGGGCCGACAATGACGATGAATTCGCCATCATTCACGTCGATGGACACACCGTGAATCACGTCCGTTTTGCCGAAGGACTTTTTGACGTTGTCGAGCTTGAGCGTTGCCATGTGTCTTACTTCTCGCTTTCCACCAAACCGCGGATGAACAGTCGCTGCATTCCAATCACCACGATCACCGGTGGGATCATCGCAAGGATCGAGGTGGCCATGATCGTGGGCCAATGGGCGAAGTCATCCCCAGATGGGAACATCTGTTTGATGCCCATGACGATCGTGTTCATCTCGGGGTCGGTCGTGATCAGAAGCGGCCAGAGGTACTGGTTCCAGCCATAGATGAAGAGAATGACGAACAGCGCGGCTATGTTCGTGCGGCTCATCGGTAGCAAAATGTCGAAGAAAAAGCGCATCGGGCGCGCACCATCCACCCGCGCTGCTTCGGCCAATTCGTCAGGCACGGTCATGAAGAACTGCCGAAACAGGAAGGTCGCGGTCGCGGAGGCGATCAGCGGCAGGATCAGACCGGAATAGCTGTTCAGCATTCCGAAGTTCGCAATGACTTCGAAGGTCGGTACGATCCGGACTTCGACGGGCAGCATCAGGGTCAGGAAGATGAGCCAGAAGAAAACCTTTCGGCCGGGGAAGCGGAAGTAGACAATGGCGAAGGCCGAGAGGAGGGAGATCGCGATCTTGCCGATGGCGATGCCCAGAGCCATGACAAGCGAGTTCAAAAGCATTGTGGCCACCGGCGCATTGACCCCGGATACAAGCGCACGACCGTAGTTCTCGAACAGTTTGTCACCCGGGAGAAGTGGCATCGGCGGTCTTACAATATCTTGCTGGTCCACAGTCGAAGCGATGAAAGCCAGCCAGATCGGGAAGAAGATGAAAGCGACGCCGATGATCAGACCCAGATGGGTCAGCCAAAGACCGGAACCGCGCTTTTCTACCATGCCATTTCGCTCTGCCATCAGTAATGCACCCTGCGTTCGATGTACTTGAATTGCACAACTGTCAGGATCGAGACGATGACCAGCAGAATGACCGACTGCGCGGCGGACGAACCGAGGTCCTGACCGACAAAGCCGTCGGAATAGACCTTGTAGACGAGGATGGTTGTCGCCTGTTGTGGACCTCCGCTGGTGATCGTGTGGATCACGCCAAACGTCTCAAAGAAGGCGTAGATGATGTTGACAACCAAAAGAAAAAACGTGGTGGGGCTCAGAAGGGGCCACACGATGGTTCGGAAGCGTGTCCAGAACCGCGCACCGTCAATGGCGGCTGCTTCTATGACCGACTTCGGTATCGCCTGCAGCCCCGCGAGGAAGAACAGGAAGTTGTAGCTGATCCGGCCCCAGGCGCTTGCGACAACCACGAGACCCATGGCCTCGCCTTCGTTCAACACGTGGTTCCAGTCATAGCCCAGTTGCCCGAGATACCAGCTGACCACGCCGACCCGGGTGTTGAACATGAACAGCCACAAAACACCGGCGACGGCAGGCGCGACGGCGTATGGCCAGATGAGCAGCGTCCGGTAGGTGCCCGACCCCTTGATCAGGCGGTCGGCGAGAACGGCGAGGTAGAGTGCGACGCCCATCGACACCACGGTGACGAGGATCGAGAATATGGCCGTTGTCAGGAAGGACGCGCGATAAAACGGATCGGATAGCAGGAATTCGAAATTCCCAAGTCCCACCCACTGCATCGACAATCCAAACGGATCGGGAATGAAGAGCGACTGCCAGATCGCCTGACCGGCCGGGTAAAAGAAAAAGACAGCCGTAATCAGTATCTGTGGCAGAACCAGCAGAAGTGGCAGCCAGATGCCTTTGAAAGTGACCCGTTTTTCCATGGGGCAAGGTGGGCCAACCCGAGGATCGGGATGGCCCTTTCGCTTTTACTGCGTGGCTTGTTCAAACCGGCGGAGCAGCGCGTTGCCGCGCTCGGCTGCGCTGTCGAGTGCCGTTTGAGCATCCTTGTCGCCGGACCAGACGGCCTCGAGCTCTTCGTCGATAATCCCGCGGATCTGGTCGAAGGAGCCAAGACGCAATCCCTTTGAATTCGCGGTTGGTTCCTTGGCAGTCATTTGCATCACCGCGATATCGGTTCCCGGGTTTTCATCATAGAAGCCCATCATTTTGGTCTTCTCGCCCGCCTCCGCCGTGATTGGCAGATAGCCGGTGTCCTGGTGCCACTTCGCCTGAATGTCTGCGGAGGACAGGAAGTCCATGAACGCTGCGACGCCTGCATATTCGGCATCCTCGTGGCCCTCCATGACCCAGAGCGATGCGCCACCGATGATGGTGTTCTGAGGCTCACTTGCGACGGCTTCCCAGTAGGGCAGCGGGCGCACTTCGAAATCGAATTCGGCCTCGGCCTTGATGCCCGCGTAGCCGGCAGACGACTCCGTGAAGAGGGCGCATTCACCCGCACGGAAATTGGCGCCACCCTCGTTGCGGCGACCGGCGTAGATGAACTTGCCGTCCTGAGCCCACTGGCCCATCTGGCTTATGTGCGCGACCTGAGCAGGGCCGTTCAAGGCAAGCTCGGTATCTGTGCCTGCAAAGCCATTGTCCTGCGTTGCGAATGGAACATTGTGATACGCCGAGAAGTTCTCGAGGTGAATCCAGCTTTGCCATGCGGTCGTCATCGGGCAATCGACGCCCGCTTCCTTCAGTACATCCAGAACGCCGCCGACCTGTTCCCAGGTGGCCATCGGCGTGTCGGGGTCGATGCCAGCTTCGGAAAGCTTGTCTCTGTTGACCCAGAGCACTGGTGTCGAGGAGTTGAAGGGGAGGGACAGCATGTTGCCGTCGGGTGAGGTGTAGTACCCCTTGACCGAGCCGATGTACTTGGACTGATCGAAGCCGTCGCCCATCACTTCGTAAACCGGTTTGATGGCACCCTCCGCAGCCATCATCGTGGCGGTGCCGACTTCGATGACCATCAGGATGTGCGGCTGCTCTCCGGCCCGAAAAGCGGCGATGCCTGCGTTCAATGTCTCGGAATAGTTGCCCTTGTGAGATTGGACGACCGTGTATTCGTCCTGACTGGCGTTGAATGTGTCGACCTGCTCGGCAACCAATTCGCCGAGACGGCCCGTAAAGGCATGCCAGAACTCAATCTCTGTCGCGGCAAAGCTTGCTTGCGCTGAGCTCAGAACAGCAGTGGTGGCAATGACAGATGTCAGTGTTTTCATGTCCTCTCTCCCTTGAACAACTTTTGTTTGTCGCAAACTTCGCGACGCACCGCTTACTGTTTTTCTTTGATGTTAACCTCATCATGGACGCACGACCAAGAGGTCTGATTGGAAGTGTGCACAAATTTTTCGCTTCAACCGTTTGGTTCCCAAAGCAGAACACCCTGATTGTATTGGTGGCATTGCGACATCGGTGTCCGCCCACATGGCTCGCCGAAGTCACTCAAATGGGCTTTGATACGTCCGCTTTGCGAGGTCAGCTTTCGGCCGTGTGGTTTCAGACTTGAGGGAGCTTCTCGATGATATCCATGATTTCCGCAGCACCGCGCTGTCGATGCTCACTGTAGAGTCTGCGCGCGTCCTCAGCCTTCTTGCTGTCGATGGCGGCAAGAATAGCGCGGTGATCATCCACTGAACGCGACGGAAGAGGGCGAAAGCGACGGGTGACGAGACGTGCTCTGTGCGCTTGATCGGAGAGTCCGCCGACAATACGGCCAAGGCGCTGATTCCCGTGGATGTCGAGAATGCCGCGGTGAAAATCGTCGTCCGCTTTCGCCCAGTCAGCCATGGACTCACGATCCAACGCACCAGCCATTTCAGTAATGGTTTGCTCGAGGCGTTTGAATTCGCCAGGCGTCAGGCCTCTTTTGGCGAGATCGTAAGCGGCGTCTGACTCGAGAGATACGAGCAGTTGATAGATTTCCCGCATGTCTTCTGCGGAAATCGGAACCACGCGTGCACCACGCCTTGGCACCATTTCGACCAAACCGTCCGCCTCCAAGCGGATCAAGGCTTCCCGAATAGTGGTCCGCGAAACGCCGTAACTGAGGGCGAGTTCAGGCTCCATGGCCTGGTAGCCTGCGGGCAATTCATTGCTCAGGATCGCTGTCTTCAGGCTGGCATACGCGATTTCGGCGCGAGTTTCCTTGGGTTTGGCGGTTCGGTCCATCAGCGAAGCATAGATCCCGTTGACTCCAACTTCAATATTAGGAATTAATGCCGACATTATTTGCGACGCAGATCGTGAATCACTGATCCTTGCGGTGACGCTGAAGCTGCAAGGGCATGTCAAAGGGAGGACAGTAATGTCGCTAAAGTTCTTGTCTGCTTCGGCTTTGAGTGTTGCGCTGGTCGCCGGCGCCGCCAGTGCGGAGACCGTGTTGAAGCTGCAAACGTCGACGCAATCCGGCGCGTTTGAATACACTTACGTCGCAGAAACATGGGGTCCGAAGCTGTCGGCCATGACCGGCGGGGAAGTGAAGCTCGAGTTCACGCCCATCAACTCGATCGTGGACCGCTCAGATACACCGGAAGCTGTCATGGGTGGGGTTCTGCAGGGCGATTTGACGGCCGTTTCCTACTTCACCGGTCGAAATCCTGCTTACGCTATTCTGGGTGATCTTATTGCCGGTTATGACTCGGTGGATCAGGTCCAGACCTTCTGCCGTCATGGCGGTGGGCGCGACGCGTTGCAAGCGCTGTGGGACAGCGTGCTGCCGGGTGCGTTGCATGTCGTCGGTTGTGCAGCGGCCTCGAAGGAAGCGCTTGTCGCAAAGGTGCCGATCAACAGTGTGGCAGACTTGGAGGGGGTGAAAATTCGCTCACCCTCCGGACTGGCCGCGACAGTTTTCCAGAAGGCAGGGGCCGCACCGGTTTCCATGTCACTGTCGGATGTTTTCACCTCGCTTGAGAAGGGCGTGATCGATGCGGCCGACGCTTCGGCTTACATCAACAACTCGACGTCGGGCTTCCATCAGGTAGCGACCTATCCGCTTTACCCGGGTATCCACTCGATGGCTGTGCGTCAGATGACGATCAACAAGGGCGTCTGGGATGGATTGACGCCTGATCAGCAGACCGCAGTCGAAGTCTGGTTCTACGCCGCTTATGACGACGTGCGCCGTCAACTGGACCTGCAGGACCGTGCGCAAGTGGCAGAGGACACCGCGGGAGGCGAGATCACTGTCATCGACTGGCCGCAAGAAGAGCGGGACAAATTCCGCGCCATTGCCGTCGAAGCTTGGGAAGAGACGGCCGACAAGTCGCCAGAAGCCCGGGCCGCTCTGGAGGCGCACTATGCCTACATGCGGTCAATTGGTCTCTTGAAATAACCCAAACAGATTTGGGCGGGTCTTGGTGCCCGCCCAAACGCAAGAGGGGCGGCCATGCAGGTATTCGTCACAACAATCGGGCGTGTCAGCGTCTTCCTGGGCAAGGTGTGCGGTATGTTCTACCTCGCGGCCATTGGCCTGTCCGTTTACGAGGTGGTGATGCGCTACGCGTTTGGCGCGCCGACCTCGTGGACGTCGGAAACGATCATGGCCTTGGTCGCGACCGCATGGCTTTTCTGCGTCGGAGCCGTCACGCAGCAGCGTAGACACATCACTGTCACCACCATGGAACTTGTTGTTGGCCCCGTCATCTGGCGGCGGATGAAGAAGTTCGCGATTGCACTTTCACTCCTGGGTGTCGCGGGTCTCGTCATCATGCTGTGGGGACCGATGATGAAAGTCATGGCCGCTCCTCAATCGACCGGGAGTGCGTTTGATCCGTACATCCCCACATATATCAAGACCGCGTTCGTCGCGGCTGCCATTCTCTATTTTCTTCAACTGCTGGCGAACTTCCTGACGCCCTCCGAAGAGCTTTCTGAACCGACTGAGCTGGGCGTCGAGTAATGGGCATCGAACTGATCACTCTGGCCATTGTCGTGGCCTTGTTCTCCTTGATGGCTGTCGGAGTGCCGCTTGGTGCGTCCACTCTGCTGATCTCGGTCACGACCGCCTATCTCGCATTCGGGTCAAACGGGTTCATTCTGGTGACGTCAGCCGTGACCAAGGTGATGGACAAGCAAGCGCTGATTGCCGTGCCGTTCTTTGTCTTCATGGCGAACATCATGGAGCGATCCGGCGTCGCCAAGGAGTTGTTCAATTCCATGGCGATCCTTGGCGGCCAATTGCGGGGCGGCGTTGCGGTTCAGACCTGCGTTGTCGCGGTCATTCTTGCGGCCATGTCCGGGGTGGTCGGCGGAGAGATCGTGCTCTTGGGCGTCATTGCTCTGCCGCAGCTGTTCCGGTTGGGATATGACCGCAAGCTTTCCATCGGCGTGTTGTGTGCCAGCGGATCGCTGGCCACGTTGATCCCGCCGTCGGTGGTATTAATCGTCTATGGGGCCGAGGCCAATGTTTCGATCAAGGATTTGTTCACCGCAGGCATTGGCCCGGGTATCCTGCTGGCGTCGCTCTACATCACTTACGTGTTGATCCGCGTGAAGCTGAACCCGGCGATGGGGCCGGTCTATGACGCACCCGAAGCACAATTGCCGCTAGTCCAGCGGCTGGCGTTTCTCAAGGGCCTGATCCTGCCGTTCCTGCTGATCTTCGGGGTGCTTGGTTCCATTTACGGGGGCATTGCGACGGTAACCGAATCTGCCGCTATCGGGGCGGTAGGCGCCTTGATCGTGGCGGCTGCGCGTCGCGAGCTTACGTTCCAGGGTGTGCGGGAAGCCTTGTGGGCGACGACACTGACCACGGGTGCCATCCTGTGGCTGATCATCGGTGCCGTCAGCTTGGTTGGAATATACAACCTGCTGGGAGGAACCGCGTTCCTGCGCGGCATGCCACGGCTAATTTTTTCTCTGCGGGTTTTGACGCGGTGTTTGACGTGCCGGCATGTCATCCGGGTTCGGGTTCGGCTTTTTCGGCAGTGATTGCGTGATCCCGTTTCGGCTTTGCCCGCCCTGTTGCTGATTGCAAACA
>JAJDZT010000119.1 GCA_022824525.1 Silicimonas sp. | reverse complement strand
GCTTGGCAAAGGACGTGGAGCGGACCTTGGCCAGTTCTCTGGCCTGGGTCCAACTGGCCGCGTGCCGGTTCCTGATGCGACGGGTGGCGCGGGCAATAACGTAATTATTACAATATGTTAACTAATTATGATTCAGGCTCTCAGGATACTGGTGCTGCGAACATCCATATTCGTTACGGCGTAGAGGCGCAGACAAACTTCAAGCGCGCGCTGCAAGAGATCTGTGACGAGGGAACGAGGCAAGGTTACTTGCGGGACACAAACCCGCTTCGCGCTTCCGTCGTGGTTGACCCCTTTGGCGACCGCAAGAACTCGGGCGACAACACGCCCTGCATGCTGACGGTTGAAATGGTTGCCGGTGACAAGATCGACGTGGAAGTGGCCGCAAAGGGGGGCGGTTCCGAAAACAAGGCCAAGTTTACCACTCTGAACCCCTCCGGTTCCGTTGCCGACTGGGTGGTGCAAACGGTGGAGACCCTGGGTGCAGGGTGGTGCCCGCCCGGCATTCTCGGCATCGGAGTGGGCGGTAATGCTGACCGCGCCATGGCGCTCGCCAAGGCCGCGCTCAGCGAGCCGATAGACTTGAGCGAGTTGCAGCGTCGTGGACCATCCAACCGAACCGAAGAACTAAGGCTTGAGATCGCCGAGCGGGTCAACGCTCTCGGAATTGGCGCACAGGGGCTCGGCGGCGTGACGACTGTGCTCGACGTCAAGATCAGGTCGTTCCCAACCCATGCAGCTTCGCTCCCCGTTGGTCTGATCCCGAATTGCGCCGCTACAAGGCACGTGCATTTTACGCTCGATGGTTCCGGTCCTGCCAATTTCGCGCCACCGGAGTTGTCAGACTATCCTGAAATCGTCCTTGATCAGGCCAGCGCACATGCCCGAAAACTTGATCTCGACAACCTGACGGATGATGTCCTTGCGACGCTAGAACCCGGGCAAACACTTTTGCTTTCGGGCACTCTCTACACAGGGCGCGATGCGGCCCACAAACGAATGATCGATATGCTGGACAGAGGTGAAAGTCTGCCTGTCGATCTGAGAGGGAAAGCAATCTATTATGTCGGTCCGGTCGATGCCGTTGGCGATGAAGCAATTGGACCAGCAGGTCCAACGACATCAACCCGCATGGACAAGTTTACCGATCGCATCCTTGGTGACACCGGCCTCAAATTGATGATCGGAAAAGCCGAACGTGGGCCCGTCGCACTCGAAGCCATCGCCAAGCACAAGGCTGCATATCTGATCGCAGTTGGTGGCGCGGCCTACCTTGTGTCCAAGGCCATTAAGGCCGCGAAACCGGTGGCCTTCGCCGACTTGGGGATGGAAGCGATTTACGAGCTGCGTGTCGAAGACATGCCCGTAACCGTCGCGGTCGACACAGGCGGCAACTCCATACACCAAAGCGGCCCTGCAAAGTGGAAACGTGCACCTGTTCTAGCCTGAACTAAGAACAACTGGCGCGCGTTTCCAAAATGCGCGTCAGGCCTGACTGGCATTTGCAAGGGAAGCCCTCAAATCTGCTTCCTTCGCCGCAAAGCCCGAAAAAAGCTTCCAGCACGCCAGTCCCTGATGGATGAACAGTTCATAGCCGTTGATGCATTGAAGTCCTTCCCCGCGGGCATCTCGCAAAAACTCAGTCTCCAATGGCGTATAGATGGCATCAAAAACCCATTCCGCCCCGGTCATGTCTGAACGCGGCAAAGGCGTTCCGTCGTACCCGACCATTCCGATCGGTGTTCCATTCAAAAGACCAGTTGCTCCGTCAATCGCATCACTCACCTGATCACAGACATAAACACGAGACCCGTGCTCAATCCTTGCGAGGTCATCTGCCAACCTCAGCGCCTTGGAATTGTCCCGGTCGAACAAACGCACCTCCCGCGCGCCCAAAGCCACAAGGGCAAAGGCCAACGCGCGTCCGACGCCGCCCGTTCCAATCACCGCAGTAACACCAGGGGGCTGTTCTCCTCTTGCCACCCGATATGCGTCGATGAATCCTGTGTAGTCGGTATTGAATCCCACAGCACCTTTCGGCTCGAACAGCACCGTGTTGACCGCGCCCATAGCTTCCACCAAAGGGTCGCCGATTTTCACCTTGCCTGCTGCCTTTTCCTTGTAGGGATAGGTGATGTTAAGGCCACGATACCCTTGAAGAGGACACGCATCGAAGACGCCATCGAACGACTGACCCAACACATTCGGGACGAGACGATCATATGTCACCTCGATCCCGTGCTGTTCACCGGCAAGACGGTGAAGCATAGGCGCTTTGGACTGAGCGATATTGTCGCCAATCAAACCGAGCTTGAGGTGGCCTGGATGTCCCATCGATGCAAACCCGATTGTCGCCGTTCAATTGCTTTGGCGCCCGCCTTTTCTATCGAACAGCCAGGACAGGAATCGTAGCGTGTCGAACAACCTTGCCCGCAGATGATCCCACAAGCACAGTCTGCAGATCATTTGGCGGATGGGACGCCATCACGATCAGGTCTGCTTCCAGTGTTTCGGCCACACGCAGTATGGTTTCGGGGACGTGGCCATGCGCCACGTGAACTTCCGAAGTCACACCTGCGGGAACTTCTGCTTCTGCGAGTTCCGCCAGTTTGACCTTCAGATCCTCCATTGCGTGCTGCACGAAATCCTGCGGCAGAAAAGATGAGATCACGGCCGCACCAAGATCGAGCACGATACCGAGAAGATGCACTTCTCCAGAGTCCCCTGCGCAATGAAGTGCCGCAGGCAACGCTTTTTCCCAACTTTCCGGATGGTTCACATCAACGGGTAGAAGAACTTTTTTGAACATATGATTTACGCTCCTTCCGTTGCGCCGACAGGTTCCGGGCGCGCCCGGCCCCGCTGGAGCAGTACAACAAGACCCAACAAGATCAGACCGGGAATGAACATGAGGTACTTGGATGGCTGTGCCACCGGTTTTCTCACTACTTCCACTTTCTGATCCCAATCGAACCCAGCCTCGGCAGCAGGGCTGCCAAAGGCGACATTGTCTATGATCACTTCATCACCGTTGACAATGTACTCAAGACCCGAAGCGAAGAGACGATCGTTCCCAGTTTCACCCTCGCCCACAGGCAGCAGCGCAGTGAACGTAACTGGGTCACCGACGGCGTTCAGACCGCTGACCTGAAGTCTGAGGTTCTCGCCGATGGGAGTATCCAAAGCCGCCTGCTCGATACTCGCCGGCGGCACCTCCTCGAACGGCGGAGCAACCATGTCCATCCAGAAGCCCGGCCGGAACAACGTGAAGGCCACCAGAAGAAGAGCAATCGTTTCGTAGAAACGGTTCCGCGTTATGAACCACCCCTGCGTAGCTGCCGCGAAGAGTAACATCGCGATCGTGGCTGTTATGAAGACGAATATGCCTTGCGCCCACCCCACATCAATCAACAGGAGGTCCGTGTTGAAGATGAAGAGGAAGGGCAGCGCGGCCGTCCGCAGCGAATAGAAGAACGCGACGACACCTGTCCGGATCGGGTCGCCCCCTGAAACAGCAGCAGCCGCAAAGCTCGCCAAACCGACGGGCGGTGTCACGTCTGCCATGATCCCGAAGTAGAACACGAAGAGATGCACGGCGATCAACGGAACGATCAATCCATTCTGTTGGCCAAGGGTCACGATGACTGGCGCCAACAGCGCCGAGACGACGATGTAGTTCGCTGTGGTTGGCAGTCCCATGCCCAAGATCAGCGACAGGATTGCTGTCAGGACGAGGATGGCAAGGATATTGCCGCCAGAGAGCACTTCCACCACGTCCGCCAAAGCAGAACCGACGCCGGTCTGGCTGACCGCGCCCACAATGATCCCAGCAGTCGCAGTCGCAATACCGATGCCGATCATGTTGCGCGCACCGGATACAAGCCCGTCGATCAGATCGGCAAACCCGGCACTCACTTCAGAGGCAAAGTTCTGACCGCCCCGAAGGATCGCCATCAGCGGGCGCTGCGTGACAAGGATGAACACCATGAAAGTTGCCGCCCAGAAGGCCGAAAGACCGGGGCTTAGGCGATCCACCATGAGCGCCCAAACGAGGACCACGACCGGCAGGATGTAATGCAGACCGGCCCGGATTGTCGGCCCCGGAATCGGAAGTGACGTGACCGGAGCATTCGGATCTTCCATTTTGAGCGGCTCTTCCCGCGAGGCGATCCAAAGCAGGAAAACGTACACGGCCGTCAGGAAGCCAAACACCACCCAAAGGGCATTGTCTCCGAAGGTCGGTCTGATCCAGCCCATCAGGTAATAGACCGCAAAGCTCAGCGCACAAATCGCCGCGATGGTGAAAGCGATGGAAATAAGCCACGCGACCCAAGGCTTCGGCTCGACCGGACGCGGCAGGCCCTGCATGTTCGCCTTCATGGCTTCCAGATGCACGATATAGACAAGCGCGATATAGGAGATCACGGCAGGCACAAAGGCGTGCTTAACCACATCGAAATACGGGATGCCCACGTACTCGACCATCAGGAATGCTGCGGCACCCATCACAGGCGGCATGATCTGCCCGTTGACCGAGGATGCCACTTCGACCGCGCCGGCTTTTTCCGACGAAAAGCCAACGCGCTTCATCAACGGAATGGTGAAGGTGCCAGTGGTCACGACGTTCGCGATGGACGACCCCGAGATGAGACCCGTCATTGCTGAGGAGACAACAGCAGCTTTCGCCGGGCCTCCTCTGAGATGGCCCATCAAGCTGAACGCCACCTGAATGAAGTAGTTGCCCGCGCCCGCTTTATCGAGAAGCGAGCCAAACAGCACGAAGAGGAACACGAACGACGTCGACACGCCCAGCGCGATACCGAAAACGCCTTCCGTCGTGATCCACTGATGGTTCACCACCTCGGAAAGGTTATTGCCCTTGTGGGCAATAATCGACGGCATGATCGAACCGAGGAATGTGTAAGCGAGGAAAACCGTGGCCACGATCATAAGGGCCGGCCCCAATGCTCGGCGCGTCGCCTCAAGCAACAAGAGGATGCCGATCACAGCGACCACATAGTCCTGCAAGATCGGCGCGCCGACGCGGTCCGAAATGCCGTCGTAGAATACAAAAAGGTAAACAGCGGCCATTGCGCCAATGATTGCGAGGCCCCATTCCCAGAATGGGATGTAAGCCTTTGGCGATCCCATGAAGATGGCAGCGATCAAAAGAACGCCCGGAATCGGAACCCACCAAACAGGCACACCTTCCTTGGCACCGTATATGAAAAGGAATGTCAGGAGCGCGGGGACGGCAATTGCAAGAAAGAGTTGCGCGGGCGAGCGCGCTGCCGGATAGGCCGCGAAAGCCAGGAACAGCGCGAAAGCAAGGTGGATCGAACGCGCCTCGGTGTCGTTGAAAACGCCCCATCCGAACATGAACGGCAACGGCGACGCGATCCAAAGCTGGAAAAGCGACCAGAGAAGCGCAACGACAACCAGTAGCGTGCCCACACTTCCCGAAGGCGACCGCCCGCCCGTGTCTGAGGATGCAACCAGTTCATCGAGTTCTTCCTGGCTAAGACCAGCCCTGCCCGATGCTTCGTTCTCGACTGCGGACGCCTCGAATTGCTTGTCAGCGCTCATCACGTGTCCCCCTCTGACCTATGGAATGTTGGGCATTTATCGTTTTGGTTCATCCCGTAGCGAGAAACCCGCCTTGGCGGATTTCTCATTCTTGTCAGTTTCTTATCAGGAACCGCTGATCCAGCCGCGCTCCTTGTAGTACTTCTCTGCGCCTGGGTGCAGCGGTGCGGAAAGCCCGTCCGCAATCATCTCTTCTTCCTTCAGGTTCGCGAAAGCAGGATGCAAACCCTTGAAACGATCGAAGTTGTCAAAGACCGCCTTGACCACAGTGTAGACAACATCGTCATCCACATCCGCCGATGTCACGAAGGTGGCTTTCACGCCGAAAGTCTGAACGTTTTCGTCATTGCCCTTGTAAAGACCGCCCGGAATGGTCGCCTTGGCGTAGTAGGGGTTCTCATCGACCAGCTTGTCGATGGCGTCACCGGTCACGCTGACCAGCTTGGCGTCAACGGTCGAGGTCGCTTCCTGTATCGAACCATTCGGGTGACCAACGGTATAGACGATCGCGTCGACCTTGTTGTCACCAAGAGCGGCGGACTGTTCGGCAGGCTTGAGTTCAGAAGCGAGTGCGAAATCGTCCTCCGATTTGCCCATGGCATCCAGAACGACTTCCATCGTGGCGCGTTGCCCACTGCCCGGGTTGCCGACGTTTACGCGCTTTCCGAACATGTCGTCGAAGCTACCAATGCCACTGTCGGCACGGGCCACAACGGTGAATGGTTCGCCGTGAACAGAGAACACAGCACGCAGATTTTCGAAAGCGCCGCCTTCCTCGAATTTCGAGCTGCCATTGAAAGCGTGGAACTGCCAGTCGGACTGGGCCACGCCCATGTCCATGTCACCGGCCTTGATTGCGTTGATGTTGGCAATAGAGCCACCGGTCGAAGGCGCGGTGCACTTGAGACCATGATCGGCGGAGCCACGATTCACCAGGCGGCAGATCGACTGACCGACCACAAAGTACACACCGGTCTGACCGCCGGTGCCGATCGTAATGAAGCGTTCTTGTGCAATTGCTGTCTGTCCAGCCAGCAAGGCCGTCGACAGAATCGCACCGATTTTAAGCAGTTTCATAAGTAACTCCCTGGTTTCACTTGATTTCGCCCGGCTCTCCGGTCGGGTGATGACTCGGAAGCTTAGAGACAGAATTTGTGATTTACAATTCTCACAAAGCCTGCCGGAGACGCACGGCTTCAATTTAGCGCCACTTAACGCGCGGTAAGGACAGCTAATACCGGGTCGCTTGAAACGTCCCTTTTTCACGCTGTCAGGGGTTGCGTCCGCGTAGGATTGGGGCAGTCTGTGGCTGTCGGAAACGCGACCGAACAGCCCAGAAGGGGTGCGCTCGATGTCTCATGTATTCGCCCGTCACTGTCAGGCCAAACCGCCAACGGCGGTTGGTGGCGAAGGCTGCTATCTGATCGATTCAAACGGCAAACGGTACCTCGATGGCTCTGGAGGTGCTGCAGTCAGCTGCCTTGGTCACAGTGACAGCGCGGTGACTGAGGCAATCAAATCGCAACTCGATCAGGTCGCTTTCGCGCACACGGGTTTCTTTACATCGGAACCGGCAGAGAAATTGGCGGATCTTCTGATCGCAAACGCCCCGGCCGGTCTCGATCGCGTGTACCTCGTATCGGGGGGCTCAGAAGCGACCGAAGCTGCCATAAAGCTCGCTCGTCAGTACTTTGTCGAAAAAGGCGAGCCGAAGCGAGGTCGTCTCATCGCGCGCAAGCAAAGCTATCACGGGAACACGATCGGCGCGCTGAGTGCGGGCGGGAATGAATGGCGGCGTCAACAGTTCGGTCCTTTGCTTCTGGACGTAAGCCATATCGACCCTTGCTACGAATATCGGCTTCGCCACGATGGCGAGACCCCGGAGGAATACGGCCTTCGCGCTGCTCAGGCCCTCGAAGACGAACTGCTTCGCGTCGGCCCGGAGACGGTCATGGCGTTCATGGCCGAACCTGTTGTCGGGGCAACAGCCGGTGCTGTGCCGCCCGCGCCGGGCTACTTCAAGCGCATTCGAGAAATTTGTGATCAGTACGGCGTTCTTCTCATTTTGGACGAGGTCATGTGCGGGATGGGACGAACCGGCAGTCTCTTTGCGTGCGAACAAGACGGCGTTTCTGCTGACATTCTCTGTATCGCCAAAGGTCTCGGCGCAGGTTACCAGCCGATTGGTGCCATGCTCTGCACATCCGAAATTCACGATACCATCGCGGATGGCTCTGGTTTTTTCCAACACGGTCACACGTATCTTGGTCACCCTGCGGCAGCAGCAGCAGGATATGCCGTTGTCTCTGCCATCATTGATCGCGATCTTGTCACGCGAGTTCAAAAACAGGGGGCAACTCTGATGCAGCGCCTTGAGCAACGCTTCGGACAACACCCCCATGTGGGAGACATCCGCGGGCGCGGACTTTTCCGAGGCATCGAACTTGTTGAAGACCGCGCCACGAAAGAACCGTTCGACCGATCGCGTGGGATCGCCGCAAGAATCAAGGGAACCGCCTTTGAAGAAGGTCTTATTTGCTACCCGATGTCGGGCACCATCGACGGTCAACGTGGAGATCATATCCTCCTGGCGCCACCCTTCATTATCGAGGACGAACAGATTGACGAACTCACAGACAAGCTCGACCGGGCCATTGCTGCGGTGATTTGATGGACGATTTACAACGCTATTCGGTGCTCGCTGGCTGTGCAGTTCTCGCGGTCGTTTCGTTGTTCGGATTGATTTGGTCGTCCTGGTTTCTGCTCGGCCTCATCTTCTTCGGAGCACTAACGGCCATCGGCTATTACGATGTGACGCAACACAGGCATGCCATTCTGCGGAACTACCCAGTGATCGGCCACATGCGATTCCTATTCGAAGGTATCCGACCCGAAATCCGCCAATACTTGATCGAGAGCGACCAAGACGAAGAGCCTTTTTCCCGCGACGCACGCTCTATCGTCTACCAGCGCGCAAAAGGGGTCGAAGACAAACGTCCCTTTGGCACCCGGCAACGTGTTTACGATTCTGGTTACGAATGGATCACGCACTCCGTTGCGCCCAAACACATCGAAGACCACGACTTCAGGGTGACGATTGGAGGGCCTGACTGCAAAGCCCCCTACGAAGCCTCAATCTACAACATTTCAGCCATGTCTTTTGGCTCTCTTTCAGCAAATGCAATCAGTGCGCTGAACAAGGGAGCGGCAAAAGGCGGCTTTGCCCATGATACCGGTGAAGGTGGCATCAGCCGATACCATCGTGAGGGCGGCGGGGATGTCATTTGGGAGCTCGGGTCCGGATATTTCGGTTGTCGCACCCCGGAAGGCCGGTTCGATGTGGAGAAGTTCCGCTCGCAGGCGGCTGACCCGCAAGTCAAGATGATTGAACTTAAACTCAGCCAAGGCGCTAAGCCGGGCCACGGCGGAGTGCTGCCTGCCTCCAAAATCTCGCCCGAGATTGCAGAAGCCCGTGGCGTTCCGATGGGAGAAGACTGCGTGTCTCCCGCAGCGCACCCTGAATTCTCGACACCGATCGAGATGATGCAATTCATCAAAACGCTGCGGGACAACGCAAGCGGCAAACCTGTCGGCTTCAAGCTTTGCATCGGTCATCGTCGCGAGTTCATGTGCATCGTCAAAGCGATGCTCGAGACCGATATCGTACCGGACTTTATCGTCATCGACGGCAAGGAAGGTGGCACCGGGGCAGCGCCATTGGAATTCGCGAACCATATCGGCATGCCACTGGTTGAGGGCCTCACCTTCGCACACAACACGCTGCGCGGGGCCGGGTTGCGCGAACGCGTCAAACTCGGTGCATCAGGAAAGCTTGTGACCTCTTTCAATATTGCCAAGATGCTCGCACTTGGAGCGGATTGGGCAAATTCGGCACGCGGGTTCATGTTCGCGATCGGCTGTATTCAGGCGCAGGCTTGCCACACAAATCACTGCCCGGTCGGGGTCGCGACACAGGACAAACTTCGCCAACGCGCTTTGGATGTGACCGACAAGACCGAACGCGTTTATCGTTTTCACAAGAACACCATGAAGGCCCTCGGGGAAATGACGGGTGCCGCTGGCCTGACCCATCCCGGCCAATTCAAACCGCATCACCTGCTCATGCGCGAAAGCGACCGCGACATGGTGACCGGCGACGAAGTCTACCCCTACATGCCCGAAGGTTTCCTGCTACGTGAAGAAGCTGATGAATTCGGCTACCTCGTGCGCTGGCAAAGAGCGCGGGCCGAAGGCTTCGAGCCGGTTGACGCGCTATACCCTTAGCGGCACCTAACAAAGACGACACTGAAAGAGATCGCAGCATGCTTGACCAAAACACTGACCTTGCCTCCCTGCTCAACGATCCGTCGCTTCTTGCGACACAAGCCTATCTCGCGGGCGAGTGGGTCGATGCAGACAACGGCGACACTTTCGAAGTCATCAATCCAGCACGTGGCGACGTGATTGCGCATGTGGCCGACCTTTCGCGAAGTGAGACAGCCCGCGCGATTTCCGCAGCAGAGGCCGCCCAGAAGGAATGGGCCGCGATGACGGGAAAGGAACGCGCTGCGGTCCTCCGCAAATGGCACGACCTTATGGTCGAAAACGCGGACGATCTCGGTACCATCCTTACGGCAGAACAAGGCAAGCCACATGCCGAAGCCAAGGGAGAAATCCTCTACGGCGCCTCTTTCATCGAGTGGTTCGCGGAAGAAGCCAAACGCATCTACGGCGAAACAGTTCCTGGACATCAGCGAGACAAGCGGATCACGGTAATCAGCCAACCAATCGGCGTAGCCGCGTCGATCACGCCCTGGAACTTTCCGAATGCGATGATCACCCGCAAAGTGGGGCCGGCCCTTGCCGCGGGCTGTGCATTCGTTGCGCGCCCGGCCGCCGAAACACCGCTTTCCGCGCTTGCATTGGGCGTTCTCGCTGATCGCGCAGGCCTCCCTAAAGGTGTCCTGTCGATCATCCCCTCCACGCATTCCTCAGAAATCGGCAAAGAGTTCTGTGAAAACCCCACGGTCCGCAAGCTGACCTTCACGGGGTCCACGGAAGTTGGCCGCATTCTTCTGCGCCAGGCCGCCGACCAGGTCATGAAGTGCTCGATGGAATTGGGTGGCAATGCGCCGTTCATTGTCTTTGACGATGCTGACCTCGACGCGGCCGTCGAGGGCGCGATGATCTCCAAGTATAGAAACAACGGTCAAACCTGCGTTTGCGCCAACCGGATTTACGTCCAAGCTGGCGTCTACGATGCCTTCGCCGAGAAACTTGCGGCCGCTGTAAATGCCATGAAAGTGGGCGACGGACTGACCGACGGATCTCAATTGGGACCGCTCATCAACAAGGAAGCGGTCGAAAAGGTCGAGGAGCACATCGCCGACGCAACCTCCAAGGGGGGAAAAGTTGTGACGGGCGGCAAACCGCACGCGCTCGGCGGCACATTTTTTGAGCCGACCATCGTTACCGGCGCCACTCAAGATATGGCTTTCGCCCAGGAAGAAACGTTTGGTCCCCTCGCGCCGCTCTTCAAATTCGACACTGAAGAGGAAGTGATCGCAAAGGCCAATGACACGATCTTTGGCCTCGCGTGCTATTTCTATGCGAAGGACATCAGCCGGATAACGCGTGTTTCCGAAGGCCTGGAGTATGGCATGGTCGGTATCAACACAGGACTTATCTCCACCGAGGTCGCACCTTTTGGCGGGGTCAAGCAATCAGGGCTTGGTCGTGAAGGAAGCCGGCATGGCATGGATGAGTTCATGGAGCTCAAATATCTCTGCCTCTCGGTCGATGTCTGACACGGAATTGAGTCAGACGACGCGGTTGGACGGCGTACCTCTGTGGAAGTTCTCCAAATGCTCGACGACCTGATCCCATAGCGTTTGCATCGCCTCGTCGCTCGCCCAGGCCGTGTGCGGTGTGACGATTACGTTTGGCCGCTCGAGGATCGAGAGGAGCGGGTTATCCGGCTGGGGTGGTTCGCTGGTCAGCACATCAAACCCAACGCCCGAGATTTGGCCTGCGTCCAACGCACGAACCAGCGCCGCTTCATCGACCAAACCGCCACGGGACGCGTTTATGATAAGCGGCTTCTTTTTCATCATGCCGAACTCACGGTCCGAGATCATATTGGCTGTCGCCGGCATCAAGGGGGCATGCATTGTCAGCACGTCCGCTTCCTCGACTACCTGATCGAACGGAGTGTAAAGCGGCCCCAACCCATCAACACCTTTATGTGCCGCAAAAAGGACGCGCATCCCAAAGGCCTGGCCCAGCTTCGCCACACCCTGCCCCAAAACGCCTTCGCCGAAGATTCCCAACGTGGAACCAGCAAGATCTCGGATCGGGTGATTGAAAAAGCAGAATTGCGCCGCCTTCTGCCATTCGCCATCAATCACATCCTGCCGAAAACCGACGAGCGACCGGCGCAAGGCAAGGATCAAAGCGAATGTATGCTCGGGCACGGTATTCACGGCGTAGCCGCGCACGTTCGACACTACGATCCCACGCTCTTTGCAGGCTTCAGTGTCAAAGGCATCATACCCGGTGGCCGGAATGCAGATCATCTTGAGATCAGGCAACGCTTCGATGGCATCGCGACGGATCGGCACCTTGTTCGATACCGCAATATCAGCACCGGCAAGGCGTTCGATCACCTGGTCGGGTCGAGTGCGGTCGTATTCCACCCAGTCATGTTCGAATGACGGTTTATTGACGGAAACGGACGGGCCGATGGTGGAGCGGTCGAGGAAAACGATTTTGGTCATGACTTCCGGAAGGATGGTGCCCCTTGGCCAAATGACAAGGGGCGCTCAAAATTACTCCGCTGCGAGTTGCATCGCAGAGCTGGTTTCCGTGAAGTGCTTCACCGCCGCCCCGACTCCCGCACCAGGTTCAAACGGAATGCCCACGTCACGCAGCGCCATTTCCACGCCGCCAAGCGACTGGAGCACCATGATCTCGTTTAGCCAGCCAAGATGCCCAATTCGGAAAACCTTGCCTGCGACTTTGTTAAGCCCTGCGCCAAGAGACAGGTTATACTTCTGATAGGCCGTTTGAATGACATCGTTGGCGTCGAAACCTTCGGGTACGAGGATGGCTGTGACCGTGTCTGAATGCCATTCCGGCCCCTGAGCGCAATTGCGCAATCCCCAGGCGTCAACTGCAGCGCGAACGCCACCTGCGAGGCGATGATGGCGAGCAAAGACGTTTTCAAGCCCCTCCTCCATCAACATGTCAATTGACGCGCGCAGTCCGTGCAGCAGTGTCGCTGCCGGAGTATAAGGGAAGTACCCTTGATCATTTGTTGTGATCATGTCCCGAAAATCAAAGAAGCACCGCTTCAGCCCGGCCGAGGGCCCCATGTCGATCGCCTTTTGGCTAACACCGATCACCGCAAGGCCAGTCGGCATCATGAAACCCTTCTGCGAACCGGAAACGATGACATCCACGCCCCATTCTTCCATGCGGAAATCGATGGACGCCACCGAACTGACACCGTCCACGAAAAGAAGTGCGGGATGCCCCAGATCGTCGAGGATTGCGCGAATGCCCGCAATATCGGACGTGACACCTGTCGCCGTCTCATTGTGCGTCGCGAGCACTGCCTTGATTTCATGGTTTCTATCAGCCGCAAGTTTTTCGCGGTATTCGTCGAGCGGCACGCCCTTGCCCCACTCGACATCGATGGCATCAACTTCAAGGCCAAAGCGCTGACATAGGTCCACCCAAAGCAGAGAGAACTGGCCAAAGACCGACGCCAAAACCTTGTCGCCCTCGGAGAGGGTATTTGTGATCGCGGCCTCCCAGCCACCTGTTCCTGAACAGGGGTAAACGAAAACGCGACCCGTCTCGGTCTTGAAGACCTTCTTGAGGTCTTCGAACAGCGGCTTGGTGAACTCTGGGAAGTCCGGAGCACGGTGATCCTGCAAGGCAACATCCATCGCTTTGCGGATTTGGAATGGCATGTTCGTGGGTCCCGGAACGGCCAATCCGTTATAGCCAATTTTCATCGATCTGCTCCTTCCGAGAGAAACCCGGTTCTGTGATTTCGTGTGGTATACCAGTTAGCACGAGATGGTAGGCAAACCACACAAAACCGGGTATGTGTGTTGTATGTGTGGGTTTTGGTGAGATAGATTCGTAAACTTGTAAATTCGGGCGACAGATTATGAAGAAAACCTTTGTCGGTCCGCAATTACGTCAACTGCGGCGCGCGAGCAAACAAACACAGGCTGAGATGGCGAAGGCGCTCGGCGTCAGCCCGGCCTACGTGAACCTATTGGAAAACAACCAACGCAGCCTGTCGGTTCAAATGCTGATGGCGCTGTCCGACAAGTACTCCATCGACTGGCGTGAACTGGTCCAGGATCCCAGCTCAAATGTTCTGGCTGAACTGCGAAGCACCCTGCAGGATCCTGTCTTCACAGGCACACCCGATCTTCAGGAACTGCGCGCAGCGGTCGACCATGCTCCCGGGCTGGTCGACAACTTCCTCCAGATTTACAGGATGCACCGCACCACCCTCGACAAGATGCTGCGACAGGGACAGGAACGCATGCCAGACGACCTTTTGGCATCCACTCCCGAAACGATCATCCACGACTTTTTCCGCAACCATCAGAACCACTTCCCCGCCCTTGAGAGAGCAGCAGAGACCCTGCGGGCGGAACAGCCCTGCGCACCCGACGACGTCTACGCGATGCTGAAGATACGGCTTCAGGAAAGGCATGGTGTGGCCGTTCAGATCAACTCAGTCGAAGACATGAGCGAAGCACTTCGCATCTTCGATCGCGACGCAGGTACCGTTTTCCTGTCTCAAGCTCTGGACTATCAGAACCGCACGTTCCAGCTTGCGCATGTCCTCTGCCTGCTCGAGGCCGACAAGATCCTCAACACACTGGTTTCTGACAGCGGCATCACCTCGCCGAGCGGTCTGGCCCGGTGCCAGGTCGAACTCGCAAATTACTTCGCGGGCGCCGTTGTCATGCCATATGCAGATGTCCTTGCCGCAGCGCAGGCCACGAAATACGACGTTGACCGCATTGCCGCCGCCTTCAGTGTGTCCTTCGAACAAGTGTGCCATCGCCTGACCACCCTGCAACGCAAGAATGCGACAGGGGTCCCCTTCTTCTTCCTGCGGATCGACAAGGCAGGAAACGTCACCAAGCGGTTCAATTCGACGACGTTCACGCTTGCTGAGTTTGGCGGCGCCTGCCCGGTCTGGAACATTCACACAGCCTTCCGAACCCCCGGGGTGATCTTGCCGCAGTTCGTGGAACTTCCGGAGGGAGAACGGTTTTTCACAATCAGCCGCACAACCGACCGCCCGGTGTTCAGCCGCGAATCCCAGGATCGTCGATTGGCAGTCGCCCTTGGATGCGAATTCCGCTTCGTAGAGGAAATAGGTTACGCGCGGTCTTTCAATCTCGATAGCGAAGACATGTTCAGCCAGATCGGGATCAACTGCCACCTGTGTCCGCGCCAAGCCTGTTCGCAACGTGCGCACCAGCCATTGTTCGTAGACTTGCCAATCAGTCCGGATCGGCGGGGAAACACGCGTTACGAAAGCTGAATGGGCTCTGCCAAACGAAAAACGCCAGCCACAAGGGCTGGCGCGTTCCTTGATTGGTTGACCAAAGTCGTTAAGCGGCGGCCTGCCTGTTGCCAGACAAACGCGAAGTCACCGTGGCCACAACATCGTCGACGGCCGGGTTGCCCATACCAAGCTGCTCGGCGATCAGTTGCACCAGCAGATCGACCCGCTCGATCTGCTGGGCACCACCGTCAATGGCACGCGCTGCTGACGAGGGCTTCAGCAGACCTTCTGCGGCCTTTGCATACTTCTCGAATGGAACCTGGCTGTCAGGCGTCGCGCCAAGCCTGATCACCAAGTCCGTTACGGACTGGTAGATTGAACGTGACGTGTCGATGTCGCCGTGAACCGCTTCCTTGATCGGGCGAACGCCAATTGTCTGGACACAACGATAGTTGCCGGTCAGCAGCATCGCCCATTTCGCGAAGGGCACAAACAAGGAGTCGTGCGCTTTCAGCTTCACCGGAACTTCTTTGCCGTCCACGCGAATAGCGTCGATATCTGCTTCCAGCTCTTTCAACATCTTATTGTGTTCAGCAGATTCAAACGGCGCCGCTTTGAAGTTGGTCGGAAGACCGACATGCAAAACGTTCGCTCCGGTATCTGGCAGGCGGAACGCCTGTGGGTCGGGACTGCAGAGGGAAACAAGCCCCGGCTCGAAATCGCGCCATCCATCAAGAGACGTGAAGCAGGCTGCCAGTCGGTCTGCGTCCAGACCCGGGATGCGCTTCAGATATGGTATCGGCGGCATGTTCATCAGCGACAGGCACGGCACCTTCGCAAGCGCGATCCGTGACATCAGGGCGCGCACGTCACCGACCGCATATTGCGGTTCGGACATGGCGAGAACCATGAGATCGAAGTCTTCGGGATGCACATCGTTCGGCTCGGAAGCAGACAATGTTCCCGCAAGATCAGCTGAGCGGAAATGCCGATGCAGGTCTTCATCCCGAAGCTTGATCCGCACCTCGGATCCTTCAGCGTTGAAAAGTTCAGCCGTTGCCTTGCGGCACACAAGCGTCACGTCATGCCCAGCCATCAGCAGTTTCGTGCCGAGCAGCGAGCCATAAGAGGCGCCAAGGATCAAAATTTTGCGGGTCATTTTCCACCTCGATAGTTAGTATCAAGGTAATATAGTTGCGCAGCCGATCCGATCCCACAAAATTCGAGTTTCTGTGTAGTGCGTTTACAAAACGACGGTCAAATTTGTAAACTTGTTAAGTCTGCGCCTCCGCACGCCGCCGCATCATCCTCTGGATAAGCGGATACGAGATCAGCAGAACAGCCAGAATAACACAGGTGAGTGAGATGGGTCGGGTGACGAATGTCGTCACATCTCCCTGACTCGAAATCAGCGATTGCCGAAGCGACCTCTCAGCCAGCGGGCCCAGAACGATGGCGAGGACAGCCGGGGCCACCGGGTAGTTCAATTTGCGAAGAAGGTAGCCGCCGACACCAAGGATCAGCATGATCCACGTATCGAACATCCGGTCCGTGGTTGCGAAAACCCCAAGCACACAGAGCATGAAGATGATCGGCGTCAGCAGAGTGAACGGCATGGCCAGCACGCGGATGAAGACCGGGATCAACGCGAGGTTCAGCAGGACCGTCGCGACGTTCGCGACATACATCGAACCGATAAGTCCCCACACGAAATCCGGGCTTTCGGTGAACAGAAGCGGCCCCGGACGCAGCCCCCAGATGATCATGCCGCCAAGCAGAATGGCTGTTGTCGGCGACCCGGGAATCCCGAGCGTGATCATCGGCAGCATGGAACCCGTCGAAGCTGCGTTGTTCGCGGCTTCAGGGGCCGCAACGCCGGCAACATTGCCCTTGCCGAAACTCTCGGGATCTTTCGAGAATGTCTTCGACAATCCGTAGCTCATCAAAGAAGCCGGTGTCGCGCCTGCAGCAGGAAGCGTGCCGACAAAGAAGCCAAGTACGGAACCGATCCAGGTTGAATTGATGTAGTCCTTGATTTCTCTCAGGTTCTCCTTGAACCGCGCCCATGTGATGTTGACGCTATGCATCTGCACCTTCCCCTTGGTGCTCTCCAAGGTCCAGAGCATTTCACCGATGCCGTAGATGCCAATTGCAAGGACAAGGAAACCGATGCCGCGCTGGAACTCGACCATGTCGAAGAATATCATGCGTGGCTGACCAGAGATGATGTCGAACCCAATCGCTGCCATCACAAGCCCCAACAGGATCGAGAAAATCGTCTTTGGGATGTCATCACCGCCAAGACCGATGAAGGTCGCGAAGGCCAGCAGCATAAGGGCGAACTCTTCCTGTGGCCCGAACTTCAATGCGAAGGCGGCAAGCGGAGGCGCGAACAGTGTGAAAAGAACAATGGAAACGGTCCCGCCGATAAAGCTTGCAATGGCCGCGGCCATGAGCGCCTTGTCAGCCTTCCCTGACTGAGCCATCGGTCGCCCGTCGAACACAGTTGCAACCGCCGTCGACGCCCCGGGGATCCCAAGCGTGATCGAACTGATGGCACCCCCGTACATCGCGCCGTAATAAAGCGCAGCGAGGAAGATGATTGCTGCCGTTGGCGGAACCAGGAAAGTCACCGGCAATAGAATGGCGACACCATTGACCGAACCGAGCCCGGGCATACAGCCGACAAAGAGCCCGGCCAGACATCCGGCAAAGATCATGAACAGGTTAAGCGGTTCGAATGCTTGCAGCAGACCGCCACCAAGAGAGACAAGAATAGTTTCCATGACCCCGGCTCCTCAGAAGTATTCCCAGCGGAAGTTGTCGATCCAGAGGAAACCTTCCTCGAAGATCGGCCACCCCTTGGGCAGGTATTTGGTCAGGGCAACCTCGAACAGCAGATAGACGAATATCGGTGCGCCCAGCACGAACGCCATCGTCATGCCCCAGGTGTGCTGGCCAAGAAACCGGACGTAAAAGAACATGAAAATCATCAGCGACAGATACGTGCCGATGATGTTCATCAAAACGAGCAGAACCAGGATCGACAGCGCGGAAACCGTGACAAGAAACAGCGTTTCCGGTGCGATGTACGGCTCGGTCGAACGGCTTTCCGGTGTCTTACCCTGGAACCAGCGAATTATCGTGGCGACGGAGGCCAGAGCCATGCCAAGCGACAACCAGAACGGCCACATGCCCGCACCCGGTCCCCTTCCCTCGACCCAGCCGATCCGGAGGCCGTCGGAATAGACATTCCACATCAATCCAAGCGAGACCAATAAGGTCGCAAACCCCATCAGCAACTCTGCCGTTCGAACCGTCATGCGCACCCCTCCTGCCTGCTTCGTTTAAGCCTGTTGAAATTATTAGAGAATTTTTGTTGCTTGGGCGGGGCCACCCAGTGCCCCGCCCAAAGGCGAATTATTCGCCGGTGATCGCTTCTGCGCCAACCTGTTCGATCAGCTTCTTGTGCGCTTCCACCTGCGTTGCGTGGAACGACGCAAGATCGGCTCCGTTGAGGAAGTTGTCACAAGTCAGACCGTCCGAAGTGCAGAAGTCCTGCCATTCCTGGCTGTTGAACAGCTCGTTGAACAGGTTCGTGTACCAGACGACAGCCTCTTCACTCATGCCCGGAGGACCGTTGACCGAACGCTGCATGTAGTACTCGATGTCAACTCCGAGTTCCTTTGCAGTTGGTGTGTCCGGGAAAGCAGCCATGCGTTCGCCAGTGAACTGAACAAGCGGCTTCGAGCTGCCGGCACGATAGAACTCCATCTGCTCGGCCGGGTTGTTGACGGTCGAGTCGATCTGGTTGCCGATCAGGTTCTTGGCAACCGTGCCGCCGCCGGGGAACGGAATGTAGGTCACGTCATAGTCGAACGCAGCCTCCATCATCGCCGTCAGCACGCTGTCTTCCTGGCCAGAGCCCGTTCCGCCGACTTTCCAGTCAAGTCCCGCGCCCTTCACGGCAGCGACATAGCTGTCGAGATCGGTGATGTCCTCGCGGTCCGTGTGGACCCAAAGAAGGAACGTATCCATCGCCATCAGGCCGATCGGCGTGAACTCGGTCACGTCGACACCAAGGTCTTCCTGGATGATCGGTGTGGTGTAGAAGCTGTTCAGCGTCATCATCACGGTGTGATCGTCACCAGCCTTGTCCTGAAGGTAACGAAGCGCTTCTGCGCCAGAACCGCCGGGCTTGTTGATCGGAATGAACGGCCGCGGGCTCAGGTCTTTCTTTTCGATCAAACCCTGAAGCAGGCGTGCGATCTGGTCAGCGCCGCCGCCGGTCCCGGCCATGATGATAAACTCAACTGGTTTGCGTGGCTGCCATTCCGCGAAAGCGGCCGGGGCCGAAATCGCAAGCGCCAGAGCACTTACCGTCACAGTTTTCACAAATCTCATCTAAAGTCTCCCTAGTTGGATTAGTTTTGTGTGCCCGACAGTAGCCTTCTGTGTGCTACTAGCAATATTATTTAACTTAGCTGTTCTTATGCGCAATAATATTTCCTACTTGTATGCCTCAGTGTACCATGACCACAGGGATGTCCGCCTGATGGACAACTGCCTGAGAGTTACCACCGAAAAGCGACTCTCTTTCATAACTTTCGTGATAAGCGCCCATGATCAGCGTACCGGCGCCAGAAGACTTCGCTTCTTCCAGTAGCTTCTCGCCGACCTGACCTCTTCCGGCGTCAAAAGTGCGAACCGCCGCCGACACCTCTTTCAGTTCGAGATATCTCTGCAAGTCGTCCGGGGACGGTACTTGATCATCGCTGCCACCCGACAAGATCGTTACAGACTTCGCAGAGGCAATGAGCGGCAATGCCATGGCTACGGCCCGCGTCGCCTCGAGCGAACCATTCCAACCGATGGCGACATGATCCGCAAACCCATCCGAGACAGTTTCCTGCTCCGGACACATCATGACCGGACGCCCGGAAGAAAACAGAGCGGACTTCAGCGTATTGAATCCAAGGTTCAGTTTCGGATCAGGTTGCGGCACGCAGATAAGGTCCGCTAGGCGCCCGTGGGTGCGAACCGCGTCGATCTGCTTGCCTTCGAACTCAATGAACCTTGCCGTCGCGCTTCCAGAGTTGTGATCCTCTTCGGCGAGTCCGAATTTTGCCGCAAGCTCCCGAAATTCCTTAAGAAGTTCAGCTTCCGTGACAGCTGCATTCGAAGACATCGCTTCTTCGATCTGACGACGGACCACCTTTGGAATCACAACGCCATAAGACAGAACATCGCTGGTTCTCGGGTTGCAGTGGACAACCCGAACCCGGGCGCCGAAGCGGCGTGCAAGGGACGCGGCATGCGCCAGTACGTTGTCGCCTTTTCCGTCGCCTCGGACGGGGAGCATGATGGTATGAAGTCTGGTCAGTGGCACCCTGTCATCCTTCAGCTGTCAAACTCATCACCGACAGATAGGCCGACCTCGGCCGCCCACTCTGCCGCAGAGACTTTGCCGCCACCTTCGGGGCGTACACGTTTCACCAGAATGCGACCGCCGATGGATTGCACCTCAATTCCGTCCTCATTGATCGCCCGGATACGTCCTGAGATCCCGTCGCCTGGAACACGCGCGGCGTCGAAGATCCCAAGCTTGGATCCTTTGTAAGTTGTCCATGCACCGGGTGCCGGATTGGTACCCCGGATAAGGTTGTAGGCCTGCGCAACCGGCGCGTGCCAGTTGACCTTCGAGTGCCGAGCGGTGCAGCGCCGTTCGTAGCTGGCATCCGCCTCGTCCGGCACGATGCGCGGCGGATTGCCATCGCGGAAGAGGTCACAAACCTGCAAAACACTGTTCACGGCAGGCGGATAGATCTTCTTGAAATAGAGATCGATCACCGTGTCATCGGGCCCAATCTCACATTCCCACTGTAAAAGCGAATCGCCTTCATCGAGCCCATCGGTGGGATAGAACCACGAAAACCCGGAGGTCGTGTCTCCCATGATGATGGGCCAGTTCACCGCGCTCGGCCCGCGGTACTTTGGCAGAAGCGAAGGATGGAAACAGATCGAACCATGGGTTGGAGCGTCCCGCGCAGCTTCCGGCACGAAGACATTCACGAACGCCATGACCATCAGATCGGCATTGAAGCTCTTCAGTGTCTCAAGGGCCGCAGGATCATCGAAATTGGCGGGCTGCTCGACCGGCAGACCCTGCTCAAGCGCGAATTCCTTAATCGGATCGACGGGTTTGCCGTCACGGTCGGGCTCGCAATAAACGGCCACGACCTCGTCGGTTCCGGTATCGATTAACTTGGCCAAAACGTCCTTTCCGAACGCCTGTTGACCCATCACGATGAGGCGCATTGGCCCCCCTCCCATTTTTCGTTCTACGCCCGGCGCTTTTCTATCGCCTGAACGATGTCTTCCGCTTTCACGCCCTTTGCGAGCGATCTTTGGTCAATGACCAAACGCCCGTTCGAATGATCGAGCGCCAGTGTTGTTGTGCCGCGATAGGATGTGACCTGCATGCGGCTGATGTCGTTGAGCGGGACCGTTACCGTTTGCCGCGAGATTGGTCGCCGCGGCGCGGTGATCGTTGACCCGTCGATGACGACGTATGAGGGTGCCTGGAACGAGCGCACAGTTCCGACGACGCCCACAACAGTCAGGCATACCAGAAACAGGAATATCGCCCAAAACAAGAGTTTCACGACTGACCCCGGAACGCTGATGCCGAAGATGTCCACCGGTGTCACGAAATCGGATACGTGTAATACCCCCCACCAAAACTTCGCGGCAAACCCGAACAGCACAGCCACGGCTATCATGGCCCACGCCTTGAGCCGATAGGGTATCCTGAGTGTTTCGGATGCCATCGATCATTCGGCAGCCATTGCCTTGGGTTCACCCACAGCGCCGCTGTCGATTACCTGCTTCAGATCTTCGCCGCCGTAGCCAAGAACCTCTGTCAGGATCTCAACTGTATGCTCACCCAGAAGCGGCGACCGCTCCACGTCGACCGGCGAATCCGAAAGCTTGATCGGACACCCGACCGAGACATAGCGCCCCCGCTCCGGATGATCGCACTCAACGATAGTTCCCGTCGCACGCAAGCCTTCGTCTTCCATCAACTCTTTGGTCGACAGGATCGGACCGACGGGGATGTTCAGCGGGTTACAGATGTCCATCACCTCGAACTTGGTCTTGGTCATCGTCCATTGTTCGATCGCCTCGAAAATCTCGTTCAACTTGTCGAGCCGTTCAGGCGGGGTCTTGTAACCCTCTGCCTCTTTCCATTCGGGCTTGCCAATCACGTCGCAGACATTCTCCCAAACGGCTGCCTGAGTTATGAAATAGGTGTAGGCGTTGGGGTCGGTCTCCCAGCCTTTGCATTTCAGAATGCGGCCCGGCTGACCGCCACCCGAGTCGTTGCCCGCGCGCGGTGTTGCATCACCGAAGGGCACGCCTTCGCCGAACTGGCTGTATTCCTTGAGCGGACCGGCAGCGAGACGCTGCTGGTCGCGAAGCTTCACACGGGTCAGGTTCAGAACGCCATCCTGCATTGCGGCGGAGACCTTCTGTCCGCGCCCGGATTTCTCGCGGTGATAAAGCGCGGTCACGATGCCGAGACATAGATGAAGCCCGGTGCCCGAGTCGCCGATCTGCGCGCCAGTCACCAGTGGTGGCCCATCCCGGAACCCGGTCGTCGACGCAGCGCCACCAGCACATTGCGCGACATTCTCGTAGACTTTGCAGTCCTCGTATTTGCCGGGGCCAAAACCCTTGATCGAGGCGAGGATCATGCGCGGGTTGATCTCCTGGATGCGTTCCCAGGTGAAGCCCATCCGGTCAAGCGCGCCGGGCGCGAAGTTCTCGACCATCACGTCGCATTCCTCGATCAGCCGAGTCAGCACCTGCTTGCCGGTCTCGTTCTTCGAGTTCAGCTCGATCGAGCGCTTGTTGTGGTTGAGCATCGTGAAATAGAGGCTATCGGCCCCCGGCACATCCACGAGCTGTTTGCGCGTCGCGTCCCCCACACCGGGACGCTCGACCTTGATCACATCCGCGCCGAACCATGCCAGCAACTGAGTGCAGGTCGGCCCCGACTGAACATGGGTGAAATCCAGAACTTTAACGCCTTCGAGAGCTTTCATAAGCCGCTGTCCTCTATACTTTTTTCGCTTGTGGATAGCGCGCCTGCGCGACCACGGAACTTGGGTTCAGATTACCGATATTGCCGCTTTCGCGCCCGGCATCTTCGGCGATCACGGCGTTGATGAGCGTTGGCTTCCCACTGGCAAAAGCATCCTTCACCGCCGCGCGCAACGCGTCTGGATTATCGACATGCACGCCGACCCCTCCAAACGCCTGCATCATGAGATCATAGCGTGCATCTTTCACAAAGACAGTGGTGGACGGGTCGTCACCGCCACCCCAGTTCTCGCCATCGCCTCGATAGATGCCATTGTTGTTCATGATCACGATGCAAACCGGCAGGTTGTACCGGCAGACCGTTTCGATCTCCATGCCGCAGAATCCGAAAGCGCTGTCACCTTCGACGGCCAACACCTGATTGCCCGTCTCAATGGCCGCCGCGACCGCGGAGCCCATGCCGATCCCCATGATGCCCCAAGTGCCCACATCCAGCCGCTTCCGAGGCTTGTGGATGTCGATGATCGACCGCGCCTGATCCAGTGCATTTGCACCCTCGTTCACGAGCACAACGTCCGGGTTCTCGGCGATAAGCTCTTTCAGAACACCAAGCGAGCCCTGATAGTCCATCGGCGAATTGTTGTTGCGCAGCTTTGGCGCCATGCGCTCTACATTCGCCTTCACCTTGGCGGAGACAGCCCCGGTCCATTCCTCAGACGGTTTTTGCCAATCCGACCCGATGGCCTCCAATAGTGCACCAGCGCAGCTTTCGATGTCGCCGATAAGCGGCGCGGAAATCTTCTGGTTCGAGTCCATCTCAGTCGGCTCGATGTCGATTTGGACGAATTTCTTGGTTCCCTTCTCACCCCAGGCCTTGCCCTCACCGTGGCTAAGAAGCCAGTTCAGGCGCGCACCGATAAGGAAGACGCAATCGCTTTCCTTCAGAACCAGCGATCGCGCCGCGGAAGCACATTGCGGGTGCGTATCCGGCAACAGACCTTTCGCCATCGACATCGGCAGATACGGGAAACCCAACGTTTCAACCAATTCCCGGACGGTGTCATCGCATTGGGCGTAAGCTGCACCCTTGCCAATGATGATCAGCGGCTTCTCTGCGGACTTCAGCACATCGACCGCCCGCGAAATCGCTTCCGGAGCCGGTACGCTCTTCGGGTTCGGATCAACGACTTCAATCAGTGATTTCTGACCTTCCACCGCATCCATGACCTGCCCAAGCAAGGCGCCGGGCACATCAAGATACACGCCTCCCGGACGGCCCGTCAGCGCAGCGCGAACGGCACGCGCCACACCCAGCCCGATATCCTCTGCATGCAGGA
Source organism: Silicimonas sp. (assembly GCA_022824525.1). Taxonomy (GTDB): domain Bacteria; phylum Pseudomonadota; class Alphaproteobacteria; order Rhodobacterales; family Rhodobacteraceae; genus JAJDOD01. The sequence continues at coordinate 61,980 of JAJDZT010000119.1, read as the reverse complement.
TTCGATACGCGGCCTTCGCATGTGGACGCGCAATTGCCAGTTGGTCCATCTCTTCGTAGTCGCCACGCTGCAGGTCCACGACTTCCCGCTCTGAGGAACCGGAAATCAGGATCATCGGCCAGCAATTCGTTGTGGCATGCGCCAAGGCAGTCAGCCCGTTAAGGAACCCCGGCGCCGAAACCGTCATGCAAACGCCCGGCTTCTTCGTCAGGAACCCGGCGGCAGCGGCCGCATACCCTGCGTGCTGCTCATGCCGGAACGAAATCACCCTCAGCCCCTGCGCCTGCGCATAGCGACCGAGGTCCGTAATCGGAATGCCCGGAACGTTATAGATCGTCTCGACGCCGTTAAGCTTCAAAGCGTCGATCAGCAGATGAAACCCATCGGTGAGCGTTTCCGGCGCGGACTCGGCCCTCGCCATAAGGTCAGCTTGTGTTTCGGCAATTCCCATCATTCCCTCCCAGCAGGCACCGTCAGCGCCTAGCCATTCGCAACGGCCGCCGCGCGGTCCCGCTCCAGTTGCCTCCATGTTCGCCGCACATGCTCGTGCAACCGAAGTGTATGCTCGCGCACAAGGCGCTCAGCCAAATCCGCATCCCGCGCTTCAAGCGCCTCGATGATTTCCGAATGATCCACGACCGAGCGCTGAACCCTGTCGGCTTCATTCATCGCCCGCAGGCGCACCGCCTGCATGTGAAGGAACAGACCATCGGCCATGTCCTTCAAGAGCGCGCATTGGGAGATCTCGAGGATGTGCTGATGAAACCGAATATTGTCGTCAGAATATTCGGATATCCGGTTGTCCAAGGCACCATCGTTGTATTTCGAAGCAATCTGGCGGAGCCGCGCGATCTCGCTATCGCTCGCGCGTTGCGCAGCAAGCCGCGCCGCCATGCTTTCCAATGCGGCCCAAGCCACGATCATCTCGAGGATCTCGTCCATGCTCTTGCGCTGAAGGTAAACGCCCTTCCGCGCAACGACCTCTACCAGCCCATCCCGCTCAAGGCGCGCGATGGCTTCGCGGAGAGGTGTTCGCGAGATCCCAAGCTGCTCTGCCAAAGACCGCTCATCCAGCCGAAGCTCAGCATTTTCATCGTAGATATCCATGCCCGTGATCGCGTCTTTGAGCTTCTCATAGACGTGGTCTTTCAACGTGAAGTTGGTGTTGATCGGGCTGAGCTTCATAGCGTTTGGCAGCTGCCTTTCGCAAAAAAGTAACGACTCTGTCTCTCTGGTGTACCATACACAATACACAAGTCGCGGCAAATGCTTTGTCGAAAATTTTGCCGCGCAGAAATTCCACGTACCAAAAAACCGCGATTCTATTGAGAAAACTGGCTCAACCCAAACTCCATCTCGCAGTCTTCGCGGCAGCGGCCAGAGCGAACAGATGATCCATATTGACCTAATTTTTACTCTGGTATACCAAGAACCAGATACATCCTGAGGGAGGCTGCCGTGCTGCTGGCCGAATACAAATCGAAAGAACTTCTCGCGCAATACGGACTGAACGTTCCCGCCGGACGGCGCGCAACCACACCTGAGGAAGCAGAGGCAGCCTGCGGCAAGATCGACGCCAGAAAATACGTTGTGAAGGCACAGATTGCAGCGGGCGGACGTGGCCTCGCAGGCGGCATCAAATTCGCGGCAACGCCATCATCAGTATTCGACGAGACCGCCAAGCTGCTTGGTACGAAACTCGTCACCGAACAAACCGGGCGCGAAGGAGAAACCGTAAACACCGTCTATGTCGAAGCGGCCGAAGACCTCGAAAGCCAACACTTCATTGCCCTCACGCTCGATCCATCGACAGGCGCTCCCCTTCTTATCGCCTCTTCGCAAGGCGGGGTGGAATTCGAACAGCGGGCGCGCATGGATGAGGGCGTCGTGAACTCCGCCGCCCTTGATGGCTCGACCAATATCTCCGACGTTCTCGCAAAGGCAGGGATTTCCGAAACAGACGCCATCTCGCAGGTCGAAGCAGCGCTCAAGGCGTTCAACGACAACGACATGACGCTTCTCGAGATCAACCCGTTCGCCAAAACGAAAGATGGGCGCTGGATGGCAATCGACGCCAAGATAGCGCTCGATCCATCAGCGGCTTTCCGGCACCCCGAATTCGAGAGCATCCTGGAAGATCAGGGGCTGTCCACCGAGGAGGCAGAGGCACAGGAAAGCAACATCAACTTTGTGAAGCTGGACGGCGACCTTGGCGTCATCGTCAACGGTGCAGGACTCGGCCTTGCCACAAACGACATGATCATCGACACGAACGGTCGGCCCGCCAACTTCATGGACATCCGCACGACTGCCACAAGTTTCGACATCGCCAAGGGCGTTGAACTTCTTCTGAAAGACGCGCGCGTAAAGGCGATACTGCTCAACGTTCACGGTGGGGGCATGACGGTATGCGACACCGTCGCAGAAGGCGTTGCCTTTGCGTACCAGCGTAGCGACCGAAAGATACCGGTGGTTTCCAGACTTGCTGGCGTAAACGCGGATTGGGGCAACCAGATCCTAAAGGATCGCAAAGTGCCTGTTGAACAGATACCAGACATGAAGACCGCCGTTTCGCGCGCTGTCAGCATCGCGGGAGGAGCCTGATGTCCATCCTCGTCAACAAAGACACAAAGGTGATCGTTCAGGGCATGACCGGTCGCGCGGGAACCTTCTATGCCGATCAGGGCATGCGATACGGCACCAACTATGTGGGTGGCGTTCGTCCAGGACGCGGCGGCACCAGCCATCTTGGATTACCCATGTTCCACGACGTTGCCTCCGCCAAGTCGGAGACCGGCGCAAATGCCAGCCTTGTTATTGTACCGGCCCCGAACGCCGCAGACGCCATGATTGAAGCAATCGAGGCGGAGCTCGACGTCGTTGTCTGCGTTACCGAACGCGTACCGCAACACGACATGGCCCGCGTGAAACGCGCGCTCAATGGGTCAAAGACTGTCCTGATCGGCCCCAACAGCCAAGGCATTCTGACCCCCGAACAATGCAAGATCGGCGTCATGCCGACGAAAGAGGCCAAAGCCGGCGGTGTCGGAATCGTCTCACGCTCGGCCTCGCTCACCTCGGAAATACTTGCGAATTGCTCGGCCGCAGGCTTGGGCCAGTCAACCACCGTTGGAATTGGTGGCGATGCGCTACACGGTATCGGCTTCGCGGATTGCCTGAAGTTGTTCCGGGAAGACGACGACACCGAAGCCGTCGTCCTCATTGGCGAAATCGGAGGCCGCGAAGAAGAAGAAGCCGCCGATTATCTCGCGTCGGAGAGCTATGGCAAACCGGTTGTGTCGCTCGTCGTGGGGCGCCACGCGCCGGAGGGTCGTCGCATGGGGCATGCCGGAACACTGTCTGCGGTCGGCGGTCTGTCCGCCGCCGACAAGATCGCACGTCTCAGGTCTGCAGGCTCCAGAATTGCCGACACACCGCCCGATGTCGTAACCGAGGTCCTTGCTGCCACCGGTCGCGCGTGACAAGACCAAGGTATGACTGATCTGCCTAAAACGATGCGCGCCGTCGACATGCGCGAACCGGGTGCGCCCGACGTTCTGGAACTGACCGAGGTGGAGGTTCCAGCCCCCCGCAACCACGAAGTGCTTATCAAAGTAACCGCAGCAGGCGTGAACGGCCCTGACCTCGTGCAGAGACGCGGCCATTACCCGCCACCGGAAGGGGCCTCACCGCTTCTCGGCCTTGAAGTGTCGGGCGAAGTCGTCGGCACCGGCTCTGACGTTACATCATGGAAGGCGGGCGATCGCGTGACTGCCCTGACCAATGGTGGAGGTTACGCCGAATATGTTTCAGTCGATGCCACACACTGCCTGCCGGTGCCTGACGGAGTGGACGAAACAGACGCGGCAGGGCTACCGGAAGCCTACTTCACCGTCTGGTCGAACGTGTTTCACAATGCGGGAATTCCGGACGGCGCAAACTTCCTGATCCACGGCGGGGCGGGCGGAATCGGCTCGACAGCCATTCAGCTTGGCCGCGCCCATGGCTTGAACATCTTCACCACCGTGGCGGATGATGCCGCCGCTCACTTCGTTACCGATCTTGGAGCCGATCGCGCAATCAACTTCAAGGACGAGGACTTTGTCGAGGTGGTTCGTGCGGCTGGCGGTGCGGACATTATTCTCGACATTATCGGTGGCGACTACATCGCAAAGAACATCAAGGCCGCGCGCCACGACGCCCGCATCATTCAACTGGCCTTCAACGCGGGATCGAAAGTCGAGATAAATCTGATGCCCGTGATGCTGAAACGACTGCAGTACACCGGCTCGACACTCCGCTCACGCCCGGATGCCTTCAAGTCTGCAATTGCAGCTGAACTTACGGAAAAGGCATGGCCACTCTTCCAGTCCGGAAAACTGCGACCCGTCACGCACACAACTCTTCCCCTTGCCGACGCACAAAAGGCCCATGAGTTGATGGAATCTGCTACACATCACGGCAAAATCCTCCTGACCCCATAAGCCATTGTAAAAATTCACATAATATAGCGCGCAAGCAGTCTCTCTCGAAAATTGCTACACGATTGCTACACATTGCTCTTTACAGAGCCGCGTGAAACGCTGACAGTGCAAAAATCGAGTCCGGCAAGCAACGACCGGACCAGGGAGGACGCCTAATGGCGCTGTTGCGTGGTCTGCTTTGGCCGTTCCAGACGTGGAACGACATCGTATTGCCCATCGGACGGTGGATATCGATCGTAGCCATCGGTCTCATGGTTTTGGCCATACTGACGCAGGTCTTCTTTCGCTACATCCTGAACAATGCGCTTCCCTGGCCTGATGAAGCAGCGCGCTTCATGATGCTCTGGATGACAGGCCTGATGGCACCAATGGCGTTTCGCCGTGGCGGCTTCGTTGCGATCGACATGTTGATCGAGGCACTTCCACACAAGCTTGGCCGTGCCTTGGCACTGATCCTGCTCGTCATTTCGGCGGCCGTTCTGGCGGTTGCGCTCCCTATTGGCCTCAAAGAACTGACCGGCTTCAACGCCAAGTTCGCGACCGCGTCGCTCTACCTGCCTGTGTCCATTGACTTCTCGGAGTGGTTCCGAGTGCCGCGCTGGTGGATGATGAGTTCACTTTTTGTCGGCGTGTGTCTGCTTCTGATCGTCAATATCGAGCTGATCTTGCGCGCACTGATCGAAATGCTGGGTGGCGAGGTGAAAAGCCTCTTGCCCCCGGAAGAAGAAATCATGGCGGAGTAACGAGAGATGCTGATCTGGTTCCTCCCCGTCTTTCTGATTTTCCTGATGATCGGCCTGCCGGTCTTCTTCGGCCTGCTCGCCGCCCCGGGCATCCTTCTTTGGATGAGCGGTCAGGAAAAGGACATCACGCTTCTCTACCGCAACGTTTACAACGGTATGGACAGCTTTCCGCTGATGGCCATTCCGTTCTTCATGCTGGCGGGCGAACTGATGAACAAGGGCGGCATCACTGAGCGCCTCGTTGAGTTCTCCCAAGCCTTGATGGGACATCTGCGCGGCGGCCTCGCCCATGTGAACATCCTGTCCTCGATGCTTTTCGCAGGCCTTTCGGGATCCGCCGTGGCCGACACATCCGCGCTTGGTTCCATGCTGATCCCGGCAATGGAGCGCCAAGGCTATACCCGCCGTTTCGCGGCAGCGGTGACGGCGGCAAGCTCGGTCATCGGACCCATCATACCGCCCTCGGGCATCATGATCATCTACGCCTATGTCATGGGCGAAAGCGTCGCCGCGCTTTTCCTCGCAGGCATTGTGCCCGGCATCATGGTCGGTCTCGGCCTGATGCTTGTCGTACGGCTTCTCGCGAACCGCTACGACCTTCCCAAGGCCGAACGGATCGTCAAGAAGGGCCAGGAACTTACGGCAAAAGAACACTGGGCAAGCTTCGTGCTGCTCCGCCTTAACCTCGGCTGGGTGTTCTTCGCGATCCTGCGCGGCACAACCGGCATTGCGAGCGGAGATGACGCCAGCGCGGCCATCGTTTGGGGTACGTTCATTGTCGGCGTCATAGCCGCGCATTTCCTGCTCATAGGCCTCCGCAAGACGGTCGACCCGGACTTCCGCACGGTGACCAAGCGGGCTGTCGTGCCGCTTCAAACCCCGATCCTGATCTTGGGCGGCATTCTCCTCGGTGTCTTCACGCCAACGGAAGCCGCAGCCGTCGCCGTCTTCTACGCGATCATTGTCGCCTTCTTCGTCCTTAACACGATGACACTGAAGGACTTGCCCGAAGTCCTCAGCCGTTCCGCAATGACATCCGCCGTGGTGCTGCTCCTCGTCGGCGCGGCCATGGCGTTCAAAACCGTCGTGTCCCTGTCATATGCACCGCAGATATTGGCAGAGTACATTCTCAGCCTGTCGGAGAATCCTTATGTTCTCCTGTTCCTCATCAACATCCTTCTGTTCATCGTGGGGATGTTCCTCGATGCTGGCCCCGCAATCATCATTCTCGGGCCAATCCTCGGACCGATCTTCACCGATATCGGTGTCCACCCGGTCCACTTCGCCATCATCATGAGCGTGAACCTGACTGTCGGCCTCGCGACGCCGCCCATGGGGCTCGTGTTATTTGTGGCGTCCTCCGTCTCGAAAGAGAAAGTCGAGACAATCGCCAAGGCCATCCTGCCTTTCCTCGCCGTCGAGATCCTGGTGATCTTCCTGATCACATATTTCCCGGCAATATCCATGACGATCCCACGCCTGACGGGATTCGTTGAATAACCAACTCAATAATGTCCAACAGGGAGTAAGACATGCTGAAAGGACTAACCAAATCGCTCATGGTGGCGACCATGCTGGCGGGCTCTGCCCTTGCGGCGCAAGCGCAGGACTTCACGCTGCGCGCAACCGCCAACTCGAACGAGAACGACGAAGACTATGATGGCCTCATTGTCTTCAAGAACCATGTCGAACAGGCATCCAACGGCGCAATCGCAGTTGAGCTTTTCATCGGCACGCAGCTTTGCTCGAACGGGTCGGAATGCCTCGCCGGTGTGGCTGACGGAAACATCGACGTCGTCATCCAGACCTCGGGCGGCACCGCAAACGTCTTCCCCTTCGTTCAGGTTCTCGACCTGCCTTACCTGATGGCGGATGACCGCGTGGCAGAAATGGCTCTGGCCAACGGATCGCCCTTTGTCACCAAGATGCAGGAAATGGTGAAAGAAACCAGCGGTGGCGCCGTTCGTCTGATGACGATCGGAAACACCGGCGGCTGGCGCAACTTCGCCAACACGCAGAAGCGCATCACCTCGCCTGCCGACATGGAAGGCCTAAAGATCCGGACCGTCGTCGCCGACCTTCCGCAAGAGTTGGTGAAAGCACTGGGTGCCGCACCGACGCCGATCCCGTGGCCGGAACTCTTCACCTCGTTCCAGACCGGCGTTGTCGAAGGCTCCAAGAACGGCATCACCGACATCATGGGCATGAAGTTCCCGGATGCGGGCCTTCAGTACATCACGCTTGATGGCCATGCCTACATGGGCGCGCTCTGGTTCATGAACAACGAGAAGTTCATGTCCATGCCGGAAGACCTGCGTCGCGTGGTGCTTGACGGTTTCTACCAGCTTCAGCAGGCGACATTCGCATCCCCGAAGCGGAAGTCGATCCAGGCGTATCAGGACTTCGCAGCAGGTGGCGGTGACATCTACGTTCCGACACCGGCCGAAAAGCAGGCCCTCAAGGAAGCTGCTGCTCCAGTGTTTGACTGGTTCAAAAGCAACGTTGACGGCGGCGAAGAAATCTTCAACGCACTGACGGAAGCGGTGGCCGAGGCAGAAGCCGAATTGGACGCGATCCGCGCCAACGAATTGAACTGATCTTCGATGAATACAACAGAACGAGCGCCTTCGGGCGCCCGTTTTTTTTGCGGCAACGGCATTCTGAAAAAACGCCGTCGTCTAAGCTCTTTCTCGGAAAAACACCCGTGGGGACACGCCACGACGTGATTGAAAGACACGAAAGAACTGCGAGTAACTCCCAAAGCCGGCATCCAAGGCCGCCGTCGTCAGTGTCGTGCGTTTGGTGCGCATCAGGCTGTCCACCCGCTCCAATTTTTGATCCGTCCGGAAATCGACCAATGACACACCGATTTCGGCCTTGAAAACACGCGCCAACCTGCTTTGAGACAGTCCCGCTTCACGCGCCAGTTCCGGCAAAGCCGTCTCGGGTGAAGCTCTGAGTATCCGCGCCGCGCGTTCGACGGCTGGATGGACCCGCCGCGTCGCCGTCTCTGCAGCCGCTTGCCAGTGACCCCAGGCGCGGTAGAGCCACCAGCGCAAGCCCGTGCGCCGTGCAACCGGGCACGGTTCGCTTCGAATGACTTCTGCAGTGCCATCGAGTTCGCGCAAGGCGCTGTCTTGCAGACGCCGGGGGGCTACGCCGCCCTCCTCGTGCCACGCCACAGGGGGCAGCGCGGAGCCTTCGCCTGTCGGCAGCACACGGTCAGAAATCAGGAACACCCACATATCGAATTCCGGCTCATCCGACAGCAAGACATGCGCCTGACCTGAGAAGGCCCAGAGCAGCACGCCCCTCTCCAACTCCTGCACCGCGCCATCCATCAGATAGCGCGCGCGCCCCGACAAGCCGAGCAGCACCACCAACTCCCGGTGAGCTTCCGCACCGCGCCCCGGTCGCCGCCGGTCGGAACGTTTCCAGCACAATCCGCCCGGCTCCGGTGCAACAAGCGGATGCGGCATCAAATCGACCATAAATGCAAAGTATAATATGCAAAGTCATGGCCCAATAATGCTGTCTAATGCAAGGAAAGGAGATATTGGCATGACTGACAGTTACCGTCGCAACGGCTACACCATTTTCGAGAATGGGCTTTCTTCTGGCGAGTTGGAAACCCTGCGAACAACATGCGATGTTCTGCTGGCAGAGCCCGCAGAGGATGGCGGCGAAGGCATGCACACGATTGGCTTGGGCGACGCCCGCCGGTTCCTTCGCCACCGGCATCGTGATTTCCCGGCGCTCGAAAACTTCGTCCTTGGCCAAACCATGGCGGATATTGCGCGGCGCTGCCTTGGAGCCGAACCTTTCCTCTTCAACGAGCAGTTTGTTGTCAAAGGCGCGGGCAACGGCGCCAGTTTCGCCTGGCATCAGGACAGCGCCTATGTCGGTTTCGACCACTTGCCCTACGTGACGGTCTGGATGGCCCTGGACGACACGACCGAAGCAAATGGCTGCGTCTACCTTCTGCCGCGCGACATTGACGCCCAATCCGGCATCGATCCGCATGAATGGCAGGACGACACCAATGAGCTTAATGGCTACTTCGGTGACGAGACCGGCACACCGATGGAATGTGGCGCGGGATCAGTGGTCGCCTTTTCGTCGGTGACACTTCACCGCTCGGGTCCGAACACGACCGACGCCCCAAGGCGTGCGTACATTGCGCAGTACTCGGCAGAACCAATTCGCGACCCGAAGACCGGCGAACTCAAACGCTTTGCCACACAACTTGCCGCATAAGCTCGCGCGATCCGCCGGGTGTGGAGTTCAACGAAAAGGATACATCCAAGGCTTGTAGTCATCGATCAAGACCTGTGCTCGTGCGATCTCCTCCGGGGTCATCTTCTTAACGACCTCCTCCAGCGAAATCGCAGCATCCGGGTCTCCCCCAATGGCTGACAACGCGTACCACATGTAGGCCCGCACCAGATCAGGCGCAGGCATTCCAAGCCCAACTTCATAGTACCAACCGACGCCGGACTGAGCCCCCGGGTGCCCTTTCATCGACGACCTGAGATACCACTCGAAAGCGCGTTCCGGATCACGCTCGACGCCAAGACCAAGCGCATACATCACGCCGATCAACTCCTCCGCATCCGCATTACCCGAACGCGCTGCAGGCAAAAGCGCCTCCCGTGCTTCCTCGAAACGGCCGGCCTCCATCAGATCACGCGCTTCCTCGATTTCCGCGAAAACCGGGGTTGCAAGGGCCATGCAACCTGCCAAAATCAAAGCATGAATCGTCTGTTTCATATCTTTGCCCTGTGTCTTGCATTGCCGGCTTTTGCTGTCGAACCACCGCGGTCGGACGCCGCTCTGCCAAAGCCGCTCACGGACAACGATTTCATCCAATTTGACGCGGCGCAAGCCAAGCTCGGCCAGCTTCTGTTCTATGACAAGATCCTGAGCGGTAACAGAAACATCTCCTGCGGCACCTGCCACCACCACGATCTTGGCGGGACGGACGGGCTTTCCCTCGGCATCGGCGAAGGCGGCGAAGGGCTTGGCCCGAAGCGTGTCAGTCAATCGGCACAAGATCGCATCCGCAAGCGCATCCCGCGCAATGCCCCGGCACTCTGGAACCTCGGCGCAAAGGACATCCGCGTGATGTTCCACGACGGACGGCTGGAAACCTCGGACCTCTACGGAAACGGCTTCAACTCCCCGGCCGAGGAATGGCTGCCGCAGGGTCTGGAAACCATCCTCGCGGCACAGGCCGTGTTCCCATTGACGGCTCGTTTCGAGATGGCGGGCGACCCGGAAGAAAACGAAGTCTCAGGCGCGGTAAACGACCGTATCGACAATGCGTGGCCAATTCTTGCGAAGCGTGTGCGGATCATCCCCGAATACGGAGAGCTGTTCGTCGACGCGTTCGATCACATTGAAGCGCCAGAGCAGGTGACCATTGTCGAGATTGCGAATGCGCTTGCCGCGTTCATCGGCACGGAATGGCGAAACCACGACAGTCCGTTCGACAAGCATTTGGCCGGGGACGAAGCGGCTCTCACGGCAGAGGCCGCCCGTGGCCTCGACCTGTTCTACGGTGAGGTCGGCTGCGCGAGCTGTCACAGCGGACCGCTTCTAAGCGATCAGGAATTTCATGCACTCGGTCTCCCAGCCTTTGGACCCGGCAAGACCCGTCGCTTCGACCCCCAACCCAGAGACGTTGGGCGTATGGGGGAAAGTGATCGCCTCGAAGACGCCTACCGGTTTCGGACCCCCATGCTCAGAAACGTGGCGCTCACGTCGCCATATGGTCACAACGGCGCGTTTCCCACGCTCGAAGCCATGGTGCGCCACCATCTGGATCCCATTGGTTCGCGCAACGCGTGGCAACGCTCGGACGCTCGCCTGCCTGCCGCCGAATGGTTGGAACGCGCGGATTTCATCGTGCAAAGCGATGCGCGCGAGATGGCACGTCAGGCCCGCGCACTTGATATCGAACCCATCGCGCTCGCAGATGATGATGTCGCGGCACTTGTCGCATTTCTGCAAAGCCTGACCGGCCAGACCGCGTTGGATCGCCCGCTCGGGCGGCCAAGTGAAGTGCCATCCGGCCTGGCGGTCGACTGACGCAGCTTGGCCCCGCGATTCTGGGGACAGTCCTGTGGATCAAATGGATTTCTCATATCATTCCCGAGGGCTAGGGCCGCTTCTCGGAAAATGTAGTTTTTAAGCGAAAACCTGCTAACCTAATGATGCTTTAGTTTCGGTAACGTCAGGTTTGGAGCAGTGGGGTTAAACAAGAATATTCCGGAGGAAGTCCGGACGGAACGGAATGTCGGAAATTTATACGAGCGTCTTGAAGATGCGCGCAGAAAACGTGAGCAAATCCTTGAAACACCTGCGCCCGCAAACGTCGACAGACGTACTCAGAAAACCGTTTCCATGCCTTTGAGCCGGAGCTTTCCAACACTGAAACCACCGGCACAGGATGTCGCCGAAAATCCGTCAGGCAGCCGACTGGACTGGGCCGTCCCTTGGCTCTTGGGCCTAGTGATCTTCGGCGTGATTTTCGCCTTCGCGGTGGGCTGACGTCAGACCCACTTTGCCAGTGGCGGCAGGCTCATCAGAACCGCATTGGCGTCATGACCCGTCTCGAGACCAAATTTCGTTCCACGATCGTAGACAAGGTTATACTCCGCGTAGAGTCCCCTGTGGATAAGTTGAGTATCCTTGTCCGCCTCGGACCACGCAGTTTCCCTGCGCCGTTCGACCAGCGGCACATATGCCTTTAGGAACGCACGGCCCACATCCTGCGTGAAGGCGAAATCCGCCTCCCAATCGCCAGTATTTCGGTCATCGTAGAATATGCCTCCGACACCACGAGCGCGACCGCGATGCGGCACGAAAAAGTACTCGTCAGCCCACGCCTTCAGCTTCGGATAGATATCCTCACCGTGAAGGTCGCAATGGGCTTTCTGTACGCCGTGGAAATCACTCGTGTCCTCGTCATATTCGATGCATGGGTTCAGATCAGAGCCGCCGCCGAACCACCAGGCATGCGGGGTCCAGAACATCCGCGTGTTCATATGAACGGCCGGAACATGTGGGTTCTGCATGTGAGCGACAAGGCTGATCCCGCTGGCCCAGAACCGCGGATCCTCGGCCATACCGGGCACGCCCCGCGCCGCCATCGCCTTTTGCGCGCGTTCGCCGAGCGTGCCGTAAACGGTCGACACATTGACACCGACCTTCTCGAACACCCGGCCACCCCGCATCACGCTCATCAGGCCACCACCGGCATCAGTCCCGTCTTCCGCCGTGCGCTTGGTGTCGGAAACCTCGAAGCGTCCGGCGGGAAGATCGCCGGTCGGAACAGTGGTTTGTTTATCCTCAAGCGCCTCGAACGCCGCGACAATTTCGTCGCGCAAGCTTCGAAACCAGGTACTGGCCCGTAATTTCCGGTCGTCGAACTGTTCCGTCATGAGCGGCCTCCGTATGTCCACCAAAGTTGACACATCGCCCCGCGAAACAAAATAGAATTCTCAGCCAGACGCAGTGTCGGCACTCAACCCACCGACATTGTGCGTGACTTGGGGGTGCAGGCGCCGCGATCCGACGCAATTCCGGTCTTTTTGCGAGAAAACGCGAATGTACCGTGAAAACGCGCAATGCCGACTCGCACAACAGAGACCATCATCGCACGATAAGCCTACCTCGTTTCTTCCCGGGGGAGTGTGTAACAAGGCGGGCCCGCCGCTGTCATTGAAGGGCGGGCCGTCATTTCAAAAGGGGTAGTCGCCGGTGGTGTTTGACGAGTATCTGGTCCTTTCGCCCAGTCATGCGATCGGATGTGTTGGGGTTCTGATTTTTATCGGTGTCCATATCCTCTTGAATTCGCGCAAGATTGGTGGCGACGGTTTGGCATTTTTCGCCGGTAACACCGTCGCCGCCGCGCTTTTGCTAGCGTCGAATTTCGGCAACGTTCATCTCGGCTGGATCCTGGTTCAAATCGCTTTCATCGCCGTTGCGATGACTGCCATGATCAGTCGGTTCTTCGACGCGACCGAGTAGCGCCGTCCTCTTGCTCCAGATCATTTTCCTTTTCCGTCCGGAAGGGTAGCGTTCTCCGAAAAGGAGAGTGCGCATGCTGGAACACGGACACGAGCCAGAAGAAATCGCACGTCGGATCAGTGAGAACAACAAGCCGTCGCATCTGAGGGACGTAATCTACGGGGCGATTGACGGCGCGGTGACCACCTTTGCCATCGTCGCGGGCGTCGTTGGTGCCGAACTTTCGACCAAGGTGATCATCGCACTTGGCATCGCCAATGTCCTTGCCGACGGGTTTTCCATGGCCGCCGGAAACTACTCCGGGACAAAGGCTGAACTGGATGACGCCAAGCGATTGCGCGCCGTGGAAGAACGCCATGTCACACTTGCGCCGGAAGGCGAGAAGGCCGAGCTTCGCGAAATCCTGTCTCAGAAAGGCCTCGAAGGCGAAACGCTTGACGCCGCCGTCAACGCCATCGCGCGAAACCGCACGACGTGGATCGACATGATGCTCGTCGAGGAGTACGGGCTCTCCCCCGTCGATCCGCACCCGATGCGCGCGGCGCAGGCCACGTTTCTTGCATTCCTCGCAGCCGGCATGGTCCCGCTGCTGCCATGGCTTGTCAGCGCACCCAACGCATTCCAATGGTCCATCGCCATGACCGGTCTGACCTTCTTCGGCGTCGGTGCACTGAAATCCCGCTGGTCACTTGCGCCCTGGTGGCGGTCGGGCTTCGAAACACTTGCCATTGGCGGCGTAGCTGCAGCCATCGCCTACTATGTGGGAACACTGTTCGCTTGAGTCTTGTGGGCCTTCAAGCCCTTGCCTATAACGCGCGCCATGACACTCATACGCGTGATCATCCGAATTACAGGCCCGGCGCTCTGACCCATGAGCGACCGGGACCATGGCGTTGAGACCCCTCCGCCGCCCCAAACCGACATTCCGACTTTGAAGGACACGTAAACAATGTGTGCCGACACGCCTGACTACAAAGACACGCTGAACCTGCCTGAAACCGACTTCCCGATGCGCGCCGGGCTTCCCAACCGCGAACCCGGCTGGCTCGACCGCTGGGCGCAGATCGGCGTCTACGAAAAGCTCCGCGAGAAGGCCGAAGGGCGCAAACCCTTCACGCTCCACGATGGACCGCCCTACGCCAACGGCCACCTCCATATCGGCCACGGTCTGAACAAGATCCTGAAGGACATGGTCGTCCGCTCCCAACAGATGATGGGCCGCGACGCACGTTACATCCCCGGCTGGGACTGCCACGGTCTGCCCATCGAATGGAAGATCGAGGAGCAGTACCGCAAGAAGGGCAAGAACAAGGACGACGTCGACATCGTCGAGTTCCGGCAGGAATGCCGTGCCTTCGCAGATGGCTGGATCGACATCCAGCGCGAGGAATTCAAGCGCCTCGGCGTCACCGGCACCTGGGACAAGCCGTATCTCACGATGGACTTCCACGCCGAACGCGTGATTGCCGAGGAATTCCAGAAATTCCTGATGAACGGGACGCTCTATCAGGGTTCGAAACCCGTCATGTGGTCGCCCATCGAGCAGACCGCCCTCGCCGAGGCCGAAGTCGAGTACCACGACAAGGAGAGCTTTACCGTATGGGTGAAGTTCAGGGTCGCTGACCAGACCGATGCTACAGGCGTCGACGGCACAGACGGGGAAGGCAAGGTTTCGGCACTTGGCGATCTTGCCGGTGCTCACGTTGTCATCTGGACGACCACACCTTGGACGATCCCTTCAAACAAGGCGGTCGTGTTTGGTGGAGACATTTCATATGGCCTCTTCGAAGTGTCCGACACGCCGGAAGAGTGCTGGGCCACCAAAGGCGATCGTTTTGTTTTGGCCGACAAACTCGCGAATGACGTCATGGCGCGTGCTCGTCTGGAAGACGGTATGTTCTCCAGACTGCGAGACGTACCGACAGACGAACTATCCGGTCTGAAGCTGAAACACCCGCTTTCCGGTGCCGAAGGCTCCAATGGCGAGTGGGACGACATCCGCGACTTCCGCGCCGCCGACTTCGTCACCGACGAGGAAGGCACCGGCTTCGTCCACTGCGCCCCCTCCCACGGGATGGAGGAATACGAGCTCTACCGCGACCTCGGCATGCTCGATCAGGTCATCACCTACAACGTGATGGATGACGGCAGTTTCCGCGAAAGCCTCCCCTTCTTCGGCGGCAAATACATCCTCAGCCGCAAAGGCGGCGAAGGCGACGCCAACAAGGCAGTTATCGACAAGCTGGTCGAAGTCGGCGGCCTCCTCGCCCGCGGCAAGATCAAGCACAGCTATCCGCACAGCTGGCGCTCCAAAGCCCCCGTCATCTACCGCAACACCCCCCAATGGTTCGCCGCCATCGACCGCGAAGTCGGCGACGGGCAGGACACGCACGGCAAAACCATCCGCGAACGCGCCCTGACCGAAATCGACAACGTCCAGTGGACGCCCAAGTCAGGCCGCAACCGCCTCTACAGCATGATGGAGAACCGCCCCGACTGGGTCCTTTCCCGTCAACGCGCCTGGGGCGTGCCGCTCACCTGCTTCGTCAAAAAGGGCGCGCTCCCCACCGACGAAGACTTCCTGCTCCGCAACGAGGCCGTCAACGCCCGCATCCTCGAAGCCTTCGAAACCGAAGGCGCCGACGCCTGGTATCAACCCGGCGCCAAGGAACGCTTCCTCGGCAACGAGGTGCCGCACGACGACTACGAGCAGGTCTTCGACATCCTCGACGTCTGGTTCGATTCAGGCTCCACCCACGCCTTCGTCCTCCGCGACCGCGAAGACGGCTCCGAAGACGGCATCGCCGACCTCTACCTCGAAGGCACCGACCAGCACCGCGGATGGTTCCACTCCTCGCTCCTCCAATCCTGCGGCACCAACGGCCGTGCGCCCTATCGCGGCGTGCTGACCCACGGCTTCACGCTCGACGAGAAGGGCGAGAAGATGTCGAAGTCGCTCGGCAACACCATCGTGCCGGACGAAGTCGTCAAGCAATACGGCGCGGATATCCTCCGCCTCTGGGTCGCGCAGGTCGACTACACCCACGACCACCGGATCGGACCGGAAATCCTGAAGGGCGTCGCCGACAGCTACCGTCGCCTGCGCAATACCCTCCGCTTCATCCTCGGCAATCTGAACGGTTTCACCGACGCGGAACGCGTCGAACCGGCCGACATGCCCGAACTTGAACGCTGGGTCCTCCACCGCCTCTCCGAACTGGATGAAAAGGTCCGCAAGGGCTACGACGCCTACGACTTCCAGGGCGTCTTCCGCGCGATCTTCGAATTCGCCACGGTCGACCTGTCGTCCTTCTACTTCGACATCCGGAAAGACGCGCTCTACTGCGACGGCCCGTCCGAACGCCGGAACGCCACCCGAACCGTGCTCGACATCCTGTTCCACCGCCTCACCACATGGCTCGCGCCGGTGCTGGTCTTTACGATGGAAGACGTCTGGCTTTCCCGCTTCGATGGCGAGGGTAGTTCCGTCCACCTTCAGGACATCCCGGAAACCCCGGCCTCATGGCGCGACGACGCACTGGCAGCAAAATGGGACGGCATCCGCCGCACCCGCCGCGTCGTCACCGCCGCCCTCGAAGTGCAGCGCCGCGACAAGGTCATCGGTGCATCGCTTGAAGCCGCCCCGGTGGTGCATGTCGAAGACGCGTCCGTGATCGAGACGCTTAAGACGGTCGACTTCGCAGATATCTGCATCACCTCCGACGTCACCGTCACCGCCGACCCTGCCCCAGCCGAAGCCTTCCGCATGCCCGAGACCGACGGCATCGGCGTGGTCTTCGAAAAAGCGAGCGGCGAGAAGTGCCAGCGCTGCTGGAAGCTCCTGCCCGACGTCGGCCTTCATGCCCATCCCGGCGTCTGCGGAAGATGCAACGACGCGTTGGGCTGACAATCTACAGTGCCAGTCTGCCACCGCGGCTGGCACTGTTTTGGTGCATTTGTGCGAGTGTTTTAGCTCCGCGCTCAGACGTCCGCTTTGAGCCAAATCCTACAATATTGCCAAGCGTTAGATACACCGGCAAAGTGCGGATTGGCAGCGTTCAAAAGAGTGATCGAATGAGAAAGTCCAAGTACGTTGTGCCCGGAATAATTTGGATCATTGGACTGTATTTTTATGTCTTCGAGTTTGACGATATGTCCGACAACCGCCTGTTTTTGCCTGGAATAATCGGCATGATCTTAATCCCAATCGGTGTGTACTTAGAATGGAGGAAAGGGCGTTAGCACACCCTTTGGCTCGACCAAGCTTGGTCAAATCATGGAAATTGAAGTGATGTGCACAGCTCCGTTTCGCACAAGGCCAAAATGGTCACTTTTTCCGCAAAGCAGACTGTTGTTGTAACGCTACATTTGCGGCAGCTTTCTTTGTTCGCGCGTGGCAGCTGCGGCGGACGCTATCCGCTTGCATCGGGTCTCGGGTGTTTTGGCGAGCTTGATCCAACGCAAGACGTTTCGCCTGTAAGACGGAGCGAACTCCTCCCATTTCCCGAGGTCTAGCTCGGCAGCCAGATCGTCCGGCACCACCAACGCATCGACGTCATCGAAGAAGTCCCAAAGCCCCGAGGCGCGACCCGCTTCAACCGAGGCGACACCAGATGAATGCATGCGCTTCTCACGTTTCAGCCGATCGGCGCGGTCTTTGTAGGTTTTCGACCAAGCCTGTTGCTTCCGAGGTGAGATGAGTTGAGCGGTCCGATCGTCGTCCACCACAAATCGCCGTCCATCAATCCACCCGTGGGCCACTAAGGCGTCAAGCACCTCTTCGCGTCCGACGTACTTGTCCGGGTTGGCTGCCTTCCAGGTGACGAGGCGGATGCTGTCCCGAGTTGCATGGTTTTCAGCGAGCCATGACCACAACTGTTCGGACGAGGTAATTTCAAGACATTTCATGCTTCAGAACTAGGCCGCGCTTTTGGGATGTCACAGGCGGGTTGGATGCAAAAGAAATCGGTTGATGGCTTTTTTGCACATCCCCCGCGCAACACGGCCGATCCTGCAGAGACTCTATTCGTTGGGAGGCGTTCAACTCCGCAGTAGAAAGGTGTTTGAAACCTTAACACCACAGCAACCTTCGTTACCGCGCGCTGCCGCCCGGATGCGATTTTGGGCATTCGGCGCAGAAAGCACCGACGCAATACCGACGTCGCACCGACGTGATACCGATGTCGCGATTTCGGCCGTTTCCAGAAGTAATCACGGTTAATACGGCCCTCTCGTTGCAGCACCGCCCCACCGTTCGCCCGTTGCATTAACCTTGTTTGCGCGCCACTTTGGCCGCATGCCCCGCCTGACCATGAAAACCCCTGTCGGATCCCTGACATTGACCGAAGATGCGAGCGCGATCACCCGTGTCGCTTGGGAAGACGGCCCATCCGAAACCTCCCCGCTCCTGAAGGACGCGGCAGAGCAGATCACGGCTTATTTCGATGGGACGCGAGAGACCTTCGACCTGCCCCTCAAAGTCCATGGCTCGGACCTGCAAAAACAGGTCTGCACCGCCATGCTTGAAATTCCATTTGGGGAAACAAGAACTTACGGAGACCTCGCCAAAGCGCTTGGTGTTCCTGCCCAGGCCATTGGGCAGGCCTGCGGCGGCAATCCGATCCCTGTCATCATCCCCTGCCACCGCGTTCTCGGCACCGGCAATCTTGGCGGTTTTTCCGGCGGCACGGGCATCGAAACCAAGGTCGCGCTTTTGAAACATGAAGGCGCGGCGTCCCTCCTCATTTGAGCGTCGTTTTTGGCGTCGACCTCGGCCCCACGTCGCACTATATGTGCCTCAAACGAGGGAGAGATCATGTCAGCCCAAATCATTGATGGAAAAGCTTTTTCTGCCACTGTCCGCGAGAAGGTCGCCACCCATGTCGCCCGCCTGAAGGAAGCGCACGGCATCACGCCAGGTCTTGCCGTTGTCCTCGTCGGAGAAGACCCAGCAAGCCAGGTCTATGTGCGCAACAAGGGCAAGCAAACGGTCGAAGTCGGCATGAACTCGATCGAGCACAAACTCGAGGCCGACACCTCCGAGGAGGTGCTTCTGAGCCTGATCGCCGATTTGAATGCTGACCCGCAAGTTCATGGAATCCTTGTTCAACTCCCACTTCCCGATCACCTCAATGAAGACCTCGTGATCAACTCCATCGACCCCGCCAAAGACGTCGACGGCTTCCATATTTCGAATGTCGGCCTCCTCGGCACAGGGCAGAAAAGCATGGTGCCCTGCACCCCCCTCGGCTGCCTGATGATGCTCCGCGATCACCATGGAAGCTTGTCCGGCCTGGACGCCGTTGTGGTCGGGCGCTCGAACATTGTCGGCAAGCCGATGGCGCAGCTCTTGCTCGGAGATAGTTGCACGGTCACGATCGCCCATAGCCGCACCAAGGACTTACCCGAGGTCGTAAAGCGCGCCGACATCGTCGTTGCCGCCGTAGGACGCCCCGAGATGGTGCCCGGCGATTGGATCAAACCCGGCGCCACGGTCATTGATGTGGGCATCAATCGGATTGATGCCCCGGAAAAGGGCGAAGGGAAAACCCGGCTCGTCGGTGATTGCCACTTCGAAAGCTGTGCGGACGTGGCGGGGGCGATTACCCCGGTCCCCGGTGGTGTTGGCCCGATGACGATCGCTTGCCTCTTGGCAAACACGGTCACGGCATGCTGCCGCGCCAATGGTCTCGCAGAACCTGACGGACTAACCGCCTGACGGATTCCGCTGTCTGCTGTCGTTCCGTCGCCCTTGCTCGGACTGGCCACTTTGCCGAAAGGGTTTCATTTCTCCACGGTGCAGCTAGGGTTTGATCGTGGAGGTGCGCTCGATGCCAAAAACTTACACAGGACACAACGTTTCCATCAGCTTCGACATGAAACGCTGCATACATGCGCGAAACTGTTTTCTGAAGCTGCCGCAAGTCTTCGATCCAAGCCGACGCCCCTGGGTCGATCCCGACGGTGCGTCGGCAGAAGAAATTGCAGCGATGATCCGCACTTGCCCGTCCGGCGCGCTCGCGTTTTCCAAGCCGGATGCTGAAGAGGTTCCTCCGGGGATCAACCGCGTATCGACGCTCGAGAACGGCCCAAATGCTTTTCACGGCAACCTGAGCGTTAACGGCGAAGCCATGACACGGGCCACGATCTGCCGGTGCGGCAAGTCGAAGAACATGCCGTATTGCGACTACAGTCATGTCGAGGCCGAGTTCAAAGCCACCGGCGAACCAGCCGCCTCCGGGAAGGACGCCCCTGGCGATAACCCAAACGAAGTCATTGAAATCATTCCGCACGAGAATGGTCCGATCGAAGCAAAAGGCGCACTTGAGATAACATCCGGCACAGGTCACAGACTTCATCGTGGCGCGCGCGCGTTTCTCTGTCGGTGCGGTGCATCGAAGAACAAACCGTTCTGTGATGGCAGTCACAAGGAGATCGGGTTCGAAGCCCCGGGCGATGCATGACAGGCCAAACTGGCTTCTTTGTAGATGAGCGATGCTTTTGGCACTCCGGTGGCAATTATGCCTTCCTTGCGCCTGTTGGAGGCTTGATCCAACCTGCGGCTGCGGGGGGGTTACCGGAGAACCCGGAAACCAAGCGACGCCTAAAGAACCTCGTTGAGGTCACCGGACTTGTCAAAGAGCTTCGGGTTTCAAGTGCAGCCCCCGCAACGGAGGAGGACCTTCGCCGCATTCATCCCGCCGATTTCCTGACAACCTTCAGAAATACCGCCCTCGCCGGTGGAGGGGAAACCGGCCTGCGCGCGCCCTACGGCCCGGATGGATACGAGATCGCGTCGCTTTCAGCCGGTTTGGTCACCGGTGCGATGACGTCTGTACTG
This sequence comes from Silicimonas sp., assembly GCA_022824525.1. GTDB lineage: Bacteria > Pseudomonadota > Alphaproteobacteria > Rhodobacterales > Rhodobacteraceae > JAJDOD01. The sequence goes on along the minus strand of JAJDZT010000119.1, from coordinate 40,879 downwards.
AATGGAACTTGCCGAAACGCGTATGCCCTTTCGAGACCCCCCGGGCATCATTGCCTGCCGGATTGGCAGAACGGTTTCTGTCTGCTTGCCAACATAGCGATCGCCATTGAGGCTTGCCGCGCAGCAGGCCTCGCAGAACGTTTTGCGGTGCTTGATTGGGATGTTCACCACGGGAACGGCACGGAAGCTATATTCTACGAAGACCCGAACGTTCTTACCGTTTCAATCCATCAGGAGCGTAATTATCCATTGGATACAGGCGACTTCGCGGATCGAGGGCGTGGGGCCGGACAAGGTGCAAACCTCAACATTCCTCTGCCGCCGGGCACCGGCCACAAGGGCTACATGGCTTCTATGGAGCGAATTGCACTTCCCGCCATACGTTCGTTCAAACCGGATGTGCTGATAATCGCCTGTGGCCTTGACGCAGCTGCGTTTGACCCGCTTTCCCGCATGCTCGCCAGTGCGGACACCTTCCGACAGATGACACGCCAGGTCATGGACCTTGCGAGTGACATTTGTGAGGACCGGCTCGTCATGGCGCATGAAGGGGGCTACTCGGAAATGTATGTCCCTTTCTGTGGCCACGCCGTGCTTGCCGAGATGGCGGAAAGCGCCATTGACGCGCCTGATCCTTTTGCATCGACCTTGGAAGCGCGCCAACCTTCCGACCGCTTCAATGAGTTTGTCGAGACACTCATTGATGAGATGGCAGAGGTTCTCGCCTGAACCCTTCTTCACAATCCAGACATGACCGCTTACCTCTCCTTCAAGGAAGGAGACCCCATGCCCGATCCAAACCCGGCCGCATTGGCATTTCTCGAAACGCGCCGTTCAAGGCCCGCCAAGACACTGGTGGGACCTGTTCCCGACCGTACAGAGCTTAAGGCATTGTTAACCGTGGCGGCTCGGAGCCCGGACCATGGTAAGCTGGAGCCCTGGCGTTTCCTCGTTCTTGAAAAACCTGCGCTCTCACGGCTGGCCGCAACACTGCCTGAAAAGGGCAAAGAACTCGGTCAGCCAGAAGACAAGGTTGAGAAAGCCGTTCTGGAATACGCGAACGCCGAGTTGGCCGTAATCGTGGTTGTCAGCCCCAAACCATCTGAGAAAATCCCGGAGATTGAGCAATCTCTCTCTGCTGGTGCAGTGTGCATGCAACTTTTGAATGCGTCTCTCGCAGCAGGTTGGGGCGCCAACTGGTTGTCGGGTTGGGCAAGTCACGATGCGGATTGGCGCGAGCGTCATCTTGGCCTGATGCCGCATGAGTGGATTGCTGGAATCATCCATATCGGGACGGAGAAAAGCGTACCCCCCGATCGCCCTCGTCCCGATATTGACGCCATAACGGAATGGATCGACGCGTGATCTTTGCTGCATTCGCGACCGCCCTTTCCCAAGTGTCAGACCCGCGTTTTCGCGGCGTCCTCATTCGCGGCATCGGGCTGACCCTTCTGTTGCTCGTTGGGCTTTATGCTTTCGCATTCTGGGGAATCGCATGGCTTGTTCCCGACACGATGAGCCTGCCGTGGATCGGAGAAATCGGTATCTCCAACGCGCTTTTGTCGTGGGGATCGCTGGCTCTGATGCTGGTTCTTTCCGTCTTCCTGATGATCCCGGTGGCGTCGGCCTTCACCGGCATATTTCTTGATGAAGTCGCAGACGCTGTTGAGGCCCGCCACTACCCGCATCTTGGGCCGGCACCCAGCGTGAGCATTGCTGGTAACATCAAAGAATCCCTTAGTTTTCTCGGCATTCTCGTAGTCGCAAACCTGGCGGCTCTGATCTTCTATTTCACGCCCCTCGCCCCTTTCGTTTTCTATGGGCTGAACGGCTTCCTGCTTGGTCGTGAATACTACCGTATGGTTGCGGTCCGACGCCTTGGTCGACGTGAGGCCGGTCAGTCGTTCCGCAAAAATCTGCTAACCATTTGGAGCGCAGGCGCCTTGATGGCTTTGCCTCTCTCCATCCCAATCATGAACCTCGTGATCCCGATTCTTGGCGCCGCGACCTTCACCCACCTTTATCACCGGTTGAACAAGGCCGGCTGACGAAAGCGCGGAGCAATGGCCCACGCGACTGCGCGGCGTCAACTCAGATCAAACTGCGTTCAGTTTTCTGAGCTTGGGCCCATTCGGCCGAACATGTCGATATCGCGCACACTGATATCGCCCCAAATAATCACCGAGGCGATAATTGCCCAAATTGGAATGGCCCAAAGTGTCGTGACACGGACCCGACGCTTCATCGAAAACCCCGTGGCAGGCGAACCGGCATGTGTGCCCTCAACTTGCTCGCCCACATCGCCTTGCGTTTCCAACCGGATCGGCAGCACGACGAAAAGCACCATGAACCAGACGACAGCAAACAGGACAAGACCAGAGACGACACCCATCAGACTTCCTCCAGTTCGATCAGGGTGCCGGTGAAATCTTTAGGGTGCAGAAAAAGCACCGGCTTTCCGTGCGCACCAATCTTGGGTTCGCCGTCGCCCAGAACGCGCGCGCCGGACGCCGTGAGTTTTGCAGCGGCCGCTCTGATATCCTCTACCTCATAGCACATGTGATGGATGCCGCCTGACGGGTTCTTTTCCAGAAAACCTGCAATGGGTGAATTCTCGCCCAGCGGATAAAGCAGTTCGACCTTCGTATTTGGCAATGTGATGAAGACAACCGTTACACCGTGATCCGGCTCGTCTTGCGGTGCCCCCACCTCGGCGCCCAAAGTATCGCGGTATTGCGCCGCTGCGGCTTCGAGATCCGGCACCGCAATCGCCACATGGTTCAACCGTCCGATCATGACTCCACCCTTCGCTGATGTCACCCGGCGTTATGGCACGCCCTTCCTCCACGGCAAGGGACAGAGCGCCGCATTTCGCCATTAACGCGGCATTAGCCATTCTCGGTCCAAATAGCTGACACGCTGCTTCTGGAGGGTCTGAAATGCCCGAATCTCTCGAAGAACTCGTTATGCTTCAGCCGCCTACTGCCGAGCGTCCTCTGCTTGGTACGATCGTGCTGGTGGTCGAGGACAGTCGCCACGCATGTGAGGCGATGCGCCTTATCTGTCAGCGATCAGGTGCCCGAATCAGGCGCGCCGAAAGCCTGGCCTCGGCTGAACGCCATTTACGAACCTACCGGCCCCGGATTGCCGTTGTGGACCTTGGATTGCCAGACGGCTCCGGACTGGAATTGATCGACAGGTTGGCGAAATCTGATCCGCGAATAGACGGGATCATTGCCACTTCTGGAGACGAGACGCTTCAGCAAGCCGCAATGGACGCCGGTGCGGACATATTCCTCGCCAAGCCGTTGTCATCGGTAGCGCAGTTCCAGTCGGCGGCCTTGTCCCTTCTGCCGGAGGAAACGCGGCCGAGGGCTGTTTCGCGCCCTCATGCCGACAACGTGCAGCCTGACCCGATTGCATTAAGGGATTATCTCACACTGGCCGCGGAACTGCTCCACTCGGACCCGGATTACAAAACACTCAAATACGTGGCCGGCTTTCTGGAAGGGCTTGCCAAATCTGCCGGTGGAACGGCGTTGGCCACAATCGGCGATACGGCCATGGCCCTCTCGCAGGGAGATCGTTCCCTTGGCACCGCCTCCAGCCTTGCCCAAACGATAGACAGGCATGTTGCGGCGCTTGAACCGGTTTGACAGTTTGCATGAGCAAGGATGTTCTTGTATTGTTCCACTGGCAATAGATGAGCAAAGCGACCATCATGTTGGATATGACGAGCAGTGCAGCACAAGACTTAGCCGGTTTTCTGGGTGACGACACATTCGGTACCGTCTTGGCCGATCCACCTTGGAGGTTCGTGAACCGAACCGGAAAGGTCGCGCCTGAACACAAACGGCTTGCCCGTTACCCGACCATGGAGCTGGAAGAGATTTGTGCGCTTCCGGTTGCCGATCATCTCGATGACCGTGCACATTGCTACCTTTGGGTGCCAAATGCGTTGTTGCCCGAAGGCCTTGAAGTGCTGAAAGCTTGGGGCTTCGATTACAAATCCAACATCGTTTGGCACAAGATACGCAAAGACGGCGGCTCTGATGGACGCGGCGTGGGCTTCTACTTTCGCAATGTGACCGAGATTTTGCTTTTCGGCACACGGGGTAAGAATGTGCGCACCGAAGCGCCGGGTCGAAGACAAGTCAACATGATCCAAAGCCGAAAACGGGAGCATTCGCGCAAGCCGGATGAGCAGTATCGGATCATCGAAGAGTGTTCCTGGGGACCTTATCTGGAACTGTTCGGACGCGGAATTCGGGACGGATGGACCGTCTGGGGCAATCAGGCCGATGCCGATTACAAGCCTGATTGGAAGACCTACAGCTACAATTCTAGTCTCGCGGCGGAATAACCGAAAAGACACATAACAATAAAATTCCGGAATAACGTTCTGGTGAGGCCATGGCCGCGCCACAAATGGCCGATTATTCTCACTTCGGGGATTGTATTAACGAGGCGAGAGTTATGCTGCCAAGAAGAGACCTGCTGCTCGGCGGAGCCGCCGTGGCTGCTGCCGTGGCTGCCAATCCGGTATTTGCCGCGCAAACCAAAGATGAAGACGAAAACGCGATCGATCCGCGCAAGGCGCGCATCATCCGTGTTGGACGAAGCACCACGCCCGGTGTGATTCACGTCAAACCGGATGAATTCGCTCTGTATTGGACAATGGAGAAGGGTCGCGCGATCCGTTACCCCATCGGTGTGGCTCAACGCCACCTTTGGGAACCCGGTTCCTATGTCATTCGTGCCAAGAAGGAATGGCCGAGTTGGACACCGACCGCGGAAATGATCGAACGCAACCCGAAATACGCGGAGTGGGAAGACGGCATGCCCGGCGGCCCAGGAAATCCGCTTGGGGCTCGGGCCTTGTATCTCTTCGACCAGCGCGGGCGTGACACGATGCTGCGAATCCACGGCACCAACCTGCCGCACACGATTCTCACACGCGTGTCGAACGGTTGCGCTCGTCTGACGAATGGATATGTCACCGACCTCTATGGCCGCGTGCCCCTCGGCACCCGAGTACATCTGTACCCGATGACGACCTGATATCATCGGCCGCCGAAACGCGTTTTCGGCGGCCGATCAGTCGGTCAGGATGGAAGCTGGCAACCCGATCAGCAAAAGCGGACACGGGTTGCCAACACCTCTGCTCACACGCTCTTCAAGTTTTGACCAATGCGTGGTGGCCTGACCGAATTTGTCCGCCACAAACTTGCGCGCAAAGGCCTCCGCGAATGGCATTCCCCGGGCGACCTGCTCTGAAACCGCGGCCCGCTGCGCCGGGGTGCGCGCCCCGATACCAAGGCGGTCAAGGTCATCTTCCGAGGACAAGCCTTCACCCTTCATCCAGGCAGTAATGCGTTCCAGAAATGCCGCCTGCATTGACCCACCGCGCGTGACAACGACACCGACACTTATGGCCGAAAGGGCGTGCAAGCGCTGAAAGTTCTCCAGATCGCGATCAAAAAACGGGTCCTTGTTGTTCCACTCAATTTCAAGAGCTAACGCGCCTGCTTCGGCAAATTTGACGTGATCCACCTCGTGGCTGATGCCCGCGCGCGCATGCCCATCGACAATGGTTTCAACCCTGAAACTGTGCTTGCGCCAACCGACGTCCGAAAGTTCGTGCCGCAGGCGCTGCGTGAGCCCTGCCTCGCCGCCGCCGCCATGCACGATTTCAGCCAGGGAGATGCGAAACTCCGACAGGATGCGCGATAACATGGAGAGCTCGTTCGGAAAATCCTGTGCAAGGATCGCCTCCGCGTGATTGCGCGTCAGGATATCGAAACCTTCATTGCGGAGCGTCTCCAACATGACGTCCGGGTTACAATGCTGGATCGCGTGCAACAAGGATGGGGCCGGTCAAATCACCCAATCGCACCTGCTGAGTACAAGTCGCATCGAAGTTGTCCGGATGCAGCCACCGTTCGAAGGCCGCTCTCAACTCGGGCCATTCACTGTCAATTGCGGCAAACCATGCAGTGTCCCGGTTGCGGCCCTTTACGACGGCTGCCTGCCGAAAGACCCCTTCGAATGACAATCCAAAACGCTCTGCCGCTCGACGGGACGGGATGTTGGCCGCATTACACTTCCACTCAAAGCGACGATACCCGGCTTCAAAGGCCCATTTGATGGTCAGATAGATCGCTTCGGTCGCCTCTCGCGTTCTTTGAAGCCTCGGCGTAAAAACGATGTAGCCAACTTCGATCGAGCCAGCATTGGGGTTGATGCGAAGGAGAGACAGGGTCCCGCCAAGCATTCCTTCTTCCATGCGAACAGCAAACTGCATTGGATCCGGCAACACTCGCACTTGATCAACCCAGGCACCCAGCGCGGCTTCGCTGTCAAAAGGTCCTGCCGGGATGTATTCCCAAACGTGGCCTTGCCCTTCATGGGCGGCCCAGAGTTCGGGGATATGAGCATGGCTCAACGGTTCAAGCCTCACATACCGGCCTGTCAATTCACTGTGTGGCGGGAACGGTGGCGGGCTCCAACTTTCCAAACTCATGTTGATCCTCTCCTGTAACTAGAAGCGAAACCCATGCGGATAGTCATGCAAACCATCGAAGTCTGCCTTGCCGATTTCCGCTCCGTTTTGCCGCAAGATGGCAAAGGCCATCGACAGATGGAACATGAAGTTGGGCATGCCGAATAGCGAAAAATACTCTTGGCCGGACTGATCCAGTTCGGCGAAGCCTGCACGATGCTTGATCCTGCGCGTTTCCGCCCCCTCGAACGCCCCCGGCAGGAGCGTCAACAACCGATCGTTCGCGAAGGCAATGCGCGCCTCCAGTCCACCCGCGTCCATTCCAAGATCAGGGAATTCCGGTATCGGCTCTCCTGCCAAAGGAAAAGTGCTGCGAAGAGAGAAACCTGCAGCGGTCGCAAACTGCTCCCCGCAAGTGAGCATATCTGGTGCTAGCCGAGCCAGAAGAATGGCATCGTCGCCGCCTATCCGGCTTAGAAGTTCCCGCGCCCGCTCCAGATAGTGGCGAAACACAGGCACCGAGGCCGTATAGAGCGGCGGCGTCATTCTTCCGGCGGAAGCACCCTCAGGCGCAACTCGCGAAGCTGCTCAGCCGTCGGGTCGGACGGGGCGTCCATCATCAGGTCCTCGGCCCGCTGGTTCATCGGGAAAAGAATGACCTCACGAATATTGGCCTCGTCAGCCAGGAGCATCACGATCCGATCGATCCCGGCAGCACACCCCCCGTGAGGCGGGGCACCGAACCGGAACGCATTTACCATTCCGCCGAAGCGCTTCTTGACTTCGTCCTCGCCGTAACCGGCAATCTCGAAGGCCTTGAACATGATTTCGGGCCGGTGGTTTCGGATCGCGCCCGAGACCAGTTCGTAACCGTTACACGCAAGGTCGTACTGATAGCCCAGTACATCAAGCGGATCGCCTTCCAGCGCCGCCATCCCGCCTTGCGGCATCGAAAACGGGTTGTGTTCGAAGTCGATCTTGCCGGTTTCCTCGTCCTTCTCGTAGATCGGGAAATCGACGATCCAAGCGAACGCGAAGCGGTCGGTTTCAGTCAGGCCAAGTTCGTCGCCGATAACAACGCGCGCCTTACCGGCGACGGTTTCGAACGCCTTGGCCTTGCCGCCAAGGAAGAAGGCGGCATCGCCTACTCCAAGCCCCAGTTGCTCACGGATCGCTTCGGTCCGCTCTGGCCCGATGTTCTTGGCCAAAGGTCCAGCGGCTTCCATGCCCTCGCCTTGGTCGCGCCAGAAGATATAACCCATGCCCGGCAGGCCTTCTTTCTGAGCAAAGGCGTTCATACGGTCACAGAACTTGCGCGAGCCACCTGTCGGTGCGGGGATGGCGCGGATCTCGGTGCCTTCCTGCTCCAAAATCTTCGCGAAGATGGCAAAGCCTGACCCGCGGAAATGCTCGGACACGTCCTGCATCTTGATCGGGTTCCGGAGGTCGGGCTTGTCGGTGCCGTACCATTTGGCCGCGTCGCGGTAGGAAATCTGCGGCCAGTCGGCGGCCGCATCTACCTTACGGCCCCCACCGAATTCTTCGAAAATGCCTTGGAGGACCGGCGAGACAGTGTCGAACACGTCCTGTTGCTCGACAAAACTCATTTCCATATCGAGTTGGTAAAAGTCCGTTGGCGAACGATCGGCGCGCGGGTCTTCGTCGCGGAAGCAGGGCGCGATCTGGAAGTATTTGTCGAAGCCGGACACCATGAGCAGCTGCTTGAACTGCTGCGGGGCCTGCGGAAGTGCGTAGAACTTGCCGGGATGAAGACGGCTCGGCACAAGAAAGTCGCGCGCGCCTTCCGGCGAGGAGGCCGTGATGATCGGCGTCTGATGTTCGCGGAAGCCTTTGTCCCACATACGCTTCCGGATTGACGCGACAACGTCGGATCGGAGCGTCATGTTGCGCTGCATTGCTTCCCGTCGCAGATCAAGGAAGCGGTAACGGAGCCGTGTTTCCTCGGGGTATTCCTGATCCCCAAAGACGATCAGCGGCAGTTCTTCCGCCGGTCCCAGAACTTCCATGTCGCGAATAAAGACTTCGACTTCGCCCGTCGGAATCTTGGGGTTCACAAGGTCCGCATCGCGCGCCTTTACGTTGCCGTCAATGCGGATGCACCACTCAGACCGTACCTTTTCAACCTCATTGAAAACGGGGCTGTCCGGGTCGCAAAGCACCTGCGTTATCCCGTAGTGGTCGCGCAGGTCGATGAACAGTACACCGCCGTGGTCCCGGATCCGATGGACCCAACCAGCCAAACGAACGGTTTCGCCAACATTCGAGGCGTTCAGATCAGCGCAGGTGTGGCTGCGATAGGCGTGCATCGGGCATCCTTTCAAGTCATCCGCGCCGATACACCTTGGCGCGCGCAGGAAGTCAAGCAAGGGTTAGCCCCTTGCGCGACGCCAATGCCCCGAACACGACACACTGAAGCCACAAAACAGCAGGATATCAGGGCAAGCAGTCAAGAAACGGGTCGCGAAATGGCTCCGGAAAACAGGCCTCAGAACGGAACGACGTCGGCGCGCACCCTGTCGGCGGCGTTCTTGCTTGCCGTGGCGTATTGGTTCGCGCTCACCGTCCTGATTGGTGAAAACACGAATGCCGATCTACGCGCCGTCTGGTTGGCAGGGTATTTCTTCGAACAGGGAGACCCGGCGCTGATCTACCGGATGAGCGACGGGGTCTTCACGATGGAGCCGCCCCTCCCGTGGATCGCCAAAACGGTGGAAGACGGGCTGGAGATGTCGATTTTTCCTTTCGTCTACCCGCCGCTCTGGGGCTGGGTGACATCACATTTCACAACCGGCTACACGTTCGAAGACTTCAAGGTCTTCGCCACCGTGCTCAACCGCATTCTGATACCGGCTTGTTTCTTCCTGGCGTGGCGCATTCTGAAACCGGAAATGTCGCTTTTGCAGTTCTTGACGGTCGGCTTGTTCATGACAGCGCAATTATGGGCGTTTACCATTCCGCTCCATACTGGCCAGTTCCAAATTCTGGTAAGTTTCCTGATCCTTCTCGCGATCGAGCGGGAACGTCACGGCGCACCGGTCATGGCAGGGGCCGCTTTGGCGTTGGCCGCATCGTTGAAGATCTATCCGTTGTTCTTCGCGCTGCTTTGGCTTTCGATGAGAAACTATCGCGCGGTTTTGGCGTTTTCTGGGTTCGGTGCGGCCCTTGGGGCAGCGTCGCTCATGGTGTCCCCATGGTCCTACCATGCCGCTTTCTTGAACGAGCTGTCCGCGATTTCGGCAAGTTACGTCATCTCCGGGGCCAACACGTCCTTGGGCCCACTTCTTGCAGCCATGACAATCCCGGTAGCAGAGATGCAGAGCTTCAACACCGAAGCGTCCGGCGGCAACGCAATGTGGGAAGCGGGACTGAAAGCACCTGTTGCCCGCACGATCGAATTCGCCGCTTTTGTCTCAACGCTGGCCGTGCTTTGTGCGATGGCCTTCGTGACCCGCATGCGCGACCCTTTACTCTGGGGTGTCGCGGCTTTCGCCATTTCCTGGGTTTCCCCGTTGAGCTGGCTCTACCATTACATCACGTTCCTGGTGTTCGCGCCGATCCTGATCGACCGATTGGGCTGGCGCGGCGGAGCATTGCTGGTTCTTTGTGTGGCTCCTTTCAGTGTGATCGTACGGAACATACTGAGTCTGCATGAGATTGGGGAGCTTGAAGACCTGATCGTATCCGCCACAACGTCGGCCGGCTTGATCCTTCTAGCGCTCACGCTTCTCGCCTTTGCTTTGCCACGCAAAAGTCTGCGCGAACACGGTTCGCAAATGGTGCCTGGTGAATAACGACATCCGGCCCTTGCACCCGGAAGCTTTATCCCTATAACGCACGACAATTTGCGCGCACCGGTGGCGCGCTCGATAGCTGCGAGGGGACCGTCGATGCCGAAAAGAACCGACATTCAGTCGATCATGATTATCGGCGCCGGTCCCATCGTCATCGGACAGGCTTGCGAGTTCGACTACTCGGGCGCTCAGGCCTGCAAGGCTCTCAGGGAAGAAGGCTACCGGGTCATTCTGGTCAACTCCAACCCGGCAACGATCATGACCGATCCGGGCCTCGCTGATGCGACCTACATCGAACCAATCACGCCAGAAGTCGTCGCGCGTATTATCGAGAAGGAGCGCCCCGATGCACTCCTGCCGACGATGGGCGGACAGACCGGCCTGAACACGTCCCTTGCCCTCGAAGAGATGGGTGTACTGGACAAGTTCGGCGTCGAGATGATCGGGGCCAAGCGCGACGCCATTGAAATGGCGGAAGACCGAAAGCTCTTTCGGGAGGCCATGGACCGCATCGGACTGGAAAACCCGCGTGCGACCATCGTCGACGCTCCGAAAGGGCCAGATGGCAAATACGACGTCCCGAAGGGGCTGGAAGCTGCGATGGCCGCTCTGGAAGACGTTGGTCTGCCTGCCATCATTCGACCTGCGTTCACGCTGGGCGGCACAGGCGGCGGCGTCGCCTATAATCGCGATGAGTATTTCGAAATCTGCCGGCGCGGCCTCGAAGCTTCTCCTGTCGCTCAGGTATTGATCGACGAAAGCCTGCTTGGGTGGAAAGAATACGAGATGGAGGTCGTTCGCGACCGCGCAGACAATGCGATCATTGTCTGCTCCATCGAGAACGTCGACCCGATGGGCGTACACACGGGCGACTCGATCACAGTCGCTCCCGCTTTGACCCTGACCGACAAAGAGTACCAGATGATGCGGTCGGCAAGCATCGCTGTTCTGCGCGAAATCGGGGTCGAAACCGGCGGCTCCAATGTCCAATGGGCCGTGAACCCGGCGGACGGGCGGATGGTTGTTATTGAGATGAACCCGCGCGTCTCCCGTTCCTCTGCGCTGGCTTCCAAAGCAACCGGGTTTCCGATTGCGAAGATCGCGGCGAAACTTGCAGTCGGCTACACTTTGGACGAACTCGACAACGACATCACCAAGGTCACGCCTGCGTCTTTCGAACCGACAATCGACTATGTTGTCACCAAGATACCGCGTTTTGCCTTTGAAAAGTTTCCTGGCTCTGAACCTAACCTGACGACTGCGATGAAGTCGGTCGGGGAAGCCATGGCGATTGGCCGGACCTTTCATGAATCGGTTCAAAAAGCGCTCGCCTCGATGGAAACCGGTCTGACCGGTTTTGACGAAATCGAAATCCCCGGTGCACCAGACACGGCAGCCATCACAGGCGCATTGTCCAAGCAGACACCGAACCGGCTTCGCGTTATCGCGCAAGCCATGCGCCACGGCCTCAGCAATGAAGACATCCAGGCGGTTACGAGCTTTGATCCGTGGTTCCTCGATCGAATCCGCGAAATCATCGACGCCGAAGAGGCAATCCGTCAAAACGGTTTGCCACTCACCGAACAGGGCCTCCGTGAGCTCAAAATGCTGGGCTTCACCGACGCGCGCCTCGCCAATCTAACCGGGCGAACAGAAGACAATGTACGCAGTGCGCGGCAGAACCTCGGGGTGACGGCAGTCTTCAAGAGAATTGACACATGTGCGGCCGAGTTCGAGGCACAAACTCCTTACATGTACTCGACCTACGAATCGCCGGTTATGGGAGACGTCGAGTGCGAAGCACGGCCGTCAGACCGCAAGAAGGTCGTGATCCTTGGGGGCGGACCGAACCGGATCGGCCAGGGGATCGAGTTCGACTATTGCTGTTGTCACGCGTGCTTCGCGCTGTCGGAAGTCGGCTACGAAACCATCATGGTCAACTGTAACCCGGAGACCGTCAGTACCGACTACGACACGTCAGACCGTCTCTACTTCGAACCTCTGACGTTCGAGCATGTGATGGAAATTCTCCGCACGGAGCAGTCCAACGGCACACTGCATGGCGTGATTGTGCAGTTTGGCGGGCAGACCCCGCTGAAACTCGCCAACGCCCTGAACGATGCAGGCATCCCCATACTTGGCACCACCCCAGATGCGATCGACTTGGCTGAAGACCGCGAGCGTTTTCAGGATCTTGTAAACCGTTTGGGTCTCAAGCAGCCCAAGAACGCCATTGCGCATACAGATGCCGAGGCGATGACAGCCGCTGAGGAAATCGGGTACCCGTTGGTTATTCGACCGTCCTATGTTCTCGGCGGTCGCGCCATGGAAATCGTGCGCGACACGCCACAGCTGGAGCGCTACATCCGCGAAGCCGTTGTGGTGTCCGGCGACAGCCCCGTGCTGCTCGACAGCTATCTCGATGGCGCGACAGAGGTGGATGTCGACGCATTGTCCGACGGAGAAGCGGTGCATGTGTCCGGCATCATGGAACACATTGAAGAGGCAGGTGTACACTCGGGCGACAGCGCGTGTTCACTGCCCCCCCACACGCTTTCGACGGACATCATCGAAGAACTCACGCGACAGACTGAAGCTCTTGCACGTGAATTGCAGGTCGTCGGCCTGATGAACGTGCAATACGCGATCAAGGACGGTGCGGTTTATCTCATCGAAGTGAACCCCCGCGCCTCGCGAACAGTGCCTTTTGTTGCGAAAGCGACAGACTCCGCGATTGCGTCTATCGCGGCACGGTTGATGGCAGGCGAGAAGCTGAGTGTCTTCCCGGCGAAACCCCCGCACGCCCCCGTTGCCGACGAAGTCGTGATCCCGATGGGCGATCCCATGGCGCTGGCCGACTTTCGCACGCCTTGGTTCTCCGTAAAGGAGGCCGTGATGCCTTTCGCACGGTTCCCCGGCGTCGATACGCTGCTTGGTCCTGAAATGCGCTCCACTGGAGAGGTGATGGGCTGGGACCGCAACTTTGCGCGAGCATTCCTGAAGGCGCAGTTGGGCGCAGGCACACTTCTGCCCGAGGCCGGAACAGTCTTCTTCTCCATCAGGGATGCAGACAAGACGGACCAGCTGATCGAAACCGCCGATATGCTGAAGACCCTCGGCCTCAAGATTCTTGCCACCCGAGGCACCGCCAAGTTCCTGAATGAAAACGGCATTTCCTCTGAGGTCGTAAACAAAGCCTACGAAGGTGGACGAACCATTGTGGATGTCATGAAGGACGGCGAAGTCGACCTCGTCATCAACACGACGGAGGGGGCGCAGGCAATTGAGGACTCTCGGTCCATGCGTAATGTCACCTTAATGGACAAAATCCCCTATTTCACGACCGGCGCGGCGGCACATGCCGCAGCTCTCGCGATGGTGTCGCGGAACGAAGGAGTTCTCGAGGTCCGCTCGCTTCAAGGGGCTTGATGTAGGCGAGGCCTCGAAGGCTGCGCGCGGGCCGTCAGCTTAGCCGTCTTGCCACCAGTTCCTGAACGATTTCTATGCCGTCGGTCTTTCTCAGGCGAAGGCATGACTTACCGCAATTGTATCCTTTGAGAAGGGAACCGTCGGGGTCGAGTACGCTGAGATCGTCCATATAGATGCTGACGTACCCTTTCTGCGCGTTCATGATCGCAACCGGATCGCTATCGCGTTTGTAGGAGAGCATCTTGTATTGCATGCCCTCTGTCACACCGTCGATCGAGAGGAAGTGCTCGCGGATCGCCAGCAACTTTTCCTTGCGCCAGTCGTTTTCCAGAGCCGCAAGATAGCCTTCGGGACTGTCTGCGTCGTAGATCATGAGTATCTCCTCTGCTGCGAGAAAATGGCTCAGAAAGGAATATCATCGGCCGCTTCAGCCGCCTTCACGAACTTCGCGACGACTTTCTTGAAGCCAGCTTTCTCAAAGGAAATATCAAGCTTGTCACCTTCGATCGCCGTGATCGTGCCGTAGCCAAACTTGTCGTGGAACACGCGTTCGCCGACCGTGAAGGCGGAGACCGCATTGAGGTCGATGACGGTGTTCCGTGCCTCTCGCGGCTGGCTCATACCGCGCGCGTTTGCTTTGGACTGCAGGCGTTTCCACCCTGGCGAGTTGTATCCGTCGGCACGACTGGCCCGTTCATAAAGGTCACTTTGCACTTCGGCGGTCGCATGCTCCCCGGCAGCGCCAAGGACTTCGACGGCACTCGCGTCCATCTCGTCGATGAAACGGGACGCCATTTGCGACTGCCACGACCCGAAGACCTGGCGGTTTTGCGCGAAGCTTACGACTGCGTATTCCTCGGCGCGCGTCAAGCCGACATAGGCAAGTCGTCGTTCTTCCTCGAGCCCTTTCAAGCCGCTTTCGTCCATTGCACGCTGCGACGGGAAAAGACCGTCTTCCCAGCCGGGAAGAAACACAGCCGGAAACTCCAGACCTTTGGCGGCATGAAGCGTCATGATCGAAACTTTTTCATCTTCGTCGTCGCTCGCGTTGTCCATGACGAGCGAGACATGCTCGAGAAGGCCCTGAAGATTTTCGAACCCTTCCAGGGCTTTGACGAGTTCCTTCAGGTTTTCCAACCGTCCGGCACTTTCGGCATCGCGAGCCTTCCGCGGCTTTTCCGGCGCGTTTTCGTCCGGCGGCAATAGGTACATTTCGGGATAGCCGGATTCGTCAATAATGATCTCGGCGAGTTCGATGTGATCGCGCTCTTCCCGGATCATCTGATGCCAGCGCGTCAGGCTATCGAGCAGAAGCGCCAACTCCTTCGCAGCCTTTCCGGTGAGCCCCTTTGCATCCAGCAAAAGTTTCGCACCCTCGACCAGCGACACGCCATTCGAACGCGCGGAGAGCTGGATCTTCTGGAATGCCTTGTCACCCAAACCCCGCTTCGGCTTATTGTAGATACGCTCGAATGCAAGGTCGTCTTCGGTGCTGATAGCCAGCCGAAAATAGGCCATTGCATCACGTATCTCCATCCGCTCGTAAAAGCGCGGTCCGCCGATCACGCGATAGGGCAGCCCGATGGACAGGAATCGGTCTTCGAAGGCGCGCATCTGGTGGGAGGCGCGAACGAGGATGGCGATTTCATTGAGGCTTTTCGCGTCCATTCCCCGCGTACCGGTCTGAAGGCTTTCGATCTCTTCCCCGATCCAACGCGCTTCCTCCTCACCATCCCAATGACTGATGAGATGAACCTTTTTGCCGTCCGTTTCTTCGGTAAAGAGCGTCTTTCCCAATCGCCCGGTATTCGCTGCGATCACGGAAGACGCGGCGGCCAGAATATGCGGGGTCGAGCGATAATTCTGCTCCAGCCGGATCACCTTTGCGCCGGGAAAATCCTTCTCGAACCGCAGGATGTTGCCCACTTCGGCGCCGCGCCAGCCATAGATTGACTGATCGTCGTCGCCGACGCAGCAGATGTTCTTGTGGCTTCGGGCCAGAAGCCTGAGCCACAGATACTGTGCGACATTTGTATCCTGGTATTCGTCCACCAGAATGTAGCGGAACCATCGCTGGTATTTTTCGAGAACGTCCTCGTTCTCTTGAAAGATGGTGACCACGTGCAAGAGCAAGTCGCCAAAGTCGCAGGCGTTGAGCGTCTTCAGCCTGTCTTGATACTCGGCATAAAGCTCCGCGCCCCGGTGGTTGAATGCCCCATGATCCGCCGTCGGAACCTTGCCCGGCGTGATCGCGCGGTTCTTCCAGCCATCGATCACATTGGCAAGGTGACGCGGGGGCCAGCGTTTCTCATCGATCCCAGCAGCGACGATCAGTTGCTTCAGAAGCCTAAGCTGATCGTCCGTATCAAGAATGGTGAAGTTGCTCTTAAGTCCCACAAGCTCTGCATGCCGCCGCAGAAGCTTCACGCCGATGGAGTGGAACGTCCCGAGCCATGGCATCCCCTCGACGGTCTGGCCAAGAAGGTTGGCGACGCGGGTTTTCATCTCGCGGGCCGCCTTGTTCGTGAAGGTGACTGCCAACACCTCGTTCGGGCGCGCGGTGCCGGTGTTCAGTAGATGCGCAATCCGGGTGGTTAGCGCTTTGGTCTTTCCCGTGCCCGCCCCTGCAAGCATCAGAACTGGACCGTCGAGCGCCTCAACAGCCTCCCGCTGCGGGGCGTTCAGATCGTCCAGATACGCGACAGGGCGGGCAGAAAGAGCCTGCTGCGACAGGGGCACGCGATCCGGAAAGTCCTCAAACTCGCTCATGATGAAAAGGTAGCGCGTGGTGTCGGGAAGATAAAGGGTGTTCGCGCATTGTTCTTTCGCCAAGCTTCGTCGGCCGCCACCTTGCGGCCCCCGCCCTCCTCGCCGTAGCTATATGCGAACACACCTCAGGAAACCCGCCATGTTCGATCACAACGCTGACCATTCCGAGATTCGAGAGGCCGTCGCGAAACTATGCAGGAATTTTCCTGGAAGCTATTGGCGGCAACTTGATCGGGACATGGCCTATCCGACGGAGTTCGTTCAAGCGCTCACCAAGGCGGGATGGCTCGCTGCACTCATTCCCGAGGAGTACGGCGGCGCGGGCCTACCTCTGTCGGCGGGGGCTGCCATACTCGAAGAAATCCACAGGTCTGGCGGCAATGCGGGCGCTTGCCACGCGCAGATGTATACGATGGGCACTCTTCTCCGTCATGGTTCCGAAGAACAGAAATCAACGTACCTGCCCGGCATCGCCGACGGCTCACTCAGGTTGCAGGCCTTTGGAGTCACTGAACCCACATCGGGAACAGATACGGGAGCCTTGAAAACAACCGCGTTCCGTGAGGGCGACGATTACGTCGTGAACGGGCAGAAGATCTGGACCAGTCGCGCGGAGCATTCCGACCTTATGATACTTCTGGCCCGGACCACTCCACTTGAGGAAGGCATGAAACAAACCGCAGGGCTCTCGGTATTTCTTGTCGATATGCGGGCTGCGATCGGGAACGGACTTACCATTCGACCGATACGCACAATGATGAACCACGCAACGACTGAAGTTTTCTTCGACGATCTGCGTATTCCCGCGGACAGCCTTATCGGAGAGGAAGGAAAGGGCTTTCGCTACATCCTTTCCGGCATGAACGCAGAACGCATACTGATCGCCGCCGAGTGCATTGGTGACGCCAAGTGGCTGATTGAAAAGGCCGTGGATTATGCCGGCGAACGCACTGTCTTCGGGCGTGCCATTGGCCAGAACCAAGGCATCCAATTCCCCATTGCACGCGCATATGCGAATATGCGGGCCGCCGAGTTGATGGTGCGGGACGCCCTCAGACTTTACGAAATGGGTGAAAATCCGGGTGCCGAAGCGAACATGGCGAAGCTCCTCGCCGCCGACGCCTCAAATGAAGCAGCCAACGCCTGCATCCAGACCTTCGGAGGGTTCGGTTTTGCCGAGGAATATGACGTTGAGCGCAAATTTCGCGAAACGCGCCTGTATCAAGTCGCGCCAATCTCGACAAATTTGATCCTGTCTTACCTCGCACAACATGTTCTTGATTTGCCAAGATCTTACTGAAAGAACTCCCGGGTAACCGGTGCCATATTGCACGTTTCCGATTTCTCTGGTCTGAGGTGCGTCATGAGCCTCGAAACTTACTATCCAGCCGTATCAGACCTGCGCAAAAGAGCGCGGCGTCGCATTCCCCATTTCGTCTTTGAGTACCTCGACAGCGCGACGGGGCGCGAAGACCAGCATCGGCGCAACCAAGACGCGCTGAGTGAGATCCAGTTTTGGCCCGCGATCCTCGAAGGAGAACCTGCGGCCGACCTTTCAACGAACTTCCTTGGCTGCGACTATCCGCTGCCGTTCGGCTGCGCTCCCGTAGGCATGTCGGGGATCATGTGGCCAGGTGCAGAGAAACTGCTTTCCGCGGCCTGTGCAAGAGTTGGCATACCCTATTGCATGTCGACGGTTGCAACCGTGGTGCCCGAAACTCTGGCGCCATACATCGGTGATCAGGGATGGTTTCAGCTTTACATGCCGAAAGACCTCGAGATCCGCGCAGACATGATACGGCGCGCGAAAGAGGCCGGCTTCCATACGCTTATTCTTACAGTTGACGTTCCTCTCGAGAGTCGCCGGGAACGCCAACGGCGTGCGAACCTGACCATTCCCCCGAAACTGAATGCTGCAATGATCTGGTCCATGATGACCCATCCGGAATGGACCATCGGGACGCTTCGCGAAGGCATCCCGAGCCTGAAGTTCTGCGAGGACTATGCCAAGGACATGGAGGCCACATCGGTTGCCCATGCTGGTCATGTGATCCGCGGCAATCCAAGTTGGGATGACATCGCATGGATGCGGGAACGCTGGGATGGGCCGCTCCTGGTGAAAGGGATACAGAAGCCGGAAGACGCAAAAATTCTTGTTGGTCAAGGTGTTGATGCGATCTGGGTATCCAACCATTCCGGACGGCAATTTGATGGTGGACCCGCATCGATCACCTGCCTGCCCGCAATTCGAGAGGCAGTGCCGGACACCCCCATCGTTTTTGACAGTGGGGTCACGGGTGGCCTCGACATCATGCGCGCGCTCGCGCTTGGTGCGGATTTCGTGATGCTGGGCAGGGCGTTCCATTATGCCGTCGGCGCACTAGGCGCCAAGGGCCCGGAGCATCTTATCAGCATTCTCAAGCAGGACATGATTTCCTGCATGGGTCAGATCGGAGTGGACAAACTCTCCGATCTGTCTGAGCGTTTGGTGAAAAACACCTAAAGCGTCGTTTGCGGCTCGCCCGTTCCGCCACGATCAGCACGCGCGTATTGGATCAAGTCCCAGCGGTTGCCCCAAGGGTCTTGCCAAACAACCACTCGACCATAGGGCTCGTCCCGCGGGACCCCATCAATTGTGGCGCCGGCCGCTTTGAGCCGATCAAGATCGCCGGCGAAGTCTTCAGTCTCCAGAAACAGCCAAACGCGCCCGCCACCTTGTTCTCCGATGGCAGCAACCTGTCGTTCGCCGACAGCTCGCGCGAGCAAGAGCTCGGTGTCAGCCCCAGGCAGGGCAATGCGCACCCAACGCTTTCCGCCCCCGAGATCGGTGTCTTCTACCACCGAAAAGCCAATCGACGTGAAAAAGCTTATGGCCGGATCGTAATCCGGGACGAGAAGGGAGAATTGCGCAATGCGCTTAGGCATACGTACCCTAGTCGTTTTGAAGAAATGACCCGTGAAAGGTCGCTCTACTCAAGTTCCACCAACAGGTCCTTGGCGTCAATCTGCGTACCGGCCGTCACATGAACGGCCTTTACGGTTGCGTCGCGTTCGGCATGGATACCTGTTTCCATTTTCATGGCCTCGATGGTGAGGATCATATCGCCTTTCTTGACCTCGGCTCCTGCCTCGACCGCGACAGACGCGACGACACCCGGCATCGGTGCACCGATGTGGTTCGGGTTTGTCCGGTCCGCCTTGGCATTTGCAGTCGTTACATCGGAAACTGATCGGTCCTGAACCCGAATGATACGCGGCTGGCCGTTAAGCTCAAAAAACACCTTGGCCACGCCTTCCTCGTTCGTATCGGCAATCGCCTGACAGCGAATTTCGAGCGTCACTCCCGGATCGATTTCGGCTGAGATCTCCTCCCCAGGCGTCATCCCGTAGAAGAATGTTCGCGTGGGCAGAGTGCGAACAGGACCGTAGATTGCGTGGCGGTTCATGTAGTCGGCAAAGACGCTGGGATACATGAGCGATCCGTTCAGGTCCTCATCATCAATCGTTTCTTCGAACTGGTCTTCAAGTTTTTTTCGCTCAGCTTCGAGGTCCGTCGGTTCAAGCAAAGAGCCAGGGCGTTCCACAATTGGTTTTTCGCCCTTGAGGACCTTTTTCTGAATGTCCTTCGGGAAGCCACCATGGGCCTGCCCCACCTGCCCCTTCATCAGTGTTATGACGCTGTCAGGAAACGAAAAATCGGATTTCGATTTTAGCAGATCTTCACAAGTCATACCCTGGCTGACCAGCGTCAGGGCCAGATCGCCGACAGTCTTTGCAATCGGCGTGACTTTGATGACATCGCCAAACATGTGGTTCACGTCAGCGTAAGTCTTGGCGACCTCGTGCCAGCGATCTTCGAGCCCCATCGAGCGCGCCTGCGCTTTTAGATTGGTGAACTGACCGCCGGGCATCTCATGAAGGTAAACTTCCGATGAGGGCGATTGCATGCCGCTTTCGAAGGCCAAGTAATGCTCGCGCACCGCTTCCCAGTAATTCGAAATCTGGCGGATGGCGTCGATATCGAGCCCGGTCGCACGATCCGAGTGCCGTAGCGCCTCGACGAGGGTGCCAAGCGTCGCCTGCGACGTATTACCGGACAGCGAGTCCATTGCACAGTCGACCGCGTCGACGCCCGCATCGGCGGCTGCCAGGATGGAAGCCAATGCGATACCAGCCGTATCGTGGGTGTGGAAGTGAACCGGAAGCCCGGTTTCTTCCTTGAGCGCCTTAACCAAGACACGAGCCGCATCAGGTTTCACCAGACCGCCCATGTCCTTGATGCAAAGTATGTGGGTCCCCGCCTTCTGCAGGTCTTTCGCCATGTCGACGTAATACTTCAGATCGTACTTGGCTCGGTTCGGATCGTGGATATCGCCCGTGTAACAAAGACAGCCTTCCAGGACTTTGCCGCTCTCAAGAACGGCATCCATCGAAACCCGCATATTTTCGACCCAGTTGAGTGGATCGAAGACACGGAACAGGTCGATCCCGCTTTCGGCGGCCTGACGCACGAAGCTTTGCACTACGTTGTCCGGGTAGTTGGTGTAGCCAACGCCGTTCGAGCCGCGCAGCAGCATCTGCGTCATCAGGTTTGGCATCTTCTCGCGAAGATCGCGCAGGCGTTGCCAAGGACATTCCTGCAGGAAGCGATAGGCCACATCGAACGTGGCACCGCCCCAACATTCCATACTGAAGAGCTCAGGAAGGTCGTGCGCATAGTTCGGCGCTATTTTGATCATATCGATCGAGCGCATTCGGGTCGCGAGCAGCGACTGGTGACTATCACGCATCGTCGTGTCGGTCACCAGAAGCTGCTTTTGTTCCAGCATCCAGTTCGCAACCGCCTCTGGTCCGAATTCATCAAGGATCTGTTTGGTCCCAGGCTTGGCCGTCTCGGCTGCGGTGCTCGCCACGATCGGCAATCGCAGACCGACAGGCGGACGCGGACGGCCGGCGACATCTGGATGACCATTCACGGTGATATCCGCGACATAGGTCAGGATCTTCGTGGCCCGGTCGCGCCGCGGCGAAAAATCGAACAGTTCCGGCGTCTCATCGATGAACTTGGTGTGGTATTCGTTGTTCAGGAACGTCTGGTGCTTAAGGAGGTTCTCGACAAACGCGATGTTGGTTGAGACCCCGCGAATACGGAACTCGCGCAAAGCACGGTCCATTCGGGCAATCGCAGCCTCGGGCGTCGGCGCCCACGCCGT
Organism: Silicimonas sp.; assembly: GCA_022824525.1. Classification (GTDB taxonomy): domain Bacteria; phylum Pseudomonadota; class Alphaproteobacteria; order Rhodobacterales; family Rhodobacteraceae; genus JAJDOD01. The sequence goes on along the minus strand of JAJDZT010000119.1, from coordinate 19,154 downwards.
GACTTTTTCAAGAAGAGAGTCGTAATACCGCGTGATAACGGCGCCAGAATAGGCCGTGCCACCGTCCAGACGGATACCCATGCCGGTCGCTCCACGATAAGCGGTGATGCGACCGTAGTCCGGAATGAAGTTGTTGGTTGGGTCTTCGGTTGTCACTCGACACTGGATCGCATGGCCGTTCAGTTGAACGTCGTACTGCGTGGCTGTGCCTGTCGCTTCGACAAGCGATTTTCCTTCGGCGATCTTGATCTGGGCTTGTACGATGTCGATGCCGGTGACCTCTTCTGTCACGGTGTGTTCGACCTGTACGCGTGGATTGACCTCGATGAAGTAGAACTCGCCTGTATCCATATCCATCAGGAATTCGATGGTTCCGGCGCATTCGTAGTTCACCTGCTCGGCAATCTTCTTGCCCAACCCACAGATCTTTTCACGTTGAGCGCCGCTCAAATACGGTGCGGGCGCGCGTTCAACGACCTTCTGGTTCCGACGTTGTACCGAGCAATCACGTTCCCAGAGGTGATATATGTTGCCGTGGCTGTCACCGAGGATCTGCACCTCGACGTGACGCGCACGCTGGATCATCTTTTCAAGGTAACCTTCGCCGTTGCCAAAGGCGGCCTCGGCCTCACGTCGCCCCTCGAGCACCTTTTCTTCGAGTTCGTCCGGACCGTAGATCGGACGCATCCCGCGGCCGCCGCCGCCCCACGAAGCCTTGAGCATCATGGGATACCCGATTTCCTCGGCCTGTTTGGCGATCTTCTTCATGTCGTCGCCCAGGACATCAGTTGCCGGGATCACCGGAACCCCAGCCTTGATCGCGACCTTTCGTGCGCTGGCCTTGTCACCGAGGGCACGCATGGTATCGGCTTTCGGACCGATGAATGTGATACCGTTTTTCGCGCAAGCATCGACCAGCTCGGGGTTTTCCGACAACAAGCCATAGCCCGGGTGAATGGCGTCAGCGCCAGACTCTCGTGCAATCCGGATAACTTCGGGAATGGAGAGATAAGCGGCCACCGGGCCGAGACCAGCTCCGATCTGGTAGGCTTCGTCCGCCTTGAAACGATGTAGCGAGAGTTTGTCTTCTTCTGCATAGACCGCGACGGTTCGCTTGCCGAGCTCATTTGCCGCCCGCATCACCCGGATCGCGATCTCTCCCCTGTTGGCTATCAGGATTTTCTTGAATTCGGCCATGGGGAACCCCCTTTCTGCAGTCGCAGCATGCCTAGCCCCTTCCCATCGTTCCGGCAAGTCCAACAGCGTTTCCGGGGGCTTAAGGCCCGCCTTCATACCCAGAAATGGCCATGTTGCAGCGGCATTTCGGCCCATTTCCCCACGAAACTCATCGTGCAACGGTATTGGGAGACCGAACATGCGATGGAGAACCAAGGTGCGGCTTTCAGCAACCCTTTGTTTAGTCGCGGCAACCGTGGCCGCCAATCTTGGGCAGGGCGCTGCCGCAGACGATACCGGTCCAGTCGTTCAGCTTTCCGCAAGCGATGCCGCCATGAACGACGCCGAGTCGGCGGCACGACGCCACTTCGACCAGTTTCTCTCCCATGTCCTGACTGAAAGCGGCGCAACCATGGAAGGGGCTGCCGTGAAGATTGCGATACCGACTGGCGGAGAGCATGCCGAAGTGATCTGGGTGGCACCTTTTGCACAGACATCCCCGGATGGGTTCCTCGGGCAATTTGCAAACGCGCCCCAACACATAAAGGACGCGGCCGTAGGCGACACAGTGGCATTCCACCGTGATCAAGTCAGGGATTGGTCTTTCTTCGGAAAAGACTCCAAACTCTATGGGAGTTTTACGACCCGGGTTCTTCTGCCCCACATTCCCCGTTCGGAGGCTGCGAAGATCGCGATGCTGCTCTCCGACGTGCCTGTACCCACGGACTGGTAGGGTTAAAGCTCCTCGCTTCGATCCAGAAGCTCACGATAAAGCGCACCGCTGTCGCCACCGCCAAAGATCGCCCCGCCGGAGGAATAAGTGCCACCATAGTTGCGCGCCAGTGTCACCGTCTGCGCCAGCCCTGAAACAAACTGCGAACGTTCCAGTTCTGCAAGCGGATGGATGTATACAGACCACAACCTCTCGTTTGCGACAGCATATCGCGCATCCAACGCCGTATCGAAGTTTGCCTGCATGAGGCGCAAAAAGTCTGCCTCACTCAATCCCGCGACGGACGCAATTGGCACAAGGATGCGCATCCGATTTGCTTGCGCATCGGCGACGATCGTGACCGGCACATTGCCGATGGTAAGCCCAATGCCGCCTGCAGATACCGTAGCGTCAGGATCCAATGCCTTGACGATATCCGCCATCGCAGAAAACGTCATGGCGGATTCCGGCACTGTGGCCTCCTGAGCGCGCGTTGCGGGAGCGGTGGCGGCCAATGCAGTCAGAACTAGCGAAAAGAGTGCTGCGGTTTTCATCTGTTCTCCTAAGTGCGGCCTCACTTTGGGTACCGGGTCCCAAGCTGATCGAACAGAGGTGCAGCCGTCACGGTTCCTCACAGCTTCGGCATCAATCTGCGGTTTGGGTGGTTTTTTCACTTGCAGCGCCCGAAACAAGTTTATAAGTCACGCGAACGGACGCGGGCGTAGCTCAGGGGTAGAGCATTACCTTGCCAAGGTAAGGGTCGTGAGTTCGAATCTCATCGCCCGCTCCAATTCTTCTAGACAGAAACAGAAACATCCCGAATTTCTTCGGATGCTTCTGGTTTTCGTCGCCCACCTCCCCATGCTGACCGCTTCCGACAAGCCGGTGAACACGCTAAACACCCTGATTTAGCGACAGGAGAGCTTTACCGACCCATCCAGCCACCATCGACCGTCAGGATTTCGCCGTTGACGTAGTCGGAAGCACGCGACGCGAGGAACACCACAGGACCCGCAAAGTCTTCCGGTCGCCCCCACCGCCCTTGCGGTATGCGCCCGAGAATGGCTTCGGAGCGCTCGGGATCTTCCCGAAGTGCCTGTGTGTTGTCGGTTGCAATGTAGCCTGGTGCAATCGCGTTCACGTTCAGGCCAAACGGCGCCCACTCGTTTGCAAGCGCTTTTGTCAGCTGGCCGATCCCCCCTTTGGAGGCAGCATATCCCGGGACCGTGATACCGCCTTGAAAGGTCAACAGCGAAGCGGTGAATATGATCTTGCCAGATCCGCGAGAAATCATGCCTTTGCCAATTTCTCTGGACAAAACAAACTGAGCGGAAAGGTTGGTTTCGATAACTTCGTCCCACCATTCGTCAGGATGCTCGGCCGCCGGCTTGCGCTTGATGGTACCCGCGTTGTTGACCAGTACATCTGGCTTATGCCCGTCTGCTTCAATTTTTGCGGCCAGATCATGCAGCGCGCTTCGGTCCGAGAAATCACATGCGTAGGACGTAAAGCCACGGCCCATCGACGTGATACTGGCTTCGACCTCCGAGCCGGGAGCAAGGGTCGCAGAAACCCCAATGATATCGGCGCCAGCGGCTGCCAGCGCTTCGGCCATTCCCCTGCCAATTCCGCGCTTGGCTCCGGTAACAAGTGCTGTTTTTCCACTGAGATCAAAGAGGCTCATGCGTCTGCTCCTACCTTGATGAGGCTTTTGAGCGCCGTTGGTGACGCATCCAGCGCCTCGAAAGCTGTCTGTATTTCGGAAAGAGGCGAAACATCTGTAATGACAGTGTCGGCGTCAATTGCGCCACTCGCAACTAGTGAGATGGCTTTGTCATAATCCTCGGGCTCATAGACGCGCGCGCCGATAAGCTTCAACTCACGCCAGAAGAATTGAAAGAGATCAATTTGCGGCTTCTGTGCGTGGATGGCCACCATAACGATCCGTGCGCGCGCAGCCGCCACGGCTGTCATGGCATCGACACCAGGTTGGGTGCCGGACACCTCAAAGACCACATCAGCCCCCTTGGCCTGCGTTCGCTCTTCGATTGCAGCTTTCAAGTCTGTTTCAGCAGGATTGATCGTCTCGAAACCCAACTTCTGTGCAATTGCCAAACGGTGCGGGTTCACCTCGGAGAGTACAACGTTACCTCCCGCTTCGCGTGCAACCATGGCCACCAGAACACCAATTGGACCACCGCCGATCACCACGACATCTTCGCCAGGCTTCAGATCAGAAAGCCGAACATCGTGGCAAGCGACCGCGACGGGTTCGACCAAAGCAGCATGATCCATCCGCATATCGTCCGGGAGGATGTGAATGGTATGCGCGGGCACGGTCCAGACCTCCTGCATCGCGCCATCCGTGTCGAGGCCGAGGAACTTGAGGTTGTGGCTTATGTGCGGATACCCGGCCCTACTTGCCGGGCAGTCGAGGTCGGGATCCAACGGACGTACGACCACCTTTTGCCCAACGCTCAATCCGGCAACACCGGCGCCGATACTATCTATTGTGCCGGACATCTCGTGCCCAATTACGCGTTCGAAACCCACACGGGCGTCCATATTTCCGTGATATACGTGCATGTCTGTACCGCAAATCCCGCAATAGGCAATGCGAACGGCGACTTCGCCTTCGCCGGGCTTCGGCACCTCCTTCTCATCGACGGTGAACGTGCGATTTCCGCGATAATGTGCGGCGAACATGGTGCTCATTGCGTGCTGTCCTTATGTGCGGCTTCAAGTTTCTCCCAATCGAATGTGACGCCTGTACCGGGTACCGACGGCGCGACTGCGAGATGACCTTCGACGACAAGCGGTCGCGTTGTGTACTGATCGATCGGGAATGAGTGTACTTCGAGCCAACCCGCATTGGGCTGTGCCGAAACGAGGCTGACGTGAAGCTCCTGCATGCCGTGAGAGCATACGGGGATTCCGTGAATTCTTGATAGCTCGGCGACACGCAACCACCCTGTGATGCCGCCACAATTGGATGCATCCGGTTGTATGAAGCTGAGTTTGGCATCCGCAAAGGCGTATTCGAACTCGTGGATCGTGTGGAGGTTCTCACCCATCGCCAGCGGCACACCCGTTTCGTCTGCGATCCGGCCAAAGCCTTTGTAGTCGTCCGGTATGGTCGGCTCTTCGAACCAGAGGATATCGCATTCGGAAAAAGCGCGGGCAGCCGTGATGGCCTCTTCCACTGTAAGCGCATAATTCGCGTCGACCATGAAGTAGCGATCAGGTCCCAGCATTTTGCGCACGGCGTTTGCCCGCGCCACATCGTCTGAAAGATCGGGTCGCCCGACCTTGATTTTCACGGCATTGAAGCCTTGCGCAAGGTAACCCTCGGTTTGCACAAGCAACTTCTCGAGCGAAAAGTTCAGATCAATCCCGCCAGCGTAGGCATTGCAACGATCTCGGGCGCCACCAGCCATCTCGACCAATGAGCGACCCGACCGGCGACCGCGCAGGTCCCAGAGCGCGATATCAACCGCCGAAATAGCAAAGGATGCAACGCCACCGCGAGCGACGTAGTGCACGTGCCATTGCATCGCGTCGTAAAGCGCCTCGACTTCCTCCGCATCCTCGCCCAGCAAGAACGGCTTGAGATCATGCCGAACCATTGCAAAGATCGCGGCTCCCCCCTTGCCGCCTGTGTAGGTGTATCCCGTACCCTCAGAGCCATCTTCAAGACGGACTGTCACCGTTATCAATTCGAAGTGGGTGTGATCGCCGTGTTTCGCGTCAGACAAAACCTCTGCCAACGGCACCCGAAACAGCTTTGCCGAAACATCTACGATGCGGCTCATCATGTAATGTCTCGCTTAGCCACCGGAATCTCCCAGAGGTGCAATAGAACGAAGACCGATGGAATTCCACCCTTCCAAGATCGAAGTACTTTGGCACGCGGCATCAGAGGCATTGTTCAGACGACCAGCTCTCGATCTCCAAACCCTGATCGTACGCCCCGATGCGAAGCCTCAATGCATCACAATCAGTTGTCAGGATCAAAAACGTAGCCAATGCCGCGTACGGTCCGGATAACCGTTGGCTTTTGCGGGTTCTTTTCGATCTTGCGTCGAAGCCTTGAGATGCGAATGTCGATACTTCGATCGTAAGGATCCCAGGACCGGTCATGGGCTTGTTCCAGGATTTGGTCGCGATTCAAGACACGTGACTTGTTTTCGGCGAAAAGCTTCAGGAGCCGGTATTCCATCGCGGTTAACGGGACTTCGACATCGTCTGCATCAAGGAGCTTCGCCGCATCCAGATCGAGTTGATGATCGCCAAACGGCACACGGCTAGAACCACTCGACGTTGCCTGAGCCGGGACAGGATCAGCGTGCCGCCGGAGAACTGCCTTGATCCGAGCTTCAAGCTCGCGAAGATCGACTGGTTTGCCAAGATAGTCGTCTGCGCCCATTTCCAACCCGACGATCTTGTCGACGGTCTCACCAGCGGCCGTCAGCATGACAACCGGTGTGTTGCGATCCATGCGGAGCCGGCGGAGCGCCATCAATCCGTCCTCACCCGGCATATTGATATCGAGAATTATGAGATCAGGCTCACTTTCCTCGACCAACGCGTAAAGAGCCTCCGCATTTTCGGCCAGTCGGACGGCATAACCGCGCTTCTGCAGATACTCTTGGAGCATCTCGCGCAGGTCAACTTCGTCGTCGCAGACAATGATGTTGTGCTGTCTTTCAGTGTTCACGCGGAAGTTCCTTCTGAGCTCAATCTGGCCACGAACGCGCGCAATTCCTGCGGTGAAACTGGCTTTTCAAGATACGGTCTTTTGGCCTCCGACAGGAATTTCTGAGATGCGCGTCCCATCGTGTCTCCCGTAACGAAGCCGGTGCGTTGCAAAAGTTCCGGGAACTCTGCCGAGATCCTATCGAAAACCGCCCGACCATCAACGTCAGGCATGTTCAAATCGCTTAACACGACATCGTAGTTACCGGAGCGCAAAATGTCGAAGGCGTCCTCGGCCCGATAGACGGCCTTTGCATCGAAGCCTCCCCGCTGCAGAACCTCGACGTTCAGGTCCGCAACCTCGACCTCGTCGTCGATGACGAGAACTCGAATGACCGGGTTCGCTTCAACTGGCGCTTTCACCTGACGATTAGTCTTCCTTGTTTTCTGTTCAAAGGGCAGCAAAATGGTAAAACGCGTGCCTTGCGGGTGCGCAGTTTCAAGCGCGATGCTTCCGCCATGCGCTGCAACAACACGATGGCAAACCGCAAGTCCGATGCCAGTCCCCTGCCCCACACCTTTTGTTGTAAAGAACGGCTCGAAAACACGCGCCCTGATGTCATCCGGGATCCCCGGACCATCGTCTTCGACCACCAAGCGCAGTTTGTCCTGTTCCCGATCAAGTTCTGCACGCACCGTTACGGTGCCTGCACGACCGCTTGCGACAATCGCCTGTTCAGCGTTGAGTATGAGATTGACGATCGCTTGCGTAATCTGGTCCGCGTCACCGCATACATCGGGCAAGTCGTGGTCAACGACCGTTTTGATTTGAACCGTACTTCCCGTGTCCCCATAGCGAGCGACCTCGACTGCCGTCTCGACGACTTCCCGAAGATTCATCATCTCCATGCGCACGGGCTCTTCACGTGCCATGGTCAGAAACGTCCGCACGATTTTGGAACAGCGTTCCGCAGCGTCGCGGATCTTCTTCGTTTGTCGGAGGACGCTTGGGTCTTCTGCTTCGTCCGCCAGCATCATTGCATGGCCGACGACCACAGAAAGCGGATTGTTCAGTTCATGGGCGACCCCTGCGAGCAAACTGCCCAAGGCGGACATTTTTTCGTTTTGGAACGCCTGTTCCCTCTGGCGTGCCAATTCGGCCTCTATTGAGAGCTGGCCGGTCAAATCGCGGGAGTGCGAGACGATTACGTCTTCACCACCCCATTGAATGAGTCTGGCAGAAACCGCACACCAAAAGGGCTCCCCCGACGCGTTCTTCAACCGAAGCCGATAGTCACTGACATCGCGATGCCGTCGGACTTCTCCGAGAAACCCATCTCGGTCAGTCTCCGATACATAGAAGTCTTTCGCGCTTTCTGTTTCTCCGTAAAGCTCGATAGCCTTCTGGCTTCGAAAGAGAATCTCACCGGTTTCGGCACGGATCATGAGAATGGGTGCCGGACAAGCTTCCACCACTAAACGGATAAGCGCTTCGCGCTCCAAAGTGGTGGTCAGGTCGGTCACCGACGAGACCACGCAAGGTTCACCGTTGTAATTTGTCAGCCCCCCCGTCACCGACACTTGCCTCGGAGTTCCATCGGCTGCACGCGCGTCGAAACGTCGATCTCTGACTTGTCCGTGCTTCTGAAGGTCCGCAATGTAGCGCGCCCGGTCTTCCGCGGATGTATAGTAAGACGAGCCGTATTCCGCGTCGCCGTAGAATTCCCGAGCCGCGGGAGAAAGGTATACGATCTTGCTGTCTTCGATCCGCGCCATGATGACGGGCGTCGGGTTCGTATCGAACACGGTCGTCAGCAGCTCTTCCCGTTCGCGCAGCCGCCGTTCAGCCGCGACCCGTTCGGTTACGTTTGCACGAGTTATGAAGAACCCTCCGTTCTTCATGGGATTGAATGAAAGATCGAAGTATTGGCCGTTCAATTCACGCACGGAAGTTCTGGGCGACGTCAGTTCGCGCAAAACGTCACACTCTTTGCGCCAATCACCCTCCACTTCGCGCAAGCCGAGCGCCAACCCGTTTTCAATGCAGGCCTGGAGAATGTCCCGCCATTGAGTTCCGGGTTCGAGCATATGGGCAACGGGTTCTAGCTGCCTCCGAAAATCCGCGTTGCAGAAAACCAGCCTTTCATCGGCGTCATAGACGGCAAGACCTTCAGCCAAGCCGTCAAACGTATCGATCAAAAGATTGGCCATGTCCCGGGCGGACGTCGAAGACTCTGTCATGGACGCAAACTTAGTTGGCCCATGTTTCAGTTCGTTTTCCAATCCCGGGTGTTCTGTTTCAATTGTAACAGGCGCAAGGCTTGGCGACATAAGCGCCGCCACGACAAAACACTGATTAATAATCATTTTTTCGATTTTTGCAATAATCCCCACTTCGCAGCATTTGAAACGCAATACCTCGATTGCGGACGCACAGTTGCAACATGGAACGGCCAAAACGCCGCCATCGAAACAGCGCCCAGCGCACCAAACTCAAAAAGGAAACGACCATGAACAAATTCTTCTCCGCAATGCGCGCCCGTCATGAGGAGGCTCAAACCCGCAAGGCCATGAGACACCTCGACGACCACTTGCTGCGCGATATCGGCATGCCACCTCGCGAGAAGCATCCGACCATCAGGAACTTCTGAGCATTCAATCGGAAACGAGACATGACTGAATTCGACAAAAGACACCGCTTATTTTCCCGGACCTCTTCGCCTGCGGGTGACCGCTGGCGAGCCGGTCTGAGGGGCACAAATTTTCAGCGCTACTTCGACGCGCGATAAGCTCACAAAAGGACCACGATCATGGCCATAAAGACCTCGGTACTCGACACTATCGGCAACACGCCAGTCATTCGCATCAACAATATCGCCCCCGAAGGCGTCGAGATGTTTGTCAAGCTCGAAGCCGCCAACCCCGGCGGTTCTGTAAAGGACCGCCTAGCTCTATCGATTATCGAAGCAGCGGAAAAAGATGGCTCGCTGAAGCCCGGGCAGACCGTAATTGAAGCGACTTCCGGGAACACCGGCATTGGATTGGCCATGGTATGTGCACAGAAGGGCTATCCCTTGGTTGTGACAATGGCGGAAAGCTTCAGTATCGAACGCCGAAAGCTGATGCGGTTTCTTGGAGCCAAGGTCGTTTTGACGCCTGCCTCCGAAAAGGGAACCGGGATGGTCAAGAAGGCACGTGAACTGGCGGCTCAACATGGCTGGTTCCTCGCCCGTCAATTCGAGAATCCAGCGAACCCAGACATCCATGCCCGCACGACGGCGGCCGAGATTATCGAAGATTTCGGACCTGATGGGTTAGACTTCTTCGTGACTGGTTTTGGCACGGGCGGCACCCTGACCGGCGTTTCCCGCCGGCTGAGATCGGACAGTCCGGCGACCCGCATCATTGCGGTCGAACCCGAAAATGCCATGCTTCTGAAGAACGATCACGTTCAGTCGTACAATGCAGACGGCAGCGCAGCCGCTGCACACCCGGCATGGCGCCCGCATCCGATGCAAGGCTGGACACCGGACTTCATTCCGCAGGTTGTGCAAGAGGCGTTGGCCAACAACCGCATCGATGCCTATCAACCGATCAGCGGCGCGGCAGGTATGAATGCCGCCCGTGATCTTGCACGAAAAGAAGGTATCTTCGTCGGTATCTCTGCCGGCGCCACATTTGCTGCGGCACTTGAAGTGGCAAAAACCGCACCAAAGGGCTCGAAGATCCTCGCGATGCTTCCTGACACCGGAGAGCGCTATCTCTCGACTCCGCTTTTCGATGACGTGAGCGTGGAAATGTCCGAGGAAGAACACGCAATCAGCCGCTCCACCGAAACGATACGGTTTGACGTATCGGCGGCAAGCGCTCCGCCGTCGTTTCCGCCGGCCGATGCAGACGCTCTGGCTGAAATCCGCCAAACAGCAAAGGATCATCCTGTCGTCATGTACGTCCTGGAATGGTGCGAATTCTGCTGGTCCGTACGAAAGATGTTCGAAGAAGCGGGTATTCCTTACAAAGCCGTTGAACTCGATTCCGTCGCTTTCCAAAAGGACAATCATGGCGGGCGGCTGCGCTCCGCGCTTCTGGAGATCTGCGGCACGCATACCATCCCGCAAGTCTTTGTCGGAGGCGAACACATCGGCGGCGCGACCGAGACGTTTGACGCTTACAACGCGGGTACACTCGGCGACATGCTTCAGGCGCAGCAGATTGCCATGAACGCAGCGGCCGAGAACGCGTACTCCTACCTTCCGAAGTGGCTTCACCCTCGCTGAGATTAGTAGCCCGGCGCCAAAGATCGGGCGCTTACCGGAGGCGGCGCGCACTCACTCTCGCGCTGCTGGGGATCACCTGACACCCGCCGTATCGGCGGGTATTTTTTTGTTTTTCCTCAGAGATTTACCGAATGGAAAACCGATTGAAACATTCGAAACCATTTGCAGGAGTTTCTGACCGCAAACTGAAACGAACGCCTTCTAAACCTCTTTTCGTAGCCAGGGCGCGGGGCATTCAAAACCTCCCTCAAGCTTGCTCGAAAGCGGCCCCGCGCCCCTGGTTGAAACGCAAAACGACAAACCTGAACACATCGAAAAGGACACAAACAAAATGACAACCGACGTAATGGAAAAGCCCGCGAAAGTCGCCATGAACGGCGTCGACGTGCCTACCCTTCTTGGAACGATCGGTGCGGTGGGTGAACAGCCCGTTGCCGCTCAGTTCCAGTTCCGCGCAAACGGCGCTTGGGTCAACGGCACGCACAGCCAGGCAACGATCAACGGCTTCTTCGGTGCCGGTCAAGAGCATGAGCGCGGCGAAGCGTTCGTGGCCGAAGGCGACCACCCCGCTGTGTTGTGTGGCGGCGACAACGCACCGACACCTATTGAATACCTTCTTTCGGCTCTCGCCGCGTGCATCACGGCTGGGATCGCAAACATCGCATCTGCGCGCCAGATCAAGCTGAATGCAGTGAACGTCAACGTCGAAGGCGACATCGATCTTCAGGGCCTGCTCGGACTCGATAACGAGGTTCGCAACGGTTTCCAGAAAATCCGAGCGACGGTCGAAATCGACGGTGACGCAGAAGCCGAGAAACTTGCCAAGGTTGTTCAGCAGTCGATCGCACGTTCCGCCGTGTTCGACATGTTGAAGAACGGCACGGACGTAACTGTCGAAATGGCAGCCTGATCCCAATGCGCGGGTTGGGGCCGATCGCTCCAACCTCCGCACACCCCACTTAAACCGAGAGGAAAGACCAATGCTCCCAACTTTGTTCAAGAACCCGCCAAGACTGAATGACGATATTCGCGCTCGCCATGTTAGCGCAGCCCGGATGCTTCGCGAGCGGAGCGCTGGCTGATGACGCTCCGCCCTTCTCCCCGCTTTGTACATGCGAGCGTGATCCGTCGCGCCGCACGCGCCTTCACCCTTCCCACCGTTACGCCGAAGTCCGGCGGGTGGATCGCCTAAATCCCGAAAGGACCTGACAAATGGCTCGCTTCACGAACTCCAACCGCATCGCTGCCCAAGAGATGGCTGTGATCAACAATCGCCGCCCCGGCACCGTCCAGGGCTTCATCGTTCCGGTTTCACGCCGGGCCTTCGACAACTTCACCGTTCACCCGACTTCGGGCTGACTTATTTGCAAGAGGACCAAGGCGGTGGCCGAGTATTCTGATGTCATAGTGATCGGGGCCGGGCAGGCCGGGCTGGCGGTAAGCCATTGCCTAACTGCGGAAGGTATCGATCACATCGTCCTCGAGAGAGGCGCCGTCGCGAACAGATGGCGTGCTGAACGTTGGGCGTCGCTCCGGCTGCTGACGCCCAACTGGATGACCCGCCTTCCTGGCTACACCTATGACGGCTCTGACCCGGACGGCTACATGATGAAGGACGAGCTCGTCGCCTACCTCAACCGCTATGCTCGCAGCTTCGAAGCCCCGGTCCGTGAATTTACGACAGTCGTATCAGTGACCCGGGACTCTGCAGGATTTCTTGTCGAAACGGCTGAAGGCCTTCTGCGCAGTCGTGCCGTGGTAATCGCGACAGGAGCCTGCGATCGTCCAAAAATCCCGGATTGGGCCAGAGGCTTGGCGCCAGAGATCGAACGGGTAACGACGGAAACTTACAATCATCCCGGTGACATCGCCGAAGGCCGCGTACTGGTTGTTGGCGGTTCAGCCACCGGAGTTCAACTCGCGGAGGAACTGCATTTGTCCGGTCGCGAGGTGACGCTTGCCGTTGGATCGCATGTTCCGCTGCCAAGAGTGTATCGCGGCCACGATATCATGCTCTGGATGGACAAAGCAGGTATTCTGTCAGAGGCGCGAGATCCTTCGATACCTTCTGAACGCGCTCTGGCGCAACCGTCACTTCAACTGGTGGGAAGCACGCCTCAACGTGATGTCGGACTAGAGCGATTGGCAACACAGGGCGTACAGATAGTCGGGCGGGCTGTGGGTGCGCATGGCACTGAAGTTGCGCTGTCAGGCACGCTCGCGACAGAAATTCAACGCGCCGAAAAACGTCGTAAACGGCTGCTGTCCCGGATCGATGACTACATCGCGAAAGCCGGCGCGGACGCGACATGGCTGGCTCAATCTCGAACCGTTCTCAAGCCCGGTGCCGATCCACGCCAGATCGATTTGGCACGCGAAGGAATTCGCACAGTGCTTTTCGCGACCGGGTTCCGGCGAGACTACACTTGGCTGAACCTGCCTGTTCTCGATGGGCAAGGCGAATTGAAACAGCAAGGTGGCGTCTGCGAGCTTCCGGGCCTTTATGCCATGGCGCTCCCTTTCATGCGTCGCCGCAACTCCACATTCATCGATGGTGTCGGCGCAGATGCTCGCGACATTACACACCACATTTGCAACCAACTTGGCCACGCATCGCGTGTTGCCGCCTGAAGGAGAAGACACGTGAGATACGATTTTGATGCCATCGTCATCGGTGCCCGCTGTGCCGGCGCTGCGACGGCCATGCAACTTGCCCGAGGCGGAATGAAAGTTCTGGTCGCCGATCGCGATCACGCGGGCACGGACACCATGTCGACCCATGCGCTGATGCGTGGCGCTGTCATTCAACTGGAACGCTGGGGCCTTCTGGATCAGCTGCTGTCAACAGGCGTACCGGAAGTAACCTCAACACGGTTCGCCTACGGCGACGACGTAACTGAAGTGGATATTCGCCCTTCACATGGAACCCGTTCGCTCGTGGCACCACGTCGTTTCGTCCTTGACAGAATGCTGGCCCAAGCCGCGTCCGACGCGGGCGCCGAAATCACGTATGGGACGAGCTTTGTGGATGTCATTCGCAATCAAGACGGCCTCGTCACGGGTGCAATTCTTGACGGACCGGGACGGCGTCAGCAGCTTACGGCCCCTATTGTTATCGGCGCGGATGGTCGCCGTTCCACGGTTGCTCGGCGGGTAAAATCTGAGATCAGGCGGAAGGCTGAGCATGCAACGATCTGCATTTACGCCTACTACCAAGGTCTCCCGAACCAAGGATATCGCTGGTACTATCGTGACTCCTTGGGTGCCGGTGCCATTCCAACGCACGACGGCGCGCACTGCGTCTTTGCATCGGCGGACCCGAATACCGCTCGCGAACTCGTTCGGTCGCATGGTTCCGAGGGCGCGCTTCGCCAACTGCTGAACAGGGCCGATCAAGAACTCGCAGCAGAAATAGAAGCCGGTCAACTGATAGAGCGACCGGTCATCCACGGCGGTGAGCCAGGCTTCATGAGGGACGCGACTGGTCCAGGATGGGCTCTGGTCGGAGACGCTGGATACTTCAAAGATCCACTAACGGCACATGGTATCACCGATGCCTTTCGCGACGCCGAGCTTTTGTCGAGAACCATTCTTTCAGATGGTTCTTTGCACGAGTTTCAGCAAATCCGCGACAAGCACTCTGTCGATTTGTTCAATCTGACAAATCGGATTGCCGCGTTGGATTGGTCATTGGATGAGTTGAAAGAGATGCACAAAGAACTCAACCGGATCATGAAAGCTGAACAGGCAATGATCGCTGGAGAAGATTCTGCCTTACCGATCGCGGCTTAACACACGCATTTTCCTTGTGTGCATGAGATTGCAACGGCAATGTTACCGAAAGAGCTGGGGTAAATGCTTTGGAAAAAACACTTTACGAGAAGTATGGAGGGTTCTCGACCGTCAGTCGGATCGTGATGACCCTCTACGATAAGCTGTTGGACGACGATGATGTCGGCCCATTTTTCGACGATGTCGATATGCCGAAATTGATCGATCATCAGACCAAGTTTGTTTCGTCGCTCATGGGCGGGCCCGCTTCCTTCACGGATACTCACATTGAGAACGCGCATAAGCACCTGACGATCTATGACGGGCATTTCGACAAGCTGAAGGGTCTGGTCTCGGAAACGCTTGGTGAGTTCGGTGTGGATGAACAAGATATTGATACGGTCTTGGCAGCCTTTGAGATGCGTCGCAGTCTTTTGGTCGAGGGCTAAATGTCTATTGAAGCCATCAACGAACAGCTGCTTCGCGCCATCGGGGTCGGTGTCGCTTTGGTCGATGCCAAGTCCAAAAGTGTGCGCTTTGCCAATGATACCTTTGTGGAGTGGTTCGGAACCCTGGAAGGCAATGCACAACTCTCCGAAATCTTGCCGACAGTGGATCTGGACGAGGCGGTCGCGGCTTTGAAGACAAGCGGCAAATTTGCTGCCGAAGCCACCTTCAAGTTACGCCGGCGGACAATGACCGTAGCTGTCGAATTCAACCGCGCGCTTGAAGATGAAGAGGACATGATCGTTCTGGTCTGCCAGAACATCACGCGGATCAAGGAATTGGAATCAATGATTGATTCCTATTCGATGATGGTCGAGCGAAACACACACGAGATCAAGCGAGAGAAGGAGCAGGTTGAAAAACTTCTGCTCAACATGATGCCGCGCACCGCCTACGAAGAGTACAAATCTTTTGGCGTTGTCGCACCGCGTGTCTTTGAAAGCGTGTCGGTACTTACCCTCGATTTCGCAGATTTCGACGACATCCTTGCGGCTCACGAGCCTGCCGTGATTGTCAGCGAATTGAACGATGTCTACACGGCCTTCGATCGCATTGGCGAACAGTTTGCGTGCGAGCGCATCCGAACGACTGGCGACAGTTATTTTGCGGTTTCAGGTGTGCCCGATCCCGTTCGGGATCATGCGGGATCGATTGCCAACGCGGCTGTTCGTTTCTTGCGTTACCTTGAACGGCGAAACGAGACGCATCCGATCGCGTGGAAAGCGCGTGTTGGTCTCGCAACGGGTTCTGTTGTGGGTTCCGTAGTGGGCGTTCAGAAATACATCTACGATGTTTTCGGCCCTGCCGTTAACACAGCGGACGCAGTGCGTCTTTCGGCCAAACCGATGAGCATCGCGGCGCATGGTTCAATTGCGGATTTGCTTGATTCCCGCTTTGCAAAGCGTGGTATTGAAGCGACCGACCTTGTCCAACCTACCAGTTCGGATGTTTTTGCCCTGACCGAGGGCGAAACCGCCACGCCGAGGTGATGGGCCATGCAACCGTCCGAAACGGACCGCCCGTCCGCCCTGGAGCTTATCAGCCTTTTCCCCGACCCAACCTTGCTGTTCGACGCAGATGCAGGGCTGGTTGCGGCGAACGCGAGCATTCAAACTCTCTTTGGAGCTGTCACTGAATTCCTAAGACCCGGCACCTCGTGGGACATCTTGATTTCGGAAGCAGAACGCCGCGGTGTCTTGCCGGCGAAGGCCTGCAACGAGCTACGGCTTATTGAGGCACATCATCTTGGTCAGATCGAGGATACTCCTCCGGTAGAAACTATCCTGACTGACGGAACTCCGGTCGCAATTGAGATGGCTTTGCTTTCGGGCGGCGGTTTTTCGTTTCGCATCGATCGCAAGGATGAAACGGATGCCAGCGCGAGAGAGATCGAACAGGTGATGGCGACCGTTCTGGAGGCTTGCCCAACGTCGCTTACGATGGCCCGCGTCGGCGACGGCCAAATCCTTTATCGTTCTCCTGCGGCAACAGAGCTCCTGGGCAAGGGCAAGAACAGTCACGATCACTTCGCGCGTCGAGAAGACCGCGCAGATTTCGTAACGGCCTTGTTGCCAGATGCACGTGTCGATGACATGCGTATCACCGGACGAACGCAAGACGGTAACGAGTTTCCCGCGTCCATCTCGGCGCGATTGATCGAGTTTAGAGGCGAGGATGTGATGGTATACAGCATCCTAAATCTCGCCGACGAAATTGCGCTTCAGTCCGAAATCTCTCGTCAGAAGGAGCTTGTGTTCCGGTCCGAGAAGATGTCGGCCCTCGGCGAATTGCTTGCCGGCGTCGCACATGAGCTAAACAATCCACTTTCGATCGTTGTGGGCAATGCGCTGATTTTGAAAGAGGAAGGCCTTGCCTCCAATGTCCAAAGACGTGTGGACAAGGTGTCGGACGCGGCAGAGCGTTGCGTTCGCATTGTTCGGACGTTCCTCTCGATGGCCCGTGAACAACCACTCGACTTGGCACCCTTGCCACCAAGCGACGTGATCCACGCTGCGATGGACAGTTTTCTGGCTGGTTCCCACGGCCTCACCATCGACATTGACGCAACCATACCGGAGACATTGCCTGACATTCTGATCGACGAGACTCAGATCGTGCAGGTCTTGACCAACCTGTTTGAAAACGCCGCCCATGCCATGAATGGGTCAGAGTACGGCAACCGGATCGCCGTGAAAGCGAGGCTGAGCAAAAACGAGAACGCTGTTTTGATTTCGGTCGAAGACGAAGGCCCTGGTGTTCCAGCAGACATCGCAGAACGCATTTTTGAACCTCTCTTCACAACGAAATCTGCAGGAAAGGGAACAGGCGTCGGATTGGCGCTTTGCAACCGGATCGTAGAGTCTCATGGTGGGCGGATTTCGCTTGAGACCTCCGAAAAAGGCGCATGCTTCTCTTTAGAGTTGCCGACCGTTTCAACAGCCGTATCGACTGAGGAGTGAGCCCCCGGACCATTTGGGAAACACACCGCGGCGTCCACATTCAGACGTGATGTCGAAACAGAATGTCTGAACCAAGTGTCGAGCGTCGAACCTACCGACCTCAGAATTTCCGGAAGAACTTTGTGCGGTCGAACATTTCTTCCAGGACCTCCATACGCTAACGCGTTGTTTCCCAGTTCCGCTCCTGAACTTCCGCTATCACGATCTCGGAAATCAACATGGTTGTTATGTTGGAATCCCATGCCGACGGCGCGGCGATCTGGTTGCTGAAGGAGACGGTTGCCAATTGCGAGATTGGCGACATCCACTGATCGGTGAAAAGGATAATCTCGGCCGCGCGTTCTCGGGCGAGTTCCGCCAGTTTCAAAGTGCTGTTCTCGTAACGACGGACGTCGAAGATGACGACAACATCACCCCCTTTAAAATCCAGTGCGTAATGCGGCCATGCATTCGAATTCGACGTGATGTGCACGACGTCCTCACGAATGACCTGGAAGTGCAAAAAGAAGTAATCTGCAAGTGTTCTTGTGATCCGACCGCCAACGATGAACACGCGCCGTTTGGGATCGCTGAGCAATGCGCAGGCGGCCTCAAAAACGTCCGGGTCCAGCTTGGACATGGACTGTCCCACATTCTCGATCACCGCTTTGGTAAAGCGATTGAGCAAGTGCTCTTCCGGTGCGTCATCCACCCACCGTTGGCGCTTTGTAAGAGGGCTGGAAATCTTTTCGCTGAGCTCCTCACGAAGTCCACGCTGAAAATCGGGAAACCCAGCAAACCCCAATTTCTGTACGAGCCGCGCCACGGTCGGTGTGGATACCTCGGCCGCTTCCGCCAACGACGTGATCGTTCCCAAGCCAGACGCGGGGTAGTTCCGAAGAATCACATCGCTCAGTTGCCGCTCTGCGCGGGTAAGCTCTTCGACTTTGCTTTGCAGCCTCTCGGCAATGGTCTCCATGTGCGGAAACTATCTCCAAAGAAAACCATGGTCAAAATTTATACAAAACTTGCAAGACTGTGAGAAATTTTACGAGAATTTATTGACAGTGCGAATTCTCATGAAGAATAGTTTTCACAAGTTGCTAGTGGGGGCTCGCGTGTCCGGCGACGACACACATCATGACCGGTATATGCCGAAGGTGGTCAATCTGAACGGCGACCATCCAGTCTTGCTTGTTTGCGAGCATGCGAAGGCAAAAATACCAGAACAGTTTCAAATGCTTGGACTAAAACAGGAGCATCAAGAAAGTCATATTGCATGGGACCCCGGCGCCTTCACTACGGCCGAGTTTCTCTCCCGCAACCTGAATGCTCCCCTGGTGCACGCCTCCGTCTCCCGTTTGCTTTACGACTGCAACCGCCCGCCCGACGCAGAGGACGCGATGCCTGCGCGAAGTGAGAATATCGACATCCCAGGCCACGGCTAATTTTTTCTCTGCGGGTTTTGACGCGGTGTTTGACGTGCCGGCACGTCATCCGGGTTCGGGTTCGGCTTTTTCGGCAGTGATTGCGTGATCCCGTTTCGGCTTTGCCCGCCCTGTTGCTGATTGCAAACAT
>JAJDZT010000085.1 GCA_022824525.1 Silicimonas sp. | reverse complement strand
TGTTTGCAATCAGCAACAGGGCGGGCAAAGCCGAAACGGGATCACGCAATCACTGCCGAAAAAGCCGAACCCGAACCCGGATGACATGCCGGCACGTCAAACACCGCGTCAAAACCCGCAGAGAAAAAATTAGCCGTGGGCATTCAACAAGCCATCCGCGACCGTGCGCGGGCGGGCGCGGCCATCATCATTAGCTCGCACCTATTGAGCCTGTTCGAGAATTTGTGCACGCATATCATGGTGCTGAACCTTGGCGAATGCCGCCGTTTTGGCACGATGGAAGACCTGCTGGCCGAGGTTGGCCATACAGACAGCACGTCCGCCCTTGAGGAAGTGTACTTCTCGATCACGCAATCTTCTGACCAAACCTCCGAGACGGCGGCGGTCTAAAAGATGGACGCTGCTCTTTCCCAACTTCTCATGATGAGACTGCGTGGCGGACTGCGCCAACGCATGCACCAATTGGCAAGCGTTCGGGGCTTGCTGTTCTCGCTCGCGTTTGGCGGGATCATTTGGTTCCTGATAGCCTCGAACAGCGCTTCGGATGCGGGCCTTTTTGGAACCGGGGCGCTGGACCGGCACGCGATGGGCGCACAGATCCTGACGTTCATGCCCCTCAGCATGCTTGGACTGTCGCTTCTCACCGTGGTGATGACGACTGGGCCGACGTTTCACTTTTCCCCGAACGAGATCAATTTTCTCTTCACCGGCCCGTTCCGCCGACGGGACCTGATCCTCTACAAGTTCTCGGCCTATGTCGCTGGCGTGACCTTGAGCAGCGTGTTCGTCACGGTCCTTGTGCAGCCGGATACGGGATCGATCTTGCCCGTGTTTATCGCCACGCTCCTGACGCTTGTGTTCGTCCAGTTGAACAGCGCCGTCATCAGCATGGCCGGGCATGCGCTCGACGGCAGTCCGTTCGCAAAGATAAAGTGGCCCGCCATGGGGTGCCTTGGCGCAATCGGCGCGGCGGCCCTGCTTTATGCATGGATCACGCCGGACCTCGGAATTTTCGACCTGCTGTCCGAGTTTCGGCATTCATGGATCGGGACGATAGTCTTGATCCCCTATATCGTGTTTGCCGAGCTTTTCGTGGCCTCTTCGATCTCGGATATGGCGCTCTGGGCGCTTGTCGCGGTCGCGATCAATGCCGGGCTGTTGCGCGCTGCGATCGTACTCGATGCGCGTACGGCCGACCGCTCTTTGGCCGAGAACGCCCGCCTCAGCAGCCGATGGGAGCGCATCAAACAAGGGGGATCGTTCTGGGCGACGGAACGAACCGAGGTGCACTCGATCCGTCGTGCACCCATATTCGGTGGCCTGGGGCCGATCGCGATGCGGCAGTCCCTTAATGCCTTGCGGAACTCGCTGAAGCTTATCTTCATCTTCGCGGGTCTAGCCGCCTGTATTGCGCCGGTGTCTTCGGCGCTCGGCGCGCCTGTGACGCAAGAACAGACGTTGATGATTATCTATATCTTCATCGCATTCATCCTGCCGCGCAACTTGGTCTGCGATTTTCGCGGTGACCTGAGCCGGATGGAAATCTACAAGACACTGCCCATCGCACCGTGGCGCATTTGCGCAGGCCAACTAGTGGTTCAAACACTGCTGGCCTATGCCATTACTCTGGTGGTCATAGCGAGCGCGTTTGTTTTCGAGGAAAGCATCACGCCACAAGTTGCGCTGATACTGGCGGCCTTTGCGCTTCCATTGACGTTTCTCATCTATGCGGTGGAAAACACCGTGCATCTTCTGTTCCCGACAAAGCTCGTTGCGATGGGACGGGCAGACTTCGAATTTCTTGGACGCTCAATTGTCGAGTTCATCGCGAAAACGATTTTCGTATTTGCTGCCATAGCCGCCTCGATTGCTGCGGGGCTGAGTACGTTCAGAATGATGGGAACGACGTTGGTGCTGCCTGGATTGGCCAGCTGGCTAACCCTGATGGTGATCGGGCTTCTGGCGCTGGTTGCACTGCAATATGCTTTCCGGCGCTTCGCGGTCGCGGAAACCATCGACTAACGCAAAGATCGAGTGACGCCAGCCGAGAAGCGGTCGCCTCCGCAATCGCATTTCTTTGCGCGCCCAAGGCCTCGGCCATCACCGGAGCCGTTCTGACCGTCTTTGATGGGTCAACGATTGTGGATGTGCCGAGGCTCGCCCTCGGATAGCGCACTCTTACCGCTGTGCTGTGAGCCGTCGCAGCCAAATCCTCGAACGTCCAATTCAAGCATGATTTCAAACCTTGGTGTGCGTCGCCTCATTTGGAATATGGGCTCAAACCGGACAGTTTTACCCGAACTTCGGCGACCTCGCCTTTACTGGCGTGGCTTCAAAGTGAACGATCGTTCATTTCCTTGTTGACCCGAGCCGCCGAACTTCGCAAACTCCGGTCAAAAGCGTTTCGGGACGTTGCCAGATCACGGCTTCGTGGCTTGCCCTTGTGTTTCGCATGAGACGAGATGCGCGGGGCATTCAGAGTTCCAGGGAACGCTCTGAACGGGAGGATACATGGCCGAACTGACCTCGATTCCGGGGCTTCTTGAACGCAATGCACGCAAGTGTGGCGCGCGCCCGGCTTACCGGGAGAAGGAATTCGGCATCTGGCAAAGCTGGACCTGGGCGGAAGCAGCGGCGGAGGTCGAGGCTCTGGCCCTCGGGCTCATCGAGATTGGGCTGAACCCGGGGGATCACGTTGCCATCGTCGGGCGGAACCGGCCTCAGTTCTACATGTCGATGGTTGCGATCCAGTCGGCCGGGGCGGTGCCCGTGCCGGTTTACCAGGACAGCGTTGCCGAAGAGATTGCTTATGTCCTCGACCATTGCGGCGCCTGCATGGCCATCGTCGAAGATCAGGAGCAGGTCGATAAGGTTATCGAGATCAAGGAGCGGTTGCCCGGCCTGAAGGACATTCTGTACGTCGATCCACGCGGGCTGCGGAAGTACGACCATTCGCATATGACGCCGCTGGCCGAGGTGCAGGCGTTGGGGCGGGCTGCGAAAGGGCGGCTTGAAGATGAGTTGAAGCGCCGTCGCGAAGCGCTGGATTACGACAGCACCTGCGTGATGCTCTACACGTCCGGCACGACCGGGCGTCCGAAGGGTGTTGTCCTGTCGAACCGGAATATCATCGAGACGTCCAAGGCCTCCGCCGAGTTCGACAAGCTAACAGAACAAGAGAGTATTCTTGCTTACCTGCCAATGGCTTGGGTCGGGGACTTCATCTTCTCGGTCGGGCAGGCCTATTGGTGCGGCTTCTGCACGAACTGCCCGGAATCCACGACGACCATGTACGAGAATCTACATGAGATCGGGCCGACCTATTTCTTTGCGCCGCCGCGTTATTTCGAAGAGCGAATCACCATACTGACCATCCGGATGGAGGATGCGGGCGCATTCAAGCGCGGGATGTACAAGCGCTTCATGGAACTGGCGTCGCGGGTGGGGCCGAGAATCCTCGATGGCGAGCCGGTTGGGTTCATGGACCGTTTGAAGTACGCGATTGGCAATGTGCTGGTCTATCGTCCGGTGCGAAACCGGGCGGGCATGTCGAATGTGCGCGTGGCCTATACGGCGGGCGAGGCGATTGGCCCTGAGATTTTCGATTTCTGGCGGTCGCTCGGAATAAACCTGAAGCAGCTTTACGGACAGACGGAAGCGTCCGTCTTCATCACCCAGCAACCGGACAACGAGGTGCGTGCCGACACGGTCGGTGTGCCATCGCCGGGCGTCGAGCTGAAGATCGCGGAGAGCGGCGAGGTCTTCTATCGCTCGCCCGGCGTCTTTGTTGAGTATTACAAGAACGCCGAAAGCACGGCGGACACGAAGGATGCCGAAGGCTGGGTCGCCACGGGGGACGCCGGTTTCATCGAGGAAAGCTCCGGTCATCTGCGGATCATCGACCGGGCGAAGGACGTCGGCAAACTGGCGAATGGTGCGCTGTTCGCGCCGAAATACGTCGAGAACAAGCTGAAGTTCTTTCCCAACGTTCTGGAGGCCGTCGTGCATGGCGCGGACCGCGATTTCTGCACGGCCTTCATCAATATCGACCTGACGGCGGTTGGGAACTGGGCGGAGCGGAACAACATTGCTTACGGCTCCTACCAGGAACTTGCCGGGCACCCCGAGGTTCTCGAGACAATCCAGGGTCATGTGGAAGAGGTGAACCGCTCGCTCGCCACGGACGAGATGCTGTCGGGCTGCCAGATCCATCGTTTCCTTGTGCTGCACAAGGAACTCGATGCGGATGACGGCGAACTGACCCGGACCCGGAAGGTGCGCCGCAAGATCATCGGGGAAAAGTTCCACGATCTGGTGACGGCTTTGTATGACGGCTCATCGAGCGTCTCGACGGAGACGGAAGTGACCTATGAGGACGGGCGGAAAGGGTCGATCAAGGCGACGCTGGAAATCCGGGACGCGAAGACGGTGCCGGTCGAGGCGAAGACGCTGGAGGCGGCGGAGTGAAGTTGCGGAGGTCAACCAGAACAAGGAACGTTGTCCGGCGCGCTCTAGGGATGGCGTGCGGACTTTTCGGGACCGCCATAGCCAGTGGCGCATTCGCGATTGAAAGCGATTGGCTCTGGCAAGAGTTCGAAAGCAACTGTGTTGCGCCGTTCATTCGCGGCGAGCCCGCGCCACTCTCAGAATGGACCGAGTTCAAGAACGTTAGCTCACCGACTGGGGATTACGTGGAACGCTCCTACGGGAACGAAGAGCGTGGGATCGATTATCTGTTTAGCAAGCAGCCAGGTGAGTTGGCGAGATGCCATATGTCGGACTTTGAAGTTGAGACTACGCGCCAACTATTGAGTTCGTTCCCTCCGGTCATGCTTGGGCAACACTACGTGAACATTCCGGCGGAAAGCAGTGAAGCGCTTCTGTACCACGGACTGGCGACACAGTGTGGAGAGTTAGGTTACGGGCCGCGACTCTTGCTTATGCTATTCCAGACACCGGGAACTTCGCTGGAGGATGCAGAGGCCACTCAGTTCCTTGCGGTTGCCGAACTGCCCGACGAAGGACAGGAAGCGATTTCCTGCGGTGATACCTGATGATTGAGGCGAAGGCATGAAACCCATCCTCCTCGTCCTCGGCGCGGCCTTCGTGGGAGGTGTGGCGCTTTACGGCAAGAACCGAAAGCCGTTCCTGATCTTTCAGGCGGTGATGGCTCCGATCTTCCTCTGGTTCTTCGGGGCGGACGTGATGCTGGGGAAGGGCGAGACGACGTCCAGCCTCTGGTTCCTGCCGTTCGTTCTGGTCTGGATCGTCGGGACCGCGGCGCTTGGAGTTTTTGCGCTCAAACACATCTTCAAGGGTGAACCATCATGAACGCGATGGCCGGAAACTATACCACGGCAGACGGGCGGCAGATCGGCGGCGTGATGATGGAGATGAAGAACATCACGCTGAAGTTCGGCGGTGTGACGGCGATTTCCGATATCTCGTTTGATGTACACGAAGGCGAAATCCGCGCGATCATCGGGCCGAACGGAGCCGGAAAATCGTCTATGCTCAATGTGATATCGGGCTTTTATCATCCTCAGGAAGGCGAGGTCTGGTTTCGCGGATCGAAGCGCCCTGCGATGAAACCCTATGAAGTGGCGCGGCAAGGTGTGGCGCGGACGTTCCAGAACATTGCCCTTTTTGACGGCATGTCGACGCTCGATAACATCATGACCGGGCGGCTGACGCATATGAAGGCGTCGATGCTGAGCCAGGCGCTCTGGTGGGGCAAGGCCGAGCGGGAAGAGGTTGAGAACCGCGCGGTGGTCGAGAAGATCATCGACTTCCTTGAGATTCAGCACATCCGGAAAACGCCCGTGGGGCGGCTGCCTTACGGGTTGAAGAAGCGGGTCGAACTGGCGCGGGCGCTGGTGGCGGAACCGAAGCTGCTGCTGCTGGACGAGCCGATGGCGGGCATGAATGTCGAGGAGAAGGAGGACATGAGCCGCTTCATCCTCGATGTGAACGACGAGTTCGGGACGACGATCTGCCTGATCGAGCACGACATGGGCGTGGTGATGGATTTGTCCGACCGGGTCGTGGTGATGGATTACGGCCGCAAGATCGGCGACGGGACGCCGGACGAGGTGCGGGGCAATCAGGATGTGATCGACGCCTATCTGGGGGTGGAGCATTGAGGATTTGGCAACATGCCATCCCGGGCTTGACCCGGAACCCCGTCGACGGAGCCGAGGCTCCGGATCAAGTCCGGGTCAGGTGGCGCTCAATCCACCCACTGGCGCTCACCCTTGTGGTTTCAGCGACGGGCGCGTCGGCCACGTCAAGCCTATTCGACGAGTTTCTGGACCGCTGCTTTGAACCTTCAATTTCCGGTGAAGAGCCCAATTCAGAGGACTTGAAGGATCTTAGCATCGAAGACCTGGGTCCCGAATTTGTTCCACTTTCTGAGGAAACAGGACAACGCGCGTTTCACTTGCGCGAGCCCGACGCGTTTCTGATCGTCTTTGATGGAAGTGCCAATGGAGGGCCAGGATGCATCGTTCTCTCAAGGTCACGCGGAATTGAATTGGCGCTTGAATTTACGGATTGGGCAGATGTGAAAGTCACGAGTGGAGAACTTGGTGAAGCGCGCGAAAACCGCTACGGCATGCCGTTTCAACATCATACCGTATTTGCAGAACCACCAGAGCATCGCGTGTCGTCGTTCCTTCATGACGGGAAGACAATGCTCATACTCGAATCTTGCGGAGAAACCGTCGAATGCTAAACGACATCTTCATCGCCCCCTTTGCGGATATGATCGCGGCCCCGGACTTCCTGTTGCAGGTGCTTTGGGAAGGGTTGGTTTCGGGCATCCTCTATGCGCTCATCGCCCTTGGGCTGGTGCTGATCTTCCGATCCAGCCGCATCTTCAACTTTGCCCAAGGCATCATGGTGGTCTTCGCGGCCCTCACGCTTGTCGGCATCCATGCGATGGGCGTGCCGGCCTGGGTATCCGTCGCGCTGACGCTGGCGGTGATGTTCGGGCTGGCGGTGTCCATCGAGCGGGTGGTGCTCCGGCCGCTGGTCGGGCAACCCGACATCATTCTCTTCATGGCGACGATCGGGATCACGCTGTTCCTGATCGGGTTCGGAGAGATCATCTTCGGCGGCGAGACGAAGCAGATGATCACCTCGGAGCTTGGTATTCCGACCGGGTCGATCACGCTGGAGCCGTGGGGCGGGCTGCTGATTCTTGAAGAGAAGGACATCACAATCGTTGTCTTCTCGGGGCTACTGGTGGCGGCTTTGCTGGCGTTCCTGAACAAGACGCGGATGGGACGTGCGATACGGGCCCTGGGTGACGACCATCAGGCGGCGATGTCGGTGGGCATTTCGTTGCAAACGATCTGGGTTCTGGTGTGGTTCATCGCCGGCATCATCGCGCTGGTCACCGGGATCGCCTGGGGCGCGCGGGCGGGCGTGAGTTTTGCGCTTGAGGTCATTGCCTATAAAGCGCTTCCGGTTCTGATGTTGGGCGGTCTGGAAAGTATCTCAGGCGCGATCATCGGCGGATTGATGATCGGCATGCTGGAAAAACTCTTCGAGATTTACTGGGGTCAACCGCTGCTGGGTGGGAACACCGAGACGTGGTTTGCTTTCGTGCTGGCGCTGATCATTCTGTTGTTCCGACCGCAGGGTCTCTTCGGCGAAAAGATCATCGAGAGGGTTTGATGAGCGAAGGCGCCATCATAGTGTTCTGCTGGATTGCTCTTGCGGTGACGGCCTTGATGCTTCTTGGAGGGCTGGCCATCGGTGCGGCCTATAACCCGGAGTTGGGTGCCCCCAAAATGTTCGCGGCGGCGTCTCCTCTGATCGGCGTTGCTGTACTTCTGGTGCTTCTCCCAAGAACATCCGGGATTGTCTGGGGTCTTGTTCTGCTGGGACTGGCATTGGCGGGCGTCGCCCTGATTGGCTTCTTTACCTATCGTCTGGCGATTGATGGCGGCGATGCCGTGCTTTGGACACCGCCGCTTCTTCTGGGCTTCGGCCTTTTGGCGCTGGTACTGGGACTTGGTCGAAAATCGCAGAGCCGAGGTGACGCATGAAGTCCAAGGCGCTCCAGATATTCTGCTGGCTGGCCCTTGGGATCACGGCTCTGGGCGCGTTCTTCGTGGCAAGTTCCGGGACGTTCTATTCGACCGGTGAGGAGGGCGAGGTGCCGTATCTGTTCTTCGCAATGGCCCCACCGATCCTCATCGCAATTCTTTTGGTGCTGCTGAGACGCGTGCGCCAGGGGCCGGTGCAATTCCTCACGATGATCGTCTCGGGTGCGGTCGGGCTGATGATTTCCGGTCTCATGATCTACAACCTGATCGTACGCCCCGAGGACTGGCTGGTCTATGTGCCCGCCTTGATGTTGGGCGTCGGTCTTCTGGCGCTGGCGTTCGAACCGGCATGGAGACGAAGCCAATGATCTATCGCACCGTTGGACAATTCAAAACGAGCTATCGGCTGGACCAGGCGCTGTTCCCGGTTCGGCAGGATGCGTTTCTGCTGGGTGTGATCCTGATTTTTGCCTGGGTGGTCTTTCCGCTGACGGCGAGCGAATTTGCGTTCCAGACGCTGCTGATCCCGATCCTGATCTATGCGCTGGCCGCCATGGGTTTGAACATCCTGACGGGCTATGCCGGGCAGTTGTCGCTGGGAACTGGGGCCTTCATGGGGGTGGGCGCTTATGCCTGCTACAAGCTGATCACCATCTTCCCATGGATGAACCCGATCGTGGCGATCCTTCTGTCGGGCGTGTTCAGCGCGATCATCGGGGTGATGTTCGGGATACCAAGCCTAAGGATCAAGGGCTTCTACCTGGCCATTGCAACGCTTGCGGCGCAGTTCTTCCTCGTCTGGCTCTTCGAGAAGTGGGCGTGGCTCTATAATTACAACGCCTCCGGCGCGATCCAGGTGCCGAATTTGGAGATGTTCGGGGTCTTTGTCTCCGGTCCGCAGGCGGCCTCCGTTACGCAGTATTTCATCGTGCTGGCCATTGTCAGCCTAATGACGATCCTTTGCATCAACCTGACGCGCGGCAACCAAGGGCGTATCTGGAAAGCAACGCGTGACATGGATATCGCGGCAGAGCTGATCGGGATCAACCTGATGAAGTCGAAGCTGACCGCCTTCGCCGTGTCGAGCTACATCATCGGTGTCTCGGGTGCACTTTTCGTCTTCATGTGGCGCGGGGCGGCGGAGCCGAACCTGTTCGATATTCCATTGTCGTTCCGGGTGCTGTTCATCGCGATCATTGGCGGGCTTGGCTCGATCATGGGCAACTATCTGGGCGCGATCCTGATCGTCGGTTTGCCGGTGGTCTTGAACATCGTGCCGGATGCCATGGGCCTCGATATCAAGTCGGCCACGGTTGAACATTTGAACATCATGATTGTCGGTGCGTTGATCGTCTTTTTCCTGATCATCGAACCACATGGGCTGGCCGCACTGTGGCGGTTGGTCAGAGAGAAACTCATACTATGGCCTTTCCCGCACTAGGGGTGGGCCAAATCAAAACCAATGGGAGGAAGACTATGAAGCATTGGAAGACACTGGCCGCAGCCGCGGTTGCTGCTTCGTTCGGCGCATCCGCGCTGGCCGAGAGCATTTACGTGCCGAACCTCAGCTATCGGACCGGGCCCTTCGCGGCGACGGGTATCCCGCTGATGAACGGTCAGAAGGACTATTTCGAGATGCTGAACGCCCGCGATGGCGGTATCGGCGGAGTCAAGATCGAGTTCGAGGAATGTGAGACCGGCTATTCGACCGAAAAAGGCGTCGAGTGCTACGAGAAGACCAAGGGCAACGCGGTCGTGACGCAGCCTTGGTCGACGGGCATCACGCTTCAGGTTCTGCCGAAGACCAACGTCGACGAGATTCCGCTTTTGGCCAATGGCTATGGGTTCTCGCCGATGGCGGACGGCAAGACCTTCCAGTGGGCCTTCAATGCGCCTGCAGGTTACTGGGATGCCGCCTCGATGCTGGTGTCCCATCTGGACGGACTGGACGGAGGTCTCTCCGGCAAGAAGGTCGCCTTCCTGCATCTTGACCACCCCTACGGCAAGGAGCCCGTGCCGCTGTTCGAAAAGAAAGCTGCCGAAATGGGCTTCGAATTCCTGCCGATCCCAGTGGGTCTGAAGGAAATGCAGAACCAGTCTGCTCAATGGCTGCAAATTCGTCGCGAACGTCCTGACTATGTTCTGATGTGGGGCTGGGGTGCGATGAACGCGGGCGCCATCACCGAGGCCGTGAAGACGAAGTTCGACATGTCGAAGTTCTACGGCGTCTGGTGGTCCGGACATGATGCTGACCTTGCCCTCGTGGGCGATGCCGGCGCCGGCTACAAGTCGATTTCCTGGAGCTTCCCGAATGCGGATGCGGGCGTGATGGCCGACATCAAAACCCACGTGGTCGATACCGGCAAGTCGCTCTCCAACCCCGAAGAAATGGCTGGCGTGTTCTATGGCCGCGGCGTGGTCATGTCGATGATCCTTGCCGAAGCCATTGCAGGCGCACAGGCCGAGTTCGGCACGGGCGTCGTGACACCTTCGCAGGTGCGTTGGGGACTTGAAAACCTCAACATCACCGAGGCGCGTCTTGCGGAGCTGGGCATGGAAGGCATGGTGCCGCCATTCTCGACATCCTGTGCGAACCACACCGGGCATTCAGGCGGCTGGATCCTCGAATGGGACGGCGGGAAGTTCGTGAAGGCGTCCGACCACATTATGCCGGACACGTCTGACTATGCCGAGCTGATCGCTGACAAGGCGGCCGAATATGCCGAGGCCAATGCGCCTTGGCCGGTCAACGAAGCCTGTAACGCGACAAACTAAGACCAAGTGCCCCCGCGAAAGCGGGGGCACCGAATTCTGAAACGGAATTCGTGACGGAGACCGCCATGCTGGATGCCGAACCGACCGAGAACACGCTCCTTGAAGTCAACAATATCGAGGTGATCTACAACCATGTGATCCTCGTTCTGAAGGGCGTGTCGCTTTCCGTAAAGGAAGGCGGGATCACGGCGCTTCTGGGCGGCAATGGCGCGGGCAAGACAACGACCCTGAAAGCGATTTCGAATCTCTTGCAATCCGAGCGGGGCGAGGTGACGAAAGGCTCGATCACCTACCGGGGTGAGACGGTGCAACACCTTTTGCCTGCGGCACTTGTCAAGCGTGGGGTCATCCAGGTGATGGAAGGCAGACACTGCTTTGAGCACCTGACTGTCGAAGAGAATCTGCTCACCGGCGCATATACGAGACGTGACGGCGCTGGTGCCGTGAATGCGGATCTCGAGATGGTCTATTCCTACTTTCCGCGGCTTGCCGAACGGCGCAGGTCCCAGGCGGGATATACCTCCGGAGGCGAGCAGCAGATGTGCGCCATAGGGCGTGCGCTGATGTCGAAACCCGAGACCATCCTGCTTGATGAGCCGTCGATGGGATTGGCGCCGCAGCTGGTGGAAGAGATCTTCGGTATCGTGAAGTCCTTGAACGAGAATGAAGGCGTGAGCTTTCTGCTGGCCGAGCAGAATACCAATGTCGCGCTTCGCTTCGCGCATTACGGCTATATTCTCGAGTCCGGTCGCGTCGTGATGGATGGACCAGCGGCCGATCTGAAAGAAAACCCGGACGTGAAAGAGTTCTATCTCGGCATGTCCGAGGAAGGGCGGAAGAGTTTCCGGGATGTCCGGTCATACCGCCGACGGAAACGGTGGCTGAGCTGAGCTGAGCTCGGCTTGTCGGCGCGGAGGCCCTTTTTCCACGCGCGCTTTTCCTGCAAGATGATGTGATGAAGGCTGTTTGGTACGAACGTTTCGGGCCGGCTGAAGACGTTCTGGTCATTGGCGACATGGAAACGCCCGATCCTGGACCTGGAGAGGTTCTGGTGCGTGTCCGGGCGAGCGGGGTGAACCCGTCAGATGTCAAATTGCGGGCCGGGGCACGGCCGGGCGCCGTCATGGCGTTCCCGCGCATTGTTCCGCATTCGGACGGCGCGGGTGTAATCGAAGCTGTGGGTGCAGGTGTTGATCCGGCCCGTATCGGCGCGCGTGTCTGGCTGTGGAACGCAGGTTGGGAGCGCGCTTTCGGGACCGCCGCGGAATATGTCGCCCTGCCGTCTGAACAGGCGCGCGATCTGTCAGACAGCACGAGTTTCGAGGAGGGGGCTTGCCTTGGCATTCCCGCGATGACGGCGTGGTACGCGCTTTTCGGGGATGGGGCCGACCTTTCCGGAAAGACGGTTTTGGTCACGGGCGGTGCAGGTACGGTCGGGCGCTATGCCTGTCAGATGGCCCGACTTGCCGGAGCCCGCGTGATTGCGACCGTATCGTCGCCTGAGAAGGGGGCGCACTCCACCGCCGAGACCTGGATCAGTTATCGCGACACAGACGTGGCCGATGCTGTGTTGGAACTGACCCGCGGAGAAGGTGTGGACCGGATCGTGGAAGTGGACTTCGGGGCAAATCAGGAGGCCGCTCTCAAGGTCGTTCGACCGGGAGGGGTGATTGCGGCATATGCTTCCGCAGCGGAGATGGCGCCGACCCTGTCGTTCTATCCTTTCATGTTTCGCAACGTGACGTTGCGCATGCTGATCGCCTATCTCATTCCGGCCGATATTCACACGGCGGGCACCCGTCAACTCGCGGCATGGCTGGATGCGGGAGCGCTGTCGCACGCGGTGGTTCCTGGCGGCGACCTTTCCAATGCGGCGGAGGCGCACGACCGAGTGAGCAAGGGAGAAAAACTCGGAACGATTGTTCTGACGTGCTGATCGGTCGCCCGGGCAAGCGTCCAATGCAATTTATGCGAGCATCTACATATCGACGTTTGATGATGTATTGTTCGGAATTTCCGCTTAAAAACATGCGAATCTTTGTAACGGACTGAAAACAGGTCTGGTTCGCCGAACGCATTCATATCGCATTTTGATACAATTATCATCTTAGGGTTGTTTCCCCTTAACCCCAGTTCCGGATAAGCTCACGTCACACTGGTAATGCTCCGAATGACGTCTGGGACGACAATTTTGCCCATCTTGATCTTTGGCTGCGCCAGAACGTAGGCAGCGATGCAGGACAGAATGTGAACGAAGGCATTGG
>JAJDZT010000104.1 GCA_022824525.1 Silicimonas sp. | reverse complement strand
GGCGAAGGACGTGGAGCGTACCTTGGCCAGTTCTCTGGCTTGGGTCCAATTGGCCGCGTGCCGGTTCCTGATGCGACGGGTGGCGCGGGCAATAACGTAATTATTACAATATGTTAACTAATTATGATTCAGGCTCTGAGAACGTGGTCTCGGGAGACTTGATGTTCTGGAAGGATCATGTGGCGATTGAAACCGGGGATGGCACGCTGATCCATGCCAATGCGCACCACATGTCGGTCACCGAAGAACCCCGCCACGTCGTGATGAGCCGAATTGCGGCGACCGAGACCGGGCCGGTGACGGCGCGGCTCCGGCCTGAGCGGCGGCCCCTGTGCTAGGACGATCAGATTAGGGCAACAGCTCGACGATCATGATCGCAATGCCGCAGGCGATGATCCAGGCGCTGAAGCCAAACCAAAACGACCGTGTGCCCTTGTTCTTGAAAAGCTGGGATCGCGACGACACTGCCCGGATCAGAACCCCGAAGCCGATTACAAGTACGCCGTGCAGCAGCGGTTTTACTCTACAGCACGGATCATCATGCGTTCCAGCACGCGGAGAACTGTCCGCAAGTCATGGCCGCGTTTCAGAATGCGCCCATCCATCCCGATGACCGAATACATGCCCTGCTTGTCGCGAAGTTTGGGGCGCTTTTCGATCCGGTAGATCGGATGCTCCGCCGTGCGCCGAAAGATCGCGAAAATCGCTACATCTTTCAGAAAAGACATTCCATAATCGCGCCATTCTCCGCTGGAGACCATACGGCCATAGAGGCCCATGATCACGCCCAACTCTCTGCGATCAAAGGCAACTTTCTCGCTTACAGCCTGCGACTTCGGGAAAGGGGTCGGCTCTTGCACCGTCATGGTTTCAGATGGTGCACGTCCCCGTTGATTGAATCAAGCCTCGCCGCAACTTCGCCACAAAAAAACCTCTCCACGGGCGCACCGGTCCCGTCTTCTCGCCCAAGTTCAAAGCCATTTAATTCTTGTAGCGAAAGACGCTATCCCCGGTGTCGTGGTTTTAACAGCCCCCACCCAGCCCGCGGCACCGGGGGACTCTTTCGGAACGAGGGACCCCCGCGCTGCGCGGGGGTTTCGTTTTTTGGGCCTTACGTTCCCGGTCTCGTGAGTTGCAAATCCTTAGGAGGTTGCCTCTACTGCCGTCCAAACCGGCATAGGGGGCAGGCATGAGCGAAACATTTATCGGCGTTATCGGCGGGAGCGGGATTTACGATATTGAAGGGCTGGATGGGGCCGAGTGGGTCTCGGTTCAATCGCCATGGGGCGAGCCTTCCGATCAGATTCTGACGGGAACATTGGACGGTGTGAGAATGGCGTTCTTGCCTCGCCACGGGCGCGGTCACGTGCACTCTCCCACGACGGTGCCGTATCGCGCCAATATCGATGCTTTGAAGCGCTTAGGCGTCACTGATGTGATCAGTGTCTCCGCCTGCGGGTCTTTCCGGGATGAAATGGCGCCCGGTGATTTCGTGATCGTCGACCAGTTCATCGATCGGACTTTTGCGCGGGAGAAATCCTTCTTCGGAACGGGCTGTGTGGCCCATGTGAGCGTGGCGCATCCGGTTTGCCCGCGCCTTGGCGACGCGTGCTTCACGGCCGCGGAGGCCGCTGGCATCAACGTGCATCGTGGCGGCACCTATCTTGCCATGGAAGGTCCGCAGTTTTCGACGCTCGCGGAATCGAAGATGTACCGCGAAGTCTGGGGCTGCGACGTGATCGGGATGACGAACATGCCGGAAGCCAAGCTCGCCCGTGAAGCGGAGCTTTGCTATGCCTCCGTCGCGATGATTACCGACTATGACAGTTGGCATCCCGATCATGGCGAAGTTGATGTGACCGAGATCATAAAGACGCTGATGGGGAACGCCGATAAAGGTCGGGCCTTGGTTGCAGGTTTGCCGAAACTGCTTGGGAAGGACCGCGCGCCTTGTCCGCATGGTTGCGACCGGGCGTTGGAATTCGCGATTCTCACGCAGCCCGATAATCGTGATCCGGCGCTGATGGCAAAGCTTGATGCCGTTGCTGGGCGGATGCTGGCCTAACTGCAAACTGGCTCAATTGTCGTTAGCAGTTGGTCGAGAACAGCGGCCGGAATGTCTCCGATCACGAGTGTTTGGCCGATTGTCATCGACGGCGTGCCAAAGACGCCCAAGGTCTCGGCTGCGCGTCGGTGTGTTTTGAGGCGCGCCTCCACCTTGGGCGATGTGAGAGCGTTGTTGAGGGTCTCAACTGTCAGACCCGAACGTTCAGCGTGATGGCGCACCAAGGCGGAAAGTCCTGTGCCCCTCAGTCCCCGCGGTGGCTCGGCAGGCACGCCGCTCAGAACTTCGGCAGCGATGGCGACACGCGCTGCGACCTCGGACCCTTCGCCAAGAACTGGCAGTTGAAGGTAGGTGAGCGACAGGCCTGAACGCCGCACTTCGAGTTTGGCTTCGAGGCTTCGACAATTGGGGCAGTTGATGTCTGTGAATACGGCGATTGGGACCCCGCTTTCAGCCGACGCATATAGCGTTTCGCAGAGTTGGGCGCGTGCCAGCGGTTCGACGGTGTTTTCTTCCAAGCCCAGAAACACGGCATTGGTTGCCGAGCCGGACCCAGAGATTGCACCCGTGCTGGCGCGCCGCCATCCATCAAGGCCCGGGATCGGCTCGAACGTCAGGTTAACCTTTTCGACACCAAATCGCTGCCAACTCCAGGCGATCGCGGCCAGTCCTGCCACGCCAATCAGCAATCCGCGTCGGGATGTGGTCACAACCTCTTGCCTTCCCTTTGACGTCCCGTCTTGATGGGGCCGTCAGGAACCATAGGACAGCCCATGCCCAGCCGAAAGACCGTCAAGGATTACATCCGCACCATTGTCGATTTCCCGCATGAGGGGATCATGTTTCGGGACGTGACCACCCTATTTGCGGACCCGCGAGGGTTTCGGATGTGCGTAGACCAGCTGCTTCATCCCTTTGCCGGTGAAGAGATCGACAAGGTTGTTGGGCTGGAAGCGCGGGGGTTCATTATCGGGGGTGCCATCGCGCACCAGTTGTCGGTGGGGTTCGTACCGATCCGCAAGAAGGGCAAGTTGCCCGGTGCGACGATTTCCGAAGAGTATCAGTTGGAGTATGGCGAGGCCGTCATGGAGGTGCATGACGATGCCATCGAAGCCGGGGAAAAGGTGCTGGTGGTGGACGACCTTCTGGCCACGGGCGGCACGGCCGAAGCCGGGATCAGGCTGATCGAGCGGCTCGGCGGGCAAATCATCGGGTGTTCCTTCATTGTCGATCTGCCCGAACTGGGGGGACGCACAAAGCTGGAGGCGCTTGGCATGGACGTGCAGGTTCTTTGCGAGTTCGAGGGGGCTTGAGACGAGGGAAGTTTTTTCATGCAGCGGCAGGTTGAATTAACTTCTCGTTAGGCGTGGCTGCCTATCCAGAGCGCGATTTCGAAATCACGGTTTCTCACGAGTTCCAGCCCCGCTGTCCCTCCGGCAGCGGGGTTGTAATTTGCGGACAAAGCCCTGTATTTAGTTCCGCCATGACAGTTGTTTTCGACATGGATGATCGCGCGCGCCTGCCGTGGCGCTTTTACGGTGTCCAGCATTCCTTGCTGGCCCATCTCTGAGCGCACCCTGCCCATCATCTCTGTCTGGCCGGTGAGGCCACTTCTTCAAGGAATATGCACATGACTGCACCGCGTACGCTCTATGACAAGATCTGGGACGACCACGTCGCCCATGAAGCCGAGGATGGCACCTGCCATCTCTATATCGACCGCCACCTCGTGCACGAGGTGACCAGCCCGCAGGCCTTTGAAGGTCTGCGCATGTCGGGACGCACCGTTCGGGCGCCGGAAAAGACCATTGCGGTTCCGGACCACAACGTGCCGACGACAGCCGGTCGGGACAATCCGGACCAGATGCCGGAAGACAGCCGCATTCAGGTTGCGGCGCTGGACAAGAATGCGAAGGAATTCGGTATTCACTACTACCCTGTGTCTGACGTGCGCCAAGGGATCGTGCATATCGTCGGGCCGGAGCAGGGCTGGACACTGCCGGGGATGACGGTGGTTTGTGGTGACTCCCATACCGCAACGCATGGGGCCTTCGGTGCTCTGGCGCATGGGATCGGGACGTCGGAGGTGGAGCATGTGCTGGCCACGCAGACGCTGATCCAGAAGAAGTCGAAGAACATGAAGGTCGAGATCACGGGCAAGCTGCGCCCCGGTGTGACCGCCAAGGACATCACGCTGTCGGTGATCGGCAAGACCGGCACGGCGGGCGGCACCGGCTATGTGATCGAGTATTGCGGCGAAGCGATCCGCGATTTGTCGATGGAAGGTCGGATGACGGTCTGCAACATGGCCATCGAAGGTGGCGCGCGTGCTGGCCTGATCGCGCCGGATGAAAAGACGTTCGAATATGTGAAGGGCCGTCCGCACGCGCCGAAGGGTGCCCAGTGGGAAGCCGCGCTCGCCTATTGGAAGACGCTTTATTCCGATGATGATGCGCATTGGGACGAGATCGTCACGATCCGGGGTGAGGATATCGCCCCCGTGGTGACCTGGGGCACGTCGCCTGAAGATGTGCTGCCGATCACGGATGTGGTGCCTGCACCCGAGAGCTTTGAGGGCGGAAAAGTTGGCGCGGCCCAGCGGTCGATTGACTACATGGGGCTGACGCCGGGTCAGAAGCTCTCGGACATCGAGATCGATACTGTCTTTATCGGCTCTTGTACCAATGGTCGGATCGAGGACTTGCGGGCTGCGGCCGAGATCGTGAAGGGCAAGAAGATCGGCGTGAAGCGCGCGATGGTCGTGCCGGGATCGGGACTTGTGCGGGCGCAGGCCGAGGAAGAAGGCCTGGCGGACATCTTCAAAGAGGCCGGGTTTGAATGGCGCCTTGCGGG
Source organism: Silicimonas sp. (assembly GCA_022824525.1). Taxonomy (GTDB): domain Bacteria; phylum Pseudomonadota; class Alphaproteobacteria; order Rhodobacterales; family Rhodobacteraceae; genus JAJDOD01. The sequence goes on along the minus strand of JAJDZT010000104.1, from coordinate 44,514 downwards.
CTGTTCGATGTGCCTTGCCATGAACCCTGACCAATTGGCGCCGGAGGAACGCTGTGCGTCCACGTCCAACCGCAATTTCGAGGGGCGGCAGGGGTTCAAGGGCCGGACGCATCTCATGTCGCCTGCCATGGCGGCAGCGGCGGCGATCACCGGTAAGCTGACTGACGTACGGGAGATGATGTGATGGAAAAGTTCGACAAACTCACTGGTGTGGCGGCGCCGATGCCGCTGGTGAATATCGATACCGATATGATCATCCCCAAGCAGTTCTTGAAGACGATCAAGCGGACGGGGCTGGGCGTGAATCTTTTCGACGAGATGCGCTATGACCGGGAGGGCAACGAGCTCGAGGATTTCGTGCTGAACAAGCCTGCTTATCGCGACGCTCAGATTCTTGTGGCTGGCGATAACTTTGGCTGTGGATCATCGCGCGAACATGCGCCCTGGGCGCTCTTGGACTTTGGCATCCGCTGCGTGATCTCCACCAGCTTCGCCGACATCTTCTATAACAACTGCTTCAAGAACGGCATTCTGCCGATCGTGGTTTCCCCTGAGGATCACGAGAAGCTGATGGACGATGCCGAGCGGGGCTCGAACGCGGTTCTGACGGTCGATCTGGAGAGCCAGACGATCACCGGGCCGGATGGCGGCGAGATCGGGTTCGAGGTCGATGCGTTCAAGAAGCACTGCCTGTTGAACGGGCTGGATGACATCGGACTGACGATTGAGAATGCGGCTTCTTCGATCGACGCGTTCGAGGCAAAAGCGAGTGCCGAGCGCCCTTGGGTCTGACCTGATCTGAACCACAAGATGTAGGGTCGCCCGCTTGGGCGGCCCTTTTTCGTGGTGGAATTGATGCATTGTCGCACCAATCCGAACACGAAATTGCCCAGAAATTCGTTCATCTATCAGTGGTTATTGCTGTGATGTCCGAGCCAAGGCAAAAATGGGGCAAAATTATGGCAGTCAGTCCAAACCGACTGTTTGACAACAAAAACGCGGCGTTTCGGGTGATCCGGGATGATCGCGTAATGAGGCAGAGGCAGTGATACCGCGGTTCATCGGCGCGCTTGTGCGTGCAATCCTTGTCATCATCATAATCGTGACGCCGTCGCTTTTGGTGCCGGGTGCGTCAAACCAGATGATGCCTGTTGTCACGCTGGTTGCGTTGTTCGCGGCCGGGCTGACATTCTTTGAATACGCTTCCACTTACCCGGGCCTGGTTGAATTCCGCGACGCGCCGCCATTCAACCGCATCCGTTTCGGGTCGCTGCTGATCACCATCGTCTTGCTTTCCGAACTGGTTGCGGGCGCCACGGCGCCGACGACGCTGTCGTCCATTGTCACATCTGTCGGTGCCGCCGTGGGAGAGGCGATTGATTTCCCCTATTCGCCGGTGCGGCTGGTCGTTCTGATGCTTCCGCCAGAAGCAAGCGTGCAGCACGTACAGCTGGTCCGCGATTGCGCGGGCTTGGCCTACATCATTTCGCTGGTGACGCTGGCGGTGTTCGTGATCTTCCAGCGCATTCGTCGCTGGCCATCTCAAAACGGTGGTTTCAACGTCTGGATCAATCTTCCGACATTCGACCCCACGGCAGGTGGCGACGTCGTGGAACGATTGGAACGGGATGCGCGCTTTAACATTGCGTTAGGCTTTTTGCTGCCATTCCTGACACCAGCGGTCATCAAGTCAGCCACTTCCCTGTTCGGTACGGTGTCACTCGATAACCCGCACACGATGATCTGGACGGTTGCTGCATGGGCCTTTTTGCCAGCCTCGTTGTTTATGCGCGGAATCGCGATGGGACGGATCGCGTTGCTGATCACCGAAAAGCGCCGCATGGCAGCCGAAGACGATGGCAATGCAGGGCTTGTGCCCATCTGATCCTTTGCCTTCTGCCGTTCGGCGCAACAGCAGAACAGGTTCGGATCGCCTATTTCCATAGCGAGCTTTCGCGAGACGGCCCCGGTCTTCTCCTCCGGGATGTCTTGAATGGAGACCCACAGGTTCAAGCGTTCGTGCGAGTTGTGCGCGCAGCGAATGCAGACGTGCTTGTTCTGGGTGATGTGGATTATGATCTCAACGGCGTCGTCCTGGCCGCACTGTCGGATCAGATCGGAGACTATCCGCACCGGTACGCAAAACAACCGAACCGAGGTCTGCAAACAGGTCGCGACCTGGATGGTGATGGCAGGATTGGTGGCCCAGGTGACGCCGAAGGATACGGGGAGTTTCCCGGCCAGGGCGGGTTGGCCGTGTTTTCGCGGTTTCCGATTGAGGCCGAGCGTGTCCGGGACTTTACCGCTTCCCCTTGGGTGGAGCTTCCGGACAATCTTTCTGTCGGCGACGGCAGGGACCCTGTTTACATGAGCACCACTGCGCACTGGGACGTGCCAGTGACGCTGCCAAGTGGTTCGGCATTGCATCTTCTCGTCTGGCACGGGACGGCTCCGGTGTTTGACGGTCCGGAAGATCGGAACGGTCGACGAAACCACGACGAGACACGGTTTTGGCAGCTCTATCTTGAGGGCAGGTTGGCGGCCACGCCACCGCGCGATTTTGTTCTGACCGGAACTGCGAATTCCGACCCTTTCGACGGTGAAAGCCGGCCTGAGGCGCTTCGCGCGCTCTTGGCCCATCCACTTGTGGGCGATCCTCGCCCGGCCAGCGAAGGCGGAGTGGCTGCAGCGGCTGCTGATGGCGGAGCCAACGAAATGCATGTTGGCCCTGCAAAGCTCGATACCGTGGATTGGCTGGACGAGGCCGGTGATCCGGGCAACCTGCGGGTCGACTATGTTCTGCCCGCGGCGCATATGAACGTCGCGGGCAGTGGTGTGCTCTGGCCCCTCGCGGAGACGTCACTCGGCAGGGACGTGCGCCTTGCCTCGCGGCATCGATTGGTCTGGGTCGATCTGCAGATGTCTGATCGCCGTGCCAATCGCGGCGAGCGGGTCGGTCGGGCGGAACTCAGGTAGAAGTCGGTCAAATCGGTCGCTTGCGATCTGATGAGGCATCGACCAGAGGTAACGCATCTCCAGAAGTTTCCGACCCATCGCCCAGAAGGGGGCGGCGAGCCAGATCGGCAACCAGTTGAGGCGTTTGACTTTCTGGACGCGTCCCGAGGCAATCGTCACGAGGTCGGCCAGCTCTGTAAGGCTGAACGAGTAGCCTGGGAATGGCACGTCTTCGTATTGCTCAAGAGTGTTGCGTCGCTCTGCCAGCTCAACTGCGGCGCGGGCGAGGTCGGGAAGGTAGGCCCAGGAATGCATCGCCTGTGGGTCACCGGGAGAAACTATACGACCGTTCGCTGCCTTTGCGGCAATCATCATGTCAAACCAATTGCCCGACGCTTCCGTGTCGATGAAGTCGCCAGCGCGCAGGAGGATCGTTTTTACCCCTGCCGCACGATAGGCAGCTTCCATTTCTACGCGGATGCGTCCAAGCGGGTTGGCGGCGGCATGAGGGGTGGTTTCGTCGAGAATGGGCCCGGAGTCCTTGCCGAAAACATAGATATTGCCGGGCAAGATTACCGTGGCACCAGACGCCTGTGCAGCGGCGATCACCTCGGCCGTATATCGCGGGACTTCGGTTTCCCATTGTGGGTAAGGCGGGTTCCAGCCATTCACGATGACATGCGTGTCCTTGGCGGCGGTCATCAGATCGTCGGTCTTGCGATCAAAACTGCGGACCTGCCATCCCGCATTCCAGAAGGCTTCGGCGGCATGGCGTCCGAAACGACCGGAAGCGCCGAGAATGAGTACTGTGTTCGTCATGATTGTGGCTCCTGAACTGTATTTCGCAGAAAATGAGCTATTCATGTGTTTTGGTGAATTCCCAACAACTGAACCTGTGCTATAAATTTTTGCATGAGTAATTTGGCGCATCTAGACTGGTCCTTGGTACAGACGTTTCTTGCTGTTGCGGAAACCGGCTCGTTGTCCGGCGCGGCTCGGGAGTTGGAACTGACGCAGCCAACGGCGGGACGTCATGTACAGGCTTTGGAACAGGAACTGGGGGTAACGCTCTTCAAGCGACAAGCGCGGGGAATGGCGCTGACCCCGGAAGGGTCAGCGCTTCTGGAACATGCGTGCGCCATGCGAGATGCGGCGGGAGCATTCAGTTTGGCGGCGGCAGGTGGGGAGTCCGATCTGTCCGGAACTGTACGTGTGACCAGCAGCGTTTTCGTGGCGCATCACATCCTGCCCGCCGTGGTGGCCGAGCTGCGGCAGATGCACCCTGAAATTCAGATTGAACTCGTTGCTTCCGATACGTCCGAAAACCTTTTGTTCCGGGAAGCGGATATCGCAGTGCGCATGTATCGTCCGACCCAGCTTGATGTCGTTGCGAAGCATTTGGGCGCCGTGTCGCTCGGGCTGTTCGCGGCCAAGTCGTACATCCAGAAACGCGGCATGCCGACGGCGGACGACTTTGTGGAACATGACATCATCGGCTTCGATCGAAACAAGTCGATGATCGAGGGGTTTCGGAAAGCGGGAATGGAAGTCGATCATGACTTCTTCCCGGTGCGCTGTGACAACAACACGGTGGTCTGGGAACTTGTTCGGGCCGGGGCAGGATTGGGGTTTGCCATGGAGCGTGCGGGGCGGGACGATCCATTGCTCGTACAGATCGACATGGGCATCGACATTCCAAAAATGGAGGTCTGGCTTGCCGCTCATGAAGCCGTTCGAAAGTCACCTCGCGTGGATGTCGTCTGGACCCTTCTGGCCGAGCGACTGGGTGAGGTTTGCGCAAACGCCTGAGCCCTTTGCTTGACCCTTCCCGAGCATCGCGTTACCCGGCGTTCGCAACAGCCCGGAGACGCACTCATGAGTAACGCATCGCTTCTTATCTTGCCCGGTGACGGGATCGGACCCGAAGTCATGACAGAAGTGCGCAAGGTCATCGAATGGTTCGGGGCGAAACGCGGCCTTTCATTCGACGTGAGCGAGGATCTTGTGGGTGGGGCGGCCTATGACGCACATGGTACGCCGCTTACGGACGAGACCATGGCCAAGGCGCAAGAAGTGGACGCAGTTCTTCTTGGCGCCGTTGGTGGACCAAAGTACGACGTTCTCGATTTTTCGGTCAAACCTGAGCGCGGCCTTTTGCGTCTCCGCAAGGAGATGGACCTTTATGCGAACCTGCGACCAGCGCAGTGCTTTGATGCGCTCGCCGATTTCTCGTCCCTGAAGGCAGATGTGGTTGGCGGGCTCGACATCATGATCGTGCGCGAACTGACCTCAGGCGTGTATTTCGGAGAGCCACGCGGCATTCATACCGAAGGCAACGAACGCGTTGGGATCAACACGCAACGCTACACCGAGAGCGAGATTGCGCGCGTGGCCCGCTCGGCGTTCGAACTGGCGCGGAAGCGGGACAACAAGCTGTGCTCCATGGAGAAGGCGAATGTAATGGAATCTGGCGTCCTCTGGCGTGACGTCGTTTCCGAGGTGCACGCCGCCGAGTACTCCGACGTGGAGCTTTCTCATATGTATGCCGATGCCGGCGCGATGCAGCTCACCCGCTGGCCAAAGCAGTTTGACGTCATCGTGACAGACAATCTGTTTGGCGATCTCCTGTCTGACCTGGCGGCGATGTTGACGGGATCGCTTGGCATGTTGCCGTCCGCCTCACTTGGCGCGCCGATGGCAAATGGTCGCCCGAAGGCGCTGTACGAACCTGTGCATGGCAGCGCTCCGGACATCGCGGGTCAGGGCAAGGCGAACCCAATTGCCTGTATTCTGAGCTTTGCGATGGCTCTGCGGTACAGCTTTGACCAGGGCGATGAGGCCGCGCGCCTGGAAACAGCGGTCAACGCTGTTCTGGCCGATGGGCTCCGTACGGCGGATCTTCTTGGTCAGGACGGTGTTGCCCCGGTTTCGACTGCCGAAATGGGTGACGCCATCGTTGCCAAGCTGGATGCCAGCCTCTGAAGACGTTTGGGTGTCGCGAAGACAGCGGCACCCGTCTTGCCATAATCGCTCTTGACGAGACGGGTGTCTTCTGGCCAAGCCCGAGGCATGACGGAAACACGGAAATCGCCGCTGACCGGAGTGCTGTTTGCGCTGTTGGGCTTTGCCCTCTTCTCGACACATGACGTGGTGATCAAGTTTCTTGGTAGTGACTATGCGTCCTTCCAAATCCTGTTCTTCAGCGTTCTTCTGGGTTTCCCCTTCGCGACGTTGATGCTCATGGGCGACCGCTCGGAAGGGACGTTGAGACCTGCCAATCCTCGCTGGGTCACGGTTCGGACAGTGGCAGGCGTTGTGACCGGCATCTCTGCATTCTATGCCTTCTCGGTGCTGCCGCTTGCACAGGTTTATGCCTTCATTTTCGCAGCACCGCTTATCATCACCGTCCTTTCCATCCCGATCCTCAAGGAGAAAGTGGGCGTCCATCGTTGGGCTGCGGTGGTGTTGGGCCTTATCGGGGTATTGATCGTGCTTCGTCCCGGCGCCGAGCCACTGACGCTCGGCCATATTGCCGGTCTTACTGCGGCCGTAGGGAGTGCCGTTGTATCTGTTGTCACGCGCAAAGTCGGGCGAACCGAACGCAGCGCGGTCCTGATGCTGTATCCCATGATGGCAAACGTGATCCTGATGGCCTGCCTGCTGCCCTTCATTTACAAGCCTTTGCCTGTCGAGCATCTGGGCCTTCTTGCGGTGATGTCGTTCCTGGGTTTTTCCGGGGGCCTTTGTATCATTGCGGCTTATCGCTATGCGGACGCGGCGATGGTGGCGCCGATGCAGTACAGCCAAATCATCTGGGGCGCTGCATTCGGGTACTTGATCTTTCAGGAGGTGCCGGATCAGGCAACAGGCCTCGGGGCGGCTGTGATCATTTGTGCCGGTGTTTACGTCGTGATCCGCGAAAGTTTCGGTGGGAAATCAGAGAATACACCGGTTCTCAGGACACGAACGCGCGCCGGCGCGGCCAGCTCTCCGAACATCGGTGCGGCGCTCCGATCGCGTGGAGATCGAGTCCTTCCGGGCCATGAAGCCCTTGCCAAGAAAGGCAAAGGCAATTAAGCGACGGGCTCGGTCGGAGTGTAGCTCAGCCTGGTAGAGCACTGTCTTCGGGAGGCAGGGGTCGGAGGTTCGAATCCTCTCACTCCGACCAAATAGGACAAAAGCTTATTAGAACCCTCCCGAGAACTTTCCTTATCATGTTCACTTGATTTCGGTGTTTCCAACCTGAGCGAAATGGTTGCGTCCGACCAGGGATTTCGACTGAGTAGTTCGCTTGCCGTCGCCATAGAGTTACCAGGAGGAAGCGGACATTCCCGCCAACCGGTTTCGATCAAGGCAGCGCGTGGTCAGCTTCTGTCTAGCTTGCATCGTTTGAGTTGTTGCTAGGGCCTAAATTCTTGTCCCGATGCTTGCCGGGGTTGGTTTCAGCCCCCATGCTCTCTGGCGATCCCTCCGTCATCGAGCAGGTGTTCTTGAGAGTCTGATCCGCTTCGTACTGGCTCAGGAAGACCTTGCCTGATAAATGTTCCAGAAAGTCGGACCGCTGCAAGCGATCCAAGACCGGTCCTTTCACTTCGCTCAGATGGAGGCGAAGTCCCGCGTCCTTCAGTCGGTGATCGATTTGCTCGAGACTTTCGAGTGCCGAGGCATCGATGAAATTGACAGCAGAACACATCAGTACAACCTCTCGGATCGATGGATCCAGAGAAACAGCATCATTGATGGTGTCTTCCAGAAAGCGAGCGTTCGGGAAGTAGAGACTCTCATCAATCCTAATTGACAAGACACCCGGTGTCGTCTCTACCGAATGGCGCCTGACGTTTCGGTAGTGCTCCGTGCCGGGGACTTTTCCGACAATGGCAAAGTGCGGTTGGGACGTTCGTTTCAGGTGGAGTGCGAGCGAAGACAAAACCCCAATCGCAATACCGATTTCTACCCCCAATGCCAGCGTTCCAAGAATTGTCCCGAGCATGGCTGTGAAATCGGCCTTCGAGTAGATCCACGTCCGTTTGATCGTGTTCAGATCGATGAGCGAAAGTACTGCGACGATGATAGTCGCGGCGAGCGTTGCCTTGGGCAAGAAAAATAGCAGCGGGGTCAGGAAGACGGTCGCGAGCGCGATGCCGATGGCCGTGAAAGCTCCGGCTGCCGGTGTCCGTGCGCCAGCGTCGAAGTTCACAACAGATCGGGAGAAGCCCCCTGTGACCGGGAAACCACCGGAAACGGCTGCGCCCACGTTCGAGGCACCCAGTGCGACCAGTTCCTGGTCCGGGTCGATGCGTTCGCGGCGCTTGGCAGCGAGCGTTTGGGCGACGGATATGGTTTCGACATAACCGACAACGCCAATCATCAGTGCAGGGAGGAAAAGTGAACCCCAAAGCGCGGCGTCGAACTCCGGAAGCGTCGGGATTGGCAGGCCCCGCGGGATATCACCAATGATCGAAACGCCAACCGATTGGAGTTCAAGAACGTAGACGGAGAGTGTCGTCGCGATGACGGCCAGGACGGGTGCGGCTTTGGACAGGCTGGCGGCAAGTCTATTGGATAGTCCCGCGCGAACCAGAAGTGGCGGAAGCGCCCGACGCGCCCAGAACAGAAATCCTGCGGCGGCGCCTCCGATCGCAAGGGTCGCAATGTTCGTCGCAGAGAGACCAGACACGAGGCTGGACACCTGTTCGACAAGATTATGCCCCTCGATGTCATACCCAAAAATGTGCTTGAGCTGACCGACCGCGATGATCACGGCGCTTGCGGTGATGAAGCCGGAGATGACCGGATGGCTGAGGAAGTTGGCCAGAAAGCCCAGCCGGGCAAGTCCCATAGCGATCAGAACAAGCCCCGAGATCAGCGCCAATACGATTGCTGCACCGAGGTATTCGGGGGTTCCTCGCGCCGTGAGTTCGCCGATGGCTGAAGCTGTCATCAGCGAAGCGACGGCAACCGGACCAACCGCCAAGGTCATCGATGTCCCAAAGATTGCGTAGATGACCAGCGGCGCAATCGAAGCATAAAGCCCGACCTCAGGCGGTAGGCCCGCAAGAAGAGCATATGCCAGAGACTGAGGGATCAGCATGATGGTCACGATGATCGCGGCTACCAGGTCCGCTGAGAACGTTTCCCTGTCGTAAGAGGGTGCCCAGTTCAGGATCGGGAAATAGCGCGAAAACATCGCGGACCTCATTCATTGAGTTTCGGGTGGATCAAGGTGGGGCGTTTGGCACCATCCTTGGATTGCTTCGGCAAACCTACGGGCGGTCACCGGCTTGGTTGGCCTGGGCAAGTGACCAGGCGTTCGACGCGCGTGCCCCTGAGCGACAATAGGCGAGTACCTTGGCGCCTGGCCGGGCGACCACTTTCGATAGCGCCTCTGCCTCTGCGGCAAATGGCTCTCCAGGTGTTATCGGCAGGTAATGAAAGGCCAGTCCGAGACCAATCGCGACGTCCGACATTCTCGAGGAAGCGGAGCTTTCAGGGTGCTCGGAGTCCGGACGATTGCAAACCACGTCGGTGAAGCCTTTAAGGGCAAGTTCTTCGAGATCTTCTTCCGCGATCTGCGCTCCGACAAACAGGTTTGGGGCGATTTGTGTCATGTCCATTTTGTCACCTCATGCCATCCCGAGACGGGTGCGTTTTGCAGGAACGGCCAACAACATGCCGACGATCATTGATCCGACAAAGAGCAGGCCTTCCCACCCACCAAATGAGAGAGCGGCAAAAGACGGCCCGGGGCAGAGCCCCGCCAGACCCCAACCTGCACCGAAGATCATGGAGCCTAATGCAAGGTCTGGCGTAATTTTTTGTGTCGGCCGGGCCGGGAAAGTGCCGCCTGACAGGGGAGCTTGACGCTTCTCTGAAATGCGCCACGCGATTGCCATGGGCAGGATTGCCCCACCAAGGACAAAGGCCAATGTCGGGTCCCAGTCGCCGAAGGTGTCGAGCCATCCTTGTACGCGGCTGGTGTCCACCATGCCCGAGATCAAAAGCCCCAGGCCAAAGAGTGCGCCACTCGAAAGAGAGAATATTCTGCGCATCAGATCACCCCCAGAACATGTTTGAAGAGAAGGACGCTGACGCCACCGGCAAGAAGGTAGAAGGCGGTCGCTGCAATCCCTCTGAGCGAAAGACGCGAGATCCCGCAGACGCCGTGCCCGCTGGTGCAACCGTTTGCGAGGCGCGCGCCAAATCCAACAAGAATACCGGCGGCGATGAGCACTGATGGGTTGGACGTGATATTGGTTTCCGCCTCGGCACCAATGATCGTCAATGCAAGCCATGGCGCAGCAATCAATCCTGCGATGAACAATGCACGGTCGCGCCAATCGCTGCGGCCGGAGCCATCGACGAGACCGCCGATGACACCACTTGCGCCCATGATGCGCCCGTTGCCGAGCAGGTAGATCGCGCCGCCCACTCCGATGATCAAGCCACCGACGAGCCCGTAAATGTAGCTTTGTTCAACCATCGTATCAGAGCCTGTTCACTGGAACTTTGAAGTAGACGTTGCCGTCGTCTTCCGCGGGCGGCATCTGTCCGGCACGCATATTGACCTGCAACGACGGCAGGATCAGCTTGGGCATCGCCAACTCAGAGTCGCGTTTGGTGCGCATGGCGACAAACTCTTCCTCACCCCGACCCTGGCCGACGTGTTTATTGAGTTCCTTTTGAGCACCGATGGTCGTTTCCCAAGCGTACTCATCTCGGCCCGGTGCCTTGTAGTCGTGGCCAACAAACACTCGGGTCTCGTCCGGAAGTGTGAAGAGTTTCTGGATTGAAGCGTAAAGCGTTTCCGCCGAGCCGCCCGGGAAGTCGGCACGAGCCGTGCCAAAGTCTGGCATGAAGAGCGTATCGCCCACAAAGGCCGCATCATCGATGACGTACGTCAGACAGGCCGGGGTATGACCTGGTGTATGTAGAACCGAAGCCTCCATGTTTCCGACGGTGAAGGTGTCGCCTTCCTCGAAAAGCTGGTCGAACTGGCTGCCGTCCCGCTGGAACTCTGTGCCAGCGTTGAAAACCTTGCCGAAAGTGTCCTGAACGACTGTGATTTTTTCGCCAATGCCGATCTTGCCGCCGAGCTTTTCCTGCAGATAGGGAGCCGCGCTCAGGTGGTCAGCATGGACGTGTGTTTCGAGGATCCAATCGACGGTCAGGTCGTTTTTCTGAACATAGTCGATGATCTTGTCCGCGGAGCGGAAGTCGGTCCGACCGGAGGCATAGTCGAAATCAAGAACTGAATCGACGATCGCACAGTGATTGGTTTCGGGGTCTGTCACGACGAAGGAGGCCGTGAAGGTGGCTTCATCGAAGAATGGTGTGACTTGAGGTTTCATTGGGACTCTCCAATTGATCTGCATCCCACATATTAGAAAACTTTAATATGTCAACTGGCGCCAACAAAAAATATTAAGAAAGTTGAATATTTTTTCTGAAATCCTATATACACCAATGAAACTCAGTGAGATTTTTGCCATGCAAGTTCAGATCGACCTTCCCGATGACGCACTTTCAGCGTTTGCCGACGGCGGCTCCGATGCACCGGAGCAGGCTGCGCGGTTCCTTAAGTCGATTGCTCATCGAGACAGATTAAAGGTCTTGTGTGGGCTCTTGCACGGAGAGCAAACGGTCGCGACGATCGAGGGCCAGGTTGGCGCGAGTCAGTCGGCGGTCTCGCAACATCTCGCTCGCTTGAAGTCGGAAGGAATACTCTCTGCGCGGCGCGAAGGTAGGAAGATTTACTACTCAATTTCGGACCCAATGGTGCGGGATCTGATCGAGCTGCTTTATCTCAGGTTCTGCGCTCAAGACTAGCGTATCGACCGTTCAAGCTCATGGCGAAGGCGTCGTTTAAGCCACTCTCAGTAATTGTCGCTTTGCCGAGTTCTAAGCCTGTGAGGGGCAATCGGCACTTCCTTGGGAGGATATCCGGTCAGGTTTGTTCGTCAGCTGCGAAGGCATTCTCGGATCGAATTTGCGAAAGCCAGGGCGTTCCTTCCAACTTCAAGTAGTCAGTCAAAATGTTTGATGGCAACCAACCTTTCAGGAATTCAAGAAAGCACTCTTGAGAGGTCTGCACCGGCCGATAGCGCGGGGTCCACGCACCGCTGGCCCAGTCGTCCCAAAGGCATCGTGGATCGAGATGTGCATCTAAACGACAATCCATCAAAACGCATTTGCCGACGCTTTCCAAAGTGTGGCGACTGATTTGCCCGTCCACACCTACGAGGCTGTTGTGGTTGGAGAGCTTGCAGGTGTAGCCGCGTGAGTCTGGAGTGCCGTAAGGTGTGGCTCGTACCCCTTCGAACCATTGGCGGCCGAGGAACGCACGGCCGGTTGCCAATCTCTGATCATCCACGAAACGGCAGGCATTGAAAATCAAGCCGTATCGTTTCAGCAGGGACGTGCTGGGTGCCAGGGCACAACTGTTCGCTCTCCGCTCTCCGCGCGATCTAATCGTGCAATTATCGAAGACTGCAGTTGCTCCGCCAAAAATGAAATCAACATCTCCTTCTATGTCGCAACGGTAGAAGGCCGAACGCGTACATCCTCGGCTCTTGGTCTTGAGATACAGCGTGTCTTGAAAACTGGATATCGAGCAATCCTCAATGACCGCTCTGTCAGCACCGTCCAGCATCAAGGCGACGGCTTGGTGCTGACCTTCTGCAAAGCGACCCTCGGCATCAGGTTCGGCTTTCTCTGGAGCAGCACTTTTCCGATCGCAGGCATAGTCGTTCCGAATGGTCACTCCAGCCAGCCGGAATTCATCCGAACAGACCCGCATGACAGAGGAATTGCCAGTCGAGATCTTCTGGCGCGCTACGATCCTTGCGAACGCTTCCCGACTTTTTGGACCAGCGGCCAAGATCGTGTCGCGGAACTTGTTGGCGTACTCCCAACCCGACATAACTGCATCTATCCCGGCGCCGATAACGGTTTCGCCGGCCCCGGCCCCGCAGATTGTGATCGGAGGCGCCTCTTTTGGGACGATGATTGGACCGTCAAAGAACCCCGGGCCGATCGAAATAACGTACCGACGCCTGTCAGCTTTCGCGGCATTCACGACATGGTCAATGGCGGCTTGCAGGGTGCCTAGAACACCTTTCTGATCCTTGGCGAGATCAAACCGAACGAAGACGTCAGCCTTGGCATTCAAGAACGCGGCGTCCGGTTCCCACGGATCCGCCCACCTGTTGCCGCAAAGATCCGTTCCGTCAAATGCCGATTGCAAGAGTGTTTTGGCGTCAGTCAAGACGCCACGGCGGCTTTGGCCTTCTCATTGGACCGCGAAATTTGTGCGGCGTACGCCATCATCAAAGGGCCCACCCCTTTGGTGTCATTCGATACGCGATGTTCGGAGATGTAATAGCCTGATGTGCCATCCCTGAAGCGGCCCTGATACATTCCGAGCCCCGCAACCTCGCATATATTCACCATCTGCCTGACGCCGGTGGCGTTTCTCTGCAGCGACTGTGAAACGACGCCTTCGAAAATTCCGTGGATTGGCAGGTCTGCCAGACCCAAGTCCACCGCCCGCTGCAATGCGTAGGCGAACATCGCTGAGGCGGATGTTTCTGACCAGTTCCCAGCCAAATTCGGCTCGTCAATGACTTGCAGCCAAAGACCGTCTGGCTGCCGGTATTTCAGGATCTGATGAAACAGTGCCTCTGCTTTTGGGGCCAGATCCGAAAAGGCCTGCGAACCGGTTAGGTCTGCGATGTCGACAAGCGCCATGGCGAGCCAACCGATTGACCTGGCCCAATGTGCCCTTGTATGCCCCGTCGTTGCCTCCGCCCAAGGCTGCTTCTTCGCTTCGTCGTAAGCATGGGCGTAGAGCTTAGTTCGCGGAACATATGTCAATTCCAACGCAGTATTCACTTGTGCCAGCGCATCATTCACAAGGTCTGCTGCTCCGGTGCGCTGCCCAAATGCGATTTGGAACGGAGCGCCCATGTAAAGGCCGTCGAGCCAAATTTGCCATGGATAACGGTTCTTGTGCCAATAAACTCCCGACCTTGTTCGCGGATGGGTTTCGAGTTGCGAAATGAGCAGTCTCGCGGTGTCGAGATAGCGCGCCTCCTTCGATACTTCGTGCAGGTACAAAAGGGCGCGGCCGGACATGATATGATCGATGTTGTATTCATTCGGATCGTAACCAAGAAGCGCGGGGCCCTCGAGCAGCTGCGGCGCAATAAGACGCTCAAGGTGGGCGAGCCAACGCTCGTCACCGGTGGACTTGTGGAGCAGTTCGAGCCCGCGATAGATCAACCCATCTTCATAGCACCAAGCACCGCCTTTGTAGGGCTTATGGTTCTGTGCATACGTGTCAAAAAACTCGATCAACATGTCGGCAAGGCCTTTCTTGCAGAGACGGTGATGTCACCGGAAACGGTGGCAAATTCGGAAATGATCCCGGCATGGCGGACCGGCGGCACGCCAACAGCCATAAGAGGCACTTCACTGCGAGCGTCCGGATCGTAAGTGACTGCAAAGTTTGAAAGCTTTATCCCGGCGATCGGGGCTTCGGGCAGACCAAGGATCGCTGCGGCCGCAAGGGAGACTTCGTCTGCCCTGATGTTCTCAAGGGTGACATTACGTATGCAGGGTGTCGTGCTATCAACAGTGGCAGGGTTCCTGGACTGGACCCACTCGGACTTGCCGTCAGCATCGCAGAAATAGAACGCGTTGACCGCGAGAGGTGTATCGACACCTGTCATCACGACATTCCGCATCGTGACGTCTTCGATCGTGCCGCCCCGGCCGCGGCGCGTCTTAAGCCGCAAGCCTCGGTCTGTTTGAGTGAAGGCGCAGTTTTCGATCCGAACACGACGAATATCGCCGGACATCTCGGAGCCGAGCACAACAGCACCATGCCCAAAAAGCATTTCGCAATGGCGTACCGATATGTCTTCGCAAGGGGCGAGGTGGTCAGTGGCCCCGGGGCCACGCTTGCCGGCCTTGATGGCGATGCAATCATCGCCAACCGAAAAGGAAACGCCGGTTATTTCGACCTTCCGGCAGCTTTCCGGGTTCAAGCCATCCGTATTTGGGCTGTCTTTGGGGTTCTCGACCTTTATCGCCGACACTTTCAGGTTATCACAGCGATAGGGATGGATGGTCCAAGACGGAGAATTGCGCACCGTTATGCCGCTGAGAACCGTATCGCGGCAATATCCAAGGTGGATTGTGCGCGGACGTCGTGCGCCATCCCGTGTATCCTTTGGCCAGTCCCACCAGTCGGCTTTGTCGCCGCCGCCATCGACGGTGCCCCGCCCGGTGATGCTCAGGTCGTCACAGTCGAGGGCCGTGATCAGCGATGCGAAGGACTGTTCCGGTAATCCTTCCCATGTGCCGACAGGGCGACCGGTTTCGTCTCTTGCGGGAAGTTGCGGCCAGCCTTCGCGGCTACCGACAGCGCAAAGCTCTGCCCCTTCATCCAAAAGGAGCGTCATGTTCGAGTTCAAGAAAATCGGACCGGTGGAATAGCGTCCGGCGGGAATTCGGAGGGTTCCGCCTTTTGGCACGGCAGCAATTGCTTTGGTGAGCGCGACTTGATTGTTGGCAAGGTCTTCGCTCGCACCAAAATCCGATGCTTCGACCAAACCGGTGCAAGACTTGGTGGTAAAGCTCACGTCGATGTCGTGAATTTTCAGAGTATAGCTGGTTGAAGGGTCCAATCTATCGATAAAGAGGACCGTCGTCATCGCAGTGTTTTCTTGTACCTTTTTGCCGCTGCCATCCCACAACTGCCATTGAACTGCTTTTGAAAGACGGAAGTTTTCCCTCGAGTCCATAAGGACAGAGACAGTTCGGCTTCCGATTGTAAGAGCTTCTGGTGATGACATTGCGATCTTTGAAATTGGGAAAGGCCGGGCGAACCCGGCCTTTCAGTTCAGTTCAGGATTTCACGTCTTCAAGCGCTTCTTCGATTGCCAGCGCCATTTCGGCTGCGGCTTCCTCGGCGGTGAGCTCACCGTAGGCAAAAAGCTCCAGATTATCCGCCATGGCACTGCGCACGGATGGGAACTCCATCATCGGGTGGATCGCCGGACCTTCGGCATTGATCACCTTGGCTTGCGCTTCGATCTGGATTGGCTTGATCGCATCCGCGGACAGAAGCTGTTCGCGGGCGGTCATCGAGGCGGGTACACCGCGAGTTGAACCCAGCGCAGCGACGCCCTCAGGTTCGTTCAGCAGACAGTTCACAATCTGTGCCGCGGCCTCTTTCTTCTCCGAGTTTGCAGAAATCGAGAATACCATGGATGCCTTGCGGTAGATGCCGGGCGTCTGCATGCCGTCTTGCGTCAGAAGGTCGGCGTAGACCAACTCTTGCCCTTCAACGAGCGGATCGCTGATTTTGAAATAGGTGGAATCCCACTGGTAGGTTCCGGCGATCATGCCCTGTGACCATTCGGGATTTTCGTGAAGAGGCGTGTTTCCGTTGGCCGCACGCTCAGGCCAGCTTTCAATCGCGCCGCTTTCCACCAAGCGTCCATACATGCTGATGGCATTGGCGAGTTCTTCCTGTGACCAAGCGAGAGTGCTGGTGG
The DNA here is from genome assembly GCA_022824525.1 of Silicimonas sp. Taxonomy (GTDB): domain Bacteria; phylum Pseudomonadota; class Alphaproteobacteria; order Rhodobacterales; family Rhodobacteraceae; genus JAJDOD01. The sequence continues at coordinate 27,997 of JAJDZT010000104.1, read as the reverse complement.
CAGGATCGATGATCGGCTTGCCAGTTGCTTGCGTGCCGTAGAGCGTTACGATCAGCGCCGCGTCGAGCCCGGCAGCTTCGAATGGGTAATAGTCCGGGCCAAGCTTTTCCTTGAACACGGGGCCAGCGGCGATGAGGTCCTCCCAAGACGATGGAAGCGGCACGCCGGCCTTGTCGTAGGTCGTCTTGTTGAAAACAAACAGTCGGCCTGTCGTGGAGATCGGCAATCCGTTCAGCTTACCGTTCATCGAACCAGCGTCGATTTGGGCATCGTCCCAGTTGCTGAGGTCGATAATGTCGGAGAGCTCATTCAGATCAGCAAGACCAGTGCCGTCGGAAGAATAGAAAGACAGCCACGGCCAGTTCACTTGCATGATGTCGGCTTCCGTGCCGCCAGCGATCTGTGTCGTCAGTTTCTCAAAATGGCCGGACCAGCCGGTGAATTCCGGGTTGATCGTGTGCCCGTGCTTTGCCCCGCAGGCTTCCAACCCTGCTTGCGTCGCGGCATGTCGGCTGTCGCCGCCCCACCAACTCATCCGTAAGTCTTCGGCCATGGCAGGAGCTGCCAACGCAGTGGTGCCAAGTGCCAGGCATAGGGTACTAAGTCTCATTTTGTTTTCCTCCCTTGAAACTTATTGGCTTTTCGGTAGCGAGATGTTTTCGCCCGTTTGGGTATCGAACAGGTGCACGTGGCTCGCGCGAGGTTTCAGTCCCACGAGATCCCCCCGTCCTAGTGTCGTATCGAATTTGTCGGTGGGGACGACGCATACGACGTTGGCATCGCCGACCCGCGCATGCAGGTTCACCTCGTGCCCCATGAACTCCAGGTTCGTGATTGTTCCGGTGAGAGCGTCCTTTGCGTCCGGTCGGGTCACTTCCAGATGTTGAGGACGCACTCCGAAGGTTACCGGCCCTTCCACCTCTGACAGCCTGGCTTTCACCCCGGGTAGCGTGATGGTTTGTGCGTCAATGGTGATCTGCGCTTCTTCCCCGCGTGTCAGAACGGCAGGAACAAGGTTCATTTCCGGCATGCCAATGAACCCAGCAACAAATGCATTGGCCGGACGTTCGTAGAGTGTCACAGGATCAGCAACCTGCATGATGTGCCCGTCTTTCATCACGCAAATTCGGTCGCCCATGGTCATCGCTTCGACCTGATCATGGGTGACGTAAACAACCGTCGCCGGGCGGCCCTCGTCGCGCAGACGTTTATGCAGATCGGTGATCCGCACACGCATGGATGCTCGCAGTTTCGCGTCAAGGTTCGACAGTGGTTCGTCAAACAAAAACACTTCGGGTTGTTTGATCAGAGCCCGCCCCAGCGCGACACGCTGTGCTTGCCCGCCAGAGAGCTGTTTGGGCAGGCGGTCCAGCAAGTCTTCGATCTCGAGCACGCCTGAGACCTCTGCCGTCGACCGCGCAATCTTGTCTTTGGGCTCGCGCCGCAAACGAAGGCCAAAGGACAAATTCCGCGTTACCTTCATATGCGGGTAGAGCGCGTAATTCTGGAACACCATCGCAATGCCCCGTTTGCCCGGGACAAGGTCATTCACGACCTGATCACCAATGCGAACTTCTCCGCCTGTGATCGTCTCCAGCCCCGCAATCATGCGCAAGGTCGTGGACTTGGCGCAGCCAGAGGGGCCGACGAGGACCATGAACTCGCCTTCTCCCACCTCAAGGTCGATGCCATGGACCGCCTTGAATCCGTTGCCATAGGTCTTTTCGACCGATTTGAGTTGCAGTTCGGCCATCAGCCCTTCACGCCTCCTGTAGAGATGCCTTCGATGAAGGACTTCTGAGCCATGAAGAACACGACCAGTGATGGGGTCAGCGCGAGGACCGTCATGGCGAGGATGGAGTTCCAGTTGAACGCCTCGGTCGCATCGATGCTGAGTTTCAGCGCTAGAGAGACGGGGTACTTTTCAACCGTCGAGATATAGATCAGCGGGCCGAGGAAATCGTTCATGGTCCACATGAACTGGAACAGGCAGACGGACACGATGGCGGGTGTCAGAATTGGCACCACGATGTAGATCAGTGTCTGAAACGTGTTGGCTCCATCGACACGCGCGGCTTCTTCCATCTCACGTGGAATGGCGCGCAGGAACTGGATGATCATGAAGACAAAGAATGCGTCGCCTGCCAACCAAGCCGGGGCAAACAGCGGTAGGTAAGTGTCGAGCCAACCGAGTTCCCGGAACAGAAGATACTGCGGGATGCGCGTGACGACATCCGGAAGCAGAAGCGTCGCGATCAGAATCGCAAAGAGCACCTTTTTTCCCGGGAAGTCGAAACGGGCAAAGCCATAAGCGACAAGCGTGCAAGAAATCGCGGTGCCGATGACCTTGGGGATCACGATCTGCATCGAATTTATGAAGAAGGTCGCAAAGGTGTACGGTGTCGAAGTCTTCCACCCGTCGACATATCCTTGGAACGTTGGTTCCTCAGGCCAAAACCAAGGAGACGCAAAGATCTCCTGGTTGGTTTTGAACGATGCGCCTACCAGCCACAAAAGCGGGTAGATCATGATAAAGCCGACAACGATCAACAGGGTGTAGCGGATCGCGGCACTCGTCCGGGCTCGGCGGCGCAACTTGAGTTGCAGCGCGGTAGGCACGCCGTCGTGGCTCGATGGGGTCTGAGGAATGTCTGAGAAAGCTGTCATCTCAGTTCCTCTTGTCGCCAGCGTAGTAGACCCACTTTTTCGACGACCAGAAGGCGATCAAGGTGAGGGTCATGATGATGGCGAACAGCACCCAGGCTATGGCCGACGCATAGCCCATGTCGAAGTTTCCGAAGGCTTCGTCGTAGATATAAAGTGGTAGGAGATAGGTGTTCTTAAGTGGACCGCCCTCGGTGATGATGTAGGGGCCGTTGAACTCTTGGAACGCCTGTACTGTTTGCATGATCAGGTTGAAGAAAATTACCGGCGTGATCAGGGGCAGTGTGATGTACCGAAAGATGTGCCACGGGCCTGCACCATCGATACTGGCCGCCTCGTAGAGTGATTTGTCCACCGATTGGAGCGCAGCGAGAAAGATCACCATCGCGGATCCGAATTGCCAGCAGCGCAGCAAAGTTATCGTCAGAAGCGCGTTGTCCGGGTCGCCAAACCAATTGATCGGCTCGCCACCCAGAGAGGTGATGATCATGTTCATCAGGCCGCCCTGCGCGAAGATGTAGCGCCAGAGAACCGCGATCGCGATCGAGCCACCCAATATTGACGGCACGTAGTAGGCGGTTCGGAACAGATTGATGCCGCGCAAGCGGTAGTTCAGAACGACTGCGATGAAGAGTGCAAAAACGAGCTTTATCGGCACGGTCATGAAGACGTAAGTCAGTGTAACACGCAGCGATTTGTCGAATGTACGGTCTCGAGTGAACAGCTTTTCGTAGTTCGCTGTGCCAACCCACTCCGGGTCACTCAACAGGTTGTAGTCCGTGAAGCTCAGATAGAACGACGCAACAAAGGGAAACGCCGTAAAGAGCAACAGGCCAATGGCGTAAGGTGCCACATACCAAAGCCCGAGATACTTGCTGTCACCACCCATTTACGCCGCTCCTTTCAATGCTTCCGGAACAAGCTTAGCGGTAGCAGCGACCATTTCGGTGAACATTTTGCGGGCTTCCTGCCTTTCAAGGTGCCGGACCAAGGGGTCAGACTGGAAGAGAGGGAACAGTGCGCCGCTTTCTTCGGTAAGGACAGCTTTGACCAAAGATGATTGGCGTTGCGCGTGGTCGAATACGTTCTTTTCAAGAGCTTCTGGCAAACGGCCTGCGAGTTGAGGTGTAATTCCGTTCTGATCAAACGTCGCATTTGTTTCGACAATTGTGCCGTCCGACAGACCTTCGATCTGCCCTCGGTTGGGAAGGTTCACGTTGCTGACAAAGGGTCCACCGCCCATCAGCGCGGCGATTTGATCTGTCAAAGCTTCATCTGAACGCTTCGCAATTGGTTTGGATTTTCCAGAGCGCAATTCCTCTGCGGCTTTGATCCGCGCTTGACGTTCGCGAACGCGGAAATCAACCGGGGTGAGCGCGAAGCCCCACCGGGCTGGGTCTGCCAGGTAGTCTGAAACCGGGAAGAACTCGGCGAGATGCCTGTCCCCTGCAGCGCCGGCCACACCGAAGCGGCGCATCATATCAAAGGCGACAAGGTTGCGACTGCCGAAGTACCGTACCTTTTCGGGATCGGTCGATTCTGACTGCGGCCATCCCTGTGCCCTGTGCTCATCCACGAACCGCCGATAGTCCGGCATCAAATCCCGATCGTTCAGCGAGATCGCGTCGACGAATGTGAAATGGTTGATCCCAAGCACATTCACCGAAATATCGCGGTGGGTGAACGTCTCGGAGCCACTCTGCCCGTTTGCGATCCAAGCAGCCTGTGAGCGTAACTTAGTAACCTCGTGGCACTCACCCCACGCCTTGATCCCGGGGAAAACCCGATAAAGCGTACCGGTTAGAACACTCATTGGGTTGGTCAGATTGCATACAAAAGCGTCTGGCGCGCATTCGCGGATCGCTTCGCCAATCCTGGCCATCATGGGGATCGCCCTTAGGGCGCGGATAAACCCACCGGGACCGACAGTGTCGCCGACCGCCTGAGGAATGCCGTATCGCGCAGGAATGGCAATGTCTTGCGCCATGTCAGCAAACTCCCCCGGGAGGATGGAGATCACGACAATATCGGCCCCGTTGAGGGCTCGCTCCAACGAACTGCAAGCCTCATAAGTCGCGGGCACACCAATCGACACATCGGCATACCGCAATCCGATTGCGGCATTACGCTGGGCCGCATCGTGGTCAATATCGTATAGGGAAATATGCGCTGCCAGACGTCGGTCGAACGCAAGGTCCGCCATCAGGCCCATCGCCCAATTCAGCGACCCTCCACCGACGTAGGCGATACGGACAGGCAAGCTTTGACCGAAATCGTGCATTGTTCCTATCGGAGCGCGCCTCAAAGGCCATTGGCGAGCCCCATTCCTCCCACAGATTGCGCCGTAACACCCCAAGTCTGCTGGATGCACAGGCATTATCGAGAGGCTAATATGCTAGTCCGCGTAGTAGGATGATGATAACAAGACAAAATGATGGATAAAATCGAACACTCTGTTCTGAGCCACATTCCAATGCGATCGCTCTCGCTGCGGCTTGCGCGGTCAACGATCAAAATGCAGCACAATCGCAGCTGGAGGGTCGACAAGATTAATCCGGTACACGACCTCATCATCTGCCTTTCAGGCCGCGGCCTTTATCGGTTCGGCGACACGGACGAGGAGGTTGAACTGAGCGAAGGCATGGCAATGCTGATCCCGGCGTACACCAGATTTCGCGGTCTACACGGCGGGGGTGACGAGCCGCTTATCGGAATTGCGCAGCATTTTTCGCTTGAGTTTTTTGGCCGCGGAGACCTCATCCAGAACACAACCCTGTTGCGAAGCGCGACATTGCCGAACTGGGAAACACTCGGTCCGATGGTTCACCTGTATCGAGAAACGGCTGATTTCGGGAGTACGACCCTGTCGCAGCACCACCAGTTTATGGTGCTGCTTTTGGCTTATTTTGAAGCCGCATTTCTTGGATGGCAGACTCCTGAAGAAAAAACCGAAAGCCAGGATCATCTATCGGTGCAAATCATGATGGCTGCGTCCCGGCTGTCCAGCGATCCGCTTGGTGCTGGCGTCGAAGAGATTCTCGCAGGGATCCCCTATAATCAGGATTATTTCCGCCGCGCCTTCAAACAGCGCATCGGCCTGACGCCGCAGAAATTCCGTGAAATGAAACGAATGGAGTTCGCTGCAAGCCGTCTTGGGATGGGTGTTCGGGTGAAAGCGGTTGCGGCAGAGCTTGGATATACCGATCCGTATTACTTCAGCCGCCAGTTCAAGAGTTTCCTTGGATCAAGCCCGTCAACTTATCTGAGCCGCAACATGGGCGACACTCCATAAGCGCCCGCGCCGTTATCCGCTGACATAGGTCTCAACAGCCGCCCGTGCGCCGCCGCTGACGAGTTGTTCGAAGGCTGCAGAAACCTCCGCGGAGAAACGTTCGTCCTTCGGCAAATCCTGTCCGAAGACTTCTTCAATCGCCAGCAAAGCGCTTACCTTGTCTTCTGCTCCGTCGCTGACATGCTTCAATCGCGCCGCAAGTGGGTCGCGAACGTCAATGGTCATTCCGTTTTCATCAAGACCACCGACGTATCGCATCCAACCGGCAACGGCGAGGCAGAGGCCCTTTGGTACGACGTTGCTTCTTAGGTTGTCACGGATGGTGCCAAGGATGCGCTGGGGCAATTTCTGGCTGCCATCCATAGCGATTTGCCATGTGCGGTGTCGTATGGCCGTGTCGCGGTAGCGCGCCATCAATTGGGCGCAGTAACGGTTCAGGTCCTCGCCTTCGGGCTCGGCGAGCATGGGAGTAATCTCTTCCCGCCAAAGCTTCTCACACAAAGCCGCAAATGCAGGATCGGCCACGCAATCGGCAATAGTCTCATGGCCCGCGAGGTAGCCAAGATAAGCAAGCGTTGAATGTGTTCCGTTTAGGCATCGCAATTTCATCAACTCGTGGTCTTCGACTGAAGAAACCATTTGTGCGCCAAACTCGTCCCAAGCCGGACGGCCGTCAACGAAGTCATCTTCGATGACCCATTGGCGAAAACTCTCATGGACGACGCAGGCAGGGTCGTAATACCCCTTCGTTCTTTCCAGGGCTGCGACATCGGCATCTGTCGTCGCCGGAGTGATGCGGTCTACCATTGTCGCGGGAAAAGTCGCATTGCGCGAAATCCAGTCGGACAGTTCAGAGCTGACCTTCGCGGCAAACTCCAAAACGATCCGACGCACGAGGCGACCGTTTGACGGCAGGTTGTCGCAACTCAAAACGGTAAAAGCGTTGTCTCCGGCCTTCTGCCGCTGTTGAAGTGCAGCAACGATGAAACCGACAGCAGAGCGGGGCGCGTGCAGGTTTTGAAGATCATGCTGAATATCCGGGTGATCAAAGCGCAGCGCGCCCGTGGCGGGTTCGTGGCAGTACCCCTTTTCCGTCACCGTCAACGAGACGATTTTGACATCGGGGTTTGCCATCGCGGCCACCACCGCCTCGGGGTCCTCGGGCGCGACCAAGACTTCGGCTATCGAGCCAATGATACGGCTTTCATTGCCGCCTTCCGATAACGTCAGAGAAGTATAGGCGCCCCCTTGCGGCGCCAATTGATCCCGCGCGGTCGGGCTTTTCAGGCTTACAGCCAGAATACCCCAATCGCCCGCCTCTTCTGTGTAAATTGCGTTGAACGCGCGGAAGAATGCACCCGGCCCAAGATGGACGATCGCAACTTCTGGCGGCGCACCCCTTCGTGTCAACCTAACGGGCAAGCCATCCTCCATCGACGTTGAGCACAGCGCCGGTGACGTAACCCGAAGACGGCCCGCATAGAAAGGTCACCGCTCCGGCGATATCAGACGGGTCGCCCCATCGCCCGGCCGGAATGCGCGCTAGAATTTCCGCGCTGCGTTTTGGATCGTCGCGCAATGCCGCTGTGTTGTTTGTCGCGATGTAGCCCGGTGCGACGGCGTTTACATTGATCCCATGTGCTGACCATTCGTTTGCCAGAATCTTGGTCAGCCCCGCCACCCCGTGCTTGGAGGCCGTGTAGGCTGGCACACGGATGCCACCTTGGAAGCTGAGGAGCGAGGCAATATTCACAATCCGACCCTCGGCTTTGCGTGCAATGGCGTCGCGAGCGAATTCCTGCGACAGCATGAAGACCGCCTTGAGGTTCACATTCAAGACGTCGTCCCAGTCGGCTTCCGTGTAGTCAATGCTGTCGGAACGGCGAATGATCCCTGCGTTATTGACCAGAATGTCCAGCGGCCCTGCGCCTGCGATGGCCTTCACGCCGCCTGCAGGATCTGCCAAGTCCATCCTCAATTCTGAGCCAGCGCCCATCAACTGAAGTGTCTCGGCACACGAGGATCGCCCGGCGGCGATCACGTGCGCCCCGACTTGTGCCAAAGACACTGCGATGGCTTGTCCGATCCCGGTATTCGCGCCAGTCACCAGGGCCCGCTTTCCGTCCAGCCGGAACGGATCGGTCATCGGAGGTCCTCCATAGCAACCATGTCCATATCAGTGAAATCGACGTTGTCTCCTGCCATAGCCCAGCAGAAGGTGTAGGAGGATGTTCCTGCTCCGCAATGAATCGACCAAGGTGGAGAGATCACGGCCTCTTCGTTTGCCATGACGATATGGCGCGTCTCGTCCGGCTTTCCCATGAAGTGGAACACGCGCTGATCGTCAGGAATGTCGAAGTAGAGATACGCCTCCATTCGCCGATCATGGACGTGGGCGGGCATCGTATTCCAAATCGACCCGGGCGCAAATTGCGTGTAGCCCATCAAAAGCTGGCAGCTCTCGCAAACGTCCGGGTGAAGGAATTGAATGATGACGCGTTCATTCGCGGTCTCGCGCGCGCCCAACTCAACCCTGCGGGCATCTGCGAGCTTGATAAGCTTTGTCGGGCAGGCCCGATGTGCCGGTGCAGAGAGGAGGTAGAACCGTCCGCCGCTCATCGTCACCGGCCCGGAACCCATGCCGATGTAGAGCACCTCGCCTTTTTCAAGCGTGTGGCTCTCGCCTTCGACTTCAATCGTCCCGGTATCGCCCAGGTTCAACGCCGCCATTTCTCGCCGTTCGAGAAAAGTCGCGGTTCCGGTTTCCGGCACTCGATCCAGCATCAGCGGTCCGGATTTCGGTACAGCAGAGCCGAGGATCAGACGATCATAGTGCGAGTAGACAAGTTGGATTTCGTCATCGGCAAACAAGTCGCCCACGTGAAAGTGTTTGCGCAGCTGTTCTGTGTCGAAGGATTTCACTGTTTCCGGATCAACAGCATAACGGGTTTGAGCGCTTGGCATATGTGCGTTCCTGATTTCAAAGATTGTAGGCTGTCTTGGCGAGGCCGTAGGCAAGGTCGTGTGCGACTTCAAAAGCCTCGGCCTCCCGCAGTCGTCCGGTGGCAACGAGCGTCGCCAGATAGGCGCAGTCCGACCGACGCGACACGTCGTGTCTGGCCGGGATCGAACAAAAGGCCCGGGTGTCATCATTGAACCCTGCGGTATTGTAAAAGCCGCAGGTTTCAGTGGTGGCCTCACGGAAGCGCCTGATGCCTTCGTAGCTGTCAAAGAACCACCATGGCGGTCCGAGCTTGAGGGCTGGATAGGCTCCGGCCAATGGCGCCAGCTCCCGGCTGTAAACAGTTTCGTCCAATGTGAACAATATTACGGTCAAGTTGGGCTCCATGCCCACCACATCCAGTAACGGCTTAAGCGACGCGACATAGTCGGTTTGGCCCGGTATATCGAAACCCTTGTCCCTCCCGAACTGCTGAAAGACTCGGGCTGAGTGATTGCGGCGCGAACCTGCGTGGATCTGCAGAGTAAGGCCGTCATCAAGGCTCATCTTCGCCATTTCGGTCAGCATCTGGCCGCGGAACGCATCCGCTTCCTCCGGCGAGAAGTGCCCGGACAGAACTTTGACGAAAAGCGCCTCCGCGTCGCTCTCACTCAGGTTTTCGGTCCTTGCGGTCAGATGACCATGATCGCTTGCCGTCGTGCCAAATTTCTTAAAGAAAGCCCGCCTTTTTCGATGGGCATTAAGATAGCCGGCCCAGCTTTGCGTGTCCTCGCCGGTGATGTCACCGAATAGGGCGACGTTGTCTTTAAACCCCTCAAACTCCGGGTCGACAACGGCATCCGGCCGATAGGTCGTAACGACCCTTCCAGTCCATCCGCTATCTGCGATTTGCTTATGCCATCGCAAGTCATCCAACGCGCCTTCTGTTGTCGCCAAGAGCTCAATATTGAACTGGTCGAACAGGGCGCGGGGGCGATATTCGGGTGAAGAAAGTTTGGCTTCGACTTGGTCATAAATCGCTTCGGCATTCTCGGGCCCAAGCACCTCGCTCACGCCAAAGACAAACTCGAACGAGTGGTCGAGCCACATGGCGGAGGGGGTGCCGCGAAACAAGTGATACCCAGCCGCAAAGCGGCGCCAGATCTCGCGCGGATCGACCTCAACTGCGCCGCCGTCCACACGTGGAACGCCAAGATCGGCCATTGGCACGCCTTGGCTCACAAGCATTCGGAAGACGTAGTGGTCGGGGATGACGAAAAGCTCTGCAGGATTTGGAAAGCGCTCATTCTCGGCAAACCAACGCGGGTCGCAGTGACCATGCGGGCTGATGATCGGCGCATCGGCGACCGATTGGTAAAGCGCCCGTGCCAAGTCTCTGCACTTTGGCTCAACAGGGAAAAGGCGGTCGGGATCACACAGGGGCATAAGTGGTCCTTGAGTTTGATAATATTCTAATATGCTAGACTACTAGTTTGTGTCAAAGCGAAATCCAAGGTACAAGTCCGGAAAGCGGACACAAAGGACAGTCGGGCTATGGATCTCGCGATTGAACCTCTTGAAAAACTGCCAGTTTCCGCAACTGATCAAGTTTTTGATGCTCTCTATTCCGCTGTCGTCTCGGTCACTCTCCCGCCGGGCGCGAAAGTTTCTGAGGCAGACATTGCCAAGCAGCTTGGCGTGTCTCGTCAACCGGTGCGGGATGCATTTTTCCGGCTGTCCAACCTTGGCTTTCTGTTGATCCGCCCCCAACGAGCGACGGTGATCACACAGATCTCGCTACGCGCCGTGGCAGACGCCGTGTTTACCCGCACTGCGCTTGAAGTGGAGTGCCTTCGCACGGCAATGGCCAATGCCCCGGATCGCCTCGTAGAGACATTGGAAGCCAATCTTTCACTTCAGAAGGATGCGCACAGCGCAGACCGAGATGAATTCCACGCATTGGACGAGGCCTTCCATGAGGCGATTTGCATTGCCTCAGGGCACGCCCATGTTTGGACGTTGATCCGCGCGCAGAAAGCCCATCTGGACCGTATCCGCTTCCTGACACTTTCTTTGGAACGGCGGGCTCACGTGATCCAGGATCACCAAAGCATTCTCGAAGAAATTATCGGACAAGACTTTGAACTGGCGGAGGCACGTCTGAGAACTCATATCGGCGACGTTCTGGCCGTTGCTCCTGAAATCCAGAAGCAGAAACCCGAGTACTTTGAAAAGTGAGGAGGTTGACATGGCAAAGCCGAAGATTGCGTTGCTGCGCGAGGTCGATCATCCAAATATTCACCGAGCGGGTGGGGCAACCACGAAACAGCTTGTAACCCCGAGCTGTGGAGCTGACGCGCTCCTTTCTGGCTTTACTGACATTCCACCCGGCGCCGCAATTCCACTGCACTATCATAATTGCGAGGAAGCCGTACTGGTCGTGAGTGGCGAGGCCACGGTAGAGGTGGACGGCGAGAGGTTCTCGGCATCTGAGGGCGATGTGGTCTGGCAATCTGTGGGCGTTCCCCACAGATTTATCAATCCGTCAGATCAGAACGTTCTTCGTATCTATTGGACCTACGCGTCGGCCGATGCCACGCGTACGCTTGTCGAGACAGGAGAGACGGGTCCAATTCTAACGGAAAAGCGATAACTTATGACGGTAACAGTTTCACATGAGTTACTGCGAGAATTTGCATGTGAGTGCTACCGAGAGATGGGCGTCAATGAAGACGCCGCTCTTCTGATTGCCGACACACTTGTCCAGGCCGACCTCTGGGGCCATCAATCGCATGGGGTCATGCGCCTGTTTTGGTACGCGGACCGGATCCAGTCAGGCGCAACAGATGCCAATGCGGTGCCGCAAGTTGACGGTGGCCTCGGCGCTATGGCGACTATGGACGGGCAAAGTGGAATGGGGCAGGTCGTGGCCCATGCGGCCATGGAGCATGCCATTGCCCTGTCAAAGCAGCACGGCCTTGGGGCTGTGGCCGTGCGCAACTCGGGGCACTTTGGGACGGCCATGTATTTCACGAAGATGGCTGCAGATGCCGGGTGCGTGGGGTTTGTTTCGACTAATGCCAGTCCGGCCATGGCGCCTTGGGGTGGTTCAGAAAAGCGGGTGGGTACAAATCCATGGTCTTGGGCCGCACCGGCAGGACGGCATTCAACGATGATGCTCGACATCGCAAACACTGCAGTTGCACGAGGAAAACTCCACCTGGCCAAGCAAAAGGGCGAGCCGATCCCGGAGACTTGGGCGATTGACCCGGACGGCAATGCGACAACCGATCCGACCGCCGGTATCGCCGGGACGATCCTGCCGATGGCCGAACACAAAGGCTACGCGATCTCAACGATCATGGATGTTCTGTCAGGGGTTCTGACGGGAAGTCGCTTTGGAACCTCGGTTGTCGGGCCCTACGTCGCGAACGGAGAGAGTGGCGTCGGCCACCTTGTCATTGCCATTGATATTCAAGCGATCCGCGAGCCCAAAGACTTCAACGCCGACATGAAAGAATTGATCGCCGAGCTAAAGAGTGCGCCGCGACGCGTGGACGTGCCTGAGATATTTTATCCAGGTGAAATTGAAGCCCTCAACGACGTGAAGTTTCGTCGTCATGGGATCGAACTTCCCGACGACACGGCAAGAGAACTTCGAGAAAAGTCTGCCGAGCTGGGTATCACGGCACCGTTCTAGAGTTTGCAGCTACGCAACTTTCCTTCGTGCTAGTAGCCAGACGAAGAAGATGCCACCCACCAATCCTGTGACGATTCCGATTGGCATATCCTCTGGTGCCATAACCGTTCTGGCGGCCATATCGGCCCACAACAGAAAGACTGCGCCTATCAGTGCTGAGGCTGGCAGAACGCGCCGGTAATCGCCTCCGACCAGCATTCTGGCGATGTGGGGTATCATCAGGCCGACGAAACCAATGATCCCCGAGAAGGCGACCATGACACCGGTAATGAGCGCTCCGGCAACGAAGACCGACAGGCGGAAGCGTGCGACGGGAATGCCGAGCGTCGACGCCGTTTCGTCTCCGATGGTCATCGCATTCAGGTTCTCTGCACGCAACAGAAGCCACACAGAACACATGATGAGAACAACAAGTGGGTAGACCAACTGGCTCCACTGGGCGAGACCGAGACCACCGAGCATCCAGAAGACGACAACATGGTGTGCGCGCGGATCTCCAAGGAATATCAGGACATTTGCACCGGCCATTATGATGAAAGACACAGCCACGCCGGCCAAGACGAGCCGGTCGGCGGTCATGGCATTCGCAAAGCGAGAAACCCCAAGAACAAGGCCCGTCGCGCCAAGGGCACCCAGAAAGGCGAGGAGCGGCACGGTCAAAAGTCCGATGAAAAGCCCGGTGTGCAACAGTGCGAGTATTGCTCCAAACGCGCCGCCCGAGGATATTCCAAGTAGGTGGGGATCAGCCAACGGGTTTCTGGTGACCGCCTGAAGGCTCGCCCCGACCATTGCCAATCCGGCCCCCACCATCATGGCGAGGAGCGCACGTGGAAAACGGATCTCCCAAATGATGGCTTCGCGTCCTTGGGACCAGGTCTGGTCAATCAAACCGGGCGAGAGTTTATTCAGGAAGACACTCCATACAGTGCCCAGCGGTATCTGCACGGCCCCGATTGAGATCGCGAAAGAAAGCGAAACCAGTAGCAACGCTATCCCACCCATGGTGAGGGACAGAGGACGTGCGTGCATGCTGCTGGTCTCGGCCAAAGTGTCAGTCGGCCCAGAAAGCTTCAGCCAGAGTCTTGATGGCCTCGATGTTTCGCGGACCAGGCGTGGCTTCGACATACTCAAGCGTGACGAAGCGGTCGTTCTTCACGGCGTCGATGTCGGCGAATGCAGGGTTCGACTTCATGAAGTCTCGCTTCTGTTCTGCGGTAACTTCCCCGTAGTTGACGATCACGATGACTTCCGGGTTCCGTTCAACCACTTCTTCCCATGTGACAGTGGCCCAGCTTTTTTCAAAGTCGTCCAAGATATTGACCCCGCCTGCTGCTTCGATCAGCGCGGTTGGCATGGCGTAGCGACCCGCTGTGAAGGGCGTGTCTTCTCCACTGTCATAGACAAATGTCCGAAGCGGCTCACCGGTTTCCAGCCTGTTGGTAAACGCGGTGAGCTCGGTTCTGTAGCCGTTGATCAAGTCGGTGGCCCTGTCTTCTACGCCGAAGATTTTCCCGAGGTTCGCCAGATCCGCGTACATGTCTTCAATGCTGGCCTTCCCTGTCTGCATGATGTGCGCGCACGACTCGGTGAGTTCATAGACCTTTATTCCAAATGGCTCCAAAGTCTCCGGAGTTACCTCACCACCAACTCTCATTCCGTAATTCCAACCGGCAAAGAAGAAGTCGGCATCTGCGCCGACCAGAACTTCTTTTGATGGGTACTTCGCCGAAAGCTCAGGAAGCTCTTCAACGCCTGCCCGCATTTCCTCGTCCAGTGTTTTCCAGCCAGAGATACCGGTGTAGCCGACCATGCGGTCCGCGAGTCCAAGAACCAACATCATTTCAGTCAAGTTGACGTCGTTTGAGATCGCGCGTTCGGGTGGGGCATCGAACGAGACAGTCCGATTGCAGCTTTCAACGGTCGTTCCGGCAGCGGCCAAACCGGTTGTTAGCGCAAGAGCTGCGGAGGCGAGGAGAGTGGCTTTCACAACTGTTGTCCTTTGTTCTGAAGATGGAATGTGAGGTGATCGGATTCGCTTGGCGTGAGACGCTCGCGCCGAGCCTCCACAAGGAAAGCATTTGACACAGCCGTTTCGGAAAGAACCTGCGATGGTGTACCGAACCCGACAGTGTGACCCGAGTTGAGGAGCAAAACATCGTCGCAAAGGTCGGCTGCCAAGTTGAGGTCGTGGAGCGACGTGACAATCGTTAATGGCAGGTTCCGGATCAGGTCCAGTACCTCCAACTGGTGGCGGATATCGAGATGGTTGGTGGGTTCGTCCAGAATTAGCAGACGTGGTTCCTGCGCCAACGCGCGCGCGACCAAAACCCGCTGGCGCTCTCCGCCCGATAGGGTCCCCAAATGACGGTCCGCCAATCCATGCAAGTTCAGAAGACCCAATGCGCGATCGATCATCTCCTTGTCGTGGGCGCCAGTGGTTCCCGTGAAACCCCGCCGGTGCGGAGCGCGCCCAAGAGCCACGATTTCACCTATTGTGAGAGCAAAATCACTTGGTTGTTCTTGCAAGACAGCGGCCACTCGTTGGGCGACCGATCGGGCAGGCAGGGTCCAGATATCTTCGCCGTCGATGTGAACTGTACCTGTCGCTGGGCGATAATATCGATAGAGCATTCGTAGAAGTGTTGTCTTTCCCGCTCCGTTGGGACCAACGATTCCAAGAACGCGCCCTGCTGCCAGGTCGAAACTGGTGCTATGCAAAAGCGGCTCACCGCCACGCCCGGGCGACCAGCTCAGGTCTTGAACGGAGAGAGATGCAGCAGTCACGAAGCCCTTGCCTCGGTTTCTTCAATCACCATGAGTGCAGCCGGGACACGAGCAAGCGTAGCCGTTCGCAGTTTTCCCGGTCGGTCCACTGACGTGCACCATCCGTCGTGGAGATAAGCGTACTGGCGCGCGAATGCGACGAGGTCGTCTACATCCGTATTGGGGTCGATATCGCCGAACAGATAGGTGGCCTTTTTCGTCCCGTGATAAGCCACGGTACAAGGCCGATCGCAGCCGGCCATGCAGGCGACGCCGGAAATTTCGAAATCTTCGGGTACCGAATCTCCTGCGGCTGCAATTGCCTGCCGCAGACGTTCTATCAATTCATAGCCTGGACGGCATTCGGTTCCCTTGTGTCGGCAGGACGTGCAGACTGTAATTCGGTGTTCCATATGGCCCTCCGCCACCGAGGCGGGCGAAGAAAAGAGAACCATGACTTTGCGGGTAGAACCGCTTTTCCATCGTGTGCTCCTGACCAGGCGCCCCGCCTGCATCGAGTTGAAATCCCAACGCAAAAGTTGCGCTGGTGACGGCAGGTCTCCTGACTTGCGGGTCGCTGCTTCCCCGAACCTTCCCGGACTGCTTGTCCAGTGGTTCCTGTCGAGGTCGCTAACCGCTCACAGTTGCGGGGGCAGTCACGGATTTGGGCAGAGTTGGTTGCGCCGCACCGTGTTCCCTTTTCATCTCATCAGCTTTGAGCGTCCGAGAACCATCAGGGCGATGTAAGTCGAATGTCATTGTTTGGTCAATGGACGAAGGCGAGGATTCAAACGATCAGGCCGAGTAGGCCAAGACTTATCAGGGCAATGAGAGTCCCCACAGAGACCTGCAGAATTGGGAATGCAACGTGCACTGCGCTTAGGTAACTCGTGGATGCCAGTGTTGCTGTCCTGGCCGCTACACTGGATAGGGCGACCAAACTCGTCAGTGCTGCGGTGCCCACACCCATCGCCACGACGGCAATTCCGCCCGCCGCTCGGAGGTCCATCTGCCAGGCGATGACCAACAGGAAGATGGCGCCCGTGCAGGGTCGGATCGCGATGCTTAGAACCAGCGCCAGGCCCTCACGTGCGGAGTTGAGCTTGGCGATCTCATCGGGTGTCGGACCATGAGAATGGCAGCCACACTCTGACACAGTTGTCTCGCCGACTGATTGGGGCGAACGTCTCAACGATCGAACTCCGCGCCATACGAGGGCTAGACCAATGCATGCGATCGCAATGTAGCTGGCCGGTGCCAAAATCTCTTCGGCGAGGTCCGTCATACTGTGGGCGGTCGCCTCAAACAGCATGAAACCTCCATAGACCAGCACGATGGCCCAGAGCGCTTGTAGAAGGCTTGAGGCCACTGCGAGTGTCACAAGTTGAGCAACTGAAACCTTGGTTCCAACGCCAACCCCGCCGACTAGGAACTTGCCGTGGCCAGGTCCCAGAGCATGAACGAACCCATAGGCGAGGGTGGCGCCCAACAAGGCGAAATATGCGTCGGGTTCGCCTGCCCTAAGCGCGCGGACCGCGTCTGCCATTTGGTTTTGAAACGCGCGCTGCATATCCACGGCCCAAGCAACCACCCGACTGAAATCAGCACTCAGGTAGAGGAGGAGGGCAGCTAAAACGCCAATGCAAATTGCAAACGTCAAACGCATTGGACGAAAATCCTGTCCGCGAAAAGTTCACCGACTTGGGCGATTTCAGGCGTTTCTTCCCGGCTCAACTTGGCAAGCGCTTCCTGTAATTCCGTGTCGCTTTCGTCCGGTTCAAAATGCCGGACGGTCATGTCGCAGTCCACTGAACTGCCCAGTACCTCTGGCGTGTTCGTGATCGAGAAAGCGAAAAAATAGGTGGATTCGTAAAACGCGACCTCCGCTAATGTTCCGCTTAGGTCGACTTCAGTTTCAAGCTGTCGCATGAAGGTTAGTTGTAACCTGCCGTCGATGACCGTGGCGTCCAAGTCTGAAGGCCATTTCATTTGTATGGGTGAGCCATCTACCATCAAATGCGCAGACCCGTCGAAGTCATCAGGCCAATCGCTGCGCAATTGAACGAGCCGTCGACGGTCCTTTTCATCCAATCCGCCCGACGCGTTTAGCGACATTTCATGAGACGACAGAATGTAGAGTGTTTCGAACGCGTCGTAGAGCCATGTGACCTTCAATGCGGTCAATGACCCATCGTCGTCGACTACAAAGTCCACGCCGCCATCGACGAACACGTGGGGATGCGCCTTTGCCTGCAACACGCCGAATGACAAGGCGGCCGTAATGGCAAGGACGCGCAGTGCGCCCATCCAAGCCCAAATCGTATGTGCCGAAATTATGTTGCTTTGCCTTGGTCTGCTCATTCGCCTTGGGGTCTTTGCCACCCCGGATAGAAATTGCGCTTCGTTTTACCAGACAGAGTTTAGAAGGGTCCAGTTCGCCGACAAGGCAGCGCCAGTCCTAGTCCAAAAGTTCGAGCACCGCCTCACTACGACAGCCAGAAAACCTTTCGGATGGAAGACACCCGCCGAGGGTTCCTACCCCAAACAGGAATAGGCGTCGCGGTTCAGGTATCGCTCACAACTGCGGATCAAACAGCAGATAGTCGAACTGGTTTTCCGCTGCTTACCGGCGAACCTCGTCAAGAAGATCGTTGCGTGGCGTGGAGGGCCCACCATCAAGAAAGACGGTCGGCCCAATAAGTTGCCTACAAACAATTGGCGAGCGTTGTTGCCATATTCCGAATGAGTTGCGGATAAAGCGCTGCACCTGGCTCCAGTTCTGCACCAAGCGGGTCGATCACACCCGTCTTCGCTTCCGTACCATCGAGCACCGTCGTGACGATGTTCGGGTTGAATTGCGGTTCAGCCAGAACGCAGTCGACACCTTCTTCCCGAATTCTTTCTTGGATTTCGGCGATACGAGCCGGGCTAGGATCGGTGGCATCACCCAATGAGATTGCTCCGGAAGCAGGGAAGTCGAAGTCGGTTTCAAAGTACTGGTAGGCATCATGGAACACGATGAAATTGCCACCGCGTACGGGGTCCAAAATGGCACTGACCTCAGCTATGAGGGTCTCCATTTCAGAGCGGGCCGCCGCTGCGTTGGCGAAGTAAGCGCCGGCATTATCCGGATCTGCAGCGGAAAGTTGCGCGGCAATAACGTTCAACCAAGTGCTGGCATTTTCCGGTGAAAGCCAAGCATGTGGATCGTGTTCGCCATGCGCATGGTCATGATGATCGTCGTGCTCAGCATGTTCTTCATCGGTATGATCATCGTGACCATGGTCGTCGTGGTCAGCATGCTCTTCATCACCGTGATCGTCGTGGTCATGCTCCTTGGCTTCAGCATGTTCCTCGTCGCCGTGATCGTCATGGTCATCATGATCGTGCGCTTCGAACAACGCGTCTTCGCGGAAGTCGAGGAGTTTTGTGCCATCGGTGTCCAGGAGCGTCGTAACGGAGGCGTCAGTCGCCAGCGTCTCCACCGCGTCTGCCATCCATGGTGTCAAATCTTCGCCGATCCAGAAGACGAGATCGGCGTCTTGGAGGGCGCTCGCCTCGGATGGACGAAGGCTGTATTCGTGTGGCGATGCTCCCGGCTGAACAATCAGCTTGGGTGCGCCAACACCCTCCATCACGCGGGCCACCAGCGAATGAATGGGAGCTATATCGACCGCAACGTTCGGACCGTCAGCCATCGCTGTGCTTCCCAACAGCGCGACAGAAAAGGATACTGGAAGGAGTATTCTGGACATCGAGTCACCTGTGTAATAATATAACATTACGTGCACTATCGTAATTGGACCCGCATGACAAGCGACGCACAAATTCAAACCAGTGGGCCTCCCAAACCGCTTGGGTTTCATGAACACGATCACCACGCGTGCGTTTCTCGTGCGCTCGAAGCCGCTGACTCGCGGTGCAAAAAAGAAGGCCTGCGCTTGACGCCGGTTCGGCGCAAAGTTTTGGAGCTACTTCTGCACGAACACCGGGCACTCGGCGCTTA
This sequence comes from Silicimonas sp., assembly GCA_022824525.1. Taxonomy (GTDB): domain Bacteria; phylum Pseudomonadota; class Alphaproteobacteria; order Rhodobacterales; family Rhodobacteraceae; genus JAJDOD01. Next base: position 8,631 of record JAJDZT010000104.1, on the reverse strand, counting down.
TGCAATTCTTGATGTTTTGCGCGAGGAAGGTTTTGGCTCTCAGCCGCCCGTCGCGTATCGCGCACTCGATTTTCTTGCAGAGCACGGGTTTGTCCACAAGATCGTGCGCCTCAATGCTTTTGTTGCCTGCGCGCATCCCGGCGAAAACCACTCGCCCGCGTTTATGATCTGTCGCAAGTGTGATGCAGTGGCCGAGGCGCATTCGATGCATCTTAAGGGTTCGCTCGGCGACGCAGCCCGCTCTGTTGGTTTCCAGATTGAACGGACGGTGGTAGAGGCGGTGGGAATCTGCCCTGACTGTGCTCACAAGACCGATCCATGAGTCTGATTTCTGTGAAAAACCTTGCTGTTGCCTATGGTGGCCACACCGTGCTTCGGGATGTTTCCTTCGAGTTGAGCGCTGGCGAAATTGTGACGATCGTCGGCCCGAACGGCTCAGGAAAAACAAGTCTCTTTCGTGCGATCATTGGTGCAACCGAGCCGGCTGGCGGCGAGATATCGCGGAAGTCGGGCCTGAAGATCGGCTATGTGCCACAGCGCCTGCACATTGATCCGACGCTCCCAATGACCGTCGACCGCTTCATGCGACTGGCCGGCAAGGTTTCGTCGTCGCAATGCGAAGAGGCACTGACCATCGCGGGCGTGCCAAACATTCAGAACCGTCAGATGGCGCAGTTGTCTGGCGGGCAATTCCAGAGGGTTCTGTTGGCCCGCGCCTTGATCAACAAGCCGGATGTCCTGCTTCTCGACGAGGCGACCCAAGGGTTGGATCAGCCGGGTTCTGCCGCGTTCTATCAACAGATCGAAAGCGTGTGCCGAGACACAGAATGCTCTGTCTTGATGATCAGCCACGAATTGCACGTTGTCATGAGTGCTTCGGATCGGGTCATTTGCCTGAATGGTCATGTTTGCTGTGAAGGGACGCCGGCGGTTGTCGCTTCTGCACCTGAGTACCGTGCGTTGTTTGGCACCGGCACCGGAGGGGCATTGGCGCTTTATAAGCACGACCATGACCACGATCATTCGCATGCGCATGAGGCCGCTGAGTGATGCTGGATGATTTCATGGTTCGCGCGACCCTTGCGGGCATTGGTGTTGCATTTGCCGCCGCGCCGTTAGGCTGTTTCGTGGTCTGGCGGCGCATGGCGTATTTCGGGGACGCGACGGCACATGCAGCAATCTTGGGAGTCGCGCTTTCATTGACTTTCGAATTGCCAGTTTTCCCTGGAGCCTTGGCAATCGCATTGATCATGGCGCTGACCGTGACCCTTCTGGCAGGGCGGGGTTATGCCATGGATACGCTTCTTGGGGTACTTGCGCATTCCTCGCTCGCTTTTGGCCTTGTGGCCGTGTCGTTTCTCTCCGGAATTCGGATTGACCTTATGGCCTATCTCTTCGGTGACATTCTTGCAGTGTCCCGTTTGGACTTGTTGGTTATCTGGGGCGGGGCCGCGCTTGTGGTTGGCCTTTTGACATGGAGGTGGTCGGCCCTTTTGACATCTACACTGAACGAAGAACTGGCCTATTCGAGTGCGATCAACCCAAGGCGTGAACAGTTGATTCTGACCTTGTCCCTCGCGATCACTGTTGCGGTCGCCATCAAGGTTGTGGGCGTTTTGTTGATTGCGGCCTTGCTCATTATTCCAGCCGCCGCAGCAAGAGGACTGGCGCGTACACCAGAGGCGATGGCGCTCATCGCCGCAGCAATAGGTGCCGTTTCAGCGGTTGGTGGTTTGCAGGGCGCATATGTATTTGACGCCCCGGCAGGCCCATCCATCGTTTGTGTTGCAGCGCTCATATTTGCGGCGTTGAACTTGTTTGGCTGGCGCAGCAAGCTCACGGGTTAGGCGAAGACCTTTCGCTCACGGGAAGAAAAGGCCTTAGTTTAGAATTATTCTAAAAAGTTCTTGTCTCAAGCTTCACGGTTGTTATCCATTGTCCAAGCGAGCCAGCCAGCGGTTGCGAGCCAGCAAGCTGTTCGATGAAACTCGAAGGAATTTGCAATGACCCAGTCGGCAACGGCATTGTCAATCGATGCCAAAACACAAATTGCGGAAGCGCTGAACCAAAGCGTCGCTGAAACTGCAGTGACAACGATGTTGGCGCAGAACTTCCATTGGAACGTAACGGGAATGGCCTTTGGGCCGCTTCATGAATTGTTCCAGAAGATCTACGAAGACCATTTCGAGGCGCAGGACGAACTTGCGGAGCGGATCAAGGCGTTGGATGCCCACGCTGAAGGTACGCTTGCTGGCATGCTGGAGCGCTCCAAGGTTAGAGAGCACGATGGCCACGCCTCCGACAAAGAGATGATCAAGGCGATGATGGTGGCGCAAGAGACACTTGCATCTACGCTCGCCGGCACCGGAGAAATTGCCGCCGACCACGGTGACACACTCACCGAGGATTTGTGCATTGCGCGCGGCCAGGTTCATGAGAAGTTTGCCTGGTTTCTGCGTAGCCACCTCTCCTGAGGCGAGAAAAGTCTTTTCGATGAAGCCGCGCGAAATAGCGCGGCTTTTCGTTTCTGGGTTGGGTTGTGCTGTGCTGGAACTGTGCCAACCATTCCTTAGCCATTTCTCCGAAGCGTTTGCCGCGTGAACACTCAAGGAGGTGTCCGGGAACCGTAGTGAGGCTTTGCATCTTTAAGCCGCACCTAGTTCTGCGCCGCTCCGTTGCCAGATCATTTGCAACTCGGAAAACCCTAGACAGATGGACGATATCTATTTGTCGCGTCGCAACGTTTCAGAGGAATTGGGCCGTCATACGAATTGCGGCGATTTTACAAAATCCCAATACTTGACGATAGGGAGAGGGCTGACGGTCTCGAGACCTTCTCTGGTCACCTTAACCGACTGAGGAGTTCGCTTGTGACTGCCGCAGTCCCCATGTCACCGCCAAACTCCATCGGTCGAAGGGCGTTCGCTTCAAATCCATCCGCAACGGCGTCTTCGATCAACGTGGCGGCGTCGGACAGTTGGGCGTTGTCCGCTTTGTCGGCCAGATAGTCCAACATCATTGCGCCGGACAGGATCGCGGCGAGCGGATTGGCTTTGTCCTGCCCCATAATGTCGGGAGCAGACCCATGCGCTGGTTGGAAAAGTCCGACCTTGTCGCCGATTTCAGCGCAGGCGGCCATACCCATGCCGCCGACCAACCCGCCGGCAAGGTCCGAAAGGATGTCGCCAAACATGTTTTCCATAACCATGACATCGAAGTCCCAAGGGCGCCGGATCAGATCGAGTGCTTGCGCATCGACATAGTTATGCCCCGCTTCGATGCCGGGGTAATTTGGAGCGATCTCGTCGAATATCTTTCGGCAGAATGCCATAGAGGCGAAAACATTCGCCTTATCGACACAGGTTATCCGACCTGGACGTCCACGTTCTTTTCGGCGTTCCGCATAGCGGAAACCAAAGTGATGCAACTTTTCGGTCGTTTCCCTTGTGATCCGAAGCGTATCGCGCACTTCAGTGTCGCCGCGGATATCGCTGCGACCATGAGTGGCGGCGGAGTAAAACAAACCTTCTGTCGACTCCCGTAGGATGACCATGTCAATTTCTGCCGCGCGCGGATCGGCGAGCCTTTGAGGCGCGTTGGGGTAAGCCTTCACGGGACGGAGACCGGCATAGAGGCCGTAGATTTCTCTGAGCCTCAGATGTGGTGCGATTTCAGTTCCATCTGTGTGCCGGATCGCCGGAAGCCCGATGGCGCCGAGAAAAATGGCATCCATCTCGCCAGCTCGGTCTTCTCCACCAGGCTCGATGTCATGGCCGGTTTCTTTGAAGTAGCCAGCGCCAGCCTGAATGTCTTCGTAGGTGAAGCTCGGGGCGCCGACCTTTGCAAGCGCGGCATCGACAATCGCGACAGTAGCATCTGCGACGTCCACTCCGATGCCGTCGCCCCTGATTAGCGCAATTCTAAGGTTGCTTGCCATGATGTCTCCCCCCGCATTCTTGTGCGGTATTCGATGCCGCCGGTGAGACGGGATTGCAAGGTGTCAGATATCAACCAATGCGCCGCGCGCGCCAATCACTTTGCGCGCTAGTGCGCACCCTTCTCGTGTGGCTTCCGCGGCCGGCAATCCATTCATCATGCCGACGAGAAACCCTGCGTTAAAGCTGTCACCCGCGGCAGTCGTGTCGACGATCTTGCTCGCTGGTTCAACGCTTACCAATTCTTGTCGCGCGCTTTCTCGCACCAAAACAGGCCCGGGGCCGTCCTTAACAATGACAAGTGATACGCCTGCGTCGGAATATCGATCTGCAGTCGCGCTCACATCCTCATCTCCAAAGAACCCTTGCTCGTCTTCAAAGGAGGGCAATGCGATATCGGATACTTCCGCGGCTCTCATGATGCTTTCGCACATTGTGCGGTCGTCCGGCCAAAGTCGGGGCCGCAGGTTTGGATCGAACGCAATGGTGACGCCTCGATCTCGGGCATTTGCAAGCGTCGAAAGAAGTCGCGCTTGTCCCTGAACGGGTAAGATCGCCAGCGTAATGCCGGAGAAGAAGGCGATATCGCCGTCCTCCAGATCGGGCAAATCGTTCAGATCATCCGCGAGAGTTCGTGCGGCCGATGCGCTGCGCCAGTAAGAAAAGCTTCTCTCGCCGTCATGAAGCGAAATCATATAAAGGCCGACAGATTTGCCTTTGCGAATAGCAAGCTTTGGGGCGACGCCCGCTTCTTCCATGAAAGACCGCATTCTTTCCGACGGCGCGTCGTCGCCCACAGCCGAAAGATATGCAACCTCGATTTCCGGTCCGGCCAATCGTCGCGCATACCAAGCGGTGTTGAAAGTATCGCCCGCAAACCCCATGCCAAAGGTTCCATCCGCAGTCGGTGCCATCTCGATCATGCATTCTCCAATCGAAAGTAGGCGGGGCATCTTTGGTTCCTTTTCTTCGTTTGGCCGCATATGACGCGAGATCGGCGAAGGCTACAATGCGATTTGCGAACGGGCGCCTACCCGGCTTGATGCGTATTGTGCCTCCGCATAAGGTCCGAAAAAATCCGGGCTTCTTGATGTTTCGCTTCCTCTACCGATTATTCCTCGCGATCAGTTTGACCGTAGCAGTCGCTGTGGTGGCGCTTCGCGTAGCTGCGATGAACCGGGAAGTCGTATCGGCAAACGAGCTTTTGCTACCGGAAAGCCGAGTTGTGGAAACGGTACATGGAAACATCCACGCCTTGGAGGTTGGACCAGAAGACGGCGTGCCTGTTCTGTTGATTCATGGTTCGATCGGTTGGTCCGGGCTGTGGCGTGACACACTGACTTTTCTCTCGGAACAAGGGTATCGTGCGATTGCGATCGATTTGCCGCCGATGGGGTTGTCAGACCGACTGGAAGGCATGGACTACAGTCGCCAGTCCCAGGGTCTGCGCATCCTCGCGGTCGCAGAAGCATTGGGCGTGAGGCCGGTTATCGTCGCCCATTCCTTTGGTGCTGGTGCCGCGGTCGAGGCGCTTATGGCGAGCTCGGGCGAAGTTACGGGTGCGGTGATCGTGGCGGGAGCTTTGGGTCTCGGACAAGATGGCGCAGGGAAGGAACTGCCTTTGCCCTTGCGGTCAGACGTTGTGCGCGAGGCCGCGATGTCGGCCACTGTTACCAATCCGTACGCTACAAAACTGTTGGTGCAGCAGTTCGTTCACAAGAAGGATCGCATCACGTCAGAAATCGTGACGCTATTGGAGTATCCTTTTCGTCGCGACAGCACGACAGAGGCGTTGGCCGATTGGCTGCCAACACTTTTGGTCCCTCCGCGTGGCGCCGTTAGCTCGGACCCTGCACAGTATGGCCGCATCGGCGTGCCGGTGACTTTGATTTGGGGGCGGGAAGACACGGTCACGCCACCGGTCCAGGGTGAGGTCCTCAGCAATGCGCTGGGTGGGGCCACGGTGTTCTGGATGGACGACACCGGCCATATCCCTCAAATAGAAGACCCGGTAACTTTTCACCAACTCCTCGCCGACGCTTTGGCGCAGATCTCGCAAGGCTGATTTCATGTCCTTTTCAATTGCCACCTGGAACATCAACTCGGTTCGTCTTCGCGAAGGGCTGGTCGCCAAGCTCCTCAAGGAAGAAGGCCCTGACGTTTTGTGTTTGCAGGAGTGCAAGTCGCCGGTTGAAAAAATCCCGGTGGAGGCGTTTCAGGCGCTGGGTTACACCCACATGGTTGCGCGCGGCCAAAAAGGGTACAACGGCGTCGCTATACTGTCGAAGCTGCCTCTGAAAGACGCAGGGGATCGTGACTGGGCTGGGCTTGGCCATGCTCGGCACGTTGCAGGAACACTGGAAAATGGCGTTACGATCCACAACTTCTACGTCCCTGCAGGTGGGGATATTCCCGACCGAGAAAAGAATGAAAAATTTGGACAGAAACTCGATTTTTTAACCGAGATGAGGGACCATTATCGTGCCGAGAAGCCCAAAAAGTCGATCCTTGTTGGCGACTTGAACATTGCTCCTCGCGAAGATGACGTTTGGAGCCACAAGCAACTTCTCAAGGTTGTGAGTCATACGCCGATCGAGGTTGAGCACCTGGGCGACACTCAGGAAGCTGGTGGCTGGGTCGACATAACGCGAAAGGATATCCCGGAGGGCCTTCTTTACAGCTGGTGGTCGTACCGTGCGCGAGATTGGGATGCCGCCGATAAGGGGCGACGACTCGACCACATATGGGCCACCCCGGACATTGCCAATGCTGGGCATTCATCCAGAATCCTTCGGGAAGCGCGGGGGTGGGAAAAACCCTCCGATCATGCCCCTGTTTTCGCGACATTTGATCTCAAATGACCTGATGCGTTTCGGTTCCAGTCTTTGTTGAATTCCACGCATTGTGGTGGTTTTGGTCGCCGCATCGGAACTTGATCTGCTTTAACTACTGAAAACAGAACCCTTTTCGGACGACTGTTGGTCGAGGGTACGAACGAGGTAGGATATGAGTTTCACACGACGTGCGCTCCTCTTGGGTGCGAGCGCGGCAGTTGGCGGATATGTCGGAGCAAGATACTCGGGAAACGTGCCGTCCGTAGCAGGGACGCGTTGGGCCGGACCTTTGGGAACTGCCGATACACTGAATGACGCCAGCCTCTTATCCGAGACGCCGGTGTTCCGACATACCGTTGTGGCTGATGACCCTGGAGACGCACTCATTTCGGTGCTTCGCGCGGAGTTGGCCGAGGCGCGTGAATCCGGACGACCCTTCAACATCGGTGCCGCGCGCCATTCCATGGGGGGGCATGCCATCCCGCGGGACGGACACGCGATCACATTCGACAACGGCACTGTCGAGACTGACACAGCAAACGGAACCTACCGCGTGCACGCGGGCGCACGTTGGGAACAGGTGATCGCGGCGCTTGACCCAATCGGGTTTGGTCCGAAGGTCATGCAGTCAAACAACGACTTCGGTGTCGCTGCCACATTCTGTGTGAACGCACATGGGTGGCCGGTACCTTTCGGACCGATGGGTGCGACCGTTCAGAGCTTTCGGCTAATGCTCGCGGACGGTGAGGTCGTTACGGTATCTCGAACCGAAAACGCGGACCTCTTTGGTCTGACTATGGGCGGCTACGGTTTGACCGGTGCAATCATAGACATGGTCGTCGAGATGGCCCCGAACCGTCGGCTTGTTCCAACTTTCGAAGAGATGAAGTCGCAAGACTTTGCGGTGCCATTTGTCGAGGCTGTAGAGGCGGGCGACGTAAACATGGCTTATGGCCGACTGAATGTTGACCGCGAGCGCTTCTTCGAAGATGCGCTGATGATCACCTACCGCGAAGCAGACAATCAGGAAGCTTTGCCGCCGGCGGCCAGTTCTGGTTTCATGTCGAAAGCGGCGGCAAGGGTTTTCCGCGCGCAGCTGATGAATGAACCTGCGAAGAACCTCCGCTGGTGGTTTGAAGCTTCTCTCGGCCCCCAGATCGGGGCAGGGGAAGTTACACGGAACTCGCTCATCAACGAACCTGTCGTCACACTTGACGATCGCGATTCAACCCGCACGGATATTCTTCACGAGTACTTCGTGGCGCCAGATCGCTTTGCGGATTTCGTGACGGCCTGTCAGGAGGTCATTCCCGCAAGTTATCAGGAGATGATGAACATCACGCTCCGCTACGTGCAGGCAGATGCGGAAAGTCTGCTGTCCTATGCGCCAGTGCCGCGAATTGCCTGCGTGATGCTCTTCAGCCAGGAAATGACAGAGCGCGCGGAGATCGATCACGCCCGGATGACGGAAGAGCTCATCCAGCGCACACTGGATATCGGCGGAACGTACTACTTGCCTTATCGGCCCCACGCGACACTGGAACAACTGGTACAAGGGTATTCAAACGCGTCTGCCTTTGTACAGCGCAAGCTTGAGATTGATCCGAACAGAGTGTTCCGGAACGGGTTTTGGGACACGTATCTGGAGGCTTTGGCATGAACCTGCATCGCACGACGGCCTTCATTTACTTCGTCGTTCTCGCGTTGGTTGCGGCGCTGAATTAACCCCAGTTCCGGATAAGCTCACGTCACACTGGTAATGCTCCGAATGACGTCTGGGACGACAATTTTGCCCATCTTGATCTTTGGCTGCGCCAGAACGTAGGCAGCGATGCAGGACAGAATGTGAACGAAGGCATTGG
>JAJDZT010000074.1 GCA_022824525.1 Silicimonas sp. | reverse complement strand
CACCGAGCGGCTACACGGAGCGATCGGCCACAAGCCGCCGCAAGAACTGGAGGAGGAATTCTATGCAAACCTGAATGCCCTTGATAAAGTCGCCTGAAGTCTTGAACAAAAAACTCTCCGGTAAACCCGGGACGGTTCAGTTTGCCGACCTGCCCTTCGCGCAAGAGATGCTTGAGTTCCACACCTCGGATCATGCCTCGAAAGTTGCCGTGGAAGGCGGCCCGCGAGAGAACATCGCGAAGCCGCTCATGGCGGGGAACGCGCGCAAGTATCTCAAGTCGCTTTCATGGTCGAAGGTGCGAACGGTCGAGGCTTATTGCGGCGATCTCATGCGAATTCTCGGCTACAATCCAGAGCATAGTGTGGGCCTGATGCGCTCTCCGTGGCGGGCTTTCTGGCCCATGTTCACCGAACCACTGGAGCGTTTGGTCAATCGTCAGGTAAAGCCCCATTACAAGGTTGGCCACAACAAGTTGACGAAAGCGCTGAACGCGCATGCGCAACCGCTGCTTCCCTGGGTTTATGGCGACTCCGATGAGCATTGAACGTGCGATAGAGCCTGTCCTCGCCCATGCACGCGAGAGACCGGACGCCCCTGCTCTGGAAGTCGCCGGTGACGTCTGGACTTATCGAGAGCTTCTTGCGGCGGCGGCTTCCATCGCCAAGGTGCTGCCAGCCTCGGGCGACGCAGAGCAACCCAAAGTCGCTATCATGGCTCACCGGGAAGCCTCTGCCTACATCGGCATTCTGGCGGCTCAACTGAATGGCTGCGCCTATGTGCCGATCAATGTCGCGCACCCGGCAACCCGTTCTGCTGGCATTCTGGCAGCCTCGGGCGCAACGCATGTCATCGTCGGCGATCTCGCAAGGGAGAAGCTTTCATCCATCCTTGCCGTCCATGATCGGAAAGATGAGATCGAACTTGTTGCCGGCGGCGATCGGAAGGCCGACTACGACTTCCGCGAAAAACCGGTTTTGAACGGCGAGACGCGCCCGAACGATATCGCGTATATCCTTTTCACGTCAGGGAGCACGGGCACCCCAAAAGGCGTTCCGATTGGGCACGGACAGTTGGGCGCCTATCTGACGGCTGCCCAGTCACTTCTGCCCGAACTCTCGCCAAGCGATCGGTTTTCGCAGTGTTTCGATCTGACCTTTGATCTTTCAGTTCATGATGTCTTTCTGAGTTGGCGTTTCGGTGCGACGCTGGTCGTCCCATCGGTGTCCGAACTGGAAAATCCGGCCGGTTACATCGTCGACAAGGGGATCACGGCGTGGTTCTCGGTCCCGTCTCTTGCCTACCAGATGCGCCTGCAGGGCAACTTGTCGAAAGGCGCATTCCCCACGTTGAAAACATCGCTCTTTTGCGGGGAGGCCCTGCCCTCAGCACTGGCGCTGGAATGGACGCAGGCGGCCTCGAACAGCCGCGTGGCCAACTGGTACGGCCCCACGGAGGCAACTATTGCCTGTGCTCATTATGAAGTGACCGGCAATATCGATGCCCCCACCGTCCCGATTGGTCGGCCCTTTCCGAACATGTCCCTCCACGTGCTCGATGCGCAGCTTCAGGAGACAGATCAGGGCGAACTTTACTTGTCCGGACCTCAACTTGCCGAGGGATACCTGAACGATCCGGAGAAGACAGCGAAAGCCTTCCTGACGCTGCCGGACGGCGCCGCCGCCTATCGCACGGGCGACCTTGCAAAGCGCGACGACGATGGGATCGTGTACTTCCTCGGGCGAACGGACACGCAGTTGAAGCTTCGCGGCTTTCGCATCGAACTCGGCGAAGTGGAAACCGTGCTCCGCAATGCCAGTGGTGGGTCGAACGCCGTCGCGCTTCCGTGGCCTCCCGACGAAACCCCGAGAGCACTTGTTGCCGCCGTGGAAGGCAAGATCGATCAGGACGCGATACGGGAAGACATCGCGGCCCACCTGCCCGACTACATGCGCCCTTCCGAGTTCGTGGCCTTTGAACGGTTTCCCCGGAACGCAAGCGGCAAGGCGGATCGAGCGGCCATCGCGCGTGTGGTGCAGGAGCATTTGTCCGGCGACGCCCAACTCGGTGATATGACCGCAGAAGAGCGTCATCTGCTGGAAGCCATCCGACGCGCCGCGCCCGCCGTTTCTGTGGACAGCGCATTGACGAGCCCGAGCCTGCTGGATGCCGGAATGGACTCGCTGTCCTTCGTCGAGTTCACGATGACCCTTCAGGAGGAATTCGGGGTCACTCTGGATGAAGCCGGGGTGGTCAGCCTCTCAGAGATGCCGTTCGCCGCAATCGTCAAAGACGTCGCTCGGCGAAGAACGGGACGTAAATCCTGGACATCGACGCTGACGTCCCGACTGTCGAAGTCACTGAAGCGACAGCGCCGAAGTGCGAAGCGCAGAGCAAATCGCGCAATCCAGTTCATTGAGCGGTTCCCTGGCGTTCTGCGCGAGGACGGCCCGCCCATCGTTTTGGCCGTTGGCTCATCCGGTACGTTTCGAGCCATCGATCCAAAAGTTCTGGAGCAATACGCTCCCTATCGTGTTTTGAACGTTGGCCTTCCGGCCGTGACGGCAGACGGGATCACCCAGATCTGCCACTTCGTGCGAAGAGAATGCGAGGCTGCCGGGCAGAGACTTGCCTTGGTGTTGTACGAATTTGACCCGATGCACATCAGCACCACGCCGCCATCTGGTGATATCTCGCTCGGACCCGAGTTCTTCACGGGCAAGATGCGAGTTGAGACGAATGTCAGCGCGGCGCGCGAGTTTGAGTGGGTCCCGGAAGCAGGCGGCGCGTGGCAGCCCGAGATGTCGGACACTGCGCAGGAACGGCGCCCTGAATGGGCCAAGAAACGCGAGCGACTGATCGCGGAAGCTTATCTCGGCGACATCGCTTTCGATCCGCAACGGTTGGCTCTCTGGCAGAGCGGAGCACGGGAGTTGCGGCACGTGTCCGACAAGATACTCGGTTTCGTCCATCCAGCCGACCAGGCAATGCTGGATCAGGTGGTCGAAAGACCGACGAAAGACGCGTTACAAGAAACGCTCCAGTCCATCCATGACCGCCTCGACATCGCATTTGTCCCTTGGAATGCATTCACGCTCGAACCCGATGACTACATGAACATCAATCACGCAAACCCGCGTGGGCGGGCCCGCCTGTCGGAACAACTTGCAGCGTATCTCTTCGGCGAGCCGGCAGGAGCGGATCCCGCGTCAGCCGATAAAACAGGACTGCAGCCCCAACCCGAGACACACGACGCTGAGTAAGCGCGCGACCCTCAGATGCGCCCGGAAATGTACTCTTCGATCCGATCGATCTGTGGCTGATCCAGTCGCAAGCCAAGTTTGGTCCGGCGCCAGATGAAGTCATGCGCGGAGCGCACCCATTCCACCTCTATGGCACGATCGAGTTCGCGGGCGGTGATCGTGGCCCCGAAATCTTCGCCAAGGTCGCCTGCCGTTTTCGCGTCTCCCAACATGTCGCGTGCTTCGGTGCCATAGGCACGCACCAGGCGGCCTGCCCAATAGTCGTCAAGGAACGGATAGTCGGCTTTCAGGCCGTCCGTCATCGCCTGAACTCCATCGACCGGGAAATCTCCACCCGCGAGGGGCACGCCCGCAGTCCACGGCGCGCTGGCGGATGGGAAAAACGGCACGATCATCTCCAGCGCCGCCTCGGCGAGTTTGCGATAGGTCGTGATCTTGCCGCCGAAGACATTGAGAAGCGGCGCTCCCGCCTCGTCCAGCTTAAGAACGTATTCCCGCGTGGCTGCCGTCGCCGACTTTGCGCCATCGTCATATAGCGGTCGCACACCTGAGTAGGTCCAGACCACGTCCGCCTCGGTCAGCGGTTCCTTGAAGTATTGCGAGGCGAAATTCAGGAGATACGTCTTTTCTTCGTCAGAACAGACAGGTGGCTCAGAGGCATCGCCATGTTCCTGATCGGTGGTACCGATCAAGGTGAAATCGGTCTCGTAGGGAATGGCGAAGATGATCCGGCCATCCGTGCCTTGGAAGAAATAGCACTTGCCATGATCGAAGAGTTTCTTCGTCACGATGTGGCTGCCTTTGACAAGACGCACGCCTTCGGTCGAGTTGGAGCGCACGGTCTGGCGAATGATGTCTCCGACCCAAGGGCCACCGGCGTTCACGATCATTTTTGCGGAGACCTCGCGGGTTCCCTCCCCGTCTTCCAACGTGATTTTCCAGACCTCGCCTTCACGGGTTGCTTCCAGAACTTTGGTGCGGGTCATGACGTCTGCGCCGCGCGCCACGGCATCGCGGGCGTTCAGGACCACAAGGCGCGAATCCTCGACCCAGCAATCTGAGTATTCGTAGGCATGTTCAAACTTGTCGGCGAGCGGTCCGCCTTCCGGTGCGGTCCTCAGATCGAGCCGTGCCGTGCCCGGCAGGATCTTTCGCCCGCCGAGATTGTCGTAGAGGAACAGGCCCAAGCGGATCAGCCAAGCCGGGCGTCGCCCTTTCATCCACGGCATGATCCGCGACAGCAGACGTGATGTCGGCGTGTCGCTGTCGAAACGCATGTCCGGATGGTAGGGCAGCACGAAACGCATGGGCCATGAGATGTGCGGCATCGCTTTCAGAAGCGTCTCGCGTTCCTCCAGCGCTTCCTTCACCAGACGGAATTCGAAGAATTCCAGGTACCGCAATCCACCGTGGAAAAGCTTGGTCGACGCGCTTGAGGTGGCCGAGGCGAGATCGTTCATCTCCGCCAAGCCAACCTTCAGTCCGCGACCAGCGGCATCCCGAGCGATGCCGCAGCCATTGATCCCACCTCCAATGATGAAAAGGTCGTAGATGTCGTCCTTTTGGCTCATGGGTCCTTACCACTCCACCGATAGCGCAAGCACCAGACCTAGGCGCGTTGGTCGGGAAGGTCCATCGGATCCTGTGACGCAATACGGGCTCTCGCGGTCGCATGGGACTGTTTCGGGCTCTGCACCCCTCCAACAATGCCTGAATTTTGAGCATTGGCGCAGGTAGCACTGGAATTCTGTTCCATTTGCATTCCTCCTTTCAGTCGTTACGCTTACGCTGGACGTGGGACGTGTGGATGAGCGGAAATACCGAATTCTTTGACGAACTTGACGGCGGCGGTGATGGGCCACGCGCCCCATATGCCGCCTATACCCGGTGGTTCGAAGGTGAGAACCTGAAGGACCTCCAGAGGAAGTCGATCGAAGCGGAGACGTTTTTCCGCCGCACGGGGATCACCTTCAATGTATACGGTCAGGCCGAGGCCGACGAGCGGCTTATTCCCTTCGATATTGTCCCCCGGATCATATCGGCCCGGGAATGGACGCGCCTGACAAAGGGCATTGAACAGCGCGTTCGTGCGATCAACGCCTTTCTTCACGACATCTATCACCGACAGGAAATTTTGCGCGCGGGCCGCGTGCCAGTCGATCTGATCGCGCGGAACGAGGCATTTCTTCCCCAGATGATCGGGGTGGAACCCCCCGGCGGGATCTACACCCATATCACGGGCATCGACCTGGTCCGGACGGGCGAGAACGACTTCTACGTGCTGGAAGACAATGCCCGCACTCCTTCCGGCGTCTCCTACATGCTGGAGAACCGGGAAACGATGCTTCAGATGTTTCCGGAGCTTTTCAGCAAGGTGAAGGTGCGGCCCGTGTCGGACTATCCGGCGATGCTGCGCCGGTCTCTGGGCGCCTGCATGCCGGTCAATGCTAGCGGCGACGAAACGGTCGCGGTTCTGACACCGGGCATACACAACTCCGCTTATTTCGAGCACGCCTTCCTTGCCGACAACATGGGGGTCGAATTGGTCGAAGGCACCGACCTGCGCGTTCAGAACGGCAAGATTTGCATGCGGACAACGCGCGGATATCGTCCTGTCGACGTGGTCTATCGCCGGGTCGATGACGACTTTCTCGATCCGTTGAACTTCAACCCGGACAGTCTGCTGGGTGTGCCCGGCATCTTCGATGTGTACCGTGCCGGCGGCATCACGATTGCGAATGCGCCGGGAACCGGTATCGCCGACGACAAGGCGATTTACAGCTACATGCCTGATATCGTGGAGTTCTACACGGGCGAAAAGGCAATCCTGAAGAACGTGCCGACTTGGCGCTGCTCGGACAAGGAAAGTCTCGCTTACGTTCTCGACCATCTCGACGAACTGGTCGTGAAAGAGGTCCATGGGTCGGGTGGCTATGGCATGTTGGTCGGACCTGCGGCGTCCAAGAAAGACCTAAATATCTTCCGCAAGAAGCTGGAAGCGAAGCCGGGGAACTACATCGCGCAACCGACGCTCGCTTTGTCCACTGTGCCTATCCTGACGAAAGCTGGCCTCGCACCGCGTCACGTGGACCTGCGCCCCTTCGCGCTGTTCTCGCCGCGCGGGGTGGAGATCACGCCGGGCGGGTTGACCCGCGTCGCGCTCAAGGCGGGATCGCTTGTTGTGAACTCAAGCCAGGGAGGCGGCACCAAGGACACCTGGGTGCTGGAGGACGGCTGATGCTCGGCAAGACCGCAGGAGGTTTGTTCTGGATGTTCCGCTATCTCGAGCGGAGCGAGAACACCGCGCGTCTGATCGAGACCGGGTTTCGGATCGCATTGACCCGCCCGGACGGAGACGAATGGACGAGCGTTCTGCAAACGGCGTCTGCAGCTGACAGCTATCGCGAACGCCATGGTGAGATTGAGCAATCTGCCGTCATCGATTTCCTGCTGCGGGACAAGGAAAACCCATCTTCGGTTTACAACTGCATTGCCAATGCCCGGCAAAACGCCCGCCTTGTGCGCACGGCTCTGACCCGTGAAGTGTGGGAAGCGGTGAACGAAACCTATCTCGAAGTCAGCAAGAGCCTCGCTCGCCCCGTTGCGGAGCGAAACCTGCCTGAAGTGCTGGGGCAGATCCGGCAGTATTCTGCGCTTGTTTCAGGGGCTCTGCACGGCTCGATGCTGCGCAACGATGTGTTTGATTTCGCGCGTCTCGGGACCTTTCTGGAGCGTGCCGACAACACCGCACGCATTCTGGACGTGAAATATTATGTGCTTTTGCCATCAGTCGGACAGGTCGGGTCGTCTCTCGACAACGTGCAATGGGAGACAATTCTGCGCTCCGTCTCGGGCAAGCGCGCCTATGCGTGGCTCCATCAGGGCAAGGTCACTCCGATGGGTATCGCTGACTTCCTGATCTTTGATCCGCGCATGCCGAGAGGACTGCGGTTCTCCATGTCAAAGATCAGAAGCAACCTCGCCATGCTGGAAAACTCCTATACCGACCGGCACCATTGTCATGACACATCGGAACGTCTGGACCGGATGCTTCAAACAGGCAAGGTTGAAGAGGTGTTCGAGGACGGGCTTCACGAGTTTCTGACCGAATTTCTGAATGATATCAGCCGCCTCGGGCACGAAATTGAGACGGACTATCGGTTCCACGGATAACGCCCAATGCAACTCGCCATTTCTCATCACACAAGCTATCGCTTCGATGCTCCCGTCGCGTACGGGCTGCAACAGCTGCGCCTGACACCGAAAAGCCGTGTGGGTCAGACCGTGCTCGACTGGTCCATGGAGGTCGAAGGCGCGACGGTGGAGGCGAGTTTCACCGACCAGCACGCCAATACGGTCACCCTCCTCTCCTTCGGCGAGGACGTGACCACCATTACGGTCCATTGCACCGGGACTGCGGAAACCGAAGACCGGAACGGGATTGTCGGAAAGCAGAAAGGTTGCGTGCCGCTCTGGCTCTTCCAGCGGTCGACGGAATTGACGCGGGCCGGAGCCAATGTGCGGCGCATCGCAAAAGGATTGAAAGACGAGTATTCCGAGGACCTCGACCTCCTCCATGCCCTGTCTACCCGCATTCTGGACGAGGTCGCATACGAAGTCGGAACGACCGACGCATTGACGACCGCTGACGCTGCCATCGAACACGGCAAGGGCGTCTGTCAGGATCACGCGCATATATTCATTGCAGCAGCCCGCGCCATGGATTACCCCGCCCGATACGTGTCGGGCTATCTGATGATGAACGACCGGACCCATCAGGATGCGAGCCACGCATGGGCCGAAGCCCATATCGACGGTCTCGGCTGGGTCGGGTTCGACGTCTCCAACGGAATATCCCCGGATGCACGTTACGTCCGGGTGGCCACCGGCCTCGACTATCGCGAGGCGGCACCGGTATCGGGTCTGCGGTATGGACCCGCAACCGAAGCTCTGGACGTGGAGATTGTCGTCGCGCAGCAGTGAGCTGCGGGAGTGAGGAACGGGTATGACCTATTGCGTCGGGCTTAAACTGAATCGCGGACTGGTTTTCATGTCGGACACGCGCACGAACGCGGGCGTCGACAACATCAGCGTGTTTCGTAAGATGTTTCATTGGGAAGCCGAGGGCGAACGTTCGATCACTCTGATGACGGCCGGCAATCTGGCGACGACGCAGGCGGTGGTAAGCCTGTTGAACGAACGCGCTCTTCCCGCGGAGGAGCGCGGTTCCCCTTCGATCATGGAAGCTCCGTCCATGTTTCAGGTGGCGCGGCTTGTCGGGGAAACGCTCCGCGAGATCATTCAGGAGCAGAGCGCGGAAAACGGGCAATCCGGCGAAGCCTTCTCAGCCACGATCATTGTCGGCGGACAGGTGCGCGGCGGCGACCAGCGCCTTTTCCTGGTCTATCCGGAAGGCAACTTCGTGGAAGCGAGCGCCGATACACCGTTTTTCCAGATCGGAGAGACAAAATACGGCAAGCCCATTCTGGTGCGCGCCTATGATCCTGACATGAGCTTCGAAGACGCCGTCAAGCTCTTGATGCTGAGCTTCGATTCAACGATAAAAGCCAATCTCTCCGTTGGCTTGCCGCTTGATCTTCATCTCTACGAAGCGGACGGTTTTCGTGATGGCGTGAAGCGTCGGATTGAGCAAGGCGACCCGTTTTACGAGACGTTGTCATCGGGCTGGAGCGAAGCCTTGAAAGATGCTTTCCAGCGCATGCCGCCCTACTCGCTGACCTGAAGACCGGAGACCGACATGTCCTTTCCCGAAACGCCAAGCTTCCGCCTTGATGGCAAACGCGCTCTGGTGACAGGTGCATCCTCCGGTATCGGACAAGGCTGCGCCATAGCGCTTGGCGACGCTGGCGCACATGTCGTTGCAGCCGCACGTCGGGCGGACAAACTGGCGGAAACCGTGGACGAAATCGCTCGTCGCGGCGGCAGCGCGGAGGCGGTCACGCTCGATCAAGCCGATCTGGACCAGCTTGGCCCTGTTTTGGAGACGGGCGGATTCGATATCGTTCTGAACGCGGCCGGTCTGGCGCGTCATGGCCCGGCGCTCCAGACAACGCCGGAAGACTATGATGCGGTGATGGCCTTGAACCTGCGGGCCGCTTACTTCCTGTCCGCTTGGTCGGCGAAATCGATGATTGCGCGTGGCGTGCCCGGCTCGATCATCCACATCTCTTCGCAGATGGGCCATGTGGGTGGTCAGGAACGCGCGGTTTACTGCGCGTCCAAGCATGGGGTCGAAGGGTTCACAAAGGCGATGGCGATCGAGTTCGGCCCGCACCAAGTGCGGATCAACACGATTTGCCCGACCTTCATTCTCACCGATCTCACGCAAGCAACGTTTGACCAACCCGACAAGCGCGCCTGGATCGAGGAAAAGATCAAACTGGGACGGGTCGGCAAGATCGAGGATATCATGGGCGCAGCCGTGTATTTCGCCTCGGATGCCTCTGCCTTGGTGACCGGGACCTCGCTGTTGGTGGATGGTGGTTGGACGGCGGACTGAACCGTTGCGCTAGAGCGCGTCCAATCCAGCCTTCAAATCAGACGCCTCGTCTGCCGAAAGTGGAAGAAGCGGGGGCAGCAGGCGGAGCCAATCTTCATTGCCCGTTCGCCACGCCGCGATCTGCTTCATCGCGGCAATGTTGTTGAACTGTGCGGCAAGCCCCCGTGCGGCCGCCACCTTGGCCTCGGCCGCATCGCGTTCCGCGCCCGGCTCCAAACTCAACGCATGCTTGGCGAGCGCGCCGAACGCATTCGTTGTGCCGGAGATGGTTCCCGCACTTCCGATGGCAATGCCTTCCGGCAAGAAGACTTCGTTGGCCGGAAAGACGTCGAAGTCATTCGAGATGCCGCCTGTGGCTTCAATGAACGCGCGCGAAACTTCGAAATCACCGGTGCTGTCCTTCAAGCCGGCAATCACTGGACCGAAGGCAGCCTTCAATCGCGTGACCAGGCTTACAGATAGCGGAATCGTCGACATTTGCGGGAAGTGATAGAGGTAAACCCGTAGACGGTCTTGGCCCACGCGTTCGATCAAAGTCGAATAAGCGGCGTAGAGTCCCTCGTCGCTTGGGTTCTTGAAGTAGTAAGGCGGCAGAACCAACACATTGTTGTAGCCCGCATCGAGAGCGGCGCGGGTCAGTTCCACGGAATCCGCGACCGAGGGGGCGCCGGTGCCGATGATGATCCGGTCCGATGGAAGTCCGCCGTCGGCCAGGTAGCCGGGGGCGGCGAGGCGGTCTTTCATGGCAAGGGACGTGCTTTCGCTGGTCGTGCCGAGCGGTGCCGCGCCGTCGCAGCCACCGGCGTCGGACATGAGATAGTGGCAATACTCAGCCAACCCCGGACCATTGAGTGATCCATCCGCATTGAGCGGCGAAATGGCCGCCGCGTAGATACCTCTTCGGGCCTTCCCGCTCGGTTGTTCGAATAGTTCTGGCATTCACCGATCCTCCCCATCCACTGAGTGGCTGGTGGGCCGGGCGGGGTCAAGGGTGCGGATCGTAGGAGAACCGCGCAAACCGCGCCTCTCGCCCGGCTCCACTGGTGTCAAACGCGACCATGCCGACGAAGGCACCGGTAAAGGACGCATGCTCCCCCCTTCCGCCTTCGTCGGAGATGACCGAGGCGTCCAGCGGCCCGCCAAGCGGATGCCAGTCATCGTCGCCGACCCTGACGAAGAACTGCTGGCTTGCGCCGACGACGCGAACCCTGAAACTCACCGGACCGTCAGAAAGAGGCACAGGTGCACGGTCGGGCGAAAGCCCGCCATCCGGCCAGTCGCCCGGGCAGGAAAGAATGACAGCCGCGCGTCCAATTCCGGGTTCGTGGCTCACGACTGCGGCGTGGAATTTGTGGCGGTTGTAGTAAGTCACCAGACCGGCCGCTTGCTGATAGGTGAGCGGATCGAACTGGAGCTCCGTTTCCGCGTCGTACGCATGATGCTCTTGGCGACGGGCAACCAATGACTGTTCGAACCAACTGCCGATGCTTTCTCTTCCGATGAGCACAAGCGCGTCATCTTCCAGACGGAACAGACGGTCCGGGTGTGGCGTGCGGAGCCATTGGAAGTCTGGGTAGAGCTGCCCGCCCTCGAACAGATAGGTGTGCTTCCTTGGTGCGTTGGGAGCGACATCGGCCAAGCCCAGCACCTCCACAGGCGGAAGCAAGCCGCCCTCTTCCAGGTAGAGCCAGTCGTCACGCCACACGCAGCGCGCGATGCCCGTTTCTCGCCCAAGGGGGCAGAAGTGCCCCTGCCCGTCCGGGCCGGGAATCGGACGCCCCATCAGATAGGTGTGGTAGTGCTGACCGTCATGGGTTTCGACGTATTGGCCATGACCGGTCCGCTGGATCGGATGATCCGGCGCACCTGCGGTGCTGATGACATGCTTGTCCGGGTGATCCTCATAGGGGCCCCAGATGTCCCGGGAACGGGCGAGGCTGACGGCGTGATTGTATCCCGTCCCACCTTCTGCCGTGGTGAGATAGTAGTACCCGTTGCGTTTGAAGAGGTGCGGTGCTTCCGTCAGGCCGCGTTCGGTCCCGGGCCAGATGTTGCGAACCTCTCCGATGAGCCCTTGCTCCGGAGACCATTCCTGCAATTCGATGCCGTCGAAACTGGCATGCGCGGGGTTGCCGCCGGTGCCCGGTCCACGGTGGTTCCATCGCATGTTGAGGAAGTACTTCCGGCCATCTTCATCATGAAAGAGCGAGGGGTCGAACCCGGTCGAATTGACGTACCACGGATCGCTCCACGTGCCGTCGATGGTCTCACAGGTGGCGATGTAGTTGTGACTGTCCTTGAACGCCCCGTCGAGGCGCTTCACATCCGTATAGACCAGCCAGAACTTACCGTCAGCATGGCTGAGGCAAGGTGCCCAGATGCCGCCCGAATCCGGGTTGCCCCGTATGTCGAGCAGGCTTTCCCGGTTCAGTGGACGCGCAACGAGTTTCCAGTTCACGAGGTCGCGTGAGTGATGGATCTGGACGCCCGGATACCACTCGAAGGTAGAGGTTGCGATGTAGTAATCCTCGCCGACACGACAGAAGGACGGATCCGGATTGAAGCCCGGAAGGATCGGGTTACAGATCATGCGAGCAATGCGCGCGCCGCGTCCGGGCCGAGAGGTTCGGGGCGCTCGCAGGTTGTCGACAGATCGACGAAGTTGCCGGTTTCTCCTGACCGCAAAACGGAGGTCATCACGTCAACGGCGTGGAGTGCGAGGTCCAGCGAACAGCGATGCGGCCGCTTCTCGCGCAGTGTCGCAACCATGTCGGCAAGCCCGGCGACCCGATAGTTGGCGCGGGTGTCCTGATTCGGAACACCGAACGGGTGATCCCATTCGTCGACCGGAGCAATCTCACCACCGGGCTTCCCACACTCTACGGTGCCTCCGAAGAAGTTGGGATCGGGCAGGAACAACGACCCCTCTGTTCCGTAGAGCTCCATGTTGCCATGCCGATGCGCATGCACGTCCCAACTGGTCGAAATGGTGATGCTTGCGCCGGACACGAACTCGAGCAGCGCGTGGATGTTTGTCGGGGTTTCGACGCTCACCTTTTCGCCTGACCGTGGCTCCGACGTGATTGTGCGTTCGTTTCGGGCAGAGGTGGTGAGTGCGCCCACGCGCTTTACCGGACCCAGAAGCTGAATGAGATTGGTGACGTAGTACGGACCGATATCCAGCATCGGACCGGCCCCGGGTTTGAAGAAGAAGTCGGGGTTTGGGTGCCAGTGCTCCATCCCGGCGTTCATCACGTGGGCGGTGCCTGCATGAACGGTGCCGATCATGCCGTCGTCGATGGCACGACGCGCCAGTTGATGCGCCCCGCCAAGAAAGGTGTCCGGTGCCGACCCGATCCGAAGGTCCTTTTCTCGCGCAAGCGTGCGCAACCGCTCTCCTTCTTCGAGGGTCAGGACAATTGGCTTTTCCGTGTACGCGTGCTTGCCCGCCTCAAGGATGGATGTCGTCACGGCATAATGCGCTTCGGGGATCGTGAGGTTCACGATCACGGCCACGTCGCCGGATGCCAAAAGCTCTTCGATCGGGCGCGCTTCGACCCCGAATTCGTCGGCACGCGCCTGTGCTGCGTCACTGTTCAAGTCGGCAACAGCGCGCATTTCCAATCCCGCGAAGAGCGGCGCGAGTCTCAGGTAAGAGCTGGAGATATTGCCGCAGCCGATGATGCCGACGCCAAGTTTGTCCATGTGTCTATTCCTTCAAAGGTTCTGCATCGCCGCAAGCGAGCGCGTGGCAAAACGTCGATGATCATTGGGGTTATCGTGTTCGGCAACGAAATGGCGGCAGGGTGTGCCCCGTAGCGCGTTCATGTAGGCCGGCCAATCCATCGTGCCTTCGCCGACATCGGCCCAACCGTCTTCGTCTTCCGCTTCGCCAGGTGCCGCAATATCCTTGATGTGGGCCGCCAGAATTCGGTCGCCGTGAGACTCGATCCAGGGAAGCGGGTCCTCACCGCCCTTGACGCACCATGCGACATCGAATTCTGCCATCACGTCAGGCGCAGCGGCAAGGATCAGGTCCATCGGCAGTTGCCCGTCGATGCGCGTGTATTCGAAAGCGTGATTGTGCCACGCGACAGTGAGCCCCGCGTCCTGCAACGGCTTCGCGGCTTCACCCAGCATCGTTCCAAAGGCAGTCCAGCCCTCGACCGACGTCGGGCGGTCGGGGGGCGCGAGAAACGGTCCAATCACGGTGCTGAGCCCGAGCGCTCGTGCGATTGCGATAGCCCTTTCCGGATCATCGCGCATGATTTCGATTGAAACATGCGCCGTGGGCATTTTCAGGCCCGCGCGGTCCAGATCGGCTTTCATGGCGCCTAGGTCTGCGTCTTCCCCGAACAGGGCGCCGTAGCCCTCGACTTCGGCATAGCCGATCTCGGCCAACATCGTCAGCGTGTCGCCGAGCGGAGGAAAATTGCGGGAGCTGTAAAGCTGATAGGAAAAATCGGTCATTGTGAGGCTTTCGGGTAAGTGGCGGAGTGGAGATCGCGAACTGTGAACTCCACCGGGTCGCCGGGTCTTCGGGGGGTAAAGGTGAGTTGCACCGGATGACCGGGGCGCACCAGCGTGGCGTTATCACTGAAGCGCCCCGGCTGGGAGGCCTCGACGCTTGCGTAGAGCGCGAGGGATTGGGCGGTTAGGGTGAGGTCGATGTGCGTTTCGTTTTCCTGAACCTCAAGCGCCAGCCCCGACGGCAAGAGGTCGTAGGATTTGTAGGGTTTTGTTGCGAAATGAAGATTGTCCTCTCCATGCTCGGACACCCAAGAGATCAGTAACACTTCCTGTGGACCCAATTCATCGGCCTGAACGTGGACAACCTCTGTCGCATCCGTTGCGGACACGACTGTTTCTGACTTCGCGAGATTTCTGACAGAGCCGTCCGTGGCCATGGCCTGAACCGATAATTCCAGAGCCGTTTCAGCACCGGTATCGTTTGAAGCGATCAGGGCGAATTCTGTTTCCTTCGGCACCACGGTGACCGTGACGGGAGCGTAGAACCGGCGCGCCATGTGGTGCAGAAGTTTCCACCCGCCGCCATAGTCCAATGAGGACCAGCTTGCGCAGGGCCAGGTGTCATTCAATTGCCAGAAGAGCGTTCCCATGCAGCGGGGCTTCTGCGCTCGCCAATGACGAACGGCGGTCTCGATGGCGAGGCCTTGCTGGACCTGGCTGAGATAGACGAAATCCTCGAACCGTTCCGGGAAACGGAAATAGCGGAACATCGTCTCGGCGATCCGCGCGTTGCCACCTTCGTTTTTCTGGTGAGATTCGAGAATCGGCGAAGCTATGTTCTGGTCTGCGCCGGCCGCGAAGGTCCGGATCACGTCCATGGACGGATAACTCTGGAAGCCAAACTCGGAACAGAAGCGCGGGGCCACGTCACGGTAGTGATCGAAATCCCGGCCCTCGTGCCACACCGACCAGAAATGCATATCGCCGCTCGTGTCGTCATGCCACGCGTCGCCAAAGCTCATTGGTCCCGGACTTGGGGACGACGGCCACCAGTTCGCATGACGTACAGTGTCTTTCACCGCGCGTTCCACCGTACGGTTCAACCTGTCGTACGCGACAAGATAGCGATCGCGGTTTTCAAGGCTTTCCGGATACCACGTAAGTGCACCGATCAGTTCGTTGTCGCCGCACCAAAGCGCCAGACAGGCATGGTGGTTGAGACGAAGAACGTTTTCGCGAATTTCCACGTCAACCTCTTCGAGAAAGCCATCGTCCGAGGGGTAGAGATTGCAGGCGAACATCGCGTCCTGCCAGACCATGAGGCCGAGTTCGTCACACAGGTCATAGAACCAATTCGGCTCATAGCGTCCGCCACCCCAGACACGGACCATGTTCATATTGGCGTCAACGGCGGATTGAAGCAGATCGCGAGTCTTCGCCTTGGTGATCCGTCCCGCGAGCGCGTCCGCCGGAATCCAGTTCGCGCCTTTGCAGAACACGTCGCGCCCGTTGACGGTGATCTTGAAAGATCGTCCGATTTCATCCGGTTCCGAGACAAGCTTGATGTCGCGAAGTCCGATCTGGCGCGTCTCCACCTGATCGCCGCACGTGACCTTCAGCGTATGAAGCGGCTGGGCGCCCTGCCCGGCTGGCCACCAAAGATCGGGGTCTTTGACCTCGATCATCGCGAGGAAGCTACGTCCTTCCGCGAGTTCGGGATGAACGGAGAATTTCTTTTTGTGATCGCCGAACTCAACCACCAACTCACCAACCTGCGAAGCCCAGAGGTCGGTCCGAACCGCAAGGGTAACACTGCCGTCCTGCTGGAAGTTCTGCTGAACGACGATGCCTTCGATCCTGTTGGGTCTCATGGGTTCGAGACGAATGCCATCCGTGATGCCGAAAGGCGCCAAGGCAATGTTCCAGTCCCAGCCAAAATCGCAGGCAGGTTTGCGGAGCATATTGCCGTCTGGAATCGGGCAGTTCTTGGAGTATGGAACGCGGAACGGCTGCGCCGCCTGACGCTTGGCCGCTTCCTGCGTCATCGAGTGAAACGTGATCTCGATCTCGTTCTCACCAACGTGAGCCACATTCGACAGCGGCCAGCGTTGGGTCCGAAAAGCGTTCTGGCCTTCGATCACAACCGTGCCGTTCCACCGCACTGTCGCCACGGTGTCGAGGCCCTCGATCACCAGTTCAACATTCGTGTCATCCAGCACGACTTTGCGCGTCAGGACCCAGTCCCGCTCGGCAACCCAGCGGCAATCGTATTCGTTTCTGCCCCAGTAAGGCTCTGGCAGCCTGCCGGCATCGACAAGTGCGCTGTGCCCGTCGCCCGGCACGGTCATGTCGACACCGTCTTCCGCGCCGGCTTCCCTGAGCATCCAGACGCCGGCGAGGTCGAGGCCCTTGAAGTTGGTCTGCGCGTTCAAATCCGTTTCTCGTCCTGGGCGTCGAAGAGTGAGCCTCGTGCGGGGTCAAAACCGATCGACAAGGTGTCACCGGCGCGCACCGTCGCTTCGCCTTCCATGCGAATCCAAAACGGATCGCCCCCCAGTTGGGTCAGAGCCAGTGTGTCTGCGCCAAGCGGTTCGACCACGCTGACAGGCACAGACAGTTGAACCGGCGCCGCCGTGACGGCCTCGCCTGTCACGATATGTTCGGGGCGAATGCCAAAAGTTGCGGCACCGGTAAAATCCTGGCGCGAGAAATCGTAACTCACGAGAGGAAAGGAAACCGCACTGCCGCTGAAACTGCCGTCCTGTACGAACCCTTCAAGGAAGTTCATCGAGGGCGACCCGATGAAATCCGCCACGTATTTATTGACCGGTCGATGATAGATCTCCGACGGTGCAGCCAACTGCTGAATGATCCCGTCCTTCATGATCGCGATCCGGTCGGCCAAGGTCATCGCTTCGACCTGATCATGGGTCACGTAGATCATCGTGTTGCCCAGCCTTGCGTGAAGCTGCTTCAGTTCCACGCGGAGGTCGGCGCGCAACTTGGCGTCCAGGTTCGAAAGAGGTTCGTCAAACAGGAAGACATCCACGTCACGGACCAGCGCCCGACCGATCGCGACACGCTGCCTTTGACCGCCCGACAACGCGCCGGGCTTTCGCTTGAGAAGCGGTTCGATCTGGAGAATTTCCGCCGCGCGTGCCACGCGCTCGGCGATCTGATCCTTCGGCATGCGGGCATTCTTCAGCCCGAAGGACAAGTTTCCTTCGACGGACATCTGCGGATACAGAGCGTAGGACTGGAACACCATGCCAATGCCGCGTTCCGACGGCTCGGCCCAGGTTACGTTCCGGCCCTTGATGAAGATTTGTCCGTCGGTGATTTCCAGCAATCCCGCGATGCAATTGAGCAGCGTGGACTTGCCGCAACCGGACGAACCCAGCAGCACGAGGAATTCCCCGTCTTCAATATCGAGGTTCAGGTTCTTCAGCACCTCGACCGCCCCGAAACTGAGATCGAGGCTTTGGATGGAAACCGAATGTTCCTTTGATGATGTGCCCGGAATTTCGATTTCGATATCTTCTGAAGTGTGTGGTCCACCCATGGTTTATCCCTTCACGGCCCCGGCTGCGATGCCGCGCACAAAAAGGCGCCCGGACACGAAATAGATCGTGAGAGGCACCAACCCCGTCAGCAGCGTGGCTGCCATGTTCACATTGTATTCCTTCACACCCTGCACCGAGTTGACGATGTTATTGAGCTGCACCGTCATCGGGTAGGTTTCGGGCTTGGTGTAGATCACGCCAAAGAGGAAGTCGTTCCAGATTCCAGTGACTTGCAGGATCATCGCCACCACGAAAATCGGGAGCGACATCGGTACCATAATCTTGAAGAAGATACCCCAGAACCCTGCTCCATCGACCCGCGCCGCCTTGAAAAGCTCTTCCGGCACAGACGTGAAGTAATTCCGGAAAAGAAGCGTCAGGATCGGCATGCCGAAGATCGTGTGCACTATGACGAGCCCCCAGATCGACCCCATCAACTGGATGCCGAGGAACCCGCCCAACTCGCGCAGGATGATCACGATGGGATAGATCATCACCTGATACGGGATGAAGGCTCCGAAGATGAGGATCGTGAAAAAGGTCTCCGAACCGCGGAACCGCCAGTTTGCCAGCGCGTATCCCGACACCGAGGCCACTGCGATCGACACGGCAACGGATGGGATAAGGATGGCGACCGAATTCCAGAACCCCCGGCTCAGGCCATCGCAATTCACGCCGGTGCAAGCCTCGGCCCAGGCTTTGACCCAGGGCTCGAAGGTTACTTCCAACGGCGGCGCAAAGACGTTCCCCAGTCGGATTTCCGGCATGCCCTTCAGCGACGTCACGATCATCACGTAAAGCGGCAGGAGGTAGTAGACGGACACCAAGAGCAAAGTGCCGTACAGCATGATGTTCGTGGATGAAAAAGCGCGTTTCGGCTTCGGGCCACGCGGCTCTATGGCAGTTGCATCAACCACGGCGCTTCCCTCCGAACTCTAGATACGCCCACGGGATCAGAACCACGAGCACCGACAGAAGCATCATCGTCGAGGCCGCAAATCCTTGCCCGAGGTTCTGGGAAAGAAACATCTTTTCGATGACGTATTTCGCGGGCACCTCTGTGGCGATGCCGGGGCCACCGGAGGTCTGCGCGACCACGAGGTCATAGACCTTGATGATCCCGGACGCGATGAGCACAAGCGCGGTCACGAATACCGGGCGCATCATGGGGATGATGATGAAAACGTAGGTCTTCCAGGTCGGGATGCCGTCAACGCGGGCCGCTTTCCAGATTTCTTCGTCGATCCCCCGCAGACCCGCCAACATGATCACCATGATGAACCCGGATCCTTGCCAGATACCGGCAATCAGGATGCCGTAGATTGCAATATCTGCGTTATTCAGCGGATCGAATGTGAAGCTTTCCAGCCCCCAGCGGCGCACGACTTCCTGAATGCCGAACTGCGGGTTCAGGATCCATTGCCAGGCAAGACCCGTCACGATGAATGAGAGTGCAAAGGGATAGAGGAAAATCGTGCGGAATACGTTCTCGCCGCGGATCTTCTGGTCCAACAAGGCGGCAAGCGTAAACCCGATTACCAGCGACAGAATGAGAGAACAGATACCATAGATGGCCAGGTTCTCGATGGAGACGAGCCAACGGCGCGTGTTCCATAGCCGTTCATATTGATCGAGGCCGACCCACTTGTCCGGTGCCGGCAATAGCCGCGACCGGGTGAATGAGTGGTATATTGTCCAAAGCGTGCACCCGATGAAGATGACCAGTGCCGTCGCAATCATCGGAAGCGAAGCGATCTTCGCCGTCAAATTGCGCGTCAGGCTATTCGGCCTTTTCGTTGCCTCTGCCATCAGATCGATACCGACGCATCAGGACGCGCCGAAAGCGCTGTTTCCATCGTGCACATGTGAACCCCTCTGACTGTCGGGCCCGGCAAGAGTGAGCAATGCCGGGCCCGACCGACCCCAGCGCCTTAGTCGGCGTCTGCGATGATTTCAGCGTAGCGCGCCTGCGCATCTGCTGCCGAATAGGACGGATCGTTCCAGAACTCGACCATCAGGTCTTCGATCTGTCCCGAGGTGTCAGGCGAAAGCGTCTGGTTGCCGTCGGGAAGGATCGCCCCGCTGGCCAAGATCTCCAGACCCTTCTTCATGCAGTCGTTTGCTGCGGCAAGGTCCACGTCACCCCGGATTGGCAGCGACCCTTTTGCGAGGTTGAAATCAACCTGCACTTCCGGGCTGAGGAGCAAAGCTGCCAGCTCTTTTTGCGCGGCTTCAACTTCTGGATCGTCCTGCTTGGGGAAATAGAACGCATCACCACCCGTCGAGATGATCTCGTTCACGCCGAGACCCGGAAGACAGGTGTAGTCTTCACCGGCGACCTGACCGGCCACCTGGAACTCACCTTGTGCCCAGTCACCCATGATCTGCGCACCAGCTTGCCCGGTGATCACAAGGTTGGTGGCCTGGTTCCAGTCCTGAACGTTCGACTTGGCGGCGAAGGCACGTGCGTTTGCTGCCGCTTCGAAAACTTTTGCGTATTCCGGGCCACCGGCAACATCGGCATTCTTGTCGATGTTCACGGCAGACCATGCATCCTGACCTGCGATCGCAATGGCCATGACGCCGAAAGCACCGGACGATTGCCAAGGCTGCTGCCCCATGGCGAGCGGGATTTTCCCAGCTTCTTCCAATGCTGGGGCGGATGCGACGAACTCGTCCCAGTTCGAGGGCACATCGACGCCCGCGTCTTCATAGGCTTTGTGGCTCAGCCAAATCCACTGCCATGAGTGGATGTTCACCGGCGCGCAATAGATGCGGCCATCGACCGTGCAGCTGTCCAGCAGCGAGGACGGATTGACGATGTCTTTCCAGCCTTCGGCCTCGGCGACATCGGTCAGGTCAAGCATCAGACCCGCTTCGATCAGTTCTTCGGCCTGGCGCCCGTGGTTGAGCTGCGTGGCGTCCATCGGGTCACCCCCGAGAATCCGCGAAATCATGATCGGGCGCGCGGTTCCACCGCCACCCGCGATCGCACCATCCACCCAGTTGTGCTCGGTCTTTTCGTTGAACGCTTTCGCGAACTGCGCAACGGCAGCTGCCTCGCCTCCGGAAGTCCACCAATGTGTCACTTCGAGATCGACGGCGTGGGCTGCGCCTGCGGCGCAAATCGCGGTCGTTGCCGCGAGAGTCCTGATCGTTTTCATATGCTCCTCCCTGAGACCTAAAACGATTACGCGAGTTACTATAACGATTTAGATTTTTGCATCAAGCTGGCTAATTCAAAATTTGCCAAGTATACGGGTCAGGTTAACGCAACACGGAATCGGCATGGCGCCAGACACAAAAACCCAAGTGAGACCAACACTTAAGACAATTGCGAAGCTTTCCGGCCTTGCCATTCCGACAGTGTCTCGCGCCTTGAACGACGCACCGGATATCGGCGATGCCACGAAGGCGCGGGTCCGTGAGATCGCGCGCGAAATCGGATACCGACCGAATCGTGCGGGTCTTCGTCTGCGCACCGGCAAGACCAATGTGATTGCCCTGATCCTTTCGACGCAGCACGACATGATGAACCACACCGCGCGGCTCATTACGTCGATCGCGGCCGCCACGCGAAATACGCCCTATCACATGATCGTCACGCCATACTTTCCGGATCAGGACCCGATGGACCCGGTGCGGTATGTTACGGAAACCCGCTCTGCCGATGGTTTGATCCTGAACCAGACGCAGCCCGAAGACCCGCGTGTGGCTCATCTCATGAACATCGGGTTTCCCTTTGCCACGCATGGGCGCACGAACTGGGCAGATCGCCATGCCTATTTCGATTTCCATAACGGCACCTTCGGAGAGATCAGCGTCCGCCGTCTGGCCGAACGCGGACGTCGCAACCTCCTGATCGTGGCGCCTCGGCGGGACCAGTTCTATGCCATCGAGATGATTGAGAGCGCCAAGGCGGAAGCGCAAAAGCTCGGTCTTGATTTCCAGCTTCTGGAAACAGCGACCTCGGATGATGCTTCCTCGGTTGTCGAACAGGCGATCAGCGAATTTGTCAAATCGCACGGTGCACCAGACGGCGTCATCGCCGCGTCCACGAACGCGGCCATGTCGATCGTATCCGCACTCGAAATGTCCGGGCTGGCGATTGGACGCGATGTTGACCTGATCGCGAAGGAAGCCCTCCCCTTCTTGCAGAGTTTCCGCCGGGATATTCTTGTAATCACAGAGGATGTGATACGCGCGGGCGACTTCCTTTGCCGCGCCGTGATGCAGGCGGTGGACCGTCCGGACTTGCCGCCGATGCAAGCGCTGGACGTTCCTTCGGGTTAGTCAGCGGGCAGCATCTGGACGACGCATTGCCTGCGATGCGGTCTTCGCCGATGCTCGAAAAGATATACCCCCTGCCATGTTCCAAGCAGCAATCGCCCGTTCTCGACCGGGATCGACAAACTGACCGGCAGGACAGCGGCCTTGATATGCGCGGGCATGTCATCCGGACCTTCCATCGTATGCCGGAGATACGACATGGACGGATCGTCGGCGGGCGGGACCAATCGCTCGAAATAGGCTTGCAGATCCCGTTGCACATCCGGGTCCGCGCTTTCCTGTATGAGAAGAGAGCATGAAGTGTGGCGCACGAAGACAACCATCACGCCATCGCCTTCTGCAATTGGGTGTAGCTGGTTCGTAAACTCGTAAAGTCCGGGGCCCCGGGTTTCGATCGTTACGTGATGCGCCATGTCGCGAGCATAGCGGGGCTTACCGGCGGTTGCACTGCAGAAGCGCGTGAGCGACGCTGATGCTGTTGCCGCCACCGATGACCGCCAATCCGGTTGGCTGCGCACCGACGGGCGATGTACTGAAACTGACGCCTTCACCAGCCCTCCGCGGCAGTGGCGAAGTGCGGTAAAGCCGGGTGCGGCCGGGAAGACCAAGGTCGTAGCGCGCGTATTCTCCGGCAATGCACCAGAAATCGCGTGGTCCGGAGCGGCCGCGCCAGGGCACTTCGAAACTTGAAGGGCCGGAGGGGCGCACGACATCGCCACGAATGGTCAGATCAGCCGAAGCTGCAAGGGGAGTGAGCGCAGCCGTCAAGGCTGCGAAAATAAGCGTTCGCATTGGGAACCTCCATCAGTTTTCTTGACGAAAATGATGTGGAGGCGACGCCCCTTTATTGCCAATCGCGCCGCGTCACGACCCGGCGAGCGGCGCGCGATCAGGAGGTGATCAGCCTTTCATGTAGGCTTCGAACGCTTCGGCATAGTCCTTGTGCCAGCGCGAGAGAGCCGGACGATTTTCGATGATGTCGCCAATGGCCCAGGCCATGCGCTTTTCGTCGGTCGCCCGGTCAACGTCATTGTCAGGACAGAGGATGTAGAAATCGCCTTTGCTCATGCTGTCGAGCATGAAGTCGGCGGTCTGCTCGGGCGTCCATGCGTCGTCAGGTTTCTCCGTACGGCCCCGCGCGTTGAGCTCGGTGAAGACAAACCCGGGGATTAGAAGATGAGCCGTAAGCCCATGCCCCTCCCGCCCTCTCAGGTCATGGGCCAGAGCTTCAGTGAACGCCTTCACGGCTGCCTTGGCGGTGTTATAGGCCGGGTCGCCGGGTGGGGTCGTGATCCCTTGTTTCGATCCGGTGTTGATGATCGCGCCCGGTCGTCCTCGCGCGATCATGCCGGGGGCGAAGACCTGCGCGCCGTGAATTATGCCCCAGAGATTTACCTCCAGGATACGTCGCCAGTTGTCCGGATCGTCGAGCATCTTTGAACCGGGTTGAATGCCGGCGTTGTTCATCAGAATGTCTGCGCCCCCGAGGTTTTCCGTAACAGTAGCGTCAAGCTGGACCACGGCGTCGCGGTCCGAAACATCGAGCACCTGTGTCATCACGTCTCGCGCGCCAGCCGCTTTTACCTGCTCAGCAGCCTCGGACAGTTTCTCTGCCCGATTATCGGCGAGCACAACCGCCATTCCGAAACCGGCCAGTCGCTTTGCAGCACCAAGACCAATGCCTGCCGCACCGCCGGTGATGACGGCAACGCTGTCGGAGGTGAAAGCGGGATGGGTCATGGATCGTTATCCTTCCAATTGTTTTGGCATGGCTGCCAGATTTGTTCGCCCGGATCATAGCATTGACCGGCAGCTTCCTTCGCGTCGAACAGCTCCGAGCTCCAGGGAAAGTCCACGGAATCCGGATCACAAATCAGGCTTGCGACTTCGCGGCCAGATTTCTCCACAAGGATACCGCCTGAAACAACAACAGTGATCTCGTCCGTTTCATTCTGCGGATACACGCGCTCGATGCTGCCATGGACGACATAGGCATGATCCTCGTTTTCGAACGTGATCTCTTCCCAAATCGTTCGTCCGATCCCGGGCCATGGCACCAACCCGACCTCGGAAAGGGCGCGCGTCAAGCGCAGTTCAGCCGGGCCGCGCGCCGGGCCGAAGACGTAACGTGCCTGCATGTCGTCGTGACACAGTTCGACCGCTTTCGTTCCGTTTTCGAAACTGCAGGCGAAGTGGCGCGTTTCACCGACCTCACACGCGTTTGCGCCGAACGGCAGCAGAAAACCCAGCGACAAGACGCGAAAATGGCTCACCCGAAGAGCCGTTCGCCTTGTTCGTCGATCATCTGCTTGGCTTTCCGAACCGACGCTTCGTTCGCCTCATCCAAGGTCTCCAGCATGTCGGCGCGGATCAGGTGATGCACCTTCTCCCCTTTTTCGATGGTTGCGCCAATGCGGAACCGGCTGCCTTCACGCGCGGGATTGGGCGTGATCGTGAAGCCTTCATAGGTTTCCTTCTCAGGTTCCGGCTGGCTTCCACCCCCGAAGAGTTTGGAGAGTAGTGACATCTCTGGTTCCGATTACAGTTTTCGAACGGCATCGCCGACTGTCACGGTACCGTCTTTCGTCACCTTCGCATAGATGCCTCGGAGGCGGAGTTCCTTCCCCTTGCCGGTATTCACGAACAAGCAGGCGTCGCGCCCATATCGGTCAATGAATCCTTGGCAGCCGTTGTGAGGTTCGGACGTGACAAGGAACTCGGCTGAACCGATGGCGAACCGGGTTCCGGGTGGCATGTTGCCCGGGGTCAGGTCCATATCGAGAAAAAAGTTGTCACCGGCGGCTGGCCAATTCCCCTTGTCGCCCGCAATGGCTCCGATGCAGCCAGACATCATCATACAGATCTGCATGTCTACATTGGCATCCGGTCTCTTCCAGTGATCCCCGGCGACACCGCCTGCCGCCGTCACTTCGACGGAGTGCGGCAAGTTCCGCTCCCCATGGTCGGGGCGCGAGATAATCATATCGAGCGTGCCCTGATCCTTGGGCGCCGCCGCCAGAATGTCAGGCAGTTTCGCGGAAAGCTGGTCGAGCGACTGAACATCGGTTTCGAGAATAGCGAGATCGTACATGCGAGCCTCCTTGCTGCGTGCATTCTACGCGGCCTCAAACGCCACAGAAAGGCGGGTTTTTTGGGGTGGACCGGAACCGGCGCAAAAAAAATTTCGAAACTCGGGAATAAACTTCGAACCCGGCGCGTAACCCTCCCGAACACAGCAGTTCAAGAACAGTCAATTCGTGAGGACAGACCCATGACTAACGCAAACCGTCGCCAGTTCCTGAAGCTTTCCCTCGGCGTCGCCGCCGTCCCTCTTGCCGCCAAAATGGCAAGCGCCGGCGGACACCTGACCCATGTGGTCGAGATCAAGGGCCACAAGTTCAGCCCCGCAACGCTTGAGATGAAGGCGGGCGACCGGGTGCAGTTCGTCAACCTCGACGGCGCACCGCACACCGCGACCGCGGACAACGGTGCGTTCGACACGGGCCGTCTTGGAAAGGGTGAAGAGGCCACGATCCGCATTACGGAAGCCGGTTCGTACAGCTACTTCTGTGCGGTTCACCCGGCCATGAAGGGCAGTGTTATCGCAAGCTGATTGCGTTCCCGTTGTAACAAGTGTGCGTGTACGTCCCGGCGCCTCCTGCCCCCCTGCAGGCGCCGGGACAGTTTTATGGGCGATACGTCGCCGCGGTTATGAATTCGCCGAAGGCTTCGCACCAGACGAGGATGCTGTCATACTCGTCCACGTTCACACCTTCCGGCACCTCGACGATGAAGCCCGAGAAGGATTTGATATCGCCGATCTGGACAGCTTTCGCGCGATCGAACGTGTCTTCGTGATCGACAAATCCTTGGGTCAGGTAGAGCTTGTAATCCGGTCCGGGCGCGAGTTTGCCCTGATGGGTCACCTCGGTGGCCGAGACGCTGATCGTCCCTTCTCCCCAATGCACGAAATCAGAGCCGCGAATGTCGCGTGTCAGTTCTGCGGTGTATTGCGCCTGCGCGGCCATCTCTTCCAGCTTGGCGCTGTCGGGCGATGGCGGTGCGGTGAGGATCGGCAGGAAATAGACGCCAAGCCCGAAGCCGATGGCGAGAGCGATGCCGTGGGTGATGAGAAAGCGGACGAGTTTGCCCATGTGCGAGCCTCCCTAATTCGGGAGGACCCTAGCAGCGGGACACGCCTCCGCCTAGCCTTCGACGAGGGACTTGAGGTTGGTGAGGCCCGTCTCGTAGTCACCCCCGACCCAGCTGTCCATCATCAGACCCATCCAGCGGCCCATCGGGCTGTTGCCCATATCCGTGGTGAAACCCCATATGACGGTGGTCTTGCCGCCGGTTTCGACCAGATCGAAGACGGCGAGAGCTGTTCCCATCGGGCCGAAATCGAGCGCGGTCTCCACGCGTTTGTCTGGCTCGGACGCCGTGATCTCCTGCGCGCCATTGCCGACCTGCGGGTGCTCGGAGGTCCATTCGAGTTTGGCGCCCACGCCATCATCCGGGCCGGAATAAGCCAGTTGTATCTCCGGGTCGCGGCCCAGCCAGGGCGACCACTCGCCCGCGGCTTTCAGGCTGTTGATATGGGGAAAGATGTCGGCGGCAGGCGCGTCGATTTCGATCGAGCGGGCGACTTCGACGTCTTTGGGCAGAAGAAATGCGCCGCCCACGAAAATGATTGCAAGAACGGCAATAATGCCAATGAGCCATTTGAGAATACGCATGGGGGTAAGGTTCCCTGTCTTGAATGCATCAGGGTTTTAACATGTTTTGTGATGCGTGTCGCGGGGAGAGCGGCTACAAGGATGATCACGGAGTGGAGCGTAACGGCTTCACCCCGCACACCGGCTAGGCTTAGTCAGTCTCACCATTTTTCTTTAAACGCGCGGCAAACCAGTCGCATAGGTCCACAAAGTCGATGTCGCCAGCGGCAACACCAACTACGATGTCGTCCAACATCTCATCTTCCATCAGGACCAATCTGTAGCCGCTTCTCTCGATCATCAGCAAAGTAACGAGCAAAGCTGTCCTTTTGTTGCCATCCACAAAA
This sequence comes from Silicimonas sp., assembly GCA_022824525.1. GTDB lineage: Bacteria > Pseudomonadota > Alphaproteobacteria > Rhodobacterales > Rhodobacteraceae > JAJDOD01. The sequence goes on along the minus strand of JAJDZT010000074.1, from coordinate 2,867 downwards.
CCATGGTTTTGAACAAGTGAATGAAGCAAAGAAGCTGCTTTGCGGTAAATCCTCCGATGATAGCCGGAGTAGGGACGTGCAATCGCCGACTCAATACCATCAAAGCTCAGAACCCCCGGCCTGCCACCGTACTGTAGAGCCTCGGAATGAGCAGTTAACACGTCATCCAACTGGACCTTATAGTGTTTCAACGATCTGCGAGACGTTGCAGCACATCTCTGTTCTCAAAAGAACTTTTTCTAATTGTCTTGTCTGAAACTGGTTTTCTTGCCCGCGAACCCCACTCTGCAGCAACCAATTTCGCCACGAGGTAAGAGTAGTGATCGACATTCTCAATGATCTTCTGCGCTGTATAATTTCCGCGTTCTCTGGGAACTAAAGCGAGCCGGGTAAAGTTAATGAATCCATTGAGTTTCTCTCGGAAGTAGTTGCCCGAATCCGCAGGACCAAGTTTCGGCCCCCAGGCCTTGCGATACTCAAATGCAGCCTCTAGCGTCTGCTCCAAAGCTGCCATTTCTTCTAGGAGACAAGATAACGCCTCTTCCGGAAGCTCGCTTTCAACAAACGTAGTTGACAACTCCCGAAGTCGAGCCACTGCATCGGAAGCAACTTTTGAAAAAGCGTTGCTCTCTGACACCTTTCCACTCACTGATCCAGGAAACTCCGCAGCTTTCGGCTCCGCGAGGGGTGCTTCAGTTTGCGCAGCGCCTTCGCTTCGATCTGACGGATACGTTCGCGCGTCACGCTGAACTGCTGGCCCACTTCCTCAAGCGTGTGGTCGGTGTTCATGCCGATGCCGAAGCGCATGCGGAGGACGCGTTCCTCGCGCGGTGTCAGTGACGCCAGCACGCGGGTCGTGGTTTCCTTCAGGTTTTCCTGAATGGCGGAATCCAGCGGCAGGACCGCATTCTTGTCCTCGATGAAATCGCCAAGCTGAGAGTCCTCTTCGTCGCCGATGGGCGTCTCGAGCGAGATCGGCTCCTTGGCGATCTTCATCACCTTCCGGACCTTTTCGAGCGGCATTTGCAGCTTCTCGGCCAGTTCCTCCGGCGTTGGTTCACGGCCGATTTCGTGGAGCATCTGGCGGCCGGTGCGCACGAGTTTGTTGATCGTCTCGATCATGTGGACCGGGATACGGATCGTGCGGGCCTGGTCAGCGATGGAGCGGGTGATGGCCTGGCGGATCCACCATGTCGCGTAGGTCGAGAACTTGTAGCCGCGGCGGTATTCGAATTTGTCGACGGCCTTCATCAGGCCGATGTTGCCTTCCTGAATGAGATCAAGGAATTGCAGGCCACGGTTCGTGTACTTCTTGGCGATGGAAATCACGAGGCGGAGGTTCGCCTCGACCATTTCTTTCTTTGCCTGACGGGCCTCTTTCTCGCCCTTCTGGACCTGCTGCACGATGCGGCGGAATTCCGGGATGTCGACGCCCACATAGGTGCCGACCGTCGCCATGTCGGCGCGGAGTTCTTCGATCTTGCCGGTCGAACGCTCCATCAGCGTTGTCCAGCCACGCCCCGTCTTCTCGCGCATTTCATCGAGCCAGGTCGGGTCAAGTTCGCGACCGCGATACTCCTCGATGAATTCGCGGCGGTTGATACGGGCCTGGTCAGCGAGCTTCACCATGTTCGAGTCGATCGACATGATCCGGCGGTTGATGCCGTAGAGCTGGTCGATCAGGGCCTCGATCCGGTTGTTGTGGAGGTGAAGTTCATTCACCAGTTCCACGATTTCCGAGCGGAGTTTCTGGTACTTCTTCTCTTCCTTGTCCGAAAAGGTGCCATCCTCGTTCAGCGTTGCCGACATGCGGTTGTCCTGCATGTCGGAAAGCTTGGAGTAATCCTTGGCGATCTTGTCGAGGATTTCGAGGACGCGCGGCTTCAGCGTTGCTTCCATCGCGGCGAGCGACATGTTGGCCGCATCATCCTCGTCATCTTCGTCGTCTTTCTGGATCGGGTTGCCGTCCGCATCCAGCTCCGGCTGATCGTCTTCCTTCTTCGTGGCTTCGACGTTGGACGTGTCGACCACGGGCGTATCGGTGTCATCCTCGTCGTCGCCCATGGAGCGGCCGAAGGTGGTTTCGAGATCGATGACATCACGCAGGAGAATGTCTTCGTTCAGAAGTTCGTCGCGCCAGATGGTAATCGCCTGAAACGTGAGCGGGCTTTCGCAGAGCCCGGCGATCATCGTGTTCCGACCGGCTTCGATCCGTTTGGCGATGGCGATCTCGCCTTCGCGCGACAGAAGCTCGACGGAGCCCATTTCACGCAAATACATGCGGACCGGGTCATCGGTGCGGTCGAGTTTCTCGGTCTCGGTCGCGGCAACGGCGACTTCGCGGGAGGTGGAGGCCTCAACCACTTCGGTCGACTTCTTGTCGCCCTCTTCCTCTTCGGCTTCTTCGTCCTCGATGATGTTGATGCCCATTTCGGAGAGCATCGACATCACGTCTTCGATCTGTTCGGAGGCCACTTGGTCCGGCGGCAATACGCGGTTCAGCTGATCATAGGTGATGTAGCCTTTGGCCCGCGCATCGGCGATCATCTTCTTGACCGCCGCCTGGCTCATGTCGAGTACACCTTCGGCGTCCTGATCGTCAGACTTGCCGTCGTCCCCTGAATCCTTGGCCATCCAAAACTCCTGCCAGCGTAAGTGATTCGCCCCTAGACGAATCATCTAGCGCGAATCACAGAATCGCAACCCGCCCCTTAAGGATTTCCTAACCAACCCCAGTTCCGGATAAGCTCACGTCACACTGGTAATGCTCCGAATGACGTCTGGGACGACAATTTTGCCCATCTTGATCTTTGGCTGCGCCAGAACGTAGGCAGCGATGCAGGACAGAATGTGAACGAAGGCATTGG
>JAJDZT010000135.1 GCA_022824525.1 Silicimonas sp. | reverse complement strand
TCATCGATACAACAGAACAAGGCAGTGATAGAGGTGTTCATGAGGGGAATTCCTATCCGTTGTTTAATATTCACGGATACTAAATCAGGTAACGCCTGATCTGGGAATCCCCTCACCCTCGCTTAAGCAGAATCCGGGTAGCAATAACAAAGTTCGAGGACCGAGCAGTGAAAACAAGGACTTCCAGCCGCACCCGTTGGGTTGCGATCTGCATTTCGGCAAGCATTCTTGCCGGCTGTGGACTCCCCCGCTCCGGACCAACGAAAAATGAGATTTTTCAGGGGTCTGTTCAGGAACAAGGCAACGCGTTCATCGTGACGGTTGATGACGCGGTCAACAAGGCGACCTCGTTCACTCCGCCACTCGGCTTCTCCAGCGCACTGATCCACGCCGGGGTGCTTGGCTCCGACACGGTACGTCCCGGCGATACGCTCGGGCTCCAGATTTACGAGAACGTGGATGACGGTCTGCTGACGCAAGGCGGCGGCGCTCCGGCAGTTCTGGACGAAATCCAGGTCGACGGCTCCGGCTTCATCTTCGTGCCCTACGCAGGGCGCATCAAGGCCAGCGGCAACACGCCGGAGGCCATCCGCCGGATCATCACCGAAAAACTCGAAGCGCAAACGCCGGACCCACAGGTCATCGTACAGCGCTTGGCAGGCGACGGTGCAACGGTCTCGCTGATTGGCGGCGTTGGCGCACAGGGTGTTTACCCGATTGAGCGCCCGACCCGCACCCTGACGGCCATGCTCGCTCAGGCCGGCGGCATCACGCTGCCCCCGGAAATCACCCAAATCACACTGATCCGCGGCGGACATTCCGGCACGGTCTGGTTGCAGGATCTTTACGAAAACCCGCGTCTCGACGTCGCTTTGCGTGCAGGAGACCGGGTGCTTGTCGAACAGGACGAACGTTTCTTCACGGCGCTTGGGTCCACCGGCGCACAGGTCAAGGTTCCTTTCGACACGCAGAAAGTTTCCGCGGTTGAAGCGCTGGCCACCGTTGGCGGCCTGAGCCCTGCCCTGGCCGACCCGACCGGCATCTTTGTCTTCCGCGACGAACCGGCAAACATCGCCAACAAGGTTCTGGGCCGCAACGACATCCAAGGCGAACAACGCTTTGTCTATGTGCTTGACCTGACCTCGCCAAACGGCGTCTTCCTTGCCCGCGAATTCGACATTCGCGATCAGGACACGGTCTATGTCACCGAAGCTCCGTACAACCAGTTCACCAAGGTTCTGGGCGCGATCACTGGCCCGGCGACCACCGCGGCAGCGCTCGACGATCTCGCCAACGGGAATTGACGGACAGCGAAACACCGACACGACTATGTGTCTATTCAGGCGGCTTTCTTACCGAAGGCCGCCTGAAACGCATTCTGGGCCTAGCAGGTTGGGATGTTTCGATCGGCGTCCCGAACGAAAACGACTGGGTCGGCATTTGGGGACGCACTCCAACCGCCTGGCGCGGCGAAGCGGTCGCGGGCTGGGCCGACGCGCCCGTTTTGACCGTGGAAGATGCGTTCCTCCGTTCCGTCCATCCCAACCGCGTGCGCCCCTCCCCGCCACTTGGACTGTGCCTCGACAAAAGCGGTGTGCATTTCGACGGCACGCAGCCGTCCGATCTGGAAACCCTTCTTGCAACCCATCCGCTGGATGACACGGCGCTTCTAAACCGGGCGCGCGACGCGATCGACAGCCTCAAGCACCACCACCTCGGAAAGTACTCGGCAACCGACTCGGAGATTGAACCGCCTCCCCCCGGCTACGTGGTCGTGATCGACCAGACGGAAGGTGACGCTGCGCTGATGGGCGCAGGAAAGGCGGAATTCCGGGAAATGCTGACTTATGCGGCGGAGGAAAACCCCGCCGCGCCCATCCTGGTCAAAACCCATCCCGAAACTTCGGGTGGCGCCCGATCCGGTCTTTACGATGCAGCGCAGGGGATCGACCAGGTAACGCTCTACTCTGATCCGATCAGTCCCTGGAAGCTTTTCGAAGGAGCCATCGGTGTCTACACGCATTCCTCGACCCTCGGGTTCGAGGCGATCTTCGCCGGGCACAAACCCCGTGTTTTCGGGCAGCCCTTCTACGCGGGCTGGGGACTTACGATCGACGAAACGCCTATTCCGCGACGTGAACGAAACCTGACGCGTGCGCAGCTTTTCGCGGCCAGCATGATCCTCTACCCGACTTGGTACGATCCGGTTCGCGACCGACTGTGCCAGGTCGAAGACGTGATCGCACAGCTCGCAGCCGAAGCGCGCGCCACGCGAGAGGATCGCGAAGGATATGTGGCTCTGGGCATGAAACCCTGGAAGCGGCCTCATCTTTCGCGCGCCTTCGGGCGGGAGAAGAAACTGAAGTTCCGCGGCTCACCCGCCAATCGCAAAACCGTTGTCTGGGGCATGGGCGGCGCCCCGGTCGGCGCGCTCCGGATGGAGGACGGGTTCCTTCGTTCACGTGGGCTTGGCGCTGCTCTGATACCCCCTCTTTCGCTTGTTCTGGATACGCCGTCGCTCTACTTCGACCCGTCCACGGCGGGGCGTCTGGACCAGTTGATCGCCAGCGCGGGCCTTTTGCCCGATGCAGAAATCCGACGTGCCGAGCGGTTGGTGGCCCGGATTAATCGACTTGGCTTGACCAAATACAACATTGAAGGCGATTTGCCCGATTTTGACCGCGACCGGCCAAATCTCCTCGTTGTCGGTCAGGTCGAGGATGATGCCTCGCTGATCCATGGCGGGGGAGAGACACGGACCAACCTCGAACTGTTGCGCCGTGCCCGAGCCGAAAACCCGGATGCGCTGATCCTTTGGAAACCACATCCCGATGTAGAAGCGGGCTTTCGAAAAGGAGCCGTGTCAGAAGCCGACGCGGATGCCCTCGCCGATGTCACCCTGCACAATGCCAGTGCTGCGGAAGCCATTGCAGCGGCCGATGCGGTTTGGACCATCTCCTCGACACTCGGCTTTGAAGCCCTGCTTCGGAACAAGCCCGTGACGTGCCTTGGCATGCCGTTCTACGCCGGTCGCGGACTGACATCGGACCGGTCGCTTCGCCCGCCTCATCGAGCGAGCCACGAGGTGACACTGCCGCAACTCGCCCACGCCTGCCTGATTGGTTATCCGCGTTACTTCGATCCTCGGACCGGCGCGCCGATCTCACCCGAAGCGGCCGTGTCGCTTTTGGCGGACGGCGTGGAAATGCCGCCTGTGAACAAGCTCATGGCGTGGCTGCGAAGTCTGTTTTGACGGCAAGGCGAGAGTAACGTCCCGACCGGTGCGAAGCGTCGCTTAGTCCCGGCGTTCCCAATGATGCATCACGTCGGCACCGAGCGCCCGCACATCGACCAATTGGAACCGCTCCACTTCCGCCAGTGCCGAGACACCGAGCGCGCCGATCCCCGGCTGTCCTTCCGCCCCCAAGGCAAAGCCTGCCGTCATCACGACAAGATCGTCGACCAACCCGGCCCCAAGGAGAGACGCCGCAAGCGCGCCTCCACCTTCGCAAAAGACCCGCGTGATGCCTTCCGATCCAAGCACGGCCAGCATGTGCTGGGGGTCGATCTGACCAAGGGCAACCGGTATCTCCAGCAATCGCGCGCCGGCATCCGACCACCGCGCGCGATCAGTCTCATCGGCGTCCGGTCCGTGCAGCAGCCAGACCGGACCCTCGTTCAACGTCTCGGCCAATCGATTTGGCCAGGGCAAACTCAAACGACGTGATGCGACCATCCGCACGGGCTGATGCGCTGATCCCATATCGCGCACGGTCAGCGTCGGGTCATCCGTACGTGCTGTGCCGCCGCCGACCAGAACGGCGTCATGCGACATTCGCATGGCATGAACCGCTCTGCGCGCGTCGCTTCCCGTGATCCAGCGGCTCTCACCTGTCGCGGTCGCGATCCGGCCATCTACGGTCATCGCCAGTTTCAACGTCAAGGCCGGGCGGCCACGTTCGAAGACCGAGAGGAAACCTTTGTTCTGGGCACGTGCATCCGCCTCGCGAAGCCCGACTTCCACCGTCACACCGGCTGCACGCAAACGCGCAAGCCCCTCGCCGGCCACCAACGGGTTGGGATCGCGGGTCGCCGCCACAACACGTGCCACCCCGGCTGCCACAAGCGCGTCCGCGCAAGGTGGCGTGCGTCCGGTATGTGCGCACGGCTCAAGCGTGACGTAGGCGGTTGCACCCCGCGCCGCATCTCCCGCCTGATCGAGGGCCACGCGCTCTGCATGGCGCAGAGTATCGGGATCCGACGTGCCACGCCCGACAACGCGCCCGTCCCGCACAAGGACGCAACCAACCGAAGGCCACGGCCAAACACGGCCCAAGCCCCGCGCTCCCAGGGAAAGCGCGTGGGCCATATGCCGGTCGTCTGTGTCTGAGAAGCCGGTGCTCACTCGTCCTTGTCGGGCGGTCTGAGCTCGCTCACGAACTTGTCGAAGTCACCCGCATCCTGGAAGTTCTTGTAAACACTGGCAAAGCGGACGTAGGCCACATTGTCGATCCGCGCGAGGCTTTCCATCACGATCTCCCCGATCGTGGTCGAAGGAATGTCGGTTTCGCCCATGCTTTCCAGCCGTCGCACGATGCCGGAGATCATCTGGTCGATCCGCTCCGGCTCCACCGGCCGCTTCTGCATTGCGATCCGGATCGAACGCTCCAGCTTGTCGCGGTCGAAATCCTCGCGCTTGCCGTTCGACTTGATCACCACCAGATCGCGCAATTGCACGCGCTCATACGTCGTGAAACGTCCGCCACAGGCCGGGCAGAACCGCCGCCGCCGGATGGCGACATGGTCTTCCGCTGGCCGCGAATCTTTCACCTGAGTATCGATATTTCCGCAAAACGGGCAGCGCATCCGCCTCTTCTCCCCTGCCTGTTGCGGCCCAAAGGGCCGATCCCACAGGCTTTATAGGGGACCCGCTTGATTTTGGGTAGGGCAGAAACGCAAACGCAAGATGAAGGTGTGTTCCTCAGGACTCTCTTTCGATGCGGAGAATGCTGCAAAAGCTGCGCGCATGCGATGCGGACACCCCGCGCTCGCCGCCCAGAAGGATGATCCCGGGCTTTTTCGCGCCTTCCGAGCTCAGGCTGAAACTGATGCCATCGCCAGCGCGCCGCGGCGGTGATGACGTCCTGTAGATGCGCGTGTCAGGCCGCATGCCCAGATGATCGATGACGTATTCGCCAGCCGCACACCAGAAATCGCGAGCGCCCGAAAGGCCGCGATACGGAATGGTGAAACCGTTTCCGCGTTCTTCGACGACAAGCCCGTTTCCGGCAACCCAGGCGGGCGCCATGGTCGGCAGAGCTGCGATAGCCATGGTGGCGAGAAATCTATGCATGCGATCAATATCCCATCATGCCGTTGACGAAAGGAAGCGCCGTCGCAGCAGCAACACCAACGACCGCGCCAACCACAAGACGTGGAAGCATACCTCCAAGGTTCGGCGCAAAGAGGCTGAGAAGGCCACAAACGATAGCGTAGAAAACAAGAGAAATCGGGTCCATGCCGGAAGCCTAGCAGAGCTTTCGCCCGACGTCAGCGCCCTTCCTGATCGTGAGCCGGTGCAATCAGTTCATAATAACGTGTGCCCTTCTCGTTCAGCGTTGCTTCTTCCGTCAATTCGAACCCGCGGGAAACAAATATTTCAACGGGATCCGAAGCTTGCTGGCCAGTGAACACCGGCAGACCGCTGCCGAAGCACACGGGCTCCACTGTCAGGTTGACCTTGTGAATAGCGCCCGACGCCAGAAACCAGTCATGAACCCGCGTTCCGCCGAGGATCAGACCACGCCTGAGCGGCCGCACATTCGCGACCCGATCCACAAGGTCCGTCACGTCCAGGCCTGCCGGGTCCAGCCAAAGCTGCGTCGGCCGTTGCCAACCACTCACTGAGCTTGAGAAGACGATCCGCCGCCGTTCCGGCTTGTCCGCCGCCTCATGCGTATGCCGCCCCATGATCGCCCAGTCCGCGGACTCGACATCGCGAAAGAAAAGCGCCTGTTCTTCCTCGCTTGCCCAGACATGCGTCGGCGTGTCGATCGTCGGCGAGATCAGTCCATCGGCGGACGTTGCAACGGTGAGTGTGAATTCAGGTCGGGTCATGCTGGCGGGTGCTATAGGCCGTTGCGTCTCCCGCGGCAATCATGCTCAAGTCGCAGGTGAGGGAGAGATGAAATGAAAGAAGGTTGGCGTTGGTACGGGCCTGACGACCCCGTTCCCCTTGCGCATATTCGACAAGCCGGTGCGACGGATATCGTGACGGCGCTCCACGACATCTACGACGGCCAGGTCTGGCCGGCGGACCGCATCCGAGCCCGGCAGGACGACGTTTCAGCCGCCGGGCTTACCTGGAGTGTGGTGGAAAGCATTCCCGTCCCGCAGCCGATCAAGACGGACAGCGCCGATCGCGACGCGGCCGTCGGTCGTTTCATCGACACGATGCGGAACGTCGCCGCCTGCGGGATCGAGGTGATCTGCTACAACTTCATGCCGGTCGTGGACTGGACACGCACCGATCTGCGCTACCCCGCCCCGAATGGCGGTCTCGCGCTCCGGTTCGATCCGGTTGCCTTCGCGGCCTATGACACTTTTGTTCTCCGCAGGCCGGGTGCGGACGCCGACTATTCCGATGCCGAAAGAGCGGCCGCCGAAGCGCACCATGCTGCCATGTCACCCGAAGACGTCGACACGCTCGAGCGGACCATCATCGCGGGGCTGCCCGGCGCCGAAGGGCACCACACCCGCGACGGCATCGCAAAGCTGATTGCGGAATACGATGGGATGGGACCGGAAGACCTCCGCTCCAACCTGATCGCCTTCCAGTCCGAAATCGTGCCGGTCGCCGAAGAGCTTGGCCTTCGCATGGCCATTCACCCCGACGACCCGCCATGGTCGCTGTTCGGTCTGCCGCGGGTGGTGAGCCAGATGTCCGACTATGACGCGCTATTCGCGGCAAATCCGAGCTTGGCCAACGGCGTGACCTTCTGCACAGGATCGCTCGGAGCCCGCGCCGACAATGATCTTGCCGCCATGCTGCGAACGATGGCCCCCCGCGTCCATTTTGCTCACCTGCGGAATGTGAAGCGCGATCCGGACGGGTCTTTCTTCGAAGCCGACCACCTGGAAGGATCAACTGATATGGTTGAAATCGTTGAGCTTCTTCTGGCTGAGCAAAAGCGCCGCAAGGGCGAAAACCGTCCCGACAACACCATCCCGATGCGCCCGGATCACGGACATCTTCTGCTGGACGATCTCGAAAAGACCACCCTGCCCGGCTATTCCGCCATCGGGCGATTGAAGGGCCTCGCCGAACTTCGCGGCGTCATGCGGGCCTTGGAGCGCGCCCATGGGTGAATTCAGCGGAAAGACAGTCGTCGTCACGGGCTCAAGCGGTATCGGTCTTGGCGCGGCACTTCATTTTGCGCGCGAAGGTGCGACCGTTTTCGCGTGCGGGAACGACCCAGCGCATAATGCAGCCGCCCGCGACGCGGCGGGAGAACTGCCGTTGACCGTGGCAGAAGTGGACGTCTCTGACGAGACACAGGTCGAAAAATGGATCACCGGGATCGGCAACGCTCGAGGCAGCGTCGATTGTCTGGTGAATGCCGCGGCCATCCAAACCTACGGGACGACCGAGACAACGGATATCGAACACTGGAACCGCGTCATCGGCATCAATCTGACATCCTATTTTCTGACCTCTCACTTCGCCTACCCCTTCATGAAAGCGGCGGGTGGCGGCGCGATCGTGCACGTGTCCTCGGTTCAGGGACATGCGAACCAGAATGCCGTTCTGGCCTATGCGACCTCGAAAGGGGCCATCCATGCGATGGTGCGGGCACAAGCCGTGGACGCCGCCAAGGACAACATCCGGGTGAACTCGATCAGCCCGGGGTCCGTGCGCACACCGCTGCTCGAATTCGCCGCGCGCACCGTCGTGGGCGAGACCGGAGACATCGAAGAGGCCATTGCAGGATTTGGCGCGGCCCATCCGATCGGACGTGTCGGCACAGTTGAAGAAACCAGCGCATTGATCGCCTTCCTGTGCAGCGACAAGGCCGGTTTCTGCACCGGTGGCGATTACCTGATTGATGGCGGGCTGACGGCCGGTATCGGGGTCTGAGCGTACGGCGCGGTTACGTGACATCAACAAAGCGGTGGGAAAGTCCCGCCGTTCGAACCTTGCGCCCGTGACATCAAAGCGGGGGCTCGTATCCCGACCGTCCGGAGGCACAGCCTCCCGCAAACGGCCAAAATGCCGGAATGACACGCCGGCACGCACAGGACACCGGGGCGCAGCGGCGCCGCTGACTTTCAACTCTATCCCTTCGACGGGCGCTGATTGCTCTCTCGCAAAAGGCAAACCCCAGAACGCAGAACACCGCCTCGTGCCGTCGCCATTCTTCCGATGCACCTCGCGCCGGGCGGATTGGTATGTCCGCTGTGCGGGACGAAGCGGCCATTGAGGCTTTTCTCAAGACCGGTACTTTTCGAAAGTCTTTTGTACCAGTCATCGGTTCGAGCCTGATACGCTCCACAAATATTTTGAGGAATAGATGGATATTTGGAACTTCGTTGTCTCATTGCTAAACGGCGCCGGTCGTTTGCGCGATATCTTCCGATGGAACAAGATTGGCAGCGAAGATCGCGCTCTGTCGGTTGTCGCCTGGGTGGTGGTTCTGATTATGTTGGCTGGCATCGGTTTTGTTGCTCTGACAACCCGGGCGGGTTTTTGATTGGCAAACTCCTGCGCTCCGACCAATCGGCACCATCGGGCTCAGCGCGGACGTTCAAAGCAAAGTCACAACGCAAAGCCGGATCACCCGATCTTGGCGAGAGCGGTCTTCGCTTTCGTCGCTCGCCCGGACACCGACTTGCGCGGGTCTTTGGAAAGACGCTCCAGATGCGGCAGCAGCCACTGGCGGAGGTCGCCATCCTGCTTAGCCCAGCGCACAAGCACATCAATGGATGTGTTAAGCACGATCCAATCGTGATGCTCGGCGAGGTTCCGTTTGATCAGTGCCTTGGCCCGCTCGAATTGCGCAGGCGTCATATCCTGCCGCCCGACATCGAACAAAATGGCAAGCGTCCACTGGGCGGACGCCTGATCGAGCGCTCCGATCTCATCGATCAACCTTTCGAAATACGGGACGAGCAGTTCTCGTCGGGCGGCCTGTACGCGCTTCATGGCACTGGACGTGCGAAGCCGAACGACCTCGTCTGAGCTGCTGTAGCAATCGTAAAGCTCGGACATCCTGCTTTCGTCGGACAGAACCAGCTCGACAACGTCTTCCGTACGACCAAGCGAGTTGGGGTGCCCTCCGCTCAGCATGGTTTCGAATTCGCTCATCCGGGTTCTCCAAGCGGTCGGCCAAGAATTCGCTTGCCCTTATCGTCATAAGCTGAAGAATTCACATCAAAGGACCTGGCGTTGCGCAACTCTGTGTCGGGCTGGGAAATGATAACGGGGAGCATAATGCCATGAAAACACTTCTTTCCACTACAGCCGCCCTTTTGATCGCCGGAACCGCCTACGCCGCGGATTTGGGCGACACGAGCGAGCCAATCAAACTTGCCATCAACGAATGGACCGGACAGCACGTGACGACTCATGTCGCGGGCGAAATGTTGAAAGCCGCCGGTTACGAGGTGGAATATGTCACTGCCGGCATGTTGAACCAGTTCCAGGCGATTGCCGATGGCGACATCACCGCAACGCTGGAAATCTGGTCGTCCAACGTCTCTGACGACTACGCAAAGAAGGTCGAGGAAGGCACCATTGTCGAAATCGGTGATCTTGGCCTCGACGCGAAAGAGGGCCTCGCCTATCCCGCGCATGTCGCCGAGCTGTGCCCCGGCCTGCCCGCATGGGAAGCGCTGAAGGATTGTGCAGGCGTCTTCGCCACTGCGGAAACCCTGCCGATGGGTCGCCTCGTCGACTACCCCGCTGATTGGGGCACACCGGGTGCGGAACGCATGGCCGGGTTCGGACTGCCGTTCAAGGCGGTGCCTGCCGGATCGGAAGGCGCCTTGATCACCGAGTTGCGTGCCGCAACCGAGAAAAAGTCCCCGCTTTTCATAGTGTTCTGGCAACCGCATTGGGCGATGTCGGCCTATGACGTCCAATTCGTCGACGTGCCGGTCGGGACCGACGAGTGCTTCAACGATGCAAGCTGGGGACCAAACCCGGATGCCACGATGGATTGCGGCTTCTCGCCCACACGCATCTTCAAGGCCGCGTGGTCGGGCACTGAAGAAAAATGGCCGGCTGCTTACGAAATCCTCTCGAACTACCAACTCGCCGTCGAGGACGCGCAGCCCATGATGGGTGCAATCGATGTGGACGGCGGCGCGGTCGAAGAGGTCGTCGCCGAGTGGATGGCGGCGAATGAGGCCAAGTGGAAGCCGGTCGTCGACGCCGCCACGAAGTAAGCCGATGACCGACAGACCTGCCATTTCGGTCGAGAACCTCTGGCAGGTCTTCGGCGCGAACGCTGCTTCCGCCTATGATGAGGCCTCCGGCGGCCCGCCGGAGGAGATCGCGGCCAAGCTGAAAGCGCAAGGGCTGATCCCTGCCGTGCGCGGCGTTACGTTCGACGTGGCGCCGGGCGAGCTTTTCGTGGTCATGGGACTCTCCGGTTCGGGCAAATCGACGTTGATCCGCGGTATCTCCCGTCTCGTCGAGCCAACTGCCGGACGCGTGGAGATCGAGGGCGAAGATGTGCTTGCCGCCACGCCCAAGCGCATGATCGAGCTCCGGCGCTCGAAGATCGGCATGGTCTTCCAGCATTTCGGCCTCTTCCCGCATATGTCCGTGATCGACAACGTGGCTTTCCCTTTGAAGGTTGGCCGCATGTCCCGGAAAGAGCGGCATGACAAGGTGCGCCCGATCATCGAAACGGTCGGCCTCGCAGGGCGGGAAGATGCATACCCACGCGAACTTTCGGGTGGTCAGAAACAACGCGTTGGCATCGCGCGTTCGCTTGCCGGGGATTGCTCCGTCTGGTTTCTTGATGAGCCCTTCTCGGCCCTCGATCCGCTGATCCGGCGACAGTTGCAGGACGAGTTTCTTGAAATCCGCAAGCGCCTCAACACCACCATCGTCTTCATCACCCATGACATCGCCGAGGCGCTGAAGCTTGCCGACCGCATCGCGATCATGCGCGATGGCCAAGTCGTCCAGATCGGCACGCCAACCGAAATCGTGCTGAACCCGGTCGACGATTACGTGCGCGAGTTTGCCCGCGACGTCGCGCGCGGCCGCCACGCCAAGGTCGGATCGATCATGCAAGGCGGCACGGAGGGGATCGGACCGGACGATCCGGGCCTGAGCCCGGACATGACGCTGGAAGACGCGCTCGCCTCGTGCATGAAACTGTATGAGCCGGTGCCAGTACGCGATGCGTCCGGCACCCTCCTCGGCGCGGTACATCCGAAGGACCTCGCCAAGGCACTGCAGGTGGAACAAGGATGACGACGCTTGATGCGGTGGACAGCACGCCCTGGGGGTTGAGCCCCAAGCTTCTGGCCGCCGTTGTCGCTCTTCTGACGGGTGCGATCTGCCTGCTCTTGCAACCTTACGCCCCGTGGCTTTTCGCGTTTCCCGCGGGCTGGACGGTCCCCGCGACCGAATGGGTCGGGACCACGCTGGAGGTGGTGCTCAACGCGATCAAGCCAACGATGCGGCTCTTCTCGGCCGCCATCGCCTATCCGATGGAATGGGCCAATATCGCGCTTGCGGGCACGCCCTGGCCGGTTGTCATCGGGACAGTCACCGCCATTGGCTGGCATCTCGGCGGCTGGCGCATGGGGCTTCTGGGGTTTGTCGGCTTCCTCTTCGTCTTGCTCTCCGGATACTGGGAGGAGAGCATGAACACGCTTTCCCTCGTCGTCGTCTCCGTTCCGCTGGCGATGATCCTCGGTGGATTGATCGGACTTCTCGCCAATGAAATCCCGCGCCTGCGCGCCGCCCTGCTCGTGGCGCTTGACGCGATGCAAACAATCCCGACCTTCGCCTATCTGACGCCCCTCCTGCTGCTCTTCGGGTTCGGCCCCGTGGTCGGCCTTGTCGCCTCCGCCATTTACGCCGCTCCTCCGATGGCGCGAAACGTGATCCTCGGGCTCGAGCGCGTGGAGCCGGAAGTAAAAGAGGCCGGTGTGATGTCGGGGGCCACGCGTTTTCAGCAGCTCTTCCTGGTCGAAATCCCAGCCGCATCCCGCCAGATCATGGTGGGGGTCAACCAATGCCTGATGGCGGCGCTTTCCATGGTGATCATCGCCGCCGTGATCGGAGGCTTCGACGACATCGGCTGGGAAGTGCTTCTGACCATGCGCAAGGCACAGTTCGGGCAAGCCTTTCTGGCGGGGCTGGTGATCGTCACCTTTGCCATCGTGATCGATCGCATGTCCGCGCGCCTTGCACTTGAACGAAAACGGTTCGATGCCCGGATCAGTTGGGGACTGTTCGCGGCGGGTGTCGCGGGTGCCATTCTGTTGTGGCTGACAGGTGTCAGCGCCCCGCCCGAAGGCATCTTCGGCGGCGTGGCTGACAGTGTCGATACCGCCCTTGGAGACTTCACCGCCGCCAATGGCGCGTCACTGGACAGCGTGAAGAACAACGCGATGTTCTATGGCCTTCTGCCGCTCAGGATCGGGCTGGACGAGGCCGTTCTGCCCTTCACCTGGGGGTTTCAGTGGACAAGCTCGATGAGCCTCTGGCTCTTCGTTGCTGCCGGATTGGGGGGCGCCCTGCTGGCTCTCACAGGTCGCCCGGTCGCAGGCGCGCTTCTTCTCATCGCCGTGGGCATTCTGGAAACCGGCATCGCCAACCTGCCCTGGCCTTTCGTTCTTGTCGGCGCTGCGGCCCTTGCCTGGCTGGCCCAGGGCCCACGCTTTGCGCTTGTCGTCACCGCACTCCTCGCCACCATCCTGATCTCCGGCCTATGGGAGCGGGCGCTCCTCTCGCTCTACCTCTCCGGGGCTGCCGTCGCCGCTTGCGCCGTGGTTGGGGGGGCGCTTGGCCTCCTCGCCGCGATTTCTCCCATGGCGTGGCGGGTCCTCAGACCCATCTGCGACATGCTCCAGACGATCCCGCTTTTCGTCTTCCTCATCCCCGTCTTGATGTTTTTCCAGATCGGGGAGTTCAGCGCATTCCTTGCCATCTGCGCCTACGCCATCGTGCCGATGATCCGCTACACGCAGGCGGGCATCGTCTCGACACCGCCGGAACTGCTGGAGGCCGCCACTGCAAGCGGAGCCTCGCAAACGCAAACCCTGCTGGATGTGCGGCTCCCCTATGCCACTCCGGTGATCCTGCTCGGGCTCAACCAGACCATCCTCTACGCGTTTGCCATGCTGGTGATTGCCGCCCTCATCGGCACGACAGGTCTGGGCCAATCGATCTACCTTGCCCTCGGGCAAGCGGATGTGGGTCTTGGGGTCAGCGCCGGGGCCGCGATGGCGATCCTCGCCTTCATCGCTGACCGGCTGGTGCAGGGCTTTGCCGAGGAGCGGCGGAAAGCCTTGGGTCTGGCCTAGCCTCAGACGCTGACGGCCGCCAGAAGATCGTCCCTTGCGATCTCGTCCGCCCGCCCGCTCATTTTGACCGCACCGCGCTCCAGCACCAGAAACCGGTCACCAAGGCGATGGGCGAAGTCAAAGAACTGCTCGACCAGCACGATTGCCATATCGCCGCGGTCCCGAAGCACGCCGATCACCTCACCGATTTGCTGAATGATGTTCGGCTGAATGCCTTCGGTCGGTTCATCCAGCAACAAAAGCCTTGGCTTCGTCACCAACGCCCGCGCGATGGCCAATTGCTGCTGTTGCCCACCCGAGAGGTCGCCACCCCGGCGACCAAGGAAATCCTTGAGGATCGGGAACAGCTCGAAAATCTCATCCGGAATGCGCCGCTCGGATTTTGGAAGGCAGGCAAAGCCGGTTTCGAGGTTTTCCTGCACTGTGAGGAACGGGAATATCTCCCGCCCTTGCGGCACGTAAGCGACCCCTTTTTGCGCCAGCGCATGGGATGAAACGCGGCCGATTTCCTCCCCACCCAAACGGTAGGTTCCGCCGGAACGGGGATGCGCCCCCGAAATGGCCTTCAACAGGCTCGTCTTCCCGACCCCGTTCGTCCCCATCACGCAGGTCACCTCGCCCGCCGCCGCTTCCAGACCGACGCCGTAGAGAATTTGCGATCCGCCGTAATGCAGCGTCAGATCGTCGAGTGCCAGAAGACTATCGCCCAAGATACACCTCGATCACCTTGTCGTCCGACGTGACGTGGTCGATCGACCCTTCCGCCAACACCGACCCTTCATGCAGCACTGTCACCTTGCAATCGAGCCGCCGCACGAATTCCATGTCATGTTCCACGACAACCACGGCCCGCGTCTTGGCCGCCTCCACCAGAAGGTCCGTCGTATGTTCCCGCTCGGATGGCGTCATGCCCGCGGCGGGTTCATCGACAAGAAGAAGCTTCGGGTCCTGCGCCAGAAGCATCCCAATCTCCAGCCACTGTTTCTGACCATGGGACAACTCGCCCGCTTTCCGCGTTAGAGCACCGGACAGCCCGATCTCGCTCGCCAATTCCTCGACCCGCACGGCATCCTCCGCGCTTGCCTTGAACCGCAGGACACTGAACGGATTCCGGCTTTTCTTCAAAGCCAGCATCAGGTTCTCCGACACCGATTGGTCCTCGAAGACCGTAGGCCGCTGGAACTTCCGGCCCACGCCCGCCTGCGCGATCTTGCTTTCCGACATCGCCAGCAGCGACTGCGACTTGTCACCCCAAACGACGCGCCCCTCATCGGGTTTGGTTTTGCCGGTGATGATGTCCATGAAGGTCGTCTTGCCTGCGCCATTCGGCCCGATCACCGCGCGCAATTCCTGGTTCCCGATCTGGAAGGACAGGTTGTTGATCGCCTTGAACCCGTCAAAGCTGACCGATACGCCCGAGACTTCGAGAAGTGCGCTCATGTCTCCGCCTCCTTCTCCCGCAACGCGCCCGCATCGGGGCCCAGATCCGCGCCATGCCGGTCAGGGCTGCGCTTCGCCGTAATCAGATCAAAGAGCCCGCCAATCCCCTTCGGCGCAAAGAGAGTCACGGCCACGAAGGAGAGCCCCAGCAGAACCGTCCACCAGTTCACCCACTCAATGGTGTAGAAGCCAAGGTTCACATCCGGCGCCTGCCCGCCCGTGAACCATGTCGAAAGAAGCGAGACGAAGGCCGCCCCGATCACGGCACCGTACAAACGCCCGCGCCCGCCAATCGCGACCCAGACCGCGAGGTAGATCGAGGCAATCGGCGCAATCTCCGCCGGGTTGATGATGCCCGCCTGCGGATAATAAAGCGCGCCCGCGATGCCCGCGAGGATGGCCGTGAACGTGAAGATGAAAAGCTTGTACGCCTCGACCGGGTATCCAAGGAAGCGCACCCGTGCCTCGTCATCCCGGATCGCGCGAATGACCGATCCGAACTTGCCTGAGACGATCGCCACACAGGCAAGATATCCCAGCCCCAAAGCCAGCGCCGAGGCCCAGAGGAACCAGACCGACACCACCGATTGCGGCACATCTCCAAGACCCGGCAGGTTCTGCAATCCCGACAAGCCGTTATTGCCGCGCAACCCGCTGTCGTTCTGGAACAGATACAAGGACAGCGCCAGCGTCATCGCCTGGGTCAGGATCGAAAGATAGACGCCCGTGACCCGGCTCCGGAAAGCAAGCCAGCCAAAGACAAGTGCCAGAAGTCCCGGCACAAGGATCACGGCCAGAAGTTGCAGCGTCAGCGAATGCGAAAACGCCCAGATCGGCGGAAATTCCGACGCGCCCACCACACCGAAAATCTGCGTCGCGATCCCGTCCGAGATCTCCTGCGCGGTGGGTGGCAAGGCCTGGTTGGCGAGGCTCTCGATCACGATCAGCTCGGTCCGCGCATACATGAGCCACATGCCGATGGCGTAACCGCCGATCCCGAAAAACGCCATGTGTCCCAGCGACAGGATCCCGCAATAGCCCCAGACAAGGTCCATCGCGAGCGCCACCAGACACAGGCAGAGCGTCTTGCCCAATGTCTTCACGAAGGAGGTCGAGATGACCCCGATCCCGAACCCTTCCGACAACACCGTCACGGCGACGGTAAACAGCGCCAGACAGCCCAGAAAGATCAGCAGCGAGGGATACTGGACCACCAGCGGCTTCCGCCGGATCGCGCCTGCAGACAGTTCGCTCATGCCTGCCCCCCATTACCGGTCCTGAAATATCCCGGGGGTCTGGGGGCAGAGCCCCCAGCGGGGCGACACCGAAGGTGGCGCAAAACCTGCATGTTCACGCCTCCGCCGCACGGCCCTTGAGGGCGATGATGCCCCTTGGCCGGAATTGAATGAAAAGAATGATGAAGAGGATCATGTAAGTCTGAGCCGCCAACGTGTTCGACGGGTTCAGGAACTCGATGTACTTCTGCAGCGTGCCCACCAGTGACGCGCCCAGCAGTGTGCCCCAAATATTCCCGACACCGCCCACGACCACCGTCATGAAGGCCTGCACGATGTAATCTGCGCCCATTTCACTCGTCACCTTGGCGTACAGCCCGATCGCCACACCCGCGATCCCGGCAATCCCGGATCCGAAGCCGAAGGTCAGCATGTTGATCTTGTCCGGGTTGATCCCCATGGACGCTGCCATGCGCGGGTTCTGGGTGACGGCCCGCACCTCCAGCCCCAGCCGGGTCCGGTTCATCACGAAGAGGAAGAGCGCCAGGAACAACAGCGCCAGCACGAAAATCGCGATCCGGATATAGCTGATCGACACGATGTCGTTGAAGACCAGCGACCCGTCAAGCCAACCGGGCGCCGTCAGGGGCCGGGCCTGCGTGCCGAAGATGTTCTTCGCGATCTGTTGCAGCGCAATCGAAATCCCGAAAGTCGCAAGAAGTGTCTCGAGCGGACGATGATAGAGATGCCGGATCACCAGCCGCTCCATCGTCACACCGGCCCCGAAGGTCACGGCGAAGGCCAGCGGGATGGCGATGATTATCGACAGCGTGTGATCGGGTACGAATTGCTGCACCACGAAGCCGGTATAGGCCCCCATCATGATGAACTCGCCATGGGCCATGTTGATGACGCCCATCACGCCGAAGGTGATGGCAAGCCCGATGGCGGCGAGGAAATAGATGGACGCGAGTGACACCGCATCCAAGGCAAGGTCAGCCGTCTGGTTCAGGGCAACCTTGGTCTCGATCCCGTTCAATACGGACGCCGCGGCCAGGGCCACGGCGGGCGGCGCACCGGTGTAGCGTTCGAAGAAAACGAACCCACCCAGTGTCTCGTCCACCTCCGCTTCCGTGGCCACGGGATCGACCGTTCCCTGCTCGGCAAGGGCCGCGTAAGCCAGATCGCGCGCGTCTTCGCTGTTCAGGCTTGCGACCTGGATGCCCGCGACTTCTCCGTCGCTGATATTCGCAATGAGGGCGGCGCGCTTGTCATCGCGGCTGATGCGTGGCTTGGCCAGCTCCGCACGCACGAGGATGTCGTAGGCGTCCTCACGGCTGAGGTCTTCGGAGCCGGGCGAAAGCACCCGGACAACATCCTCACCCTCAGGTGCGGCTTCCGCGGCTTCCACGCGCACGGAAACGAGCGGGTTCAGCGCGGCGCGCACATCCACACCAAGATCACCTTCGAAGTGCTGAATGGCTGCAATGCGCTCGTCCTCGGTCTCGCCGAACTCGATGGTCAAAAGCCGCTCGAGGCGCGCCATCTGTGCCGAAATCTCGGGGTCGCTTTCATCGCCCATCACATCGCGCAGCGCGCTCAGATGCGTTTCCTCGGCATCGCGCGAGATCGCGTTGAGGGCCCGCAGCCGCGTTGTGCGAGACGGATCGCGCAACTGGAACTTGACGAGCGCCGCCCCGATCATGCCGCGAATACCGCTATTCGGTTTGAGTTGTTTCAGATCGCGCTTGGCAATCTCGCCGATCGGCTCGCCTGTTGCGATGTCGATCATGCGTTCGGTCTTGCCGTCGACTTTCTCGGTGTAGACGAAAAGACCGCTCTCCTTGATGAACCAGAGCTCCTTGTCCTGCCACTTCTGAAGCACCTCAGGCGCTTTTGGCAAAGAACTGTCGCCAAGGGCATCGATGGCGGGTCCGATGGTCTTGCGGGAAGACTTGGCAATGATCTCGCCATGTTCCTGCAACAGCTTCTGGATGGGAGCGTTTGCGTCTTGAGCGACAGCGGAAGCCGGCAGGCTGAGCACCATCCACAACAGAACCAGAAAACGT
This sequence comes from Silicimonas sp., assembly GCA_022824525.1. Lineage (GTDB taxonomy): Bacteria > Pseudomonadota > Alphaproteobacteria > Rhodobacterales > Rhodobacteraceae > JAJDOD01. The sequence goes on along the minus strand of JAJDZT010000135.1, from coordinate 35,971 downwards.
GCCATGCCAGACCCCCTCCAGGTCAGAGGGCGCGGTGGGCGCCCCCTGAGAAGTTTATTGTTATCAGACGATTAGTAGTTCGACTTGATCTGAACGCAGGTGTTCGTTTCGGTGTTGAACATCCCGCAGCCTTTTTCCTGCCAATCCGACATCAGGACGGCCGATTCCGGCAGGTAGTCGGTCCAGGCATCGCCCGGCACTTCCTCGGTCTGGCTGATGATATCGAACTGACCGTCTTCCTGGATTTCACCGATCAGAACCGGCTTCGCCAGGTGGTGGTTCGGCAGCATGACAGCCGTACCGCCCGTCAGGTTCGGGAACTCCTGCCCGTACATCGCCTCGCGGACAGCATCCACATCCGTGGTGCCGGCTTCGGTCGCGGCGTTCACCCACATGTTGAAGCCGATATAGTGGGCTTCCATTGGGTCGTTCGTCACGCGCTCTTCGCCCATACGTTCTTTCCAGGCGGCAACCCATGCTTCGTTGGCATCCGATTCAGCCGACTGGAAATAGTTCCATGCAGCGAGGTGGCCAACGAGGTTCGATGTGTCGAGACCGGCAAGTTCTTCTTCACCGACCGAGAAGGCCACAACCGGAATGTCGTCGGCGCTTATGCCAGCGGCGGCGAGTTCCTTGTAGAAGCCAACATTCGCGTCACCGTTGATGGTGCTGATAACGCCGACTTTTTTTCCGTCTGCGCCAAGAGCCACAACGTCAGCCACGATCTTGGACCAGTCCGAGTGACCGAAGGGCGTGTAGTTCACGAAGATGTCCTCGGCCGCGATGCCCTTCTGCTGAAGGTAGCTTTCGAGGATGTTGTTCGTGGTCCGCGGATACACATAGTCGGTGCCGAGCAGAGCGAATTTCTCAACTTCCAGTTCTTCGAGGAAGTAATCCGTTGCCGGGATCGCCTGCTGGTTGGGCGCAGCACCGGTGTAGAAAACGTTCTTGGAAGACTCTTCGCCTTCGTACTGAACCGGGTAGAAGAGAAGACCGTTCAGTTCCTCGATGACCGGCAAAACCGACTTCCGCGACACGGAGGTCCAGTTGCCGAAGATCACGTCAACTTCGTGCACGGTCAGCAGTTCGCGTGCTTTTTCAGCAAAGAGCGGCCAGTCGGAGGCCGGGTCGACGACTACAGCTTCGAGTTCGCAGCCAAGCACGCCGCCCTTCTCGTTCTGCTGCTCGACGAGCATTTCCATCGTGTCCTTCAGCGTCGTTTCCGAGATCGCCATGGTGCCGGAGAGCGAGTGCAGAACACCCACTTTGATCGGACAATCCTGGGCCATCGCCGGAGCGCTGGCGAGCGCGAGACCGACAGCCGTTGTTGCAAGAATTTTCCTAGACATACTTAATCCCTTTGCGTGTCGCGCAGGATGTTTGCCAAAGGCGGTGACATTCGCCATATGCTCCCCCACGCATTTATTTGCGGAGTGCGGTGGTGCATTGCTTTCCTAGGGCGGCGCCATCGCACGTTCGGGCAGACTTTTTGTCCGCGCCATCTGATAGGCATCGCGACCGCCGGGTCTCAATTCCGGAGCCCTATTTCAAACGGTGTTCGGAGGCTGTGCCTGTTTTTCGATCACACAAAAATGGCGAACGCTGAAAATATGAGCGCTGTTTTGGTGGATTTATGGGCAGTCGGTTGAAGCCATCACGTCTCAGCGACCGATGGGACCGCAATCATCTGATCGGGATTTCAGGTCTCGGTCTCGACGTAGTTTCTGACCGCCGCCTTCGCGCCCGCCTCGATCAAGCGGGCATATGCAGATGAAACCGCAGACCTGAAGGTCGCGTTGTCTCGAAGATCTGTTCCGAAGATGTCCTCCACCTCAAGAAGTGCCGACACCTTATCCGAAGCCGCGTCGCTGATCTGCCTGAGGCGGTCGGCAAGCGGGTCGCGTACATCTATCGTGGCACCAGTCTCATCAATGCCGCCGATGTACCGCATCCAACCGGCAACAGCGAGGCACAGGCCTCCCGGGCATTCGCCCTTGGCGAGATTGTCGCGGATCGTTCCGAGAATGCGCTGCGGCAGTTTCTGGCTTCCATCCATCGCGATTTGCCAAGTGCGATGCCGGATGGACGGATCGCGATAGCGGGCGAGAAGCTGCGCACAATACTCTGTCAGGTTCTCTCCGACCGGGGTGACAAGGAACGATGTGATTTCTTCACGCCAGAGTTTCTCGCAAAGTGCCGCGAAATCTGGGTCTGCCACACAGTCCGCGATCGTTTCGTACCCCGCGAGGTAGCCGAGATAGGCCAATGTCGAATGCGTTCCGTTGAGGCAGCGCAATTTCATCAGCTCGTGGTCTTCGACCGACGCCACCATCGTCGCCCCCACCTGATCCCAGGCGGGGCGTCCATCGGCAAAGCTGTCTTCGATCACCCATTGCCGGAACGCCTCATGGGCAACCGCGCCGAGGTCATTGTAGCCTTGCTCTGCCGAAAGCCGCGCCACGATATCTTCCGTGGTCGCAGGAGTGATCCGGTCGACCATGGTGGCCGGGAAAGTGGCGTTGGCCGAAATCCACGCGGCAAGGTCCGGGCTGACCCGCTCGGCAAACTCAAGCAGGATGCGTCGCGCAAGGGCTCCGTTCGAGGGGAGGTTGTCGCAGGAAAGAACAGTGAAGGCCTTCGCGCCCTGCGCCTTCCGTTGCGCGAGCGCTGCCGTGACAAGGCCCACCGCGGATCTTGGGGCGGACAGGTCGGACAGATCGTGCCGTATGTCGGGATGGTCGAGCGACAAGCGACCGGTGGCCGGTTCGTGGCAATATCCCTTCTCGGTGATCGTCAGCGAGACGATCTTGACCGCAGGTCCGCCATAGCGGCGACAACGGCCTGCGGGTCTTCAGGCGCGACTTTCACATCCGCGATGGACGTGATGATCCTTGCGTCCGCGCCGCTCTCCGCAAGTGTGATGGACGTATAGACCCCACCCTGCGGCACAAGCTGGTCGCGGGCCGTCGGGCTTTTCAGGCTGACGGCAAGAATACCCCAGTCACCACCGGCGCGCTCCATGGCCTCGTGGGTGTAGATCGCGTTGAAGGCCCGGAAGAATGCGCCCGGCCCGAGATGCACGATCCCGATATGGGGCGCATCGCCCTGTCGCTGAAGCCGTCTGGTCACAATGGCCTCCCCGTTCTTCAGAGCTTGTAGGCTTTCTTTGCCAATCCGTACGCCAGGTCTTCGGCCACCTCGAAGGCGTCTGCTTCCCGCAGCCGCCCCGTGGCGACAAGCGTGGCGAGGTACGCGCTGTCGGAACGGCGGGACACATCGTGGCGCGCCGGTATGGAACAGAAGGCCCGCGTGTCGTCGTTGAACCCGGCGGTGTTGTAGAAACCGCAGGTCTCGGTGGTTGCTTCGCGAAACCGCTTGATCCCTTCAAAGCTGTCGAAAAACCACCAGGGCGGACCAAGCTTCAATGCAGGATAAGCCCCTGCGAGCGGCGCCAGCTCGCGCCCGTAGACAGTCTCATCAAGTGTGAAGAGAAGAACCGTCAGGTCGGGTTCCATCCCCACGGCATCAAGCAGCGGTTTCAAAGCGCCGACGTAGTCAGTTCGCCCGGGTATGTCGAACCCCTTGTCACGCCCGAACGCGCCAAAGACTTGCGCCGAATGGTTCCGCCGTGATCCCGCATGGATCTGGAGCGTCAGCCCATCGTCGAGGCTCATCTTCGCCATCTCGGTCAGCATCTGGCCCCGGAACGCGTCGGCCTCTTCCGGCGCGAACGTGCCAGACATGATCTTGGCGAAAAGTGCTTCGGCAGCCTTCGCGTCGAGGTTTTCGGTGCGCGCGGTGGGATGGCCATGATCGGAGGCCGTCGCGCCGAAGGTCTTGAAGAATGCGCGCCGTTTTCGATGGGCGGCAAGATACCCATCCCAACTTTGGGTATCTTCGTCGGTCAGGGCACCGAATTGCGCAACGTTCTCGGCGAAGCCTTCAAAGTCGGGGTCCACAACCGCGTCCGGACGATACGTCGTTACGACATTCCCCGACCATCCGCTTTCCCTGATCTGTTTGTGCCACCTGAGATCGTCCAGCGCCCCTTCGGTGGTGGACAGCACCTCGATGTTGAAGTGCTCGAACAAGGCGCGGGGACGGAACGCGGGATCGGCCAGCCTTGCCTCTATGTGATCGTAGAGATCGTCCGCATTCCCGGGAGAAAGCACCTGATCGATCCCGAAGACAAACTCAAAGGAATGATCGAGCCACATCGCGGATGGTGTGCCTCGAAAGAGATGATAGCCCTCCGCGAAGCGCCGCCAGATCGTGCGCGAATCGGTTTCCACCTTGCCGCCATCAACCCTTGGCACGCCAAGATCTGACATCGCGACGCCTTGGCTCACGAGCATGCGGAAGACGTAGTGATCAGGCACGACAAAGAGATCAGCGGGGTTCGGAAAGCGCTCGTTCTCGGCAAACCAACGCGGATCGCAGTGGCCGTGCGGGCTTACAATCGGGAGGTCGGCGACAGCCTGGTAAAGCGCGCGGGCGAGGTCCCTCACCCTCGGTTCCGTCGGGAAGAGTCTGTCAGGATCGTTCAGTCGCATGAAAGTGCACCCCGGGACGTAAGGATTGCGGGCTGATACGCCAGCCAAACAATCGGGTCAAAACGAATGCCCGGAACCGGTCTGGCGCAATGCCCGTCATTCGACTTTCGCAAAGGCCAACTCTATGTCACCCTGCGCTCAAAAATACGGGCGGACGGAATGCTAGACAGAGAAGCGATTCAGAATTTCTCGACGGAAGAGCTTGAGCAGCTCAACCTGAAGAGTGGGAGTCTTTCGGACCAGGCCGTTGCCCTCATCGGGTTTCAGCGAACCAAGCAAATCAGCCAGCATTCCCGCAAATCCTGGGAAGCCGGGGACGCGGCACCGATGGCCAAAGAGGTGCAGGAACGGCGGCAGGAAATCATCGCGGGCGCATTTGCCGAGATTTGGCGAGAGTACGTGCCGATCCGCGACTACCTGCGTGAGAAGAACATCCACCCCACCCACATTGCCGATATCGGTGCGGGCGCTGCGATCAATGACCTGTTCTTCGCCCGGGACTATGGCCCGAAATTCACGTTGATCGATATTGAACAGTCGGACAACCAGTATCATGGCTGGGCGGATAAGGGTGCCGGTTATGCAAGTCTCGCTGCGGCCAAGGCGCTTCTGGAAGAGAATGGTGTCGATGGCGACGCGATCACGTTGATCAATCCGCTCAAGACTGCGGAGCTTGTGGACGACGTGACACCCGACATGTCGACCAGCCTGTATTCCTGCGGGTTCCATTATCCAATCGACGATTATCTGGAGCTTTTCCTACGCACGGTCGCAAATGGCGGTGTCGTCGTGCTGGACCTGCGGCGTCACTACTGGCGCAGGAAGCCCCCTGCCCTTGCAAAGCTCTGCGCGGCGGGTGACGTCACCGAAATTTACAACGATGTCAGATCGATCCGGATCGCGGTGAAAGGGGCTTAGCCCCTCTGACGATCGCCGCGATGACGTCCCGTCGCGGAGGTCGCGCAACGATCACTGATGGAGCCAACCATCTGAAAACTCGACCGTCTTCGCCCCAGCAATGGCGATTGCGCGCGACAGCTCCGAAACCAGACCAGCGGTTCGGGCCTTCCCCATTCGCACTTTCGCCTCCGGCCAGAATGCCCGCACCACAAGAGCGTCACCGGTTCGTTTGGCGTCCAGCCGCCCAATCAGGCTGTCGCCCTGAAGCACGGGGAAGACATAGTACCCGTATTTCCGCTTGGCCTCCGGAACGAATATCTCGATGCGGTAATGAAACCCGAACAGGCGCTCTGCACGGGCGCGATCCCTGAGCGCGGGATCAAATGGGGACAAGAGGCGCACCCGCGTTGACGGTTCCGGCAGACCGTCGGCACGGGTCAGTGCCCGCTCCGTCGTGAAACCGCGTCGGACGGAGCCATCGGCCATTTCGACATCCACCTCGAGAATGCGACCGGAGCCGAGTGCCTCGACGCACCAGGCCTTTGCTTCCTCTCGCGTGACGATTTCGAAGAACGCGGCCAGTTCCCCGCTCGTCCCGAACCCCAAACGCTCCAGCGCCTCCGTCATCGCCCAATCGATGATGTCGGCCGTGTCTTCGCGTCGGTTCAGATACTCGGCGGGGATGACGCGTTCCGTCAGATCGTAGTATTTGCGAAAGCCTTGCCGGTGGCAGATCGCCAGCTCGCCTGAGCGCCACAGGAATTCAAGAGCTGTCTTCGAGGGATGCCAATCCCACCACCCTGACGAGGACTTCTGTTCATTGGTTCCCACATCGAGGGAACATGTCACGCCGTTGTCCGCAATGTGATGCATGACCGACTGGATTTCTTGTTCCCAGCCCGCACGACGATCGTCTGACCACCGCGCCTGCATCCGCGCCTTGTCCCGCGCGAATTTGAGACGCCACTTTGGATAAAACTGCATCGGTATGACCGACGCATCATGAGTCCAGTGCTCAAACGCGGAACGGTGCCGGGCCACAAGCTGTTGCAGGGATCTCGGCCGATACTGCCCCCGGCGCGACCACAGGATCAGGTCATGCGCGCGGGCGAGCGTATTGACGCTATCGACCTGAACAAAACCCAGATCGCACAGCACGGTATCAAGGTCCGCTCCCTTCCCGGATCCCGATCCGGGCGACAGCAACAGATGCCGATCCAGAAAGAGACGTCTGGCAATTTCGTTTTCAAGGAAAGGACGGGTCATGCCCCGTCATATCACCGAAGCACCGTCGGATTGGCAATGCAGGACCGCCGAAAAAGCAACGAGATCACTCCATCGCGGCCGCGGAGGTTCGCCTCACGTCGGTTCGACGCAGACCGACCCACCCGACCTTGAGGAGCCACTCGTCAAGTACACTGCCGCCAAGTGCAGAGACCGACATCGCCGCCGCAAGTCGCAAAGACTGAAAGCGCTGTCTTTACGGCTTGTCGCTCTTTGATTTTCCGCCCGAAACCGTATCGATCGCGTCCTCGATATTCACGCCCACCGCATCGCCGATCTTTTTCAGCGCTGGCATCTGAACGGCCATATCCATAATGCTGTCGATGGCTTGGCTGACGGGTGCCTTGCTGCCGCCTTCTCCGCCAGAGCTGCCCAGGCCGGAGATATGATTGACGCTGATACCTTTGATCTTTTCGGCGGGCTTGACCATTTCCGCGATGATCCTTGGCATATTCTCAAGCCGCGTCTTTTCCAGTTCCATCGCGACGATGGCTTCTGACCGGGCGTTTTCGGCGTTGATCCGGGCAAGCGTGGCCTCGGCCTGTGCGAGTTCCACCGCCTTGAGAGCAAGCGCCTCTTCTTCCTTCGCCGCGCGACGGTCCTTGGCAGTGGCCTTGTCGTTTTCAGCCGCGATGCGCGCGCGGGCCGCAGCCGATTCCGCCTCTTGCTCGGCCGATAGAAGCGCGAGCGCCTTGTTGCGTTCTGCCTGTGCCATGGCTTCAGCGGTGCGCAGCGCTTCGGCAGCCTTGACCGCCTCGGTCCGGGCCGCATCGGCGCTGGCTTGCGCTTTGCTTTCCTCCTGGGACTTCGCCGCGACTTGGATCAGGCGGTCCTGCTCTGCGATCTCCAGTTCTTGCTGGCGCGCGATCTCGGCTTGGCGCAGAGCCTTGGCCGAGGCGATTTCCTCTGCCTGAATGTCCTGCTCCATCTGGATGCGGGCGCGGGCCTTGGCGCGTTCGGCTTCGGCCTTTTTCGCAGCGATCTCAGCCATTTGATTGGCCAGAAGCGTTTCCACCTCTTGGGCTTGGGCAATTTCGGCGCGGCGCTGTTCAAGGTCGATCTCAAGCTTGCGCTTTTCGGCTTCCATGGTGGTTTGCGTGACCGAAACCTCGGAATTGCGTTCAATCTCTGCCCGTTCCTTGCGCGACTTCGCGATGACCTCGGCCAGTTTGCGCATACCAACCGCATTGAAGGCATTGTTTTCGTCGAGCGCGGAAAACGGTGTCTGATCAAGACCGATGAGCGACACGGAATCCATCTCCAGCCCGAATTTCGACAAGGGCTCGGCCAGCGCGCTTTGCACATTCGCCACGAACGCCCCACGGTTTTCATGCAGCTCATCCATCGTCGCTTTGGCGGCCTCAGAGCGCAGCGCGTCGATGACCATACCATCGAGCAAGCTGCGCAACTGGTCCGCCTGAAAGAGGCGCTTGCCGAGCGTTTGAGTTGCGCGGCTGACCGCCTCTTCTTCGGGCTTCACGCTGACATAGACCTCGGCCCCCACATCGACCCGCAAGCGGTCGGAGGTGATCAGCGAACGCTCGCCCTCGCAGGCCACGGACATCCGGATTGTTTGCATATTCACGCGGGCGACTTCGTGGAAATACGGCACCGCGATCGTGCCGCCGTCGATGACGACCTTGCGCCCGCCCACACCGGTTTTGACAAGAGCGACCTCATTCGAGGCGCGTTGGTAGAAGGCTGCCGCCAGCACCACCAGAACAGCGATGACGATAACGAACAAAATGATCCAAGCTAAAGCTGACATGGATGTTCTCCCCTATAGCCCGTGCATTTCACACAGGATGTTGGACGACATGCCGCCGTCGGTTGGTATGTTGGTGCCGCGGATCCATTGCGACAAATCGCTGAGCATAAAGGCAATGACCGGCGCGATATCGGTGGCCTCGCCAGGCCGGTCCATGACGCGCGCGTCCTCTTCGGCACGCGCTCCCAGAGTTTCGAGAAAATCGCCTAAGATCGGTGTCGCCACAGGGCCGGGACTGACCGAGTTCATCCGGATGCCCCGATCCCGCCAGGTCCATCGGTTTTGCATGGTCCAGACGATCAGCGCTTCTTTGGTAAAGAAGTAACTGCGCCCGCCTTCATTGGTGATGTTGTGAGTCGCCATGAAGTCGGAGATCCCACCGAAATCGAGGGCTTCTGACGCCTTGATCGCCTCGACTGCCTGCGGCCAGCCAAAGCCTGCGAGGGAGGCGACGTTTACGATGCTGCCACCATCGTTCATCTTGCCCACAACGCCGTGGGTCAGGCGCTTGATGGCCAAGAGGTTGATCGCGAGCAGTTGCTCGGCGGGCCTTGTCGGCGGAAGGCCAGCATTGTTCACCAACCCGTCGATCCCATCTGGCAGCACGTCCACCAGTGCATCGATGGCACGGGGATCGCTCAGGTCGGCACGGTAAAATTCTTCGACATGGTCGAAGTTCTTGTTGATGTCGACGCCAAGCACCTCGGCACCCTGTTCGGCCAGCACCTTCGCCGTCTCAAGCCCGATGCCGGAAGACGAGCCGGTGACGACGATCCGTTTGCCTTTCAAAAAATCGCGCATCTCAGAACACCGGTGGATAAGGGCGATGGCCACGATCCAGCGTGATCCACCGCGTTTCGGTAAAAGTCTCCATCGACCAACGGCCGCCATGACGGCCCACGCCCGAGGATTTTGACCCGCCGAAGGGCACGTGCGGTTCGTCATTCACGGATGAGCAGTTCACATGGCACATGCCCGTTTGCAGCCGTTGCGAAATCGCCAGCGCGCGGGCTTCATTTCGGGTGATGATGCCACTCGACAGCCCGTATTCGGTGTCGTTGTTCAGCGCGATGGCTTCATCGTCGGTGCTGAACGGAACGACGACCACAACCGGGCCGAAGGTTTCATCCTGCCAGACCTTCATCGATGTATTCACATTCGTCAGGATCGTCGGCTGGACGAAGCGGCCGGACACAACGCCACCCAGTTCGACCTTCGCCCCCTTGGCCACGGCATCCTCGATCTGGGCCGCGACACGTTCCACCTGACGGTCATTTATCAAGGGGCCGATCACGTTGGACTTGTCGCCGGTGTCGCCCATTTTCAGCTTTGCCGTGCGAGCTTTGAGGGCAGCCAGAAAGTCGTGGTAGATGCTTTCGTGCAGCAGTACTTTTTCCACGCTCATGCAGATCTGGCCTTGGTGCATGAAGGCCCCGAAATTGGCGGCACTCGTCGCCCTTTCCATGTCGGCGTCTTCCAACACGATCAGGCTGTCCTTGCCGCCGAGCTCAACACAGCATTTCTTCAGATGCGCACCTGCCTTCGCAGCGATGGAGCGCCCCACGGGCGTTGATCCGGTGAAAGAAATTCCTTTGACCAGCGGGTTCTCGACCAGTTCGTCGCCCATCTCAGCGACCCGCTCGCGCGACGACGTGACAACGTTGAATACACCGGGTGGCACGCCTGCCTCTTCGAGCACTTCGGCAAAAAAGATGCCGCCGCAGTAGGGCGTGTCCTCTGACGGTTTCAGCACGATGGTATTACCCGCCGCCATGGGGAAGGCAAAACCACGCGAGGTCAGGATGCATGGCATGTTCCACGGGCTGATCACGCTGACCACACCCATCGGAACCCGCTGCGCTGTGCTGAGCTTGCCATGTTCAGACGGTAGAATTTCCCCGATGCTTTGATAGCACATGGCGGCGGCAGCGCGGAACACTTCCACGGCATATCCCGCCTCAAACATGCCCTTGCCGAACCAGCCGCCCGCCTCGCCCTGATTGGCGACGGCGTAGTCCATCTGGCGGCGTTCCAGCACGTCGGCGATCTTCAGCATGTACTGCGCGCGTTCCTGAAACATCAGGCTCGACCACGCCGGGAATGCGCGCTCAGCCGCGTCGATGGCGGCCCGCGCCTCCGCTGCGCCGCCTTCGGGAGCTTTGGCCCAGACATCGCCGGTAGATGGGTTCATGTCGTCAAACGTGCCGGCAGGCGTGGCCCATTGCCCGCCGATATACATACCCTTCAGACTGTGGGGTCCGGTGTGATCCAGCATGGCTTATTCCCTTTCAAAATCGCCCGAGGGGCGGCGGCGATACACTTCCACGCGCGGGGCGCGGTAGACTTCGATGGTGACGGGTTTTTCTTCTGCCGCTTCTGCGGGCGACGTCGGTTTGCGGGGAGCGCGCCGCTCCGACGGGGTGTAGCTGGGCAGCGGTTTCGACTGTCCTGCACGCGCGGCGGCGATTTCAAACTCTTTCAGCATCGCTTGGATGCTGTCGGAACTGGCGGGCGCGGCACTGTCGCCCATCGGCGTGGCAGCAGGGGGCGTGGCGGATTTCGCGGTGCTTTCCGCCTTGGCGAGCAGGTCCGAGATATTGACACCAGCCAGCGCGTCCGCCGATTGCCGCGCAGTGCTGTGGGGACGCGGTGTGAGTGTCTCGGGTCGAGATGCAGCCGGTTCGGCAGCCTCTGCCTTCTGCGCTGGCTTCGAAGCGGGCTTTGGCGCAGCAGTTCCACCGCCGCCGCCGAGATAGGCTGCCTGAACTGCGGGATCGCTCCTCAGCGCTTCGGCGCTGTCCTCATGTACGATCCGGGTGTTTTCCAGCAGGTATCCGCGATCCGCAATTGCAAGGCTCTGCTTGGCGTTTTGCTCCACCATCAGAACGCCGATGCCCAACTCTTTGATACGTGCGAGGTTCGAAAACAGCTCTTTGCACAGCAGCGGGGACAAGCCCAGCGACGGTTCGTCCAGCGTCAGGATCGTGGGCGCGGACATCATCGCGCGGCCGATGGCGACCATCTGCTGCTCGCCGCCCGACATGGTACGGGCCACCTGACGGCGACGCTCAATCAGTTTGGGAAAGAGCGAAAACACCCGCTCAAGATTGGCCGCTTCATCCCCTTTGGCGCGGTCCGGGAAAGCCCCGAGTTTGAGGTTCTCCTCCACCGTCAGATCGCCAAAGATACCGCGCCCCTCGGGCACGAGGGCGATGCCTTCTTCCACAATCTGGTCCGCGCCCAGCCCATCCAGCGTTTGTCCGTCAAGGGTTACGGAGCCTTGCACCTGCCCTTCGCTGATCCCTGAGAGCGCTCTGAGCAAAGACGACTTTCCGGCCCCGTTTGCACCCAGGATCACGACGATCTCGCCCGGAGCAACGGTCAGAGATGCGCCCTCAAGCGCCTGATGTTTGCCGTAGGCAACACTCAGATCACGGACCTCAAGCATCGTCATCTCCCAGATAGGCGCGGATCACTTCGGGGTCGGACAGCACTTCATCCGGTGTGCCTTCGGCGATTTTCGCCCCTGACGACATGACCACGCAGTAATCACAAAGCGAGCGGATGGCGTCCATGACATGTTCGACCAGAATGATCGTGCGGCCCTCATCGCGCAGGGATTGGATCAGTTCGATCCCCACCTGCAGTTCGGTCGGGTTAAGGCCAGCCAGCCATTCATCCAGGAGCAGAACCTCAGGGTCAGAGGCCAAGGCACGCGCCAGTTCCACACGTTTGGTGTCGATATAGGTCAGCTGGCCGATGGCCATATGCCCCTTGCCGCCGAGGCCGACACGCTCGGCCAATCGCGCGGCATCCTGTTTCGCCGCCGCGCCCCAACGGCGCCTATGGCCAAAGACCGCGCCCGCGATGATGTTCTGTTCGACATTCATGCCGGGCAACAAGCGCACCAGTTGGAAGGTCCGGGAAATCCCGCGCTTCGCGATCTTGTCCGCCCGCAGCCCCCCAATCGCGACACCGCGCAGGCTGATGTCCCCGGCCGTCGGCTGCAAAGCACCGGAGATCAGATTCAGCGTGGTCGACTTGCCAGACCCGTTCGGGCCGATGAGACCCAAGACCTGCCCCCGTCGCACGTCAAAATCGATGCTGTTCACCGCGACCAGACCGCCAAAGCGTTTCGTCGCGCCGCGCAGGGAAAGAACCGTTTCGGTCATGCCATGCTCTCACTCTGCGACCAGCTGCGCGCCTGTTCGATCAGCCCGGCGAAGCCACGGGGGATGAAGTAGACGATGATCAGGAAGACAATCCCGATGAACAGCGTCACCTGGTTCGGGAAGTTGGCCGAAATCGTCTCAAGGATCAGGGTGAACGGGATAACGCCCACGATCGGGCCCCAGAGGCGGTGCACCCCGCCCAAGAGCGCCATGATCACAACCTGAAACGACAACAGCGGCGTGAAGGCGAGCGCGGGTTCGATATAGACATATCGCGGAGCAAGGATTGCGCCCGTCATCGCCGCCACCGCACCGGAAACCATGAAGAGCAACACCTTCGCCTGTGCCGTGTTGATCCCCGAATGCGCCGCCACGGTTTCATCATCGCCGATGATCCGCAAAGCAAAACCAAGCCGCGAACGACCAATAAGCCAGCCCACGAGGAAGACCGCGGATGCGAGGGCGACCAACATCATGTAGAGATTGCCCTCGGTGAAGTCGGTCAGAACATAAAGGCCCTTTTGCCCGGTCATGTTCTGCCCCCACGTGATCAGCTGCCGGATCAGTTCGGCCAGCCCAAGCGTGAAGATCACGAAGTAAACGCCAGAAAGGCGCAGCGTGGCGAGACCAACCAGCGCGGCAAGCACAGCTCCAAGCGCCCCGGCCATGAGGACCAGTGACCAGAACGGCAAGCTCTCGAACCCGAGCCCCGTGGTATAGGTGCCAAGCCCGAAGAAGGCGGCCGTTGCGAGTGAGATGTAATGGGTCGGCCCCGAAAACAGCGCCCATGATGTCGCCAGCACGGTGAACATAGCGATGGTGATGCCCAAGGAAAGCAGGTAGTCGCTGCCGTAGTACGGCAAGGCGCCTACCACCAGAAGGGCGATGGCCGCAAGGATGACGCCTTGAATTTCTTTGCCCGTCAGGCTCATGTCGGCTTCCTCCCGAACAGGCCCTGCGGGCGGAACAGGAGAACAAGGATGAAGAGCGCGTAAGCCGCCGCAAGCGTAAGGCCCGGGTCGATCAGGGACGCCACGAGCGTCTCGACCACGCCCAGCAGCAGTGCCGCGATGATCGTGCCGCGCACATCGCCAACACCGCCCATGATCACGATGATCAGCGCCTTCAGCGTGAAGGCCACCCCTGCAGAAGCATCCAGCGTCAGAAAGCTCGAGATCAGCGCGCCGCCCACTGCCGTGATCGCGCCGCCGAGGGCAAAGGCAATCGCCGCCCGCTGGCGCACATTGATGCCCACCAGCCGTGCGCTCTCTGGCGAAACCGACAACGCACGCAGCGAAAGACCGGGGCGCGAGAAGGTGATCCAAGCGTAAAGGATCGCGCAGATCACCACCGCCGCCAGGAAGGCGACGACCCGGTTTTGGGCATAGGTTTCGCCCATCAGCGTCACCGGCACGGCGAGGAAGGAGTAATTAAAATAGTCGCCGCCAAAAAAGGCCAACATCAGGCCCACAGCGATAAAGGACATCCCGAAGGTGGCAAGGATACTATCAACCTCGAGCTGGCCCCGGTTCTTGGCGCGGCGCACCAAGGGTTCCAGCATGATCCGGTAGATCAGCCAGTTGATCGCAAAGGCCAGCGGCGCCACGATAAAGATCGTCAGAAGCGGGCTGATATTCCCGGCGGTGTAGAACCAGAAGGCGGTAAACCCGCCCGCGACCAGCATTTCGCCGTTTGCAAGGTTCATGATCCGGGCCACGCCGTATTGCAGGTTCAGGCCCATGGCGATCAGCGAATAGGTGCCGCCCAGCAAAAGGCCGATGATGATGATGTCCATTTGGTCTTCCGTCTTGGGAAGGGCCCTGCCGGACGGCAGGGCCCGCCAGCACCCTAGGCCCAGCCCTGCTTGACCATGACAGGCTTCGCCCCCTCACGACCGGTTTCGGCGACGCCCTGATAGACGCCGTTCTGCCACTGACCGACGGTCCAGAACCGCTCGTTCGCGTTGTTGGCGTTGAAGTTCATGTCGCCCAGCACCGTATCAAAGGTCGAGGCTTTGACATGCTCGACCACCGCTTCGCGGTCCATGCCGACTGCCGCGATGGATTGCTCCAGCACCTGCAACGAAGCATAGGTCGTGGCCGAGGCCCAGCCATCCGGCGCGTTGCCGGTCACTTCCATATGTGCGGCCGCATAAGCCTTGAACTTGTCGCTGTCGGGGTTCACGCCGCCTGCGCCCAGAATACCGTTTGCAGCGGCGCCAAAGCGGCCGCCAAAGGCGGGGAAGCAAGTTGCCACAGCGGTGTAATACGCTTCGACCTGCAGGTCCTCGATGATCGCCTGCTCGGTCAGGCCAAAGGTATCTGGCGGATAGGACCACGCCACAAAGGCGTTTGGCTCCGCAGCTTTGGCGGCCTTCATCACAGGCGACAAGTCTTGCGTGCCCAGCGGGTAGGAGGTGTCATAGACAATCTCAAACCCAGCAGCCTCAAACAGAGGGCGCGCGGCGGTCGCAAGTTCGATCCCAAAGGCATCGGCCACATTGACCATTGCAACCTTGTTACCGGTCAGCGAACCCTCCGCCTGCATCCCTTGAAGCACGTCGACAACACCCTGCACAAAGGCTGTCGTGGAGCCGAGCAGGAAGAACATGCCGCCGAACTGACTGGACAGGTCCTCGATCTGGTCGGTGATCGCGGACACGGCGAGGTGTGGATAATTGTAGCGGTCAAACAGCGGTGCGGCGGCGATATTCAGGCCGGTACCGTAGGGTGCCACGATGAAGTCCGCATTGTCCTGCGTCGCCAGACGCTGCACGGCCTTGATCGTTTCGCCGGGGTTGGTCTGGTCATCATATTCGATGACCTCAACCATCTTCTGGCCGCCATCCACCATCAGACCGCCCTTGGCGTTCACCTGATTGGCCCACAGCGCGATGTTCGGCCACTGGGTCACGGTCGCACCACCGGCGAGCGGGCCGGTCTTGGGTGCAACGGCTCCGATTTTGACCATGTCACTGGCCACAACGATGCTCGGCGCGGCCAACGCCGCAGTCGAAGCTGCCCCCAGCTTAAGGGCCGTTCTTCTGTTCATCTTCATGCTTCATTCCTCCCTAGGTTCAGCATTTCTTGGATTTGATTGGCGCTCAGGTCATTGTGCTGAGACAGCCAGCGAATTTCGGTGAATTCATCCAGCGCCGCCGCGCCGCCAAAGCGGCCGTAACCGCTGGCCTTCGTCCCGCCAAAGGGCATAGTGGGATCGTCAAAGACGGTTGGACCATTAATCTGGCAGATGCCCGTCTCCAGACGGTCGGCGATCGCGGCGCAGCGCGCTTGGTCTTGCCCGAATACGGCCGAGGCGAGTCCGTAGTCGGTATCATTGGCCACCGAAATCGCCTCCTCATCATTGCGCACACGCATGATCGAGGCGACCGGCCCAAAACTCTCTTCACGATAGATGCGCATTTGCGGGGTGACGTGGTCGAGCACGGCCGGCTGCATCACGGCGCCTTCGATTTGGCCCCCTATTCGCAATTCTGCGCCAACAGCGACCGCATCTTCAATCAGCCCTTCAACCCGCTTTGCCGCATCCATATTGACCAGACGGCCCAGGCTTTTGACCTCGACACTCGGATCCGCGGCAGACAATTCAGAAGTCTCCGCGACGAGGCGGTCTACGAATTCATCCGCAATCGCGTCCAGCACAATCACCCGCTCCGTCGACATGCAAACCTGGCCTTGGTTGAAAAACGCGCCCGTCACGGCTGCCGCGACGGCGGCGTCAAGATCGGCATCATCCAAAACAATCAGTGGGGCCTTGCCGCTCAGTTCCAAAAGGCAGCGCTTCAGAACCTGAGCCGCCTCCACCGCCACGATCTGACCCACGCGGGTCGATCCGGTAAAGTTGATGCGGCGGACAGCGGGATGCCGGATCAGCGTTTTGGCGACGTCGAGGCTGTCCTCATGGCTGTTGGTCACAACGTTGACCACATGTTCCGGCAAGCCGGAGCGAACGAAGAGGTCAACCAGAAGCGCGTGCGTTTTCGGGCAATGCTCCGATGCTTTGAGAACAACGGAGTTTCCGCAGGCAATCGGTGCTGCGATGGACCGCACGGCCAAAATGATAGGCGCATTCCATGCCGCGAACCCAAGAACGACGCCCGCAGGCTGACGCCGCACAATCGAGACACGACCGTCCGGGTGCCGGGTTGTCTGGTCCTCCATCAGCGGGATCAGGTCAGAGGCTTGATGCAGGATTTTCTTGGCAATCGAGATGTTGAAATCGGTCCATTGGGGCGCGGCACCAATTTCTTTGGCCGCGGTATCCACCAAGAGATCTCTCTCGGCGTCGAGTGCCGTTGCCATGCGCTCTAAACACGCAATCCGCGTTTCGGCTGTGGTCTTGGACCATTCCCAAAAGGCACTCGCCGCGTGGTTCGCCGCATTTGCAGCAAGCACGCAGGGGTCAGCCGATGAATACATCGGATAAACACCGTCCCTTTGAGTGACCGAAGCTTCCAAATTACCCTCCCGCATCCTGGCTTATCCTCCAATAACGCCAGTTGCGCTGTTAACTATGTTGCGCCAGCCCGGCAAAAAAATGTGAAAATCTGGAAAAAATATACGAAAATCTGGGGAATGTGGATATCATTGGGCGGCAATGCGCGAGGACCCGTCAAACTACTTCTTCTCTGATCTTCAGGCCGCACTCCAGTCGCGCGCCATCGTTCCGCCGTTGCCCGCATCGATCCGACCATGGCAGGCCGTGTTTCTGCGGAACGGATCGGTTGTCGTAGACGTGCTTGCAGACGCTGAAGAACAGGACCGACAGATCATCAAGGCTCCCGTCCTGATCTGCTGGCCGTCCAGCGCCAGATTGCAGGTAAGCCTCGCAGCCGGTTCCACCGGCGTGCACCTTGCGCTTGGTGAAATGTTCCTGGTGTCCGTGCTGGGCAAACGCCCGGAGGCCATCGAAATGCGCGACGCCGTGCTCAATTTTGTGACCCTCCCGCTCGAAGGCAATTTGGACACCGCACAGCGCATCCACGCCACTCTGAACGAGATCGCTCTGGAACAAGGGCGAACAAGCGCGGGGCAGCTTCTTGTGATCGAAGCCCAACTGCGCTGCCTGCTGGTTCATCTTTGGCGACACGCCCAGCAAACAGATGAAGCAGCGCAATCTTCCGGTCAGCGCACCATCATTCTGCGCAGGTTCCGGCATCTGGTCGAAACGAATTTCCACGGCAGGTGGAGGGTAACCGACTATGCAGACGCGCTGAACATTACGACCGACCGGTTGCATGACGCGGCAACGCGCATTCTGGGCAAGACCCCGCTGGAACTGATCCACGACCGGTCCCACCGCGAGGCTCAATCCTTGCTTGCCCGCAGCAACCTGACCCTCGACCAGATCGCGGAACAACTGAGCTTCAAATCAACGCAGCAGTTCAGTGCGTTTTTTCGGAAGCTGGAGGGCGTGCCACCGGCGAAGTACCGAAGACTGGCCACTGCAAGCTCTGACAGGCGTTCGATCGGCGAAAGTCTGGATTTCAGTGACTGGCCCTGATCAGCGACGTTGCGAGGGTCCGAGTTTCGCCCTATGGCGCAAAATGCACAGTATGTGAAATCTTCGAGTCCGGAATGCCACGCAATTCGCCGCGAACCTCAGCTGCAAACCCATTGTGTTGAATGCTGCTGGTTTCACAGCGCACAAGGCCGGGTGAATTGGAATCAACTGAAATAAGCCACTCTGAATAGAGTGTTTGAGCCGCCCGGGATTGCGTAAATCGTTGTAAAATCTGTCAAGCTCTTCACTTCGATTTGGCCACTTTGTCCGTTCGCGAAAGTAATGTTGGTGCCGTTCTGCGTTCCATCCCCGGTGATCCCAACGACAACGACGGCATGGTTGATCGATCCACTGTTGTTGCCATCCACGAGTGTTATCAATGGCCCTTTCGTCTGCAAAAGGCCTTCCCACCCCCCCCAGCGTCCAGAGATTGCGGTACCTGCGAACTGAACCCACCGGAAGCCAGCCACAAAGGTATATCGCTGAGTGGCAAGGCTTGTTGCTGAACGTGCATTACAAAATACACACCCCCAAGGGCAGTTGCGGCATCTGTAAGTGTATTTGGACGTTGATCTCGGTGACCGAACATCGCCGCCGTTGCCGCCAGCCAGCAAAGATCTGCATTGCCTTGAGAAACAGGTGTTGGGAGCGGCAGGATCGAAAAATTGACTGGCGAGGCATGTGCCGACTTAGTCGAAATTCTGCCGAAACGCAGGAGGCGCCGGGCCTGTTTGCGGCGGTCGCTGGCTGAATTCTAGGTTCCCAGTGCGCTCCCGCGTAAAAAGCGCCTAAGTTACAGTATCGCTACATCATGGCGCGTGGCGGCAAGAATCAACGGTCGTTCCAACGCGCGCCGAGATATCTTAATTTTATGGATTTTCAGTGGTGAGCCGTGCAGGATTCGAACCTGCGACCCACTGATTAAAAGTCAGTTGCTCTACCAACTGAGCTAACGGCCCACTCGAAGCGTCGAGGTAACGGGACGGCCCATAGCCGTCAAGACCAAAAGCGCGGAAACCAACGGGGCTGTGGCGAAGGAGGTAAATAACACGTTCGTGACAAAGACCTGCCATTTTGTCTTTCTAACCGTTGGTATAGAAATAGTACCTGAAACACTAGCAGGAGCGCCCTCATGCGCCGTTTTCTGACGATAGTATTCGCGCTTGTCGCGCTCACAGCCTGTGCCCCGACAGGTGGCCTCCTCGTATCGGACGATGCGCGCGATCTGGGGGGCAATCTTTTCATTGAACGCTCGAAGGATGGCGGGCAGTTCCTCGTGCTCGACGGCGAGATCACGCCGGAAACCTCGTTTGTTTTCCAAGCCGTTGTCGAACAGGCCGAAGTGAACGGTCTCGTGATCGCCCAAAGCCCGGGCGGCGATCTTCTCGCGGCCCATCAGATCGGCCGGACCATCAAGCGCAAGCGCATGAATACGCTCGTTCTGGTGTCCTGTATCTCGGCTTGCGTCGATATCTTCGTCGCCGGCCGTCAGCGGGAGATGACGGATATCGCGGAACTTGGCCTTCATTCTGCGACCAATCGCGACGTGTCCTACCAGATCGACCGCAAGTACTGGCGCGAGATGGGCTTCCCGACGATCAACGAAAAAGCCTACCGCGTGCCGAATAACCGGCTTTGGATCATGGACGCCAAACGCGCACGCGAACTGCGGGTGGCCACGAACATCATCCGCTGACGGCATCGTCACCTGGATCGACAAAGGGCGCTGCCACCAGGCAGCGCCCTTTTTTGTTTATCTCATCACGACAACGCCGGGTTTTCACATGCACTTTTCACCGCTATATCCCCGCCGATGACCCAAAACGGCTTTCCCCTGCCCTTCATGAAAATGCATGGAGCGGGCAACGACTTTGTCGTGATCGACCGGCGCGCAGGCGGCGCACCGGTGACGGCCGCCTTGGCGCGCGCCGTTGGGGATCGTCACCGGGGGATCGGGTTCGACCAGCTTGCCGTGATCGAAACCGATCCGGATGTTGCCGCGAAGCTTGTCTTTTTCAACGCGGATGGGTCCGAAGCCGCCGCCTGCGGGAACGCAACGCGTTGCATCGCGCGGCACCTGATGGAGGAAAGCGGGGGAACCGCTCTGACGCTCCGCACGGAACGCGGGTTGCTCGCCTGCGAGGATACCCGGGATGGTCGTGTGCGGGTGAACATGGGCGCACCGTTCCTCGACTGGCAGGACATCCCCTTGGCCGAAGCGATGGACACGCTCCATCTGCCGATTGACGGCGACCCTGTGGCGACCGGCATGGGCAATCCGCATTGCACGTTCTTCGTCGACGACGCGGACAGGATCGATCTGGCCACGCGGGGGGCCGAAATCGAACACCACCCGCTTTACCCCGAGCGTACCAATGTGCAGTTCGCCCACCTGCTCGGGCCAGACCACCTGCGGATGCGCGTCTGGGAACGCGGCGTGGGCATCACGCTTGCCTCCGGGTCCTCGAGCTGCGCCGTCGCCGTCGCCGCGCATCGGCGCGGTCTGACCGGGCGCGCGGTCACGCTCGATCTTGACGGTGGCCGGATCGAGATCGACTGGCGGGACGACGGCGTCTGGATGACCGGCCCGACCTCCCACGTGTTCAACGGCACGCTTACCCCTGAATGGCTGGCGAGCGTAGAGCCATGAAACCGCCCGTCCTTCACACCCTCGGCTGTCGCCTGAACGCGTATGAGAGCGAGGCGATGCGCGAGATGGCGGAAACCGCAGGTCTCGCCAACGCGGTGATCGTCAACACCTGCGCCGTCACCGCCGAAGCCGTGCGCAAAAGCCAGAAAGACATCCGCCGCCTTGCCCGCGAAAACCCGGGCGCGCGGATCATTGTGACCGGGTGCGCTGCACAGACCGAACCGGAGCGCTTTGCCAACATGGGCGAGGTGACGGCCGTCATCGGCAATACCGAGAAGATGGAACCGGCCACGTGGAACGGCCTCACGACGGGCGACACGGAACCGGTGCAGGTCAATGACATCATGTCGGTCACTGAAACCGCGGGCCATCTGATCGACGGGTTCGGACGCCACCGGGCCTATGTGCAGGTTCAGAACGGCTGCGACCATCGTTGCACCTTCTGCATCATCCCCTACGGCCGTGGCAATTCGCGTTCGGTGCCCGCGGGCGTGGTGGTCGATCAGATCAAACGGCTGGTGGATCGCGGCTTCCACGAGGTGGTGCTCACCGGCGTCGACCTGACAAGCTGGGGCGCCGACCTGCCGGGCGCGCCGCGCCTCGGCGACCTGACCCGCCGCATCCTCAAGCTCGTGCCTGACCTTGATCGGCTGCGCATTTCCTCGATCGACAGCATCGAAGCCGACGATGCGTTGATGGAGGCGCTTGCCACCGAACCGCGCCTGATGCCCCATCTCCACCTGAGCCTTCAGGCGGGAGACGACATGATCCTGAAGCGCATGAAGCGCCGCCACTTGCGCGACGATGCCATCCGCTTCTGCGAGGACGCCCGGAGCCTTCGCCCCGACATCACCTTCGGGGCCGACATCATCGCGGGCTTCCCGACGGAAACCGAGGAGATGTTCGAGAACTCGCTCAAACTGGTGGAAGACTGCGGCCTGACTTGGCTTCACGTCTTCCCCTACTCACCACGCCCCGGCACGCCCGCCGCCCGCATGCCGCAGGTCGATGGCCGCGCAATCAAGACCCGCGCCGCGCACCTCCGCTCCGCCGGAAAGGACGCCGTTGCCCGCCATCTCGATGCGCAACAGGGCCGCAGCGTGACCGTGCTGACCGAGCGCGCGGATATGGGCCGCGCCGAAGACTTCACCGAAGTCCGCTTCGCCACGCCGCAAACCGAAGGCGCGCTGATCCGGACTGTCATCACCGGGCAGACCGGCGAGCATCTGAGGGGCCAGCCCCTTCATCTCTTCAAAAATACGCAAATCCCGTCCGACCCGCCTGTCCGTGCCATCGGGCAAGGGCGCTGAGCCATGGCGCGCCCCATCCTCTGGACCTTTCGGCGCTGCCCTTACGCCATGCGTGCACGCCTCGCGATTGCCAGCGCCGGTGTCGCGGTCGAATTGCGCGAGATACTCCTGCGCGACAAACCCGAGGGCTTTCTTGCGGCCTCGCCAAAGGGCACGGTGCCGGTGGTGGTCGAGGGCGAGCGGGTGATCGAGGAAAGCCTCGACGTGATGCTCTGGGCATTGAACCAGAACGACCCGGAGCACTGGCTCGACATGCCTGGGCTCGGCTTCGACCTGATCGAAGAAGCGGACGGCCCGTTCAAACAGGCGCTGGATCGCACGAAATACGCCGTGCGTTACCCCGATGTCGAAATCGAAGCGGAGCGGCACAAGGCCGGGCTGTTCCTCGTGAAGCTCAACGCGATGCTGGACGGAAAGCCATGGCTCTTCGGGGAGGCGCCGCGCCTCGCCGATATGGCGATCCTGCCCTTCGTCCGACAATTCGCGCATACGGATCTGGACTGGTTCACAACGCAGCCGTGGACCGAGGTGGCGCGCTGGCTCGAGGCGTTCAAATCCTCGGACCGCTTCCGGTCCATCATGACCAAGTACCCGCAATGGCAACCGGGCGACCTGCCCACGGCCTTCCCGAAAGCCGCCTGAGATGCACCCGAACCCCGCCTTTCGCGCAGAAGAGAGCGCTCGCCACCTCGCCTTCGCCCGGTCCCGCGCCTTCGGCACGCTTGCCGTGAACGCCGAACCTGCGCCGCTTTTGTCCCACATCCCGTTTCTCCTCGATGAGACGGGGGAGACCGCGCATCTCCATCTCGTACGCTCGAACCCAATTGCGCGGCTGGGCGAGGTGTCCGCCGTGATCTCCGTCAACGGCCCGGACGGTTATGTCTCCCCGGATTGGTACGGCGTGCCCGATCAGGTGCCGACATGGAACTATGTGGCCGTGCACCTCCGGGGTCGTCTCGTGCCCCTGCCTTCCGAGGACATGCACGCCCTTCTCGATCGACAAAGCGCCCATTTCGAGGATCAGCTTCTGCCGAAAACCCCCTGGACGACGGCAAAGATGACACCCGGTGTCATGGACCGCATGATGCGGCAAATCTTGCCGTTCCGCCTCGACATCGAAGCGATTGAGGGAACATGGAAGCTGAACCAGAACAAGGACGATGCCGTCCGCCTCTCCGCCGCCCGCGAGATCGAGACTGGGATTGGCACAGACCTTGCAACCCTTGCGCAACTCATGAATGACGTGCCTGGAAAGGACGACTGATGGATCAGATCACACCCGGAATGACGGGCACCGCCACGATGATTGTCGGAACGAACGATACCGCGCCCCGCGTCGGATCGGGCAAGATCGCGGTTCTGGCCACGCCAGTTATGATCAACCTCATCGAGGAAGCGGCCCTTGCCGCGATCGAAGATCACCTGCCGGAGGCGATGCAGTCACTGGGAACGCATCTTGATGTCAGCCACGTTGCTGCCACGCCCGTCGGGATGAAGGTGACGGCCGAGGCCCGCGTCATCGCGGTCGAGGGACGCTCCGTGATTTTCGAAGTCCGCGCGGAGGACGAGGACGAACTGATCGGAGAAGGTCGTCACACCCGCGTGGTGGTTACGGCAGAGAAGTTCAAGACGCGGGTGGACGCCAAAGCCGGCGCGTGACGGGAACACCTCCCGTCCGCCAGTTTCAAAGTGCCGACGGGCTCGTGGAGGCTTTCACATTGAGCGACCGGCAATTTGAATTGAATTGTTCCGAGTTTCCGGGAACATTCATCCCATGCAGCTTTATACGAACCCCGCCTCGCCTTTCTGCCGGAAGGTCGAGATCGTCCTCATCGAAACCGGCCAGCGTGCAGATGTCACTGATGTCGCGTCCATCGGGCATCCGACCGACAGTGCCGGCATGCCGACGGCCATCAATCCGATCGGCAAGATACCTGTTCTGGCGCGGGAGGACGGTCCGGCCCTGTTCGACAGTCGCGTGATCTGCCGCTTCCTGAACGACAGGGCAGATGCCGATCTCATACCGGCGAATGCCTGGGACATTCAGACCCTTGAAGCCATCGGAGACGGCATCTGCGATGCGGCGGTTCTGATGGTCTATGAAGGCCGCTCGCGCCCTGAGGACAAACAGCACTCGCCTTGGGTCGAAGGCCAATGGGCAAAGATTGCCCGGTCGCTCGACGCGCTGGAATCGGGATGGATGAGCCATTTGGCAGGCCCGCTGAACATTGGCCAGATCGCCGTGGCCTGTGCCCTGTCCTACCTTGATTTCCGCCATGGAGATCGCGACTGGCGCGCCGGGCACACGGAACTCGCAAACTGGCATGCCGCGTTTTCCGAGCGCTCCTCGATGCAGGACACCGCTCCGCAAACCTGAAATTAAGCCAAATCGTTACAGGGTGCGCTCGATTGTCCGCTGGACGATGCGGGCACACGGCGCTAAGTAGCCACTCAGACTGCCGGGGGGCTTTTCCCGGACGTATTTCCTTTGGGCGGAACGCCCTGAAAAATATGGAGAAACTCGTGTCGCACCCAGACGAGCACACAGGCACACGCCGAGACTTTCTTTACTACGCCACAGGCGGCGCCGGTGCTGTCGCCGCAGGGGCCGCCGTCTGGCCGCTGGTGAACCAGATGAACCCGTCGGCCGACGTGCAGGCGCTTTCTTCGATCCGCGTGGACGTCTCCGGTGTTGAGCCGGGCACACAGATCACCGTGAAGTGGCTTGGAAAGCCGGTTTTCATCCGTCACCGCACAGGCGAGGAACTGCAGGCGCAGGCGGAAGAAGACATTGATATTTCAAGCCTTCCCGATCCGTCGGCCCGGAACATCAACCTTTCGGACCCGGACGCACCCGCGACGGACGCGAACCGCACCATTGCCTCGCCGGAAGGCGAAGCGGAAGGTGCCTGGATGGTTCAGATGGGTGTGTGTACGCACCTCGGCTGCGTGCCACTGGCCGATGCCGGTGAGTTCGGCGGCTGGTTCTGCCCCTGCCACGGCTCGCACTACGATCTTTCGGGCCGCATCCGCAAAGGCCCCGCCCCGGAAAACCTGCCTGTTCCGCCTGCGCGGTTCGAAGGCACAGACCTGATCCTCGGTTAAGGGAGAACTGATAAATGGCTGGTATCCCGCACGACCATTACGAACCCGTCACAGGCGGCGAAAAGTGGCTTCATCGCCGCTTGCCTGTTCTGGGTCTTCTCTATGATACATTGATGATCCCCACGCCCAAGAACCTGAACTGGATGTGGATTTGGGGCATCGTCCTGACGTTCTGCCTTGCCTTGCAGATCGTCACAGGCATCGTTCTTGCCATGCATTACACTCCGCATGTCGATCTGGCCTTTGCCAGCGTCGAGCACATCATGCGGAACGTGAATGGTGGTCACATGATCCGCTATTTGCACCAGAACGGCGCGTCTCTCTTCTTCATTGCCGTTTACGCGCATATCTTCCGGGGCCTCTACTACGGCTCCTACAAGGAACCGCGCGAGGTCACATGGATCATTGGTATCCTGATCTTCGTCCTGATGATGGGCACGGCCTTCATGGGCTACGTTCTTCCCTGGGGTCAGATGTCCTTCTGGGGCGCAACCGTGATCACCGGCCTCTTCGGCGCCATCCCGTTCGTCGGCGAAGCGATCCAGACATGGCTTCTGGGCGGACCGGCCGTGGACAATGCCACGCTCAACCGCTTCTTCAGCCTGCACTACCTTCTGCCCTTCGTGATCGCGGGGCTGGTCATCGTGCATATCTGGGCCTTCCACACCACGGGCAACAACAACCCGACCGGCGTTGAAGTGCGCCGTGCATCGAAGGAAGAAGCCGAGAAAGACACGGTTCCGTTCTGGCCTTACTACGTGATCAAGGACCTGTTCGCGCTGGCCGTCATCCTTGCCGTGTTCTTCGCGATCGTCGGTTTCATGCCGAACTATCTCGGCCACCCGGACAACTACATCGAGGCGAACCCGCTTTCGACGCCGGCACACATCGTGCCTGAATGGTACTTCCTGCCGTTCTACGCGATCCTGCGGGCCTTCACATCCGACGTCTGGATCGTGATTGCCGCGAACTGGATCACCGGTGGCATCATCGATGCGAAATTCTTCGGTGTTGTGGCCATGTTCGGCGCCATCGCCGTGATGGCGCTGGCCCCGTGGCTCGACACGTCTTCGGTGCGCTCGGGCAAGTACCGTCCGCAGTTCAAGTGGTGGTTCTGGCTTCTCGTGATCGACTTCTTCGTGCTGATGTGGCTTGGCGCCATGCCTGCGGAAGAGCCGTTCGCAACCTTCTCTCTCATCGCCTCGGCCTATTGGTTCGCCTACTTCCTGGTGATCCTGCCGCTCCTCGGCGTGATGGAGAAACCATTGCCGGTCCCCGACACGATCGAGGACGACTTCGATGCCCACTACCCGCCGAAGGGCGAGGCATCGGGCTCTGCTGCTCCGACACCTGCGGAATGAAAGGAAACACGACCATGATCCGCAAGATCACACTTTCCGCAGTCGTCGCACTCGGCCTGGCCTCCCCCGCTTTCGCGGCGGGCGAGGCACCGAAAGTCACCGACTACGACTTCTCGTTCGAAGGTCCGTTCGGCACCTATGACCAGATGCAGCTGCAGCGCGGCCTTCAGGTCTACACGGAAATCTGTGCGGCCTGCCACGGCCTCCAGTACGTGCCGCTGCGCACGCTGGGCGACGAGGGTGGACCGCATCTGCCGGAAGATCAGGTGCGCGCCTATGCAGAGTTCTACGAAGTGTTCGACCCGGAGATCGACGATTTCCGAGCCGCCAAGCCGACTGACCACTTCCCGGGCTCGGCGTTGGAAAACGCACCCGACCTCAGCCTGATGGCGAAGGCCCGTGCGGGGTTCTCGGGCCCCTACGGCCTTGGCACCAACCAGCTCTTCAAGGGCATGGGTGGCGCGGAATACATTGCCTCGCTTCTTGCAGGCTATGCGGACCCGCCGGAATGCGCGGCTGAATCGGAGATTGAAGGCTCTTACAACAAGGTCTTCACCGCAGGCGGCTTCCCGGACGAGTGCAAATACGAAGACGGCAACCACAAAGTTGAAGGGTCATGGATCGCCATGGGCCAGCCACTTTGGGGTGACGATGTCGAGTATGAAGACGGCACCGAAGCCACGCTGGAACAGGCGGCACAGGACGTGTCGGCCTTCCTGATGTGGACGGCTGAGCCGAAGCTCAACGCACGCAAGGAAGCCGGCTTCATCGCGGTGGTCTTCCTGATCGTGCTGAGCGTCCTGCTCTACCTCACGAACAAGAAGATCTGGGCACCGATCAAGCGCAAGGACACCTACCCGGCCGAGTGATCGATCCCGTCATATGAAATCAAAAGCCGCCCAGGAAACCGGGCGGCTTTTTTGTTTTGGCAGTGCCGGTGGTCGCTACTGGACGTAGTGCATGCCACGCATCCGACCGTGATGAGAGACCGTTTCATCCTGCCGCAGAACCACGGCAATCCGTGCCTCCGCGGCATTGACGAAACGGCTCTCGGGGAAATGCAACACAAACCGCTTGAGGGAGAGGGCCGTGCCGCTTTCCTGTGCCGTTTCCCACGCGCGTTCTTCGATCAGGCCCTCGCCACCCATGGCAAAGGGAGCCATGAACGACAGCGCACAACAGGTCAGTATCGTAGATATACGCATTGGCACAATTCCATCACCAGCCAGCTATTGTTCCTGCAGGAGAAACAAACACCATGGTCAAAATTGGGCCTTTCCTAGGAAATCGCGCCTCAATTCAATTCGATTCAAGGGCTTTTTGCGCCTCTCACACCCTTCGTTGCATCGTTTGTCCGGCCATCCTACGCTTTCGGTAAGCACGAGGGGACAAACACCATGCCAAGCCCAAGCTTCACGATGGGGATCGAGGAGGAGTACCTCCTCGTCGATCAGGACACGCGCAAACTTGCAGAAGCCCCCCAAGCGTTCATGGACGCCTGCAAAACCGCGCTTGGGGATCAGGTCTCACCCGAATTCCTGCGCTGCCAGGTCGAGGTCGGCACCAAGGTCTGCAAGACGATCGGGGACGCCCGGAACGATCTGAAGAACCTTCGGAAAACCGTCGCTGAGATCGCGGGTGACTACGGGCTCGCCCCACTTGCGGTGTCCTGCCATCCGACGGCGGACTGGAAGGAACAGCATCACACCGACCGGGATCGCTACAACGATCTGAGGAGTGACCTGGGCGGGGTGGCGCGCCGCATGCTGATCTCGGGTTGCCACGTGCATATCGGGATCGAGGATGACGACCTGCGCGTCGATCTGATGAACCAGGCCAGTTATTTCCTGCCGCACTTTCTGGCGCTCTCCTGTTCTTCTCCCTTCTGGCAAGGAGAGGACACCGGCCTCGACAGCTATCGCCTGACTGTCTTCGACAATCTGCCCCGCACCGGCCTTCCGCCGCGACTAGAGAGCTTTTCAAGCTACAAGCGGGCCGTGGATGCCATCGTGCAAACCGGGGCCATCGAAGACGCCACGAAAGTCTGGTGGGATTTGCGGCCATCGGACAGGTTCCCGACGCTTGAGACACGCATTTGCGACATGTCTCCCCGGCTCGAACATGTGCTGACACTCGCCGCGACCACGCAATGCCTGATGCGTATGCTTTGGCGGTTGAAGACGCAAAATCAGCGTTGGCGCATTTACGACCACTTCCTTGTCGGAGAGAACCGCTGGCGTGCCCAGCGCTATGGCATGCGAGAAGGGTTGATTGATTTTGGCCGCGGGGAGGTCGTACCGTTTGGCGAACTGATCGACGAACTGGTCGAACTTCTGACCGAGGATGCCATCGAATTGGATTGCCTCGAAGAGCTACGCGGTGTCCGAAACATCTTTGAGGGCGGCAACAGCGCGGAACGCCAAAGAAAGGTCTTCGACGCCGCGAGGGCCACAGGATCGGAGACGGATGCGATGCAGGCCGTGTTGCAGTCACTGATCGAAGAGTATCACGCGGACCTATAGGTCACCCCTGCAAGCGGCCGGGCATGTCGCCATTGGGCCACGCACACGGGCAGATTCGCGCCACATGCCCTTCTGCGGCGATGACCTTGCGGTATCGGACTGCTAACACGGCGCCGTAGTCATCAGTAGGTATAGTGATGGAAGTGACCGAGACCGCCCTGAAGGGTGTCTATCTTCTGAAACCGGTTCGTCACGGCGACACCCGCGGGTTCTTTTCCGAAAGCTGGAACCGTGCGCGCATGGCGGAAAACGGTCTGGATATCGATTTCGTTCAGGACAACCATTCTCTTTCGCGCCAGACAGGTACCTTGCGGGGCCTGCACTACCAGGCGCCCAATCGCGCGCAGGGCAAACTGGTCCGGTGTGGGCGCGGCAGCCTCTACGATGTGGCGGTCGATATACGTAAGGGATCACCGACCTACGGTCAGAGCTTTGGGACCGAACTGAGCTTTGAGAACGGGCTGCAACTCTATGTACCCGAAGGGTTTCTTCATGGATTCGTAACCTTGGAGCCCGACACCGAAGTGGTTTACAAGGTGACCGATTACTACTCGGCCGAGCATGACGGTGCAGTTCGTTGGGACAGCTGCGGAATCGACTGGCCGCTGGAGGGCGCGCCGCACCTTTCGGCCAAGGATGAAGCGGCACCGGCGCTTGCCGATTTCGATAGCCCCTTTCATTGGGAGGCGACATGAAAATTCTCGTAACCGGAGGCGCCGGCTTCATCGGTTCGGCGGTCGTTCGACAGGCCGTGCGTGATGGGCACGAAGTCATCAACCTCGACAGCCTCACCTACGCCGCCAATATTGCGAATGTGGCCGGTGTTTCGAACGCACCCGGCTATGTCTTCGAGAAGGTCAGTATCACGGATCGCGCGGCGCTGGACGATGTCTTCGCGCGGCACAAGCCGGATGCTGTCATGCACCTTGCCGCCGAAAGCCATGTAGACCGCTCGATTGACGGCCCGACCGCGTTCATCGAAACCAATATCACGGGCACATACACCTTGCTGGAAGCCGCGCGCGCCTACTGGGAAAGCGAAGGCCGACCGGTGAGTTTCCGGTTCCACCATATCTCGACGGATGAAGTGTTCGGATCGCTCGGGGCAACCGGCATGTTCACTGAGGACACCCCCTATGATCCGCGGAGCCCCTACTCCGCCTCCAAGGCGTCGTCCGACCACCTCGTGCGCGCGTGGCACGAGACTTACGGGCTCCCGATCGTTCTGACGAACTGCTCCAACAATTACGGGCCGTTCCACTTCCCGGAGAAGCTCATCCCCGTGGTGATCCTGAACGCCATCCACGGCAAGCCGATCCCGGTCTATGGCAAGGGCGAAAATGTTCGCGATTGGCTCTATGTCGAGGATCATGCCGATGCATTGCTGCTGGTTCTGACCAAGGGCGAGGTCGGACGAAGCTATAACATCGGCGGCGAGAACGAGGCGCGGAACATCGATCTTGTGACCACGATCTGCAAGTTGCTTGACGAACGCCGCCCCGAAAGCGCGCCGCATGCCGACCTGATCGAGTTCGTCACCGATCGACCCGGGCATGACATGCGCTATGCCATTGATCCTACACGCATTCGCGAAGAGCTTGGCTGGCGACCGTCGGTCACTCTGGAAGAAGGTTTGGCCCTGACGGTCGACTGGTACTTGCAGAACGAAGACTGGTGGCGCCCGCTTCTGAACATCGCGATGGAGCGTCGGGGGACAGGCTCGTGAAGATCGCGCTCTTCGGAGCCACCGGTCAGGTCGCGACGGAGGTACAACGCCGCGCTCCTCAGGACGTCACACTGGAAGTCATCGGTCGCGACCGCCTCGATTTCGCCGACCCGGCAGCGGTTGGCGCGCTTGCGAAATCGCTCGAGGTCGACGCGTTCATCAACGCCGTTGCCTATACCGCCGTGGACAAGGCGGAAGAGGAACCTGCGCTGGCCCATGCGGTCAATGACATGTCTGTAGGCGTTCTGGGCTATGCGGCCGCCAATTCCGGCACGCCCCTTGTCCACATCTCCACCGATTACGTCTTCCCGGGTGACGGCGATCAGCCGTGGCATCCGCGTGACGAAACCGCCCCGCTTGGCGTTTACGGCGTTTCCAAGCTTCTTGGCGAAGACGGCATCCGCGAAAGCGGAGCGCGCCACGCGATCCTGCGCACGTCCTGGGTGTTCAGCGCGCATGGGAACAACTTTGTCAAAACCATGCTTCGCCTGGGGGCCGAACGGGACCGGCTCACAATCGTGACCGACCAGATTGGGGGCCCGACCCCGGCCGCCGATATCGCGGACGCGTGCCTGACAATCGCGGCAGCGCTGGCGGACGGACATGAAGGCGGAACCTATCACTTTTCCGGTGCCCCGGACGTGAGTTGGGCGGATTTCGCGCGGGAGATTTTTCAACAATCCGGTCTGACGCCCGAGATTGTTGATATCCCTTCCAGTGAGTTTCCGACCAAAGCGGAGAGACCCCTCAATTCGCGGCTTGATTGCAGCACTTTGACCCGGGATTTCGGCATCGAACGCCCAGACTGGCGAGCCGGGCTTGGCAATGTGCTAGAAGAACTCGGACAGAAAAGCGCCTGAAAGGACAGCAGTTTTCCATGACCAACCGCAAAGGCATCATCCTTGCAGGCGGCTCAGGCACGCGGCTTTACCCGATCACCATCGGCATTTCGAAGCAGCTTCTGCCGATCTATGACAAGCCGATGATCTACTATCCCCTGTCGGTCCTCATGCTGGCTGGCATCCGGGAGATTGCGATCATCACGACGCCGCAGGATCAGGACCAGTTCAAACGCCTTCTCGGTGACGGCTCGCAATGGGGGCTGACGTTCGAGTGGATCGTCCAACCTTCCCCTGACGGGCTGGCGCAGGCCTATCTGCTGGCAGGCGCGTTCTTGAATGGCGCGCCATCTGCCATGGTGCTGGGCGACAACATCTTCTTCGGACATGGTCTTCCCAAGATCCTTGAACGCGCTGACGCGCTGGAGACAGGCGGAACGGTCTTCGGCTATCGTGTCGCTGACCCCGAGCGCTACGGTGTGCTGGCCTATGAAGGCGAGAAGGTCAGCCAGATCATCGAAAAACCAGCGAAGCCGCCCTCGAACTACGCGGTGACCGGGCTCTACTTCCTTGATGGCAGCGCGCCGGATCGGGCGGCACAGGTGAAGCCCTCGGACCGGGGCGAATTGGAGATCACGGACCTCCTGCAGCTTTACCTGAACGAAGGGCTTCTGAACGTTGAGCGCATGGGCCGCGGATATGCCTGGCTCGATACCGGCACCCATGCGTCGCTCCTCGATGCCGGAAATTTCGTGCGCACACTCACCGCCCGACAGGGGCTGCAATCCGGTTCGCCCGAGGAAATCGCCTTCGAGGCGGGATGGATCACCAAGGATGATCTTCTTGCCGCAGCCCGCCCCCTCGGGAAAAACGCTTACGGCCAATACCTTATCCAGATTGCGGGCGACGCAGAGTGAAGACGGCACTGATCACGGGCGTCGCCGGGTTCATCGGCTATCACACCGCGAAGCGGTGGCTGGATGAAGGCTGGCAGGTGATCGGTCTAGACAGTTTCAGCGCGTATTACGATCCGAAACTCAAGCGCGACCGCGTGGCGTTGCTTGCCGAATACCCGAACTACACCGAGGTAGAAGGCCACGTCGAAACCCCCGGTCTGCTGATGTCGCTTTTCGAGACGTACAAGCCGTCTCATGTCGTCCACCTCGCCGCACAGGCGGGTGTCCGGTATTCGATCGAGGCGCCGCGCACCTATCTCGACAGCAACATCGCCGGAACGTTCGAGCTTCTTGAGGCCGCAAGGGCGCATCCTGGCGCGCATCTGCTTCTCGCCTCGACCTCCTCCGCCTATGGCGCGAACGAAAAGATGCCTTACGCGGAAACTGACAAGGCCGACCATCAGATGTCGTTCTACGCCGCCACCAAGAAGGCGACGGAGGCCATGGCGCACAGCTATGCCCACCTCTACGAACTGCCGGTCACCATGTTCCGGTTCTTCACGGTCTACGGTCCATGGGGGCGACCCGACATGGCACTGTTCAAGTTCGTCAAGGCAATGCTGAACGGAGAGGCCATCGACGTTTACAACAACGGTGAGATGCGCCGCGACTTCACATTCATCGACGATCTGGTGGAAGCCGTCTGGCGACTGGCAGACGCGCGCCCGACCGCGGTTTCGCTTGGTGATTTTGACAGTCTAAGTCCGGTCGCTCCGTTTAGAATTGTCAACATTGGCAAGGCCAAACCCGATGCATTGGGCGATTTCATTGCACAGATCGAACAAACGCTCGGTCTCGAAGCCCGAAAGAACATGATGCCGATGCAAGCAGGTGACGTTCCGGCGACTTGGTCCGACACCCGCTTGTTGGACGCGCTTACGGGGTATAAGTGCACCACCGGACTGGACAGCGGTATCCCGAAATTCGTCGATTGGTATCGCAGCTACTACGACGTGTAACGTTTAAAAAGGTAAGGAAGTTTCCCAATGCGCATAGCGATGATCGGAACCGGATATGTCGGGCTCGTCTCTGGCGTCTGTTTCTCGGATTTCGGCCACGATGTGGTTTGCGTCGACAAGGACGCGAACAAGATCGCCAAGCTGGAAGCCGGTGAGATACCGATTTACGAGCCGGGTCTCGACTTGCTTTTGGCCAAGAACGTCGAAGCCGGTCGCCTGTCTTTCACGCTCGATCTCGCCGAGGCGCTTGAAGGGGCCGAAGCCGTGTTCATCGCGGTCGGGACGCCGACGCGGCGCGGCGACGGACATGCCGATCTGACCTACGTGATGGCGGCGGCAGAGGAGATCGCGCGAACCGCCAAGAAGCACATCACCATCGTCACGAAATCGACCGTTCCGGTCGGCACGAACCGGGAAGTCGCAAAGACCGTGCGCGCGGCCAACCCGGACCTGTCCTTCGACGTCGCCTCGAACCCCGAGTTCCTGCGCGAAGGTGCCGCGATCGACGATTTCATGCGTCCAGATCGCGTGGTTGTCGGCGTTGAGAACGACCGTGCGGCGGAAGTCATGGCGGAGATATACCGCCCCCTCTTCCTTCGCGATTTTCCGATTGTCACCACCGATCTCGAGTCGGCCGAGATGATCAAATACGCCGCCAACGCATTTCTTGCGACGAAGATCACCTTCATCAACGAAATCGCCGCCCTTTGCGAAAAAACGGGCGCCGATGTGAAGGAAGTGTCCAAGGGCATGGGGCTCGATGGCCGGATCGGCAACAAATTCCTGCATGCAGGTCCCGGATATGGTGGTTCCTGCTTCCCGAAAGACACCAGCGCGCTTGCCCGCATCGGTCAGGATTTCGCATCTCCGATGACCATCACCGAAGCCGTGATCGAGGTGAACGAAAAGGTGAAGCGCCGGATGATCGAGAAGCTTCGCGATCTTTGCGGCGGCACGTTCAACGGCAAGAAAATCGCGGTTCTGGGCGTCACCTTCAAACCGAACACCGACGACATGCGAGACGCTCCGTCTCTCACGATCGTCCCGGCCCTGGTTGGCGGCGGCGCAGAGGTTCACGCCGTTGATCCGGAAGGTCGGCGCGAGGGCGAGCATTTGTTGCCGCACGTGATCTGGGAAACCGACGTCTATGCTGCGACCGACAAAGCAGATCTGGTTGTCATCCTGACGGAGTGGAACGAATTCCGTGCCCTCGATCTTGAGAAGATTGCAGGCGGGATGACCACGGCACGCATGGCGGACCTGCGCAATATCTATGACGCCGATCGCGCCGAGGCGGCCGGTTTTGAGGCATATGTCTCTGTGGGTCGGCGTCCGTTTCCGGACGATCTTTCCGATTAAACGTCAGCGGCGCCGCTGCGCCCTTCTGATCGGTCATCCGCGGCCTCGCGTGTCAGGCGCATCCGCGGTCCTATGGCCTTGCATGAGCGCCGCAACGCGCCCCCGAGGAAGGTAAAAGCCGCCTGTTCGGCAGCAGTGTTCGAACAGGCGCGGTTGTCTCACGCATGTCTTGCCAATTGATGATCTGACCGTTCGGCGCTCACCGCGCCGAGGATGCGGATTCAGTAGGAGTAAGAGTAGCTGTAGTTGTCTTCCATGAAGCGACACTTGTTCAGCACGATGCCGGCGACGTTGGTGTATTGCGCCACTTCGCGCTCCACTTCGTCGATCTGTGACACCGTGTTGGTTTCGGCTGCCGCCATGATCAGAACGGCATCAACCGTCTTCAGGAAGCCCCGCGTTTCATCGCTGAGAAGAACAGGTGGCGTATCGAACAGCATCAGATGCGGCCGGTACTGGTCATGGATCCTGTCGAACAGGTCTGCCGTTCGAGAACTCAGGACAAGCTTCGACGGGTCCGGGACGGGCTCGGTGGTCATGGAAATACAGGTATTCTCGTGCAACCGGAGAGCTTGCTCTTCGAACTCAACCTCGCCGCTGAGAACGTCAGCAAGGCTGGATTTCGGATTGCTGTGCAAGAGCTTGGCGACGGATGGGCGCCGCAAATCCAAATCGAACAGCATACCGCGCAACTCAGGCTGGCGACCGAGGCCGGCGATCAGGTTGCAGGCCGCCGTCGTCTTGCCGCAGCCGGGCGTGGCCGACGTGACAGCAATTCGCGTCCAGCCATTTGCCCGCATTTCCAAGAGAAGCTTGGTTCTGAGAATATCGAAGTGCTGTGCTTCCCACGGCTAATTTTTTCTCTGCGGGTTTTGACGCGGTGTTTGACGTGCCGGCATGTCATCCGGGTTCGGGTTCGGCTTTTTCGGCAGTGATTGCGTGATCCCGTTTCGGCTTTGCCCGCCCTGTTGCTGATTGCAAACA
>JAJDZT010000148.1 GCA_022824525.1 Silicimonas sp. | reverse complement strand
TCATCGATACAACAGAACAAGGCAGTGATAGAGGTGTTCATGAGGGGAATTCCTATCCGTTGTTTAATATTCACGGATACTAAATCAGGTAACGCCTGATCTGGGAATCCCCTCACCCTCGCTTAAGCAGAATCCGGGTAGTTTACGCTTTACGAGGCCGAATGACCTCGCCGGACTACGGCGGCCAATCAAAGCGGCGCTGGGATTTCCAGCGCCGTTTTTCGTTTTTGGCCTGGCCCGGCGCGAAATCAAATTGGCAGCCGATGTCAAAATCCTGGCAAGCGCGGTCAATACCGGCGGCCATCGGTCCTTCTAATCCTTCGTCATCAAATTGAACCAAGGAGAATGAAAATGACTGAACAACCCATCCTCGTCATCGGCGCAACCGGCAAGACCGGCTCTCGCGTTGCCAGCAAACTCGAAGCCAAGGGCGTCCCCGTTCGGCGCGGCGCTCGGCGGTCCGAGACCCCGTTTGACTGGGAGGACGCGGCGACCTGGACGCCTGTCCTGAGCGGGGTTTCAAAAGCCTATGTGACCTACTTCCCGGATCTCGCTTTCCCTGGTGCGGTGGAAAAATTGGAGGCTTTTGCAAAGGTCGCCCTGGAGACAGGTTTGCAGCACATCGTGTTGCTGTCTGGCCGAGGAGAGCATTTCGCCACCATGGGCGAGGAAGTGATCCGCAACTCTGGCGTTCCGTTTACCATCGTGCGTTCGGCTTGGTTTGCGCAGAACTTCTCCGAAGGCTATCTGCGCGACCCGATCCTTGGCGGTGTGCTGCCCATGCCGGGCGGCGACATTGCCGAACCGATCATCGACATCGACGACATTGCCGATGTTGTTGTCGCGGCGCTGACCGAAGACGGGCATTTGGGCGAGCGATATGAGGTGACCGGCCCAAGGCTGATGACCTTCGCCGAAATGGCCACGGTCCTTTCCTCCACGTTGGGGCGTCCAATCCAGCACATTCCCATCGCGTTCGAGGATTTCCACGCCAATGTTGCAGCCTCCGGCGATGACTTCGTGGCGGACGTTTTCACACAGATCGCGCGCGAAACACTTGATGGCCGCAACGCTCACACAGCGGACGGTGTGGAACGTGCTTTGGGGCGCAAGCCCCGCGACTTCGCGGAGTTTGCCGCGACCGCCATGGAAGCAGGCGCGTGGTCTGCTGCCGCCTGATCATCTCAAGAAAAACCGGCAGGAGGCGCAGAGTTCCTGCCGCGCCACCCTCAAAATGGAGTAATCCCATGTCGACCGTTTTCTTCCTTCTCATCCAATTCACAATCCTCGCATACGCACTCGTGGGGGGCGTCTTCCTCGCCTTTTCCGATTTCATAATGCGTTCCCTGGCCCTAACCGGCGGTTATGGCGGTGTGGAAGCTATGCAAGTGATCAACCGCGAAGTGTTTCGCTGGGTTTTCATGGCATTGTTTCTTGGATTGGCCGCAGTTTCGCTGGTCATTGCAGGTTACGGGGCTTTCGTGCTCTCCGGTCCCGCCGGTACGCTGATCATGCTGGCCGGGATCGTCTATCTCGTCGGCTGCTTTGGCGTGACCGTTTTCTTCAATGTCCCGATGAACGAGGCCTTGGCGGGAATGGAGATGTCGTCGGACAGCACGCGCGACTACTGGCTCCAGACCTATGTGCCTCGTTGGACCTTCTGGAACTCTGTCCGCACGATCGCCTGCGCCTTATCGGCTGCACTACTTCTCTTCGGACTTCTTTGGATGATGCAGACCCAAGCACAAACGGCTTAATGCGCGCTTGCAGGCGGGCGGTGCACGCCGATTACGCGCCGCCTGCCATCACAACGCTTCATTTCAAGCAATAGGAACGGGGTACCAACGCCATGACGATCCTGGAAAAGGTGAATATCCTCATTTTGCTGGTCACGATCTCCTACATAATGGCGCTCAGCAATCTTCTCTACACCGTCGATGACATCCAACCGCAAGTCAGGTGGCTGATTACGTTCTTTACCAGCGTCGGGCTGTTTCGATTGTTGATCTTGCTCGTCTACTGGCTGATCCACCGCTCAGATGCCCTGCTTGCGCTTTACCACCGCAACAGGTTTTTGAAGGGCCTTTGGACATACAGCTACGAAGCAAATGGCAAACAGCATTTTGGCATCTGGCGTATTGCACAGGACGTCTCGTCACTGTCGGTTACAGGATATGGAGTTGATTCCGATGGCAAGATGGACTCGCACTTTCGAAGCATCAGCCAGCCGTTTGAGCATCAAGGTGTCGACGAGATCATGTTTGCACGAACAGACATCGCGTCCGGAGACGAACATTACTCCAAGTCGACGCTCTACATCGATCCGCTCAGCCGTCGCTCTTGGTTATCCGGACCTAACGATATGAGAGCTCAGTCCGTTCTATATGGATATGATGAAGACGGCGTCCGCCACGCGGAGCTGGTATTGCACCGCGCGGCGAAAGGTCTAAGCGAGCACGAGATCGTAGAGAAGCTCATCGACGAATTGCACAAGGGCGATCCAAACTGATCGAAAATCGATGAGAGTTGAAGCAAGGCGACGCACATTGGTCGCGATGCCAGTCGCGGTTGCTTATGCGCGTTCCGCAGTTCAGCCGTTTGCTGCGTCCTGGCGCGTAAGCGAGGCGGGCTTAAGTAAGACGTTCGGGCTAGTGCACTTCAACAGGTGCGAAATCGTTTTGCCGTGCAAGGGCAAAGGCCAACTTCCGATCCTTTACCAGAGCGAGACAAAGTCCATCGGAGGAGTGCACACCATAGATACGGTCACGGCCCTCGGCCTGCTCCTGCATTTCATCGGGAAGGTCCGCCACGTCGATTGGACGGATGTAAACGAGCCGATCGCCGTCTTCCAAGTACTTGAAGTCGAATTTTGTATTCATGCTCTTACCCCTTTTCGATTTTGATCGATTGAACAACCTTCTCCGGAACGGCTCTACTTAGGTCGACATGCAGCAATCCGTTCGCAAGCGCTGCCCCTGACACCTCGACGCCATCTGCCAGCAGGAAGGTCCGCTGAAACTGCCGAGCCGCTATCCCACGATGTAGAAAGACACGACCGTCCCCGTCTTCGGCTTGCTTGCCGCGTACAACAAGTTGGCGATCCTCAACGGTCAGTGACAGGTCTTCTTCCGCAAAACCTGCCACGGCAAGTGTTATGCGGAATGCATTCTCGCTCACTTGTTCAATATTGTAGGGAGGGTAACCGTTCTCTGACTTGGCCGTACGCTCCACCAACCGTTCCAGTTGATCGAAGCCAAGCAGAAAGGGATGTGTTCCCAAGGTAAGTTTGCTCATGTCCGTCCTCATGGCTCAAGCGACGAATGTTTGGCCCCCGAAGGCAGCCATTTCATAAGATATGGGGGGAATTCGGTCCGCTACAAGGGGATTACGGCTTTGCCGAACGCGTGATTGAGGGTAATTTAACGAATATTATCGAAGTGTTGAACACCATGAGCCGCTCTGCAGAACAAATGGAATCGGAAGATGTGCTCCGCATTAAGCTGGAAGCACTGAAACGTGAGCATCATGACTTGGATGTTGCCATAGACGCGTTGCAGGAGCGTGGAACGGATCCATTTTCCGTAAAACGTCTCAAAAAGCAGAAACTCGCGCTCAAGGATCGGATCGCGGCGATCGAGGATCGACTGACGCCCGACATCATTGCTTGAGGCTCTTCAGACACCTCGGTAGGTAGGTCGCACCAACCGGGGAGGGGCCTATGGCACCAAAAGTCGGGATAATCATGGGCAGCCAATCCGATTGGCCAACGATGAAACCCGCGTCAGAGATTCTGACGACACTCAATGTAGAACATGAGGTGAAGATCGTCTCGGCGCACCGAACGCCGGACCGGCTGTGGGACTATGGCAAAGAAGCCGTTGAACGTGGGCTACAGGTGATTATCGCGGGGGCAGGAGGTGCCGCACACTTGCCCGGCATGATGGCCTCGAAAACGCGTGTTCCTGTCATTGGCATTCCCGTGGAAACGCGTGCCCTGAAGGGTGTCGACAGCCTCTACTCCATCCTGCAAATGCCGCGCGGTTTTCCTGTTGCGACAATGGCCATAGGTGCGGGTGGGGCCATGAATGGCGGGCTTTTGGCCGCGCAGATGCTGGCCATGACCGATGCTGATCTTGCGCAACGGGTCGATGCATGGCGCGCGTCGCTTTCGGCTTCCATCCCAGAGGAGCCTACCGATGAGTGAGCGACTGAACCCTGGCCAGACAATTGGAATTCTTGGTGGTGGGCAACTTGGTCGTATGTTGGCGATGGCAGCATCCCGGCTGGGGTTTCATGTTCATATTTATGAACCCGGTGCGGCGCCGGCTGGTGAATTGGCCGGTCAAACAACGACGGCAAGTTACGATGATAAAGACGCGCTGGAGGCATTCGCACGCTCCGTCGACGTCGTCACCTACGAGTTTGAGAATGTACCTGCCACGGCTTTGGATCGGATCGAGGCCCTGGTTCCTTTCCGGCCGAACCGGAAGGCGCTTGCCGTTAGCCAGGACCGGTTGACGGAAAAAAACTTTCTCCAAGAAATCGGACTCGATGTTGCGCCTTACGCGCCGGTCGATGCAGCGGCACCGGATGCCGCAGCGCGATTGGCGCAGGCATTGGCGGAAGTTGGCATGCCTGCCATCCTGAAGACGCGGCGTCTGGGTTATGATGGCAAAGGGCAAGCCCGGATCACAAACACCCATGACGCGCAGCCGGCACTGGATGCGATGGACGGGGCTGATGCCATCTTGGAAGGGTTCGTTCATTTTGAGCGCGAGATCAGTGTGATCGCCGCGCGCGGTATGGATGGTCGGATCGCCTGTTTTGAACCGGGCGAAAACGTCCACAAGGATGGTATCCTGCACACGACAACGGTACCGGCGCAGATCGATAGCGATACACGAGAGCGCGCATTTGGAATTGCAGGCACGATTCTGGCGGCTTTGGATTACGACGGCGTTTTGGGTGTCGAACTCTTCCAGACTGACGCCGGTTTGATCGTGAACGAGATTGCGCCACGGGTCCATAACTCTGGCCACTGGACCGAAGCCGGCGCAGTGATTGATCAGTTTGAGCAGCACATCAGGGCAATCGCAGGTTGGACACTGGTCGATCCCGTTCGCCATTCAGACGTCGTAATGACAAATCTGATTGGCGATGACCTCGACCATGTTCCTGCAATTTCCACAGAGACCGGCACCCGGATCCATCTTTATGGAAAGGCGGAAGCACGCGCGGGACGCAAGATGGGCCATGTGACACGGATCACTGGCGTGGCGCGCGACAGATGAGCCTGCGCCTCGCGGTACGTGGTTTGATCCTTCTGGAAAACAGGTTGCTGATGGTCAACGCGTGGCCCGGTGGCAAAAGCGATCTCCTTTGTGCACCGGGCGGCGGTGTCGAAATCCATTCGTCTCTCAGCGACAATCTGATCCGTGAGGTTTACGAAGAAACTGGATTGACCGTGACTGTCGGAGAGGTCGCTCTGGTCAATGAATTCCACGACCCGTATCGACCCTTTCATCAGACCGACATCTATTTTCGATGCGAAATCGTAGATGGCAATCCACACGGCAACTGGACTGACCCCGAAGGCGTTGTGACCGAGCGCCATTGGTTGTCCATGTCGGAACTCAGGGAGCGCCGCTTCAAGCCGGACAGCCTTCCGGACGTGGCATGGTCGAATTCCAGCGCTGTTTTTTATGACCCTTTGGAGCCAATCCTGCGCTGACCCATGATGCCGAAGGCCACCCCGCCTAATATGATGATGCTCGCAAAAGCGATCCGGAATGTCAGTTGCTCAGATAAGAAAAGCACACCTCCAGCGACCGCTATTACTGGAACTGTCAACTGAGCGAGGGCGGCGACCGAGGCATCAAGTCTCGGCAGCACATGGTACCAAAGCGCGTAGCCCAAGCCGGACGTCAATGCACCGGAGAGT
Source organism: Silicimonas sp. (assembly GCA_022824525.1). Classification (GTDB taxonomy): domain Bacteria; phylum Pseudomonadota; class Alphaproteobacteria; order Rhodobacterales; family Rhodobacteraceae; genus JAJDOD01. Next base: position 17,758 of record JAJDZT010000148.1, on the reverse strand, counting down.
ATGGCGAGCATAACCCCGGTCGGTGAAAGGCCGTCAGGTAGCATGATCCAAAGAACCAGGGAGATTGGGGCGGCACAAATGAAGTTACCTGCGGTTTCGCTCATCGGATCTCGAGCCCCGCGGCCGACGAGCGAATAGAGGCCCCACCCAAAGCCGGCGCTGACCATGAGTAGAACTGCCGGCAAATTGGGGGCTTCGGTGTTTGTGGGCCATATCAACCATGCCAAGCCAAGCAGCGCCAAGCCGGAGCCAATCCACCGGGCTGCGGGAGGTTGCTCGCCTGTCGCAACGGCACCAGCGAACATGGTGAGTTGAACCATTCCAAATAGGACAAGCGCGCCTAAACCTGCATCCAACGCGACATAGGCAAAGGAAAACCCAAGCATGTAGAGCGCCAGTGACCCGGCCCCAATGATGCGTTTGCGGCCTGACAGGCGCGGCAACCCCTGACGGAGGGCAACCAGCACTGCCAGGACCAAGGCGCCAGAGAATAAGCGGAGTGCCGCGAAAGCCGCTGGGCCAGTCGTATCGTCTACCAGTGCGGCTCTGTTCAATAGCGAATTCGCTGCGAACGCGACCATTGTGAGAGTTGTCAAAAGGAACAGCCGCGCCACCTTGCCTCCGAGGGTTGGTTGATGGACAGCCCCAATAACCGCGCCTAACTTGGCGGCGAAACTAGGCTGGAGAGCAACCATGGCTACTAAGCTGAGACTGGGTGTCAATATCGACCATGTTGCAACCGTGCGAAACGCACGTGGAGGGGCATATCCCGATCCAGTTCGTGCAGCGCGGATCGCGGAAGAGGCGGGCGCGGATGGCATCACCGCTCATTTGCGGGAGGATCGTCGACACATCACAGATTCCGACATTGAGTCCTTGATGGAGGCGCTGACCCTTCCCTTGAATTTCGAGATGGCTGCGACTGAGGAAATGCAGACGATCGCTCTTCGCCACAAGCCGCATGCGGTCTGCATCGTGCCGGAGAAGCGGGAAGAACGCACAACCGAGGGCGGGCTTGAAGTTGCTCGAGAAGAGAACCGGTTGGCCCACTTCATTGCGCCGCTCAGGGACGCAGGATGTCGTGTTTCCATATTCATCGCGGCAGACGCTCGCCAGATAGAAGCGGCGCATCGCATCGGCGCTGAAGTGGTCGAGCTTCATACAGGAGCTTATTGCGATCTTCACGCCGAGGGCCGCTTTGATGAGCGAGATGCGGAGCTTGAACAGTTGACCAAGATGGCGCGCTTTGCCCACGATCTCGGTCTGGAGGTGCACGCAGGGCACGGATTGACCTATGACACCGTTGCTCCGATCGCGGCGCTGCCGGAGCTCATGGAACTGAATATTGGGCACTTCCTTGTAGGAGAAGCGATCTTTCTTGGGTTGGAGGCGTCAATTGCCGAGATGCGACGCATAATGAACGAAGCACGCGCCTGAAAAAGGGGTCTTGGGAAGCGCGGGGAAACCCAGTTCCTCGCGCTGTACTTGTCTTAAGCGAGCGCTTTTGTCAGCGCCTGATCGAGATCTGCTATGATATCGTCGGCGTCTTCAATTCCGATCGAAACCCGCACAACATTTGGCAGTGCACCCGCAGCTTCGCGTTGCTCATCGGTCAATTGGCGGTGCGTCGTCGAAGCTGAGTGAATAATCAGAGATCGCGCATCACCGAGGTTCGCCACATGGCTGAACAACTCGACCGAGTTGATAAGCTTCACGCAGTTTTCGTATCCACCCTTGATGGCAAAAGTGAAAAGCGCACCGGCTCCGTTCGGGCACACCTTTGCAACACGGTCGTAATAAGGAGAACTCTCCAGACCTGCGTAGGTCACGCTTTCGATCCGGTCGTCCGCTTCCAGCCACTTGGCGACCTTCACGGCATTGTCGACATGCTTTCTCATGCGAAGGGAAAGCGTCTCAATTCCCATCAGAGTGTAATGAGCGCCTTGAGGGTTCATCGTCATGCCCAAGTCGCGCAGGCCCACGGCGATGGAGTGAAATGTGAAGGCCATTGGACCCAGAACCTCGTGGAAGGTGAGGCCGTGGTATGCCGGTTCGGGCTGGCTGAGTGACGGGAACTTGTCGGAGGCCGACCAATTGAACTTCCCGCTGTCGACCACGGCACCGCCTGTTACGGTACCGTTCCCTGTCAGGTACTTCGTGGTTGAGTGGACGACGAGAGTCGCGCCATGGTCAATGGGCTTGCAGAGGTAAGGCGACGCGCTTGTGTTGTCGACGATAAGCGGAATGCCAGCGTCATCCGCGACCTTCGCAATTGCGTCGAGGTCGGTGATGTATCCGCCCGGGTTTGCGATGCTTTCGCAGAAGATGGCGCGGGTATCATCGTCAATCGCTGCCTTAACCGCATCCAAGTCGTCGAAATCCACCAATTTCGCGGACCAACCGAAGCGTTTGATTGTCTGGGTCAACTGCGTGTACGTCCCGCCATAGAGGCGCGTCGACGCGACAACATTGCAGCCCGGCATCATGAGCGGGAATAGCGCCATGATTTGGGCGGCGTGCCCTGATGAACAACAGATGCCTCCGGCTCCACCTTCAAGGTGAGTAATTCGCTCTGCAAGTGCGGCCACTGTCGGATTGGTCAGGCGCGAATAGATGTATCCTACTTCCTGCAAGTTGAAGAGGCGTGCCGCGTGGTCAGCATCCTGAAAGACAAAGGCGGTGGACTGATAAATTGGAACCTGCCGTGCGCCTGTGGCGGGATCTGGCGCAGCGCCGCCATGGATTTGCAGCGTATCGAAATGTTGCGGACTGTCGGACATGTCTTTGGTCTCCCTTATTTTGCGGGGACGTTACGTTGCGCGGCGGCACACTTCAATGGGGACTGCTTGGTGTCAGCGCATCCATAGTTTCGCGCGTTTTATGCGGTTGCGGATCGGTTTCTCGGTTCTCGGCAAAGCATTGCGATCGAACAAGGCACGAACTTTCGCGCCACGCCCCTGATAAACCATCCGCTTGAAGGGCTCGTATTGCTTGAGAACTTTCTTGATGCGGTTGGGGGCCGTAACTTCCTCCAAATACGCAATGGTCTCGTCGGAGGCTTTTGCATACAGAAGCGGAAGCGCGCGCCAGTGAAGCGTGAGTTCGCCGTCCAATCCACCGAGTGTTTCATCTGGGCGTCCGCCACCCAGCCCGGTGACAACCGCGGGGAGAGCAATCTGGTCCAGCCATGGATCAAGGCTTTGACTTGCACGCTCTGGTGGAGTCTTGTCGCGCAGCGCTCTCATCAGAGCGGTCATTCTTGATCCAAAGATTTCCGGGCAACGGAAGAAGAACCAACCTGCATTGAAGTATAAATGCCGTTCCCAGTGCCCCACTGGAAACGACGGATCGAGTGACCGGCTCATTTCCACGCCCGCAAGGTCGTACACCGCCTGCCAAATATCAGGCAGGGTCGGTCCGTAGAGAGGAACGACGGGCCACGTGTTCTCCCTCGCCAGAGAGGCAGACGGACGGTTGAAGTCGAACGGCAGTCCCCCAATGTCGCCCAAAATAAGCGTGTCTGTGTCGAAGAACAGGAAAGGGCGCTCGGGTGTCATCCTGGCCAGAAGTTCAACTTTGTTTCCTTGCGGATAACCTGCCCCGAAGTGCTGGCACTCGAACGGAAGAATAGTTGCATCCAGAAGACGTAGAAGGGCCTTGATATCTTCATCCATACGGGGGTCACGCGGCCAAAGGGGCCCAGGTTGTGGTTCACCGATGATAAGCTTGCCTTCAAAACCAGGCGCAGCCTGCCGCAGCGAGGCCGCAAAAAGCACGGCCTCGTATGAGAGCCGCCCGGCTTGGCCAACAATACATATGTCGAATGCTCCGGCTATTCTGATTGCCCGTTTACGCTGCGATCTTTTGTTTCCTTTGACTACTCGGCCTGAGGGGCGGCGTCGAGATGTCGGGACAGTTATGTTCGGGTAGAAAATGTATACGAATGTGGACTGCTAAGTTGCGGATTTTCCTAAAAGAAAATTTGCTCTATCTGATTTAGTGCGTATACAGACGCCAGAAAGAGACGCGCCAATGAGCCCACTCAAAGACCATGATCTGCGGTATCAACTTGCCAACGAGCTCCATGCGCGGCCGTTCCCGACGCTGGAGGCACCGTGCCGGGCAGCGTATCTTGCGATCAAGCGCCCACAGGATGCGGCGGCGAGGGATCGGGATCTGGATCGCGAGCACCTCATCGCATTGTTAGATCGGCATGGTGCGCCCCACCCGCAACCGGGCGCGACCCACTACTTCGGAGAGATTGGCCGACACAAACTGAAGTGGGAAAGCCACACTGAGTTTGTGACGTATACCGTTTTCGGAGTTGGTGTCGCAGAAACGCCGTTCGATGCCTCGACCTTCGCCATGTTTCCGGCCGACTGGCTGGAAGAGGCACCCGGCCATCGCATTACATCGGCTTTGATCCGCGTTGAAGTATGCGAAGACCCAAAGTCGGTTCACGGCAAAATCGAGAAGTGGTTCGTGCCTGAGAGCTTGGCGATCAGCGAGGTTCTCGATGGAACTGCGATCATGGCCGGCGATTTTCGAATTGATAGCGCTGGGCATATGCGGTTCGCCCTTTTCGCGAAACCTGAAATGGGCGCGCGTAGGATTGGCCGCGTTGTGCAACGCATCTGCGAGATCGAGACCTACAAGTCGATGTCTATGTTGGGTCTCGCGCGAGCGCGTTCTCTTGGTCCTGCCATTGGCGATATGAACGGGCGCTTGACGGAACTGATGTCCGAGATGCGCGGCACGGATGTCCAATCGGAAAGCACTCTGAAGGCTTTGCTTGATGTTTCGGCCGATTTGGAAAGTACTTTGGCACAATCGGCTTTCCGGTTCGGTGCAACCGGTGCTTACGAGGCATTGGTCAACCAGCGTATTGCAGTGCTACGGGAAGAGCGGTTTGACGGCCGACAAACATTCGCTGAGTTCATGATGCGTCGGTTTGACCCTGCGATGCGGACAGTGAAAGCGGTTGAAGGGCAGTTGCGCGCGATGGCAGAACGTGCGGAGCGTGCAGCTAACCTGCTGAGAACGCGGGTTGACGTGGAGCGGTCAGCACAAAACCAGGATTTGCTCGCATCCATGGACCGACGCGCGGATCTGCAACTCCGTCTGCAAAAAACTGTTGAAGGGTTCTCGGTTGCGGCAATCAGCTACTATGCCGTCAATCTGTTGTCTTACCTGCTATTCCCAGCCTTTGAAGCAGCCGGTTTTGGAAAGACAGCTGCGTTGTCCATTCTGACACCGATTGTTCTTGTACTGGTCTGGTTGGCGGTTCGACGCATCAAGAGAACGGTCGAGTAGGTTCAAAGGATTCAAAGATCAAGAAGTCAGCGTACGTTTCCTTTTGAATGCAAATTCATAGTGTTCCAGGGTAGTGGGACCAGCCGATAAGGAAGAACATGACGCCGCTCACAAGTCGCAAATTCGCGTGTGATTACGTTGCTCGGCAAGCTGACGCCGGTAATTTACTTTTGTAAGCTGCGCTTTCGTCGCTCAGAACTCGGTCCAGGCGTCGTCATCGAATGTATGAGCAGACGATTGGTTGACCGCCACTTTCGGCTCAACACGAGGCGGTGCCTGTCTCACTGTTTGAGCAGTTCGCTCCGGTCGCCTAGGTGGCGCCGAGCGTTCTTTTCCGCTTGAGGCTGCATCTTTTCCAAGCAATGACTGCAGTTCTCTGCTGTTCTGCAAGAGCGTTGCAGCGGTCGTTGAACTTTCTTGCGCCATTGTCGCATTGAGCTGGGTGGCCTTGTCGACTTCGGAAATTGCCACGCTGATTTCTGCCAAACCGTTGGACTGCTCTTGGCTCGCCGAGAAGATGTTTTCGATACCATCGGTCACGCTTGAAACGCCTTCCATGATTTCCTGGAGAACGCTGCCTGTTTCGTTGACCAATGTAGCGCCTTCGCTGACTTCCCGAGCGTTGGTGTCGATGAGTGCGTTGATGTCCTTGGCTGACTCCGAAGCGCGTTGCGCAAGCGCGCGCACTTCCGAAGCGACAACTGCGAATCCACGTCCCGCATCACCTGCGCGTGCGGCCTCGACGCCGGCGTTCAGAGCAAGCAGATTGGTCTGAAATGCAATCGAGTCGATGACTTCGATGAACTTGCGGATTTGTTTGGAACCGTCTTGGATCTTCTCCATTGCGGCGATTGCGTTGTCGACGACGTTGCCGCCTTTCTGAGCTTGATCTCTGGCTGTGCGGGCCTGCTCTGTCGCTTTTTGGGCGTTCGCGACATTGCTTTTGACAGTAGCCGAGATTTCTTCCATCGCGGCAGATGTTTCTTCGACCGTGGCAGCTTGGTTCTCGCTTCGCTTCGCAAGCTCTCCAGCCGTCTCTGTTATCGTCCCGACTTCTGCTGCTATTGAAGCTGAAATTTCTGTCACACCTTCAATGAGCTTGAGGTTTTGTAACTTTTGTTTGGTCACATCTGTTGCGAACTGAATGACCTTTACGACATTGCCGTGTCGATCAAGGATCGGATTGTATGTCGCCTGCAACCAAAGGCGCTTTTTGTCCTTTCCAACACGAGTGAATTCGCCAGTTTCATGCTCCCCGCGGCGAAGTTTGTCCCAAAGCTCCGACCCGTTACGTGAGTTCGCTACAGCCTCGTCCAGAAGAAGCCTGTGATTTCGTCCGACAAGTTCGCCCTCTGTGTAACCAGTGATTCTGAGGAAATTCCCGTTTGCCGATAGAATCTTGCCATCCAGATCGAACTCGGTAATCGCCTGAGAGTTCGAGATTGCGTCAATACGACTTTGCAGCTCTGCGCGCATCTGTGCGCGATCAGTGATGTCTCGCGCGATCTTCACAACTTTGGTGACGGCGCCGTTTTCATCGCAGGCAGGTTGGTACATGGCATCAAGGTAGACTTCGTTACCGTCCTTCCCCATTCTCAGGAACTCGCCCTTGCACCTTTCGCCTCTTTTCAGAGTTTGCCATAAAGCTCGATACTCTTCACTGCGCGCATATTCGGCATCGACGAACATGCTGTGGTGCTGTCCGACGATCTCATTCAACCGGTAGCCCATCGTTTTACAGAAGTTTTCGTTGGCTTCGATAATGGTTCCATCTGGCTCGAACCAAATTACTGCCTGCATTGAATTGATCGCATCAATCACGGCCTGAATTTCGAGGTTCGTTTTTTCTGCGCGATTTTCCATAAAGCGTCCCCGGTTAAAGTCGCGCTTTGGCTAAATCGAAAGGGTTAAACTTGCCTTATCGCCCGCGAATTCGTGGGTCTAGCGCGTCTCTCAACCCGTCGCCGACGTAGTTGACGCTCAAGACGGTGAGGGAGATCAGAAGTCCGGGCCACAGAACGCGTTCCGGATAAAGCTCCATACGGTCTACGGCATCGAACAAGAGTTTGCCCCAAGTCGGAAAGTCCGGAGGAAATCCGAAGCCAAGGAAGGACAGGGCGCTTTCGGTGATGATCGCTGTAGCGATCCCCAAGGTTGCCGAAACCATGATCGGGCTCATGACATTGGGCAAAAGATGCCGGAGGATCATCTTTGTAGGCGAAGTGCCAATGGACCGAGCTGCCAGAATGAACTCGCGTTCTTTCAGCGCAAGTACGTCGCCGCGCACGATACGCGCGGTCTGCATCCAGCTCGTAATTCCGACAAGTGTGACGATCAGAATAAATGTGCCGCCCTCAGGCCCGAACATGTTGGCTAGGCGGTCACGGAATAGCAGCACCGCGACCAAGAGCAGCGGCAGCAGCGGGAGAGCGAGAAACAGGTCTGTGAGGCGCATCAGCGGCCCGTCGAGAAGTCGGAAGTAGCCCGCCAGCACCCCGATCAATGTACCGAGCACGACCGACAAAACCATCGCCGCCATGCCAACAGCCAACGATATCCGGCCGCCGATCAGAAGTCGCCCGAGTATGTCTCGACCAAGATTGTCCGTGCCAAGCGGGTATAGCCAGTTGACCTTGGCATCGCCGTCCCACAGCGCCGTGTAAATTGGTCGGGTGTCGCGCAGGTTCAGGAAGTCTCGCCCGGTTGGCACGTGTTGGGGATCGTTCCAGTAAACATAAGGACCGAACAGGACCATCAACACGATGAAGAGAAAAATGCCCGCGCCCCACATTGCACCGCGATGCGATTTGAACTGGTCCCAAATGTCTGCCCACTGCGACCGCGGAGGGGCAGTCGGTTCCACTTTGTCCATTGAGATCGGCGCGTCACTCATAACGGATCCTCGGATCAAGGATGCCGTAAAGAATGTCGGCTATCAGGTTGAACAGAACGATCAGGATCGCAAAGATAAAGGTAAGTGTCTGGACCATCGGCAGATCGTTGGCCTGGATCGCGGTGATCAGAAGCTGTCCGATCCCGTTCACCTTGAAGACCTGTTCCGTGATAATCGCGCCGCCGAAAATTGACGGTATGCCGATGGCGATGACCGTAACGACCGGGATCAGCGAATTCCGAAGGACATGGACCAGAACGACGGTTTTCTCGCCAAGGCCCTTTGCACGGGCCGTTCGCACGTAGTCCTGATTCAGGTTATCCAACATGGACGCGCGCATGAAACGGCTGAGCTGAGAGGTGATCTGCAAAGCAAGAACCATCACCGGCATGACCATCTGTTGTAATTGGACTCTGAAGCTCGCCCAATCGGTTACGCGATGCGTGGTGTCATAAATCGAAGGGAACCAACCCAGCTGAACGCTGAAAATGACGATAACGAGTACCCCGGAAAAGAACGGGGGCACTGAAAAGCCGACCATCGTGACGAAGGTTCCTGCGTTGTCGAACCAGGAATACTGTCGGTACGCAGAGTATATTCCGATTGGAAGAGCAATCAATATGGCCACGACATAAGCGGTGCCCACGACCCAGAGTGTTTGTGGCAGTCGCTGGAACACGATGTCCATGACAGGCGAACGTGTTTGCCAGGACAGAACGCGTTGAGTGTCTCCTCCAAAAGACGTGCCGAATATCGCGTCGATCATGAACAGCGGCTCGACGACGAAGAATTGGTAGAGCCATTTCGGGAAGGCAATGTAGAAGGGCTGACCAACACCAAGCGCCTCGCGCATCTTGGCCTTCACTTCGTCTGGAATGGTGAGCGGCATGCCCGCCAAGGGGTCGCCGGGCGCAAGCTCCAGCAGCATGAAAATAACGAAGCTGATGAACAGAAGCGTCGGAACGCTCAGCACCAGTCGTCGGATGGTGTATGTCAGCATGTGCGCACTGGGCCCCGGAAGAGTGGGGCGAGGATGTTCCCCGCCCCACGAAAGGGATTACTCGCCGATGCGATACCAATCGGCGGTGTTCCAGATTTCACTGTCCCACACGTTGAGTTTCACGCCTCCGAGCGTGTTGGCATGCGCCGAAATACGGCCGCGGTGCACAAGTGGAATCATGATACCATTCGAAACGGCCATATCGTTCAGCTCTTTTGCGATCCTGGCGCGTTCCTCGATGTCAGCGGTCTTGGCTAGAACAGCGTGGAGTGCATCATACTCTTCCATGCAGAAGCGTGCGATGTTTTCACCTTGCCACTGTGTGTCAGGTGACGGAGCCTGATTGCAAAGCCCTTTGGCGAGATAGGCCTGTGGATCCGTGCCGCTGAAGGTGTTGGCGTACATTTCCACGTCAGCATAGAACTTCTGGAACGTGTCCGGGCTGCCCGGATCGCCACCGAAGAAGACTGATGCGTCAATGTTGCGAAGCTCGGTTTCAATACCGATTTCGCTCCACCACTGCTTGATCAGGGCCTGGAAGTCCTGACGCACGGCGTTGGTCGACGTCTGATAGAGGAGCTTCATCGGCACGCCGTTTACTTCGCGGATGCCGTCTCCGTCGCTGTCGACGAAACCTGCTTCATCGAGCAGTGCGTTTGCGCCCGCGATGTCCTGGGTTTCGCAGTCGAGTGCGTCCGAGTTGAAGATTTCCGGCGCCGGCACCCAGTTGCAGGTCACTTTGCCTGCTTCGCCGTAGCCAATCTCAACCAGCAAAGCGCGGTCGATTGCCATCGACATGGCTTTGTAAACAGCTGGTTCCTGCAGGAATGGGTGCGGACGGATGACCGCGCGCTCGTCAGGACCAAGGGCAGGGTCTGGGTTCGTGTGGTTGAGCATGATCCGTTCGACAAGCGGGCCAAAACCTGCAACCGGCGTTCCAAGACCACCTTCGGCCATTTTGGCGATCACGTCAGGTGCAAGTTGAAGGTTCCAGGCGTAGTCGAACTCACCCGTTTCCATAACTGCACGGCCCGCAGCGGTTGCATCGCCGCCACCCTTGAACGTCACGGTCGCAAATGCGGGTTTCCCTTCTTCGCGGTAGTTGTCGTTTGCCGCGTAGGTGATCACGTCATTCGGTTTGAAATCCGTTACAACGAATGGGCCGGTGCCGATCGGGCCAAAGTTGGCCTCGGTGCACTCGGGAGCCTTTGCCCCGATGCAGTCTTCGAACTGCGCCTTCTGGATGATCGGAGCTTCATTGCCGACAAATGCGTTGTACGGGTTTGGCTGCGGTGCGTTGAAGTTCACGATGATCGTGAGATCATCCGGTATCTCCACGCTTTCAACACCTTCGTAGCGGGCAAGTTGTGCACAGCCGCCTTCGGGGTGAACGCAGTACTCATAGCTGAACTTGACGTCGGCGCTGGTGAGTGGCGTTCCGTCCGACCAGAGAATTCCTTCGGTTAACTTCCACGTAATCTGTGTCAGGTCTTCGCTGACGCCACCATTGGCGACGGTTGGAATTTCGTCGACGAGCCAGGGGACGAGGTTGCCGTTTTCATCAAACCGGGCGAGAGGCTCAATCACGAGCGATGCCGATTCCATATCCTTGGTCCCGCCGGATAGGTAGCTGTTCAGGATGGATGGGGCCTGCCAATAAATGATTTTGACTTCGCCATCTCGGCCGCGCTCGCCTTCATGGCCTTCTGCTACGGCGACAGTCGACATTGCGCAGAACGCCGATGCCCCCAGAAGGGCTGTCATGAGTTTCATGGGTTTCACTCCTTGTTGGGTAGAACGCGCCGAAGGCCTCGCCGGAATTGGCGAACGGGAGGGACTTTTTTTGACGGGTTGCGAATTGCGCACCACGATCCAACTTCTGTTGATTTGATCATCCCCACCCCCCGAGGCGCGGACATGTGAAGTTTCGACTGAAAGATTGACAAAATGCAAGCACTGCCCAAGCGGAAGGCAGAAAAACCTGCTGAATACTTCGACAAACGATGTCAATTTGTGCAAGCGGTAAGGCTGCTCGGTTTGTCTGCCGGTTTTGTCGGATCGATCTGACCAGCAAGGGTATGGCTTGATCCACCGAATTGACGCGCTCAAAACGCACCACTAGCGTGATGCTGACCCAACCAAAGGCTTGAAATGCTAGACCAACTGCTTGCGTCCCTACGAAACCTGCGTGTCGAATTTCAAACAAAGGACGGACCTGTCGTTGGCGTCAAAGACGTAAGCTTCGATATTGCCCCGGGCGAAACTGTTGCCATCGTTGGAGAATCAGGTTCAGGGAAATCGGTTTCCTCGCTTTCACTAATGAGGTTGGTGGAGTTCGGTGGCGGAGAAATCGCAGGCGGACAGCTTCTGTTCGATCGCGGTGAGGCCGAGGGGGGAATGCTGGACGTTTCTACTGCTGGCGACAGTGTGATGCGCACCATTCGTGGAAACGAGATCGGTATGATCTTCCAGGAGCCGATGACCTCGCTGAACCCGGTCTTCACTGTCGGTCGACAGTTGACCGAGGGGCTGCGTGTTCACAAAGGCATGGACAAAGCGGCAGCGACGGAGCGGGCGCTCGAACTTCTCCGGCAAGTGCGCATTCCCGAACCAGAGCGGCGTCTGAAGCAGTATCCGCATGAACTCTCAGGCGGGATGCGACAGCGCGTTGTAATCGCCATGGCACTGGCATGTGAGCCGCGTCTTTTGATTGCCGACGAACCCACAACCGCACTTGATGTGACCATACAGGCAGAAATCCTTGCTTTGATCGACCGTTTGAAACGGGAAACCGGGACGGCTGTCATGTTTATCACGCACGATATGGCAGTCGTTGCTCAGATGGCCGACCGGGTCGTGGTGATGTTCCGTGGAAACAAGGTGGAAGAGGGGCCCGTCGAACAGATATTCGAGGCACCTCAGCATCCCTACACTCAAGCACTTCTCGCGGCCGTTCCAAAGCTTGGGGAGATGAAAGGCACCACTGCACCAGTTCGCCTAAAGCTCATGGGTGACGGGGAAGCTGCTTCGGAACCGATCGTTCCAAAGGAAGATAGGGTGCTGCTTGACGTCAAACACCTGACCACACGTTTTCCAGCCAAGGGCGGGTTCTTCCGCCGGACAGTGGCCAATGTACACGCCGTCGAAGATGTGTCTTTTCAGGTGAAATCCGGCCAAACGTTAAGTTTGGTTGGCGAGTCCGGTTGCGGAAAGTCGTCCTGTGGAAGGTCTGTTCTGCGGCTTGTTGAGCCACTGTCTGGCCAAGTACAGCTCGATGGAAAAGACGTTCTCGCGTATTCGCAAGACGAATTGCGCAAAGCGCGCCGCGACATGCAAATGATCTTCCAGGATCCGTTTGCTTCCCTAAACCCTCAGATGAAGTTGCAGGATCAGGTTGCCGAACCCCTGATCAACTACAATGTCGGTGATGCCCAGGAGCGAGCGGATATTGTGGCGCGGCTCTTTGATCGCGTGGAATTGCCACGGAGTTTTCTGAGCAGATATCCTCACGAAATGTCCGGTGGGCAGCGCCAACGTATTGCAATTGCGCGCGCGCTTGCCCTGAACCCGAAGCTCATTATCGCGGACGAGGCGGTCAGCGCGCTCGACGTCAGTGTTCAGGCCCAGGTGCTGAACCTTTTGATGGAACTCCAGGCTGATCTTGGGATTTCCATGCTCTTCATCAGCCATGACATGGCCGTGGTCGAGCGTGTGAGCCACGCGGTTGGTGTGATGTATCTCGGCAGAATCGTTGAGATCGGACCACGGGCTGCGATCTTTGAGGATCCCCGCCATCCGTACACGAAGGCGCTTATGTCGGCGGTACCGGTCGCAGATCCAAGACGACGGAAAACGGAGAAGGACCTTAACTTCAAGCCGATCCCCTCTCCCATCTTCCCTGTCGACTACGCGCCGGAACCCTCAAAGTATGACGAGGTGAGCCCTGACCATTTTGTCCTTCAAGGCGATTGGGGCGGTTTTGAGCGCGAGGGCAAGCGTCAATGATCTTGGTGCAAGCGCGAGCAATGCTTGAAGTGCCCCATTCTTCGGAGAATAAACTGCCCCATGACTGAGGCACTGACTGCGCGGCAGATCTTGGAGAACCTGGTCGCCTTCCCGACGGTAAGTCGTGACACGAACTTGCCGTTGGTGGATTGGGTTGAAACGTACCTGAATGATCTCGGTGTACGGGCATATCGGATGCCGAAAGCGGGCGATCCGACGAAACACGCGATCTTCTGTCAGGTTGGTCCCGATGTTCCCGGCGGTGTTGTCTTGTCCGGACACACCGACGTCGTACCTATCGACGGTCAGTACTGGAGCAGCGACCCTTGGACCGTTACGGAACGGGATGGCAAGCTGTTCGGACGCGGTACTTGCGACATGAAGGGCTTCGATGCACTAGCGCTTCACGCTTTGCAGAGGGCGTTAAAGAGCGACCTGAAACGCCCTTTGCAGATTGCTCTCTCTTTCGACGAGGAAATCGGATGTGCCGGCGCGCCACCACTTATTGCAGCGATGGCGGAAGCCGGATTGCCAAAAGCGGGTGCTGCGATAATAGGCGAGCCTTCCATGATGAACTGTGTGACCGGGCACAAAGGTAGCGCAAGTTTCGACATTCATATCAAAGGGTTCGAGGTTCATTCCTCGATCATGCATACCGGTGTCAGCGCAATCCACGAAGCAGCACGTTTGATCGAGTGGGCGAACCAGCGAAATGCAGAAAGCCGCGCCAAGACACCGACACCAATCGCTGCAATTTTCGAACCTCCGTGGACGACGCTTCATGTTGGCAAGATATCCGGAGGGACTGCGCACAACATTACGGCTGCAGATTGCAGGTTCGTTATGGAGATGCGTTTCGTGCCTGATGACGACCGCGAAGCATGGCTTGGCTCAGCCCGCGCGTATGCCGCAGGACTACAGGCCGAAATGCAAGCCATCGCCCCTTCCGCACAGATTATCATGACACCTGGCGAGGACGTCCCCGGGCTTGTGCCCGAGGAGAATGGTGTGGCTGAGCAGCTTGTGCGACGTCTCACTGGCGATAATGCGGATCACGTTGTGAGTTACGGAACCGAGGCTGGCCATTTCCAAGCGGCTGATATTTCCGCGGTGATATGTGGGCCGGGGAATATCGAGCAAGCGCATCAACCTGACGAGTTTCTGAGCATTGCTCAGTTTGAGGCCGGAGAAGTCTTTCTCGCGAAGGTGGTCGACAGCCTTTGTGAGTAGACCGGCAGTTCCGCAACCGCGTGAGCGATCAGGATAACCCTGCCGCTTCCATCAATCTCTCGGCCTCAATGGCGAGGATGCGCTCGCGCCCTTCGCCTTGGATCGGGATTCGTCCGGGTTCAAGAAAGAGTGGTGCCGCGAGTGGGGTGACCCGATCAAGCACGACATGGTCGACCCGGCCACCCGAGCGCAATAGCATCTCGTCGATCCGCCCGAAATCAACCAGGCCGCGCATAGCTTCCTCGTGTGTGATCCTCAGGAGCAGGTGATCGGGGTCGTACTTGATCAAAGTGTCATACAGGATGTCGGACGAAAACGTTGCCTGCCGCCCGCTCCGGCGCCCGGCGCCGTAATTGCGTTCCAGCATCATGGACACCGTCGCGGTCCCGCGAAAGGTACGCTTCATCACGGCGTTTCCCGACATCCACGTCTGAAAGGCAGCGCGCAAAGCCTCCGGTTTAAACAAGGGTTCCGGATCGGGCACCTGTTCGAGACCCCATATGAGTGTTGCATAGTCGGTTGAGACGAAGCCAAGTGGCGCAAGCCCGTCGGCTTCCATTTGGTGCGTGACTAGAAGGCCAAGGGTCTGCATCGCATTTCGACCAGCAAATCCGTAGATGCAGGTGTTTTGCCTGCCGTCATGTGGAAAGCTCTCTACCAGAATGCGATCGGTTTGAGGGAGCTTTGAGCGACGGGCCTGCAACTCCAGCCATTCGGCGGTATGCTTTGGGAGCCCGGTCCAATCGCGTTTTTCAAAGCTATCGAGGATGCGATGGGTTAATTGCGTGGAGGTCGCGAACTTGGTTCCGTTGAAAGTTGCGATTTTCGGCGCCTTGTCAGCACGACGCGTCACCTCGACCGTCATTTCCTTCAGACCTTCATAGCGTACGATCTGGCCGCCGATAAGGAACGTGTCACCGGGCGTAAGCGAGGCGGCAAATCCTTCCTCAATCTCGCCCAGCGGTCGGCCACCCATTCGATTTTTCAGGCGTACCTTGAGCGTTTCTGTGTCCAGAATAGTGCCGAGGTTACGTCTTATTTGGCCTGGCGATCTCGGGTCACGAAGCTCCCAGGCGCCGTCCCGTCGCTGCTTCAGCCTTTGCCAACGGTCGTAGGCGCGAAGAGCGTAGCCACCCGTGGCCATCAGATCGAGGCAATCATCGAACGCCTTGCGTTCGAGGCCCACATAGGCGCCGGCGGTGCAAAACGTACGGAAAAGCTCATCTGGATCAAAAGGGCCGCGGCAGGCGCGGATCAGAATATGCTGACATAGGACATCGCGTGGTCCCGGTCCCCTCGGCTCACCGTCCAGCGCTTTCTCCCGCACTGCCTGTAGTGCGGCAACGCACTCGACAACCTCAAAGCGATTGGCCGGGACGATCAAGGCTTTCGAGGGCGCGTTGTAATTGTGGTTGGCGCGACCGATCCTTTGGACAAGCCGTTTGACGTTCTTTGGGGCACCCACCTGAATAATCAGATCGACGTCGCCCCAATCGATACCAAGATCCAGCGTGCCCGTGCAGACGATAGCCCGAAGACCGCCCGCGACCATCGCGGTCTCGACTTTCTGTCTTTGTGCCTTCGCCAGTGAACCATGGTGGATGCCAATCGGAAGCCCATCACCGTTGCCGAGCCATAGGTTATGAAAGAAAATCTCTGCTTGTGCCCGGGTATTGTGGAAAATCAGTGTCGTTTTGTGCTTCTTCACTTCCTCAAGCACCGCCGGAATGGCATAGGCCGCGCCGCCGCCTGACCAAGGTGGCATGACATCAGTAGTAAGCATCGCGATGTCCGGCTCCGGTCCTGGGTCAGCTTCGAGGATTGGGCAAGGGTCGGGGTGTTTGGCAAGAAAGCGCGCAATTGCGTGCGGGTCTTCGACCGTCGCGGATAAACCCACGCGGCGGAGGCTTGGACACATGGCCTGCAGCTCGGCTAGACAAAGCATCAGTTGATCGCCGCGCTTTGAATCTGCCAACGCATGGATTTCATCCACGATCACGCGTGAGAGACCTGAGAACATTGAGGGGGCATCTTCGTAGCTTAAGAGAAGAGCCAAGCTTTCCGGTGTCGTGAGCAGAATGTGTGGTGGGTCGGTACGCTGACGTTTCTTCTGCGTTGCCGTGGTGTCGCCGGTTCGGTCCTCGACACGTATGCCAAGTCCCATCTCTTCAATCGGAGTAGCGAGATTACGTCGAATGTCGGCGGCAAGGGCCTTTAAGGGCGATACATAGATCGTGTGTAGGCCATCATGCGAAGCATCGCTCAACTCCGCCAAAGTTGGCAGAAACCCGGCGAGCGTCTTTCCTCCGCCCGTCGGTGCTATGAGAAGCAATGACGGCGCGGCGGCTCTTTCGGCCATGTCTATTTGGTGCGGGTGCGCCGACCAACCGCGTGACGCAAACCACTCGTGAAACCGCTTGGGAAGGACGTCAGCCATCTGCAGGTGCCAGCCCGGCGATGGACAGCAGTTCCTCATAGAAAGGGGTGCTTTTCAGTTTGGCGATTTTCGCTTGATGCGCTTGGACAGAGGCAAGGTGAAGCTCTTTCAGCCTCGTGTTTTGCCGAAGCGTCGCAATTTCCTCTTCCAGTCTTGGCAGGTTCGCCAACATCTCGGAGTTGTTCACCACCACCTGGTTGCGGCGTCGGAAATAGGTTTTGTCGACGCGACCTTCCGCGACGGCATCACCGCGGGCGTGCTTGACGAGAAAGCTCTCAAGGGATCGCAGCGTGTAGTGGTTCAGCGTTACGAGATCGAACATGCCGCGCGCATCAGTGCCCTTTTGGTGGACGTGACGGAATTCTAAGGGGAAGTCTTTGCCTGAACCGTCGAGCCAGCGCAGATCGCCTGCGACGCGTTCGCGTGCAAGCGGCCTGTGGTTGCGGATCACCAATCGCGGATCGACGCGCGTTATGGATTTGAAACCCCTGCGGCTACGCCATTTCCCCGGTTTCATGCTTGTGCTGCGCAGAAACTGGCCCGTGATCGGGCTGTCTCGATACTCAAGAATATCCCCCGTTCCGAATACCGTCTCTGGCATTGTCAAAACGTCGGGCCAGTCTAAGCGCTTCATAAGCGCCTTGAGTGAACCATCTCCACCTCTCAGAAGGGGGAATTCATCGACATCGGT
This sequence comes from Silicimonas sp., assembly GCA_022824525.1. Lineage (GTDB taxonomy): Bacteria > Pseudomonadota > Alphaproteobacteria > Rhodobacterales > Rhodobacteraceae > JAJDOD01. The sequence goes on along the minus strand of JAJDZT010000148.1, from coordinate 189 downwards.
CAGGAAGACGTAGTCTACCCCAGTTCCGGATAAGCTCACGTCACACTGGTAATGCTCCGAATGCCGTCTGGGACGACAATTTTGCCCATCTTGATCTTTGGCTGCGCCAGAACGTAGGCAGCGATGCAGGACAGAATGTGAACGAAGGCATTGGTGGGAGATCGGTGCCGCGTGTGTTCCAAACCCATG
>JAJDZT010000145.1 GCA_022824525.1 Silicimonas sp. | reverse complement strand
TTCATATCGGTCCGAACTACGCTTATACTTCGCGCGGGTGGTCTCGTTCCAAGCCATGTGGTCTTCCCTGTCTGTGGTTAAATTCAGTAGGGAAATACCATATCAGATGAGACCATCCACATTCTAGGTCAGGCTCTAAAGGCAAGTACAGGCACTATGCCTACTATCGCTGTGAGACACGAGGCTGTGAGGCCAAGAGCAAGTCTGTTCCCAAGGCTAAGCTCGAGGAAGGCTTCGCCGAGATCATGAAGGCGTTAACGCCTGCAGAGCGTTTCTTTGAACTCGCCAAGGCGATGTTGCGCGATGCGTGGGACAATCGATTTGTCATCTCGCAAAGCGAGAAGGCAGCCCTCAAGCTCCAGCTCGACGATCTCAACCGTCAGATCGAAAGCCTCTTGGATCGTGTGGTCGAAGCCAACAATAGCGCCGTGGTCAGTGCCTACGAAAACAAGATCGACAAGCTTGAGCGCGACAAGATCGTGCTCCGTGAGAGGATTGCCGAAGCGGTACCTGATAAGGGCCGGTTTGAGGATTGTATGGAACTCGCTATGCGGTTCCTGTCAAGCCCTTGGAAAATATATAAAAATGGTGACTTTGCCATGCGCCAAACAGTGCTTCGGTTAGCGTTTGCAGAGCCACTTCGGTACGGCCCAAATGGTATGTATGGAACTCCTGAATTTTCGTTCCCGTTTAAATACTTAGGGAATTTTTCGGGCTCAAAAAGCGAGATGGTGCTGCAGGGGAGGATTGAACTCCCGACCTCTCCCTTACCAAGGGAGTGCTCTACCACTGAGCTACTGCAGCGCGAGGGGCGGGATACTGTCAATTCTGGACTCTGGCAAGCGTAATCTGGACGGTTTTTCGCGCATGCGATATGTCCCGCGCATGAGCAGAAAACCCGAAAGCAGCAAGGCTGGTAAATCAACGGCGCGCGAGGATCGGTTGAAGGCAGCCCTAAAGGCAAACCTTCAGCGTCGAAAGCGCCAGGCCGATGCTCGAGGCGGGAAAGACAAGAACGAAAAGGCAGGCTGATGGATTCAATTGTGGTGACTGGCGGAGCCGAATTACGCGGCACGATCCAGATTGCGGGGGCAAAGAACGCCTGTCTGGCATTGATGCCGGCCACGCTTCTGACAGAAGAGCCGTTGACATTGATGAATGCGCCGCGGCTGTCCGACATAAAGACAATGACGCTTCTGCTGCAGTCTTTGGGCTCGGAAGTTCAAAGCCTTCAGGACGGGCGGGTGATCGCCATGTCGTCTCTCGGGCCGATCAACACGACCGCCGATTATGACATCGTGCGAAAGATGCGGGCTTCTAACTTGGTGCTCGGCCCCTTGTTGGCGCGCGAAGGGCACGCGGTTGTTTCTTTGCCGGGTGGATGCGCGATTGGCGCGCGGCCAATGGATATTCACGTCACCGCTCTTGAGGCCATGGGGGCCGAAATCGAGCTCAGGGACGGGTACCTGCATGCGAAAACAACGGGCGGATTGAAAGGTGCGCATGTGCCTCTGAGGTTCGCATCCGTTGGGGCGACCGAAAACGTTTTGATGGCTGCCACACTCGCCAAAGGTACGACTGTAATCGACAACGCGGCCCGGGAGCCGGAAATTGTCGACCTTGCTGAATGCCTTTCGGCCATGGGCGCGCATATCGAAGGTGCCGGCACTTCGACTATCACGATCGAAGGTGTGGACCGGCTGGGAGGGGCGACCCATCGCGTTGTGACAGACCGGATCGAACTTGGCACCTATATGCTGGCCCCAGCGATTTGTGGCGGTGAAGTGGAATGCCTCGGGGGACGTTTAAGTCTGGTCACGGCTTTTGCTGAGAAGCTAGACGAAGCTGGCATCGCGGTTGAGGAGACGAACACAGGCCTGAAGGTTGCACGCAGGAACGGCCGGGTTTCGGCTGTGGATGTCCGGACCGAGCCGTTTCCAGGGTTTCCGACCGATCTTCAGGCACAGATGATGGCGCTTCTTTGCACTGCGGAGGGAGTGAGCCATCTGGAAGAAACCATCTTCGAGAACCGGTTCATGCACGCACCCGAGCTTTTGCGCATGGGTGCAGATGTGGAAATCCAAGGTGGCACAGCCACGGTGACCGGCGTAGAGCGGCTCAAAGGTGCCCCCGTGATGGCCACTGATTTGCGGGCCTCGGTGTCTTTGATCCTTGCGGGACTGGCAGCGGAAGGTGAAACAGTCGTGAACCGCGTCTATCACCTCGACAGAGGATACGAGCATGTCGAGGAGAAGCTCGGAGCAGTCGGTGCCAAGATCGAAAGGGTCTCAGAGGCATGACAGAGGACGCGCGGTTCGAAGACGGAGCGGAACGGCCGCTACGGTTGAAGGCGGAAGACGCCGAGGACCTTTCCGTACTCGCGGCACTCGTTCAAGATGCCGTTTTGCCCGCGACAGAGATGAAATGGGAGCGGACGAGGCGAAGATTCTCGTTATTGCTCAATCGGTTTCGATGGGAAGATAAAGTTGCTGCCGAGCAGCGGGGGCGTGGGGTTGAGCGGGTCCGTGCGCTTCTTGTTGTGGATGATGTGCTCCGGGTTTCCCAACAAGGCTTGGGCGAACGAGATGCGGATACCGTATTGTCCATTCTGACGCTGAATTTCGAACCCGGCGATGATGGCACTGGCCGTTTCGTTGTCACATTCGCCGGTGACGGAGCCATCGCGCTGGACGTGGAAGCTGTAAACCTGACGCTTCAGGACGTGACGCGCCCCTATCTCGCGCCTTCGGGCAGATCGCCGGGTCATCCCGAGTGACTTGAGCAGGGCGCACGCAAAGGCTAAACGGGCGCGTCAGAAGGAACGCTGCCCATGCCACAGTATCTGAACACGACAGAACCAGATTTCGAAACTCGATTTCGCGCACTTCTTTCCATGAAGCGAGAAGACGCTCCGGATGTTAATGCGGCCGTGGCCGAGATCATTGCCGATGTCAGAGACCGCGGGGATGCGGCGGTTATCGAACTTACTGAAAAGTTCGACCGAGTGAGCCTTACGCCTGAGACATTGGAAGTCTCCGAAGCCGAGATCGAAAATGCGATGGGGCAGGTGACGGAACGTGAATTCTCCGCACTGACACTCGCTTCGGAGCGCATCCGCGCCTATCACGAACGGCAATTGCCTCGGGATGAGAAATGGACCGATCCAACAGGTGCAATGCTAGGGTGGCGGTGGACGCCGATCAGCGCAGCGGGGCTCTATGTGCCAGGCGGCCTGGCTTCTTATCCGTCCTCAGTCCTGATGAATGCCATTCCAGCCACGGTGGCTGGGGTCGAGCGGCTGGCCATGGTGGTTCCTACGCCCGGCGGTGAAGTGAACCCGCTGGTCTTGGTGGCAGCACGCCTGGCAGGTGTCGACAAAGTATATCGGATCGGTGGTGCCCAGGCCGTGGCTGCATTGGCGTATGGCACCGAAACAATTCGCCCGGTCGACAAGATCACTGGCCCGGGGAATGCCTATGTCGCGGCGGCAAAGCGGCAGGTTTTCGGGAAAGTCGGCATCGACATGATTGCGGGACCTTCGGAAATTCTTGTCATCGCAGACAGCGACAACGACCCGGATTGGATTGCGATCGATCTCTTGAGCCAGGCTGAACACGACGAGAGTGCTCAGTCGATCTTGATTACGACTGACGAAGCCTTTGGTGTTGCCGTCGGCCAGGCGGTCGAAAAACGGCTTGAAACGTTGGAGCGGCGTAAGATTGCTGGTGCAAGCTGGCGGGATTACGGAGCCATCATAACGGTTTCGAACCTTGGTGAGGCGGCAGCGCTGACCGATGACATCGCGCCGGAGCATCTTGAGATTTGTGTGGCAAATGCTGGCGCGCTCGCCGACAACATCAGTCACGCGGGCGCCATTTTCCTTGGCGCATGGACGCCGGAAGCGATTGGAGACTACATCGGTGGCCCGAACCATGTTCTTCCGACCGCGAGATCGGCACGGTTCTCCTCAGGCTTGTCTGTCCTTGATTTCATGAAACGGACGACGATTGCTCAGATGACACCCGGGGCACTCGGTGAAATCGGACCTGCGGCGGAAGCGCTGGCCGAGAGTGAGAGCCTTCAGGCGCATGGGTTGAGCGTGCGGGCTCGACTGGACCGCCTGAACGACTAGCGACGCGCGGTCAGAGCGTTGCGTGCGCCAACCACGCGGACGGTTCGGAGAACGGCAAGGTCCTGTCGGGACAGTGTGCGAGCCACGGTGAGCTCCCGGCTCTGAACAGTTGAGACTGCTTGCGGACCACGCGGCGGGACGGCGCGAAAGATATAGATCATTTCGCCTCCAACCGGCTCGTCAGTTTCCGGGACGAGTGTGGCGCCGTGCCAGCCTTGGGTCGGTGCAAGCCCGGTGGCCCGTACGATCGCGCCTGTGGGTGTGGGCTCGATCACCAGTCGCGTGACCTGGGCAATTCGGGGACGCGGGTCCTCTGTTTCCGCGGGTGCGACGACCTGTTCACTTTCCGCGCGGCCAAACCAGTTGAATGGATTGAACCGACTCTCGGACACGCGCGCGCACCCAGAAAGCGTAACCGCAACGATCAGTGCCGAGATCCATGCGCGTTTGGTCATCTTTTGCCCCTCGATCTTGTTCCTTTGTGCTATCGGAAACTGTGGCCCGTGAAAAGCACGTCTGGACGTTCGTGGGTGTACCGCCTAACTGAACGGCATGGCTACAGAAGCATTCGAAGAGATCGCTGACACGTTCGAGTTCCTGGATGATTGGGAAGATCGATATCGGCATGTAATCGACCTTGGCAAGGCCATGGACCCATTGCCTGAAAACCTGCGTGTGCCGGCAACGAAGGTCGATGGCTGCGCGAGCCAGGTATGGCTGGTGCCGGAGATCGAGGGGCAGGGGGCTGATGCGCAGTTCACGTTTCGCGGAGATAGCGACGCGATGATCGTGCGCGGCCTGATCGCGGTCCTCATCGCTCTCTACAACGGGCGTTCGGTTGAGGAGGTGATTTCGGTAAACGCTCAAGAGGAGCTAGGTCGACTTGGTCTGAACGATCATCTTTCTGCACAACGATCAAACGGTTTGCGCGCCATGGTTCAGCGCATTCGTGACATTGCAGAGGCGGCCCGCGCTGGATGAAGCGGGTGCCGTCGGCGCGGTAGGCTACGGCTCAGCGCGACCGTGCAAAACAACAGCAGGAACGTATGAACGGCCACGTTGAGGCTGGCTTCTCTCGGCCTCTCGGGTGGCTCGGGCGGGGACATCCAATTCGACGGTAAGTTCAGCACCGTATCAAAGAATTGTATTGGTTGCGTTGAAGCCCAGATCGTATCCGACCACGGAACAACGGCTGCGCCAAGTGCAGGCGAGGCACTGATCCAAACCAGAACGATACACACAAGACGCACTCGGACCCACGATTGTTCAAATCCCGGCGTGGTTATGACGCGTTCTTGGTTGATAATCAGTTAAGTGGTGGCCTTGGCGAAAGACACCAAGGATGTCTCGAGATCGCCATACCCGGTGAAGCGTCGTTCGAAGGCAAGGCCAAGTCGATGTGCGCACTCCTCCGCCTTCGCGGTTAGTTGCGGGTCGTCTGTCTGAGCTTGGTAGACGAGAGTTTCGTAGTGGCCGAAGTAGCTGTCACGCAGTTCAGGATGGCGGTCGAGCCCGAGCGGTTCCCAGACGAATGCATCAAACTGTCGAGCCAAAAAGTCCGTCATGTAAAAGGCGGTGAATTCGTCCTCGGTGCGTTCGACGAAAATTTCGGTTCCCTCGAAGAAGGCATAGCAGTGCGGCCCTGGAAGCATCTCCAAGCCAAGCTCTTCTGCGGCCTTTTCAAGAAGACCGCCAGTTCCGCAATCGGCATAGGCCAAGAAGATACGATCATAGTTCGCTGATCTCGCAACGGCCTCGCGAACGGCGGGCACGATCCGCTCCGGATGGTTGTGCAAGATTGCAGGCAGGCATTGGAGGTCGATATGGGTGAACTGTCGGACGATGGCGAGGATTTCGCGAGCGAGTGCGCCGCAGGCCAGCACTAACACTCTGCCTTCGCCACTCGGAGCAAGGCCATCGTCAGTCAAACGGGTGTCACTCGGGAGTTCTGTTTCCATCGGCCGCAAAATACCTCAGGGGAGGCAGAGGACAAAGTCCTCCGTCTGGTCCGCGCAGCAAGATCGCGATGTTGCTAACCAGCGGCCATCTGGTTGTGTTTGCGCGCCATCATTTCTTTGGCCATCTCGACGGCTACCGCGGCATCCCGACAATAGCCATCTGCGCCGATTGCCTTGCCGAACTCCTCGTTCAGCGGCGCGCCACCGACCAGTACAATGTAGTCGTCGCGAATACCCTTCTCGACCATCGTGTCGATGACGACCTTCATGTACGGCATCGTCGTGGTGAGAAGCGCTGACATACCAAGGATGTCCGGCTGGAAATCGTCCATGGCTTCCAGATAGTTTTCCACCGGGTTGTTGATCCCGATGTTCAACACTTCAAAGCCTGCGCCCTCCATCATCATGGTCACAAGGTTTTGGCCGATATCGTGGATATCGCCCTTGACGGTCCCAATGACCATCTTGCCAATCGTTGGCGCACCGGTCTCGGCCAGAAGCGGCTTCAAAATAGCCATGCCGGCCTTCATTGCGTTCGCGGCCAATAGAACTTCCGGAACAAAAAGGATGCCGTCGCGAAAATCCTTCCCCACGATTGTCATGCCGCCGACAAGCGCTTCTGTCAGAACTCGGTACGGTTCCCATCCTCGCTCGAGAAGGATGTTCGTGCCTTCTTCGATTTCTTCCTTCAGGCCGTCATAGAGGTCGTCGTGCATTTGCAGGACAAGTTCCTCGTCGTCCAGCTCGCTGAGGATGATGTCGTCTTCTTCGTCTGACATGGCGCGTATCCTTAGGCCCGAAAGAACAATGGGTTCCCCCGGTTTACGGGGAAACCCAAACAAAACAAACGCCGATTTGCGACTTAACGTCTTACGCCCGCGACTTGCGGCGGCGCGCCCACAGTCCAAAACCGACAAGTCCGCCAAGCAAGAGCGGTGCGGTGGCAGGAAGAGGTACAGCTGTCACTTCTTCTTCGACGGTCAAACCAAGCTGATCGGAAATCCGATCGGCTAGGATGGAGTGCACCCATTCGCTTGGGTGAATCTCGTCGTAGAGCACGTAGTTTTCGGGTGCGAGAGCGCATCCCGTCGGGTCGTAGACGCATGGAAATCGGCTCAGTTCACGAGTTTGCGAAGCCGTGAAGAGGATTTCCTGAAACAGGCTGTTCGTATCAAAGAACTGGATGTCGCTATCCGCCAGCTTTGTATCGAGCCGCTCCATGATTTCCGACAGCTGTTCATTGTACTTGCGAACGCTCTCAGGGAGCACTTCGATTTCTGGCAGGCCGAAAACGATGACGTTGCTCACGCCGGAACGGTAGAGCTTGCGAACGCTTTTCGCGATCGATCGGGTGATCTTTCGCACCGCTCTCTTGACCTGCCTTTCAGTCATGTCGTCGTTAAAGGCACGGAAGTCGTTTCCACCGGCCCAGAGAAGCGCCGTGCTGTTGCCGTCCACCTTGATGCCGCTTTTGCGGAATGCCCTCACCTGAGCTTTCAGATCAGGAATATTGTCGTCATTCTGGACGGCAGTTGCGCCACCAAAGCCAAAATTCGTGCCGCCGGCGAGCGACGGTTTCATACCAAGCTGAGTGGTCCAGACATTGCCATTCGTGAACTGGCCAGCCGGGTAGCTCCGAGGTGGTGCACCTTCGGGGGCGGGCAGAGTATTTATCCCGCCGGTCGCCGATAAAGCGAGATTCAGGTTTCCGCTGTCGAGAAGTGAATCGCCAAAAGCGAGGAGATTTGCGGTGCTTGCGTGCAGGTTTGTTGTCGAAATCGTCAACATTGCCGCCGCCGCGACGAGTACTGTTTTCATATTAGGGACTCCCCCTCCACTAGTTACCAGCGGCGTATGACACGGGTTCCGTCACGGAAATCAAGTACTTTTTTCGCCTTGATTTGTTCTCGTTACGTTCTTATTCGTTCTTGATGGGAAACAGCTCGAGAATTCGGGGCAGGGCTGCTTTGGCAAATCCTGCTGGGCGCTTTGAACCATATTCGGTTGAGACCGTCGAGGATGGTTGGGGGCCTGACGACGACCTACCTCCACTGCGAACGGAAGTGACGGACGAGACGCCCAGGAAGATCATAACGAAAAACCAATCACCCGACATTTCGTTTGATCGCTCCATTAATCCATACAGGGGGTGCGAGCATGGATGCATCTACTGTTTCGCACGGCCCACTCACGAGTGGCTTGGTCTGTCCGCCGGACTGGATTTCGAGACGCGTTTGGTTGCGAAGCCCCAAGCTCCTGATCTGCTGGAGCGCGAGCTGTGCGCCAAATCATATACTCCGAAAGTAATCGCGATAGGGACGAATACCGACCCTTATCAACCGCTGGAAAAATCTCGCCGTATCATGCGCGGGGTCCTCGAAGTTTTGTCCGAGTACCAGCACCCAGTCGCGATTGTGACCAAGGGCACTTTGATTGAGCGAGATGTCGACATCCTGGGACAGATGGGGAAGGCGGGACTTGCTCGCGTGGGGATCAGCGTGACGACCCTCGATACGGAACTCGCACGTCGGATGGAACCTCGTGTGCCGTCACCCAAACGTCGGCTGGAAACGATCCGCCGATTGACGGACGCTGGGTGTCCCGTGCGAGTCATGGCTTCACCCGTTGTCCCGGCGCTGACGGATCATGAGTTGGAGGCGATCCTGGAGGCTGGCGCCAAGGCAGGCGCTGTCGCGGCCAGTTGGATCATGTTGCGACTGCCTCATGCGGTTTCCGCGCTTTTTCGTGAATGGCTTGAAGAACACTATCCGGATAGGGCGGCCCGGGTCATGGGGCGTGTGCGCGAACTTCATGGGGGCAAGGACTATGACCCGGAGTGGGGCAAGCGAATGACCGGAGAGGGTCTCTTCGCCGAAATGCTTGATCAGAGGTTTCGGTTGGCAACAAAGCGGTTGGCACTTGCCCATGATTTGCCGCCTCTTCGAACAGACCTGTTCCGTCGTCCGCCGAAGACTGGTGATCAACTTTCCCTTTTCTCGTGAGGCGCCAAATTGCTGCCGGATTCTCACGGTAACCGGCAAACATGACGCTGTCGCTGATATTGGGAAGTCTGTGGGTGCTGGCTGCGGCGATGGTGGCGCTATTGCCCATGCGCCATCAATACGCACCAGGTATCATGTTACTTGTTATCGCACCCGTCCTGCTCGGCTGGATCGCCTGGAACCATGGGATTTGGAGCTTTGCTTTTGGGTTGTTTGCTTTCCTTTCGATGTTCCGCAACCCGCTGATCTATTTCTGGCGGTGCGGAAGGGGCGAGAAACCGGAGATACCGTCTTGACCCCGTCGCTTTTCGCCGCGCTGGGCTGGCTTGTGCTTGCCAATGTGACCGGCATGTTTCCGTCGAAACACAAGCACTGGCCGCAAGCCTACGCCTTGATCGCCATCGGACTTCCGATCCTGGCTTGGGTGTTCTGGGAAAACGGCCTGTGGTTCGGTTTGTTGGTTCTGTTCGCGGCAAGTTCCGTTTTGCGTTGGCCGGTAAGATACCTTTTTCGCTGGATGCGGCGTATGGCGGGCGGACAGGCCTAGGCGGCGCTTTGCAACGGCGTCCTTTGCTTCGGGGATACTGCTTCCAGAAAGCAACGAATTGAATCGAATTGTCAGGCCTGCACATGGGTGTTAGCGGAAGCCCATGGGTGCAATCTCGGACATACCGGTTCGCGGGCGATTGGTGGAAGGCTACCACCTTTCTGGCGTCACGTGGCTGAGAGTTGGCGGTCCGGCGGACTGGCTGTTCATGCCGAAGTACGCCGAAGACCTTTCCGAATTTCTTGCCGCTTTGCCTGCCGAAGTTCCCACCTTTGCAATGGGCGTCGGCTCCAACTTGATCGTGCGTGATGGCGGCGTCCGGGGTGTAGTCATTCGTTTGTCGCGCGCCTTTGCCGAGGTGCGAGTGGAAGGCGATCTCGTCATTGCGGGCGCGGCGGCACTGGATGCGCAGGTGGCCAAAGCTGCTGCCGAGGCCGGGCGAGACCTGACGTTTCTTCGTACGATCCCCGGTGCAATAGGCGGCGCCGTGCGAATGAATGCCGGGTGTTACGGATCCTATGTTGCCGATCACCTCGTTTCCGTCGAGGTGGTCCTGCGTGACGGAACACGCGAGACGTTGGCGGCAGATCGGCTGGACTTCGCTTATCGTTCAAGTGCGTTGCCCAAAGGTGCGGTGATAATCTCGGCCACGTTTCGTGCGCAGTCCGGCGATCCAATAGAACTGGCCGCGCGAATGGACGACCAACTTGCCATACGGGATGAAACGCAGCCTACCAAAGAACTCACGGCCGGTTCGACTTTTCGCAATCCCGCTGGGTATTCCTCGACCGGGCAGGCGGATGACACGCACGAACTCAAAGCGTGGTCTGTGATTGACGCAGCAGGTTTGCGCGGCGCGACGCGTGGTGGCGCCCAGATGTCACCAAAACACCCGAACTTCCTAGTCAATACTGGGGACGCGACAGCACGGGATCTGGAAGGTTTGGGAGAAGAGGTTAGGGAAAGGGTGTTCCAGCATTCGGGAATCAGGTTAGAATGGGAGATCATGAGGGTCGGCGAACCGACTCCCTGAGGCAGCAACGAAATCGCACGGGGGCAAACTCCGGCAGCAAACAGGTCAAGATGGGTATGTCGAGCAGGGCAACCCCGACAGTGACGGTCCTTTTGGGCGGCCCCTCGGCAGAGCGAGAGGTGTCTTTGTCCACCGGGCGCGAATGCGCCGCCGCGCTGCGGGAGGCAGGATATGAAGTGACGGAGCTAGATGCCGGCCCAGATGTCGTCGAGCAGTTGCTTGCGACCTGCCCAGACGTCGTCTTCAATGCGCTTCATGGTCGTTGGGGAGAGGATGGCTGCGCTCAGGGAATTCTCGAATGGATTCGGATTCCCTACACCCATTCCGGTGTTTTGGCGTCCGCACTTGCCATGGATAAAACCCGATCCAAGGCCGTCTTTGCCGAAGCGGGTATTCCGGTGGTTGCATCAAGCATCCAAAGCAAATCCGAAATCATGGCGGACCACGTGATGGAGCCGCCCTACGTGGTCAAACCGAACAACGAAGGGTCTTCGGTAGGAATTTACATCGTAGACTCTGGCGCGAACCGCCCGCCGGTGATCGACGCGACAATGCCTGAGTACCTGATGGTGGAAGCATATGTGCCTGGCCGTGAATTTACGGTCACGGTAATGGGCGATCGCGCGCTTTGCGTGACCGAGATCGTCACGGACGGATGGTACGATTATCACGCGAAGTACGCGACGGGTGGCTCCCACCATGTGTTGCCTGCCGATGTTCCGTCAGATGTCACTGACGTCTGTTTGTCGCACGCGCTGACCGCGCATCGCGTCTTGGGCTGTCGCGGTGTAAGTCGCACGGATTTCCGCTGGGACGAAGAGAAAGGCGTGGCAGGTTTGATCGCGCTGGAGACCAACACCCAGCCGGGCATGACCCCCACATCTTTGGTGCCTGAACAGGCGGCGCATGTGGGCATCAGCTTTCCTGAACTCTGCGATTGGATCGTAAAGGATGCGTCATGCAACAGGTGAGCCCGTACAAGAAGCTTCTGCCCGAAGTGCCGGAGAAGAAAAAGAAGCCTCGCCGGTTCAGAGACCCGGCGCCGTCACGTCTGGCCTATAAGCTAAACCGCCTGCTGATGCGCAGTGGTGTGAAGGTCTTTCTGCGGTATGGATTGCCGGTACTGATCCTTGCGAGCGGCGCCGCCTATTGGGCGTCAGACCCCGTTCGAGTTGAAGACGCAAAAGACAGGATCGCCGAGCTTCGGCGGCAAGTGGAAGAGCGGCCCGAGTTCATGGTCAACATGATGGCGGTCGAAGATGCGTCATCGCCAGTAAGCGCCGATGTGCGCGAGGTCTTGTCGCTCGACTTCCCGATGTCCTCGTTCGACCTCGATCTCGACGAACTACGAGAGCGGGTCGAGGCCTTGGATGCAGTGGCATCGGCTTCCATCCAGGTCAAAAGCGGCGGTGTGCTCAGCGTCAGCGTAACGGAGCGCGTGCCTGTTGCCGTATGGCGAAATGCGGATGGGCTTCAATTGGTCGATCCCGAAGGTCACCGCGTCGTCGGACTGGCAACACGTGTGGAAAGACCGGAGCTACCGCTTGTTGTCGGTGAGGGCGCCAATGCCGCTGTTGGTGAAGCACTTGCCTTGTACGCGGCGAGCGGGCCGATCACGGATCGGTTGAGAGGGTTCCTCCGGGTCGGAGAGCGGCGCTGGGATGTCATTCTTACGCGCGACCAACGCATTCTGCTGCCGGAAGAAGGCGCGGTTCAAGCGTTTCAGGCGGTCATCGCTCTCGACAAGGCGCAAGAGCTTCTGGAACGGGACATCTCTGTTGTGGATTTTCGCAATCCGAAGCGCCCTGTTCTGAGGCGTGGCAATTCCGGGATCGATGGGCTGTTCGAAACAGAGTTCATATTGGGCGAGGAAGAGTAGACGATGAGCGAGCTTTATCAGACGCAGCGTGCGATGCGGGCCATGCGACGGGCCGCAATTCAACGCGGTGTCATCGCCATTCTCGATGTAGGAACCTCCAAAATCGCCTGTCTCGTGTTACGGTTCGACGGACGGGAGCGCCTTCCCGAAGGCGAAGGTATCGGCGCTATGGCAGGACAAACGCAGTTCCGTGTCATCGGCGCCTCGACGACGCGTTCTCGCGGGATTGCGTTGGGAGAAACCTGCGCCGTGCAAGAAACGGAGCGGGCCATTCGAACGGCTGTTCAGGCAGCACAGAAGATGGCGAATGCGCGCGTGGACCACGTGATCGCCTGTTTGTCGGGCGGGCAGCCGCGGTCATACGGGCTTGCCGGGATTGTGAACCTTGCGACAGATGTCGTGACGGAGACGGACGTGGCCCGTGTCTTGGCCTCCTGCGATGTTCCGGACATCGGGTCTGACCGCGAAGTCCTTCATGCGCAGCCTGTCAATTTCGCACTCGATCATCGTTCCGGTCTTATCGACCCGCGCGATCAAATCGGGCAGCGGCTGGCGTGTGACATGCACATGTTGACCGTTGATCGCGCTGTAATTGAGAACCTCATCTACTGTTTAAAGCGCTGCGATCTGGAACTGGCCGGGTTGGCGAATTCGTCCTATGCCTCCGGCATGGCGGCGCTCGTCGAGGACGAACAGGAGCTTGGTGCTGCTTGTATCGATATGGGCGGTGGAACCACCGGTCTCTCGATCTTCATGAAGAAGCACATGATTTATGGCGACGCCGTTCGTCTCGGCGGGGATCACGTAACTCAGGACATCTCCAAAGGGCTGCAAGTTTCGATGGCGGTCGCAGAACGAGTTAAGACGTTCCACGGTGGTGCCGTGGCCACCGGTATGGACGACCGCGAGATGATCGAGATCGGAGGCGAAACCGGAGATTGGGAGCATGATCGGCGCACCGTGAGCCGGGCTGAGTTGATCGGTATCATTCGGCCACGGATCGAAGAAATCCTTGAAGGGGTCAGGGTGCGTTTGGATGCCGCCGGGTTTGAGCATCTGCCGTCACAACAGATCGTCCTTACCGGGGGAGCGAGCCAAATTCCGGGTCTGGATATTCTCGCGCCGAAAATCCTCGGACAGCAAGTCAGGGTTGGGCGACCGTTGCGTGTGCATGGCTTGCCTCAGGCCGCCACCGGTTCGGCTTTTGCGAGTGCGGTTGGTCTGGCGCTTTTTGCGGCGCATCCCCAGGACGAATGGTGGGACTTTGAGACGCCCGCTGAACTCGGGGCACCGCGGTCGCTGAAGCGCGCAGTGAAATGGTTCAAGGACAATTGGTGAGCGGCGATAGATTTGGATTGGCCAAGTTTCGCAACCGCTGCTTAGGGGTAGTGTCGGCTGCATCTGTCCTCGTTGGACCGGCTTTTGCCCAGGAACGTGTTTCGCCGGATCAGTTTCTGGACTTCGCCGTGGGAAAAACCCTGACGTTCGAACTGTTCCCTGGTGGAGGTTTGGTTGGGGTGGAGGAATTCTTGAGCCGAGAGCTCTCTGTCTGGCGCGATCGAAGCGATCAATGTGTCTACGGACAAATCACTGTGACGAACGCAAGGATTTGCTTCCTCTACGAGGACGACGAAGATGGAGTGCCGGTTTGCTGGGCTGTATATCGTCACGGTCCGCGTTGGCTTGTGGCGTCGACTGAAGGTCTTCGGAGTGAGTTTCAGGAAATTGTCCAAGTTTCGGAAGATGGGCTTCTATGCCCGGGTGTGCCGGTCGTATGAAGAAAATGCCGCCTGCCGAGATTGCGTCAAACTCCGCCGAAGTGGTGAATTTACCGCGACGAGATGAACCGAATCTGTTAAGTTATCCACAAGGCTCGGAAAAGGGCCATGAGGTGGCGAGCAGGTCCCCTTCAGATGTGGAATACAACCTTTGCGTGCGCAGTTGGCGTGCTTGAGGCGTGAAATCTTGTGAAGATGGTGGGCTAAGTCCACGACAAACCACAGGATATTGGCGTTGACCCCACATCAAGCGGAGCGGGGACAAAAAATTGCCATATTTCGTGGTTTCCTGCCCGAATCGGGGTGACCTGAGAAAGGGATTTGGTTAATGTTCCTCCACCCCAATTACGGCCCGTCGAGCCGGGACGACAAGACGCCTCCGCCCGGTGGCGTGCAACGATAAAGATACAGGCGGAAGTACCCATGACGTTGAATTTGACGATGCCAACCCACGAAGAACTGAAGCCGAGGATTACGGTTTTCGGTGTCGGCGGCGCAGGCGGCAACGCCGTTAACAACATGATTGAGAAAAAGCTGGAGGGCGTCGAATTCGTAGTGGCGAATACCGACGCTCAAGCGCTCCAACAATCCAATGCTTCGACCAAAATTCAGATGGGTGTGAAGGTTACCGAAGGGCTCGGTGCTGGCGCACGACCTTCCGTCGGAGCCGCGGCCGCAGAAGAAACGATCGAAGAGATCGTGGACCATCTCGCGGGTGCGCATATGTGTTTCATCACTGCAGGTATGGGCGGTGGAACCGGAACGGGAGCCGCGCCGATCATCGCGCAAGCTGCGAGAGAACTTGGCGTGCTGACTGTTGGCGTCGTGACGAAGCCCTTTCAGTTCGAAGGGGCCAAGCGGATGCGTCAAGCTGAGGACGGTGTCGATGCGTTGCAAAAAATGGTCGACACCCTGATCATAATTCCGAACCAGAACTTGTTCCGACTGGCCAATGAAAAGACAACGTTCACCGAGGCCTTTTCTATGGCCGATGATGTTTTGCACCAGGGCGTAAAAGGGGTCACCGACCTTATGGTTCGTCCGGGTCTGATCAATCTCGACTTTGCGGACGTCCGTGCCGTGATGGATGAGATGGGCAAGGCTATGATGGGAACCGGCGAAGCCGACGGCGACGATCGTGCTGTTCAGGCTGCAGAGAAGGCAATTGCCAATCCGCTTCTGGATGAAATCAGCCTCAAGGGCGCGAAAGGCGTTCTTATCAATATCACGGGCGGCGACGATCTTACGCTGTTTGAACTCGACGAAGCTGCGAACCGTATTCGGGAAGAAGTTGATCCCGACGCGAACATCATTGTCGGTTCGACGATGGAAGCGGAGATGGCTGGTCGCATGCGTGTTAGCGTTGTGGCCACCGGGATCGATGCGAATGCTGCCGCGATGGAACCTCCGGTACGCACTGAACAAGTCGCGGCTGTGGCACCGCAGCAAGCGGTAGCTCCTGCACCTGAGCTTCATGTTGCCGCGGAAATGCAGGCGGCACCTGAAGAGCCAAGCCTGCTCGAGCGGATGGAGCCACAACCGGCGGCAGACGATGGTTTGCCGCCGCCGGCCTATCGTCCCGCGCCTGAACCGACACCGGTTCACGCTGCGACAGCCCGCCCAGCTCCTGGCACTCCTACTCCGGAAGCTCTGGCCCGGCTTGAGCGACTGACCGGTCGTGCACCCGGCTCGATGGCTCAACATACGCCGAACGAAGCCCGTTACCCGGCAGCAGCACCCGCGGCACAGCCGGAAGCCGAGCGTCCCCGTTTCGGGATCAATACTTTGATCAATCGCATGTCCGGAGGACACGGCGAGGCGCCACGGCAGCAGCCGAGGCTGAGCCGCGACCCGGTGCAACAGCCCGAGGTCAATGAAGATCAGGAGCGGATTGAAATCCCGGCGTTCCTACGCCGTCAGGCTAACTGAACTCAACCGTTTCACTCCCTGTGGGCCGGCGCAAGCTGGCCCTTCTTTTTTGCGTGGTTCAACAGACTGTTCATGGAATCGCTCCGCAACAACACAAAATGATCCCAATTCGCGCCCCACTTTCGACAAGCTCAATAACGAGAGTACTTCGAAGATTAATGGGTACGTGGGTACTGAGCGAAGGGGATTTCCATGTTCAGGAACGGTTTTGTCAGCACGCGCGTTGCGCGGTTTAAAAAGGAAGAAGAGGGCTCGCTCGTCATCTTCTCCTTGTTCTTGTTTCTTGCGATGGTGATCTTCGGCGGTGTGGCTGTTGACCTCATGTTGTACGAAAACCGTCGGACTCACGTACAGGCTGCGACTGACCGCGCCGTGCTTGCCGCTGCGAACCTTGAGCAGTCGGTTCCGGCCAAGACAGTCGTTAAGGACTATCTGGCGAAAGTCGGCATTCATGTCGACGACGACGACATCTTCGTTGACGAAGTGGGGGAGATGCCGGTTGTAACCGGTCGTCAGGTCTCTGTCGTTGTGGAGGCGGAATCGCCAACACTTCTTATGAACATGATTGGCATCAAGTCCCTTCCTTACGCTGCCATGTCGGAAGCCGAAGAATCCGTAAATGACGTTGAGGTCTCGCTTGTTCTCGACGTTTCCGGTTCCATGGGATCACCCATGACGAAGCTCGAAAACATGCAGGAAGCCGCGAAAAAGTTCGTCGATGGCGTTCTGGAAGGTGCGGACGACGACCGCGTTTCGATCTCGCTCATTCCTTACTCGACACAGGTTTCTGTTGGCCCGGAACTGATTGATCGGATCGTCACCGAGCACGACCATGAGTATTCACATTGCGTGAACTTCGAAGAGCAGGACTTTCAAACAACAGCAATTCATCGCTTCCGCCAGGCCGTCGATGAGTTCGGAAACTTGCTTGAAGACGGAGACGGTAATCCGGTCATGGAGCCGATTCCGCTGTCACAGACAGCCGACTTCGATCCGTTCGTGAACTATAATACACGTCTGAGAACGAGCAATGGCTCGCACTATTACCCTGTTTGTCGTGATCAGGCTTCCATGGATATCGTGCCATGGTCGAATACAGTGGCCGATCTGAAAGACCAGATCGACTCGTTCACGCCAAGCGGCAATACATCCATCGATGTTGCAATGAAGTGGGCGACGGCACTGCTTGATCCGTCGATGAACGCCGCTCTCGTGTCGCTCGAAGGTGACGCGACTGCAACGGTGAACATTGACAGCGCGTTCACGCAGCGCCCTCGTGGTCATAACTACGAAGACGTTCTCAAGTTCATCGTCCTGATGACCGACGGCATCAATACCACTCAGTATGAGCTGCGCGACGAAGACAAAGAAGGTATGAGCGATATCTACTTTGACACGTCCAACAACGACTATCTCATGCGCATTGAAGATGAAGACGGCGACGTTGATTGGTGGGACATGACCGACCGTCGTTGGGAAAACTGGACATATGACGAGGATGAAGACCGTCATCTGTCGAACATTGATGTCTGGAGTGAAATGTCCGTTCGTTGGCGCGCCTATCGCGGTTTCTATCTGCGGACTGGTAGAGCTTCCGACTACTATGAGCAGGTAGGCGGATACTCCAACTACGACGGTCCGCGTCAGCCGATTTATGCACGGTCGAATGACCCCAGCGCCGACACAAAGGATCGCCGTCTGTCGCAGATGTGTACAGCCGCGAAAGATGCTGGAATCGTTGTCTTTACCATCGGCTTCGAGGTTACGGATGACAGTGCGGACATCATGGAAGCCTGTGCCTCTTCTGATCAGCACTTCTACCGCGTCACCGGACAGGACATCCAATACGCCTTCGCGTCCATCAAGAACCAGATCAACCAGTTGAAGCTGACACAATGACCGGACTTATCAAAGCATTTGGCCGAACGCTTCAGGCGTTCGGTCGCTCCGAAAAAGGGGTCGCCTCGGTAGAATTCGTCGTGATCTTCCCCTTCTTCGTCGGCGTATTTCTTTCGGCCTACGAAGTGGCGATCATGAATATTCGCGCCGTCATGATGGAACGGGCTACCGATATCGCCGTGCGTGAAATTCGTCTCGCCAGTGGTGCGGACATTGAACATGATGACGTGCGCTTGAACATTTGCTCCAACGTGCTGGTCATCCCGAACTGCCTGGATGTGACCAAGATCGAATTGACGCGGGTTGATCGGGACACATGGACCACAAATGTCGATGATAACCCGGATTGCGCCGACCGCCTCGACGAGATCAAACCACCGAAGAACTTCCAGAACGGTCAGCAGAACGACCTGATGTTGATCCGTGTCTGTGCGGTGGTGGACCCGATTTTCCCGACATTCGGTGTCGGGCGCACCATCCCGAAGGATGACTCTGGCGGATACATTATCCTCGCCAGTTCCGCCTTCGTGAATGAGCCAAACTAGGACGAGATTGAAGCCATGTTGATCAAACGCGTGCTAAATAAATTCTCTCGTGACGAAAGAGGCAGCTTTTCAGTCGAAGCAATCCTCATGTTCCCGATGCTCGTTTGGGCTTTCATGGCGCTCTACGTGTTCTTTGAGGGCCTTCGGGAAAGCAACATCAACCTGAAGGCCACCTATACAGTGGCCGACCTGCTGTCGCGGGAAGATAACGAGGTTGATGAACTCTACATTTCGAACATGAACGTCATCTATCAGTGGCTGGCCCGTTCACAGAACGATGTGCGCATGCGGATGACGGTAGTTCACTATGATGAGCCAACGGACTCCCATGAGATCTACTGTTCGATCGGTGTTGGCGTCGACGACATGCTGCAGGAGTGGGTTGAGGAAACCGTTTCGCCGCATGTTCCGATCATGGCGGACGACTCTGCCGCCATCGTCGTGGAGACATGGGTGGACTACGAGCCGATCATGGAGATTCCGCTGATCAGCATCGGCCTGGAAGAAACGGAAATCTACAATATCGTTGTGACAAACCCGCGTGTTTCGGACCAATTCCGGTGTGACGGCATCGGCGACGGAACCGGATCGGCACATGACGATCAGGTCGATGACGACGACGCCGCTCTGTAAAATTCGACAGAAAGAATCACAAGTAAGAAGACCGGCGGCTGCCGGTCTTTTTGTTTCTTATCAGCAGGATGCGGCTCGCCGCTCTCTGACTCGGCGATGATTCGCCTAGTCTCGAATCCCTTGTTTCAGGATGTTGCAATGATTGTGTTGAGGGTTTCGCACCCGGCGCATAGTACAGGAAGGCCGGATGGCAGGCCGGTGTTAGCAAGAGCGAAAAGCGTGCAGACTACTCTGAAGACTTCAGTTTCGTTTACCGGCACCGGGTTGCATACCGGGCGTGCCGTTCGAGTGACTGTGAACCCGGCTTCTGCCGAATATGGCATTTGGTTCCATCGGACTGACGTGACGGACCGTAACCCGATGATCCCGGCACGATGGGACGCTGTCTCCAACACCGAGTTAAATACCTGTATTTCCAATTCTGATGGCGTTGCCGTTTCGACGATTGAGCATCTGATGGCTGCTCTCGCCGGTTGTGGTGTGCACAACGCTCTTATCGAGATCAATGGTCCGGAAGTTCCTCTTCTGGACGGTTCGTCGGCGCAATTCGTGTCGGCGATACTCGCGCGGGGCATTCGTCGCCTCGAGGCTCCTGTTCGCGCGATCCGCGTTCTCAAGCCGATTGTCGTGAACCACGACGGTGCAAGCGCCACTTTGGAGCCGTCGGACGAGCTTGAGATCGATTTCAAGATCGAGTTTTCGGACGCTGTAATCGGTGAGCAGGAAAAGCATCTAAACATGGCGAACGGCGCGTTCGTTCGTGAGCTTTGCGATAGTCGTACATTCTGTCGCTCTGCCGACATCGACGCGATGCGGGATCGCGGTCTGATTGTTGGGGCTTCCGTGACAAGCGCAGTAGTGGTCGATGGCGACAAAGTCATCACTCCAGGCGGTATGCGCCATGCGGATGAACCGGTGCGGCACAAGATGCTCGACGCGCTCGGTGATCTGTCTTTGGCAGGCGCGCCGATCCTCGGGCGGTATCTTGGACATAAGGCCGGACATGCGATGACCAACCGTCTTTTGCGTGCGCTTTTCGCTGATCCATCCGCCTATGAGATGATCGAGTGTGACGAGGCCATGGTTGCGCGCTTGCCGGGGGCTGGATTGCGTCGGGCGGATACAGCGAGAATTGCAGCCTGACAACGGGGCAGTGCGTGCTGACCGCAAAAGCCATTTTGCCAGACAATTTTGTGTGTTACCACGCGGTTCGGTACCGGTGGTGAGGGTCGGAATGCGAATGTCGAGGCGAGGAGCAATCAGGATGCGGTCAGTGATGGCGGCATTGATCCTTGGTGTGCTCGCCGCGTGCGGGGGCGGAGACGACGCGCCGCCGCTCGATAGTTTCTCCGCTGAAGAACTTTACAAGCAGGCTGAGTTCCAGCTTGCATCAGGCGCACCCGATGATGCCGCTCGATTGTTTGGCGAAGTCGAACGGCTTTATCCTTACTCCGAATGGGCCAAGCGTGCGCTTGTGATGCAGGCGTTCTCCTATCACCGGGATCGGGACTACGAGTCGGCGCGGAGCGCGGCGGAGAGATATCTGGCGACTTTCCCCGCCGATGAAGATGCGGCTTGGGCTCAGTACATTCTGGCCTTGTCTTATTATGATCAGATCGATGATGTCGGACGAGATCAGGGTTTGACGCTTGAGGCGTTGCAGGCCTTGCGTGCCGTTATCGAAGAATATCCAGACAGCGACTACGCGCGCTCCGCGATCCTTAAGTTTGATCTGGCCTTTGACCACCTTGCGGCGAAGGAAATGGAAGTTGGCCGCTACTATCTGAAGCGTGGTCACTATATTGCGGCGATCAATCGTTTCCGCATCGTGGTTGAGGACTTCCAGACCACAACCCAAACGCCGGAGGCGCTCCATCGTCTGGTCGAGTCCTACTTGTCCCTCGGCCTGACAGAAGAGGCGCAAACTGCCGGGGCAATCCTTGGATTCAACTTCCAGTCTTCGGATTGGTACCAAGACAGCTTTGCGCTCCTGACCGGACGGGGGCTGCGGGTCGAACCGGCAGGCGACAACTGGCTTCGTGCGGTCTATCGCCAGACCGTTCGTGGCGAGTGGCTCTGACTTTCCATGCTTCGAAGTCTCGACATCCGGGACATGCTGATTATCGACCGGCTGACGCTTGAATTTCAACCCGGTCTCAACGTCTTGACGGGTGAAACAGGCGCGGGAAAGTCGATACTGCTGGACGCGCTTGGGTTCGTACTCGGGTGGCGAGGTCGGGCAGAATTGGTGCGCAAAGGCGCAGAGCAGGGCGAAGTCACTGCAGAGTTCGACCTACCTTCAGGCCACGCGGCGGCGGAAGTTCTGGAAGATAGCGGCATCCCGTTGGACGACATGTTGATCCTGCGGCGCGTCAATACCCGCGACGGTCGCAAGACGGCTTGGGTTAATGATCGGCGTGTGTCAGGGGAAGTTCTACGGCGGCTTTCGGATACGCTCATTGAACTGCACGGTCAGCATGATGATCGCGGTTTGCTGAACCCCCGCGGTCATCGTCAGCTTCTCGATGCGTTTGGTGGACATGATGATCTTTTGGCGCGCTGTCGTGCGGCTTGGCGAGACTGGCAGGGCGCACGGGAAGAACTGAAAGAAGCCGAAGCGCGGATTGGCGAACTGAAGACCGAGGAAGATTTTCTCCGGCACGCGGTTTCCGAGTTCGAGGCGTTGGAGCCGGAACCGGGTGAAGACGCTTCCCTCGATGCGCGTCGGCGTCTGATGCAAGCTGGAGAGCGAATTAGCGCAGATGTGTCTCGTGCGCATGCAGCGCTTGGTTCCGAAGGGGCGGAAGGGATGATGCGCGATGCCGCCCGCTGGCTTGAAACCGCCGCCGAGGATGCGGGCGATGTACTGTCTTCCGCGATCACGGCATTGGATCGCGCGCTTGTGGAATTGGGCGAAGCCGAGGACGGTGTCGCACGGGCCCTGGAAAGTCTTGCTTTCGACCCAGCCGAGCTTGAACGTGTCGAGGAACGTCTTTTTGCGATCCGTGCCATGGCTCGGAAGCACTCTGTCGTTCCAGATGATTTGGGGGGATTGGCCGAGACCTATCGTGCGCGACTGGACGCTCTGGATGCAGGCGCAGAGGATATTGCCGGCTTGGAGCGCGCCGTCGCGGAAGCCGAAACACGATATCAGGATGCCGCAGACGCCCTTGGGGCAGCGCGCGCGCAGGCGGCGGACGCCTTGGACCGGGCAATGGTCAAGGAACTGGCACCGCTAAAGCTCGAACGCGCCGAGTTTTCGACAGAACTTGTTGAGGCCGATGCAGGTCCCGAGGGTGCTGATCAAGTTGCATTCACCGTCGCGACAAACCCAGGCGCTCCGGCCGGGCCATTAAACAAAATCGCATCTGGCGGCGAACTTAGCCGCTTCTTGCTTGCGCTGAAGGTTTGTCTGACGGCTGAAAACGACGGGCTGACGATGATCTTTGATGAAATCGATCGAGGTGTCGGAGGGGCGACTGCAGATGCTGTTGGCCGACGGCTAGAGGGCCTTGCTGAAGACGCGCAAGTCATTGTGGTGACGCATAGTCCGCAAGTCGCGGCGCGGGGAGGACATCACTGGCGCGTCGCAAAACAAGTGCAAAATGATGTCACGTTGAGTGTTGTGGCTGCGCTGTCTGATAACGAACGCGTCGACGAACTGGCTCGGATGCTGGCAGGCGACACCGTAACCGAAGAGGCCCGTGCGGCGGCGCGAGCTCTGCTTTCGGCATAGGCGGAGCCTAGCTGCGGCGACGGCGCCGAGTCCGCTTCGGCTCCTGGTCCGCTTCGGTCCCGTCATTCGCTGAAGAAAAACCACCGAGTTTGCTCGCTATTTCTTCCAGCGTCGGCAGATTGCCGGGGACGTGAGATTCAAGTGCTGCACGCATCTTTTCCAGGTGAGCAGGTGTCGTTCCGCAACATCCACCGATGACGCGAGCGCCTGCATCGCGCGCAAGACGGGCGTAATCTGCCATTAAATCCGGTGTACCATCATAGTGAATGTGGCCTTCGACATACTTGGGAATTCCAGCGTTACCTTTGGCGATGACTGGTTGCTCTGGGCCTTGTGCTGCGAAACCGAGGACCGTGCGGAGAAGGTCCGATGCCCCAACCCCGCAATTGGCGCCAAAGGCGACAGGCTTGACCGGCAGTTTGGCGACAAGATCGACAAGTCCGGCACTGGTGAGCCCCATCATGGTTCGGCCGGCTGTATCAAAACTCATAGTCCCGCACCACGGCATGTTGGCCAACTCTGCCGCACGGGCAGCGGCCTTGAATTCCTCTGGCGCACTGATCGTTTCTACCCAGAGAACGTCCGCCCCACCGTCCCTCAGACCTTCCGCCTGTTCGTGAAACATTTCGACAGCGCCTTCAAAGGTCAACGTACCCAACGGCTCCATGATCTCGCCTGTTGGCCCCATGGAACCTGCGACAATTATCTTGCGGCCAGAGGCGTCCGCAACTTCGCGCCCAATTTCTGCGCCGACGCGGTTCAGTTCGTGCACCCGTTTTTCGCCATCGTGGAGTTTCAGCCGGGAGGCGTTGCCGCCGAAAGTGTTGGTGAGAAAAAGGTCGCTCCCTGCGTCCACAGATCCCTTATACAGCTTGTGGACGTTTTCGGGCTTGTCGACGTTCCAGAACTCCGGAGCATCGCCTGACTGCAGTCCCATGTTGAAAAGGTTGGTGCCGGTCGCACCATCAGCAAGAATCCAATCATGCGTATCAAGAAACTGGGAAAGCGCGTCGGTCATTGTGAGCCTGTCGGGAAAGTCTGCGGTGATCTGCCACGAAGGGCCGGGCGGAGGCAAACGCATTCTCCTCAACATCTTGTTGAAATACGTTCAAATAAAAAAAGGCCGGGCATTAAGCCCGGCCAGTCCAACAGGGAGGTTGAATGCAGCGGCCGAGCCGCTGTGTTCGAAGGTACAGATAAACGTCGATGCATAAAAAACAAGCGGGCTTGCCCGCAAATATCGCAATTCTGATATGCGAATAACGCATAGCTTCTGTGCGATTTGTCAGGATTTCATGCGTTTTCGGTGTGCGATGATCTCTTCGGTCACAAAGTCGCGAAAGGCAGCGATACGGCGCGACTGACGGAGTTCCTCGGGAAATGCAAGAAAAACCGGGACTTCGTTGGACTCGACATCCGGCAGGACACGTTGAATGTTCGGGAAGTCCTCAATCACGTAGTCGGGCAATACTCCGATTCCCAATCCGGCGTTTACGGCTTGCAGCACGCCGAAATAGTTATTCACCGTCAGCATCGACGAGATGTCATAGGTCAGGAGTTCCTGAACAAGCTGTGCACCTGCGCTCACTTGGGTGGTGGTGACGTTCTGGCAAATCAGACGATGCTTCGCGATATCTTCGATGGATTCGGGCGTGCCGTTCTTGTCGAGGTATTCAGGCACGGAATAAAGGCACATGCGAACCGTCATCAGTTTTCGACGGATCAGGTCGGCTTGGCTGGGCTCCTTCATTCGGATCGCGACATCCGCCTCGCGCATTGGCAGATCCAAAACACGTTCTTCCAGCATGAGGTCGATTTTTAACTCAGGAAATTTCTCGTAAAGCGCAGGAAGGCGCGGCGCGAGCCAAAGGGAACCAAAACCCGTCGTAGTGGTCACACGCAGTTCTCCGAAGACCTCTTCTTCGCTGTCACGAATCCGGGCTTCTGCCGTATCAAGACGACGGGACATCGCGGAAGTGGCGTCGAACAGAAGCTCTCCTTGTTCGGTGAGAATCAGCCCACGTGCATGACGATGGAAAAGCGTGGTGTTGAGACTTTCCTCAAGAGCGCGAATCTGGCGGGAAACGGCAGATTGGCTCAGATGGAGTGTGTCCCCGGCATGGGTTAAGCTGCCTGCGTCCGCGACCGCGTGGAATATTCTGAGCTTGTCCCAGTCCATTTTGAACTCTTCCTCACGTGTTAGCGATCACATTTTTTCAGGCCTTAATAAACGTTCCACTCGATTTGCAAACAGTGATGTGGCGCGGATTTGAATTGTTAGGTCAACAGTTTTGACCTATGATCCATGCTACACATACCCAAGTGTAACGCAGGAGCCGTGATGACCAGCCGCGACGTAACGCTGCATGACAAATATGATCTTTCCAAGGAGTCCGTCCTTCTGAATGGCACGCAAGCGCTTGTTCGCTTGATGCTCATGCAGGCTGCGCGTGACAAGGCAGCAGGGCTGAATACAGCCGGGTATGTCACGGGATATCGCGGTTCTCCGCTTGGAGCTGTCGATCAGCAGATGAGCCTGGCGCAATCTGACCTGGATGCTGCTGGTGTCATCTTTCAGCCCGGACTGAACGAAGATCTTGCGGCCACCGCCGTGTGGGGAACCCAACAGGCCGAGTTGAGAGGTGAGGGGAAGTACGACGGGGTCTACGCACTCTGGTACGGAAAGGGCCCCGGGGTCGACCGATCCGGCGATCCCATGAAGCACGCCAACATGGCAGGGACTTCCAAGCTGGGTGGTGTGCTCATGGCGATGGGCGACGATCATACGGGCGAGAGTTCAACGGTGTGTCACCAGTCGGACTGGGCGCTTGTCGATGCTTACATGCCGGTTCTGTCACCGGCAGGCGTTCAGGAAATTCTGGATTTCGGCCTCTACGGCTATGCGCTCTCGCGGTTTGCGGGCGTTTGGGCCGGACTAAAACTCATGAAGGACACTGTCGAGGTGACGTCCGTTGTCGATGGACGAACGGATCGCATGTCTTTTGTCGAACCTGAATTTCCGATGCCGGATGGCGGGCTGAACATAAGGCTTGGCGATCACTGGATCCCGCAGGAAGCACGGATCATCGACTACAAGCGTTTCGCCGCAGAAGCTTTCAGCCATGCAAACAAAATCGACAAGCGTATCTGGGGCAAACCGGGGGCGAAGATTGGCTTTGTGGCAGCGGGTAAAAACTGGCTCGATATGGTTCATGCCCTTGGTTTGCTTGGGATCGACGCTGCGGAGGCGGAGCGGCTGGGTATCACAACCTACAAGATTGGGCAGACCTTCCCCTTGGACATGAAGGGTTTCCACGATTGGGCGGAAGGCTTGGACCTGATCGTCGTTGTTGAAGAAAAGCGCAAGCTGATCGAGGTGCAAATCAAGGAGGCGATTTTCGATGATCGCCGCGGTCGACGCGTATATGGCTGGTACAAAGGAGGCGCCGGAACGCTGCATTCGGAAGAATTGTTCCCGACGCGGTTCGCGCTTGATCCTGCGATGATCGCCGAGAAACTCGGCGACATTCTGATTGAAGAGGGGCGCGAAACGGATCGCATACGAGCCGGACTGGAGGCTGTGCGGTCAGCGCGCGCTGCGGACAACGCGCCGGATATCGCCGCGCGCCTTCCGTATTTCTGCTCTGGCTGTCCGCACAATACGTCCACCAAGGTGCCGGAGGACAGCCGGGCTTACGCCGGAATCGGATGTCATTTCATGGTCCAATGGATGGACCGCGAAACCACGGGTTTCACGCACATGGGTGGCGAAGGAGCCAACTGGATCGGGGAGGCTCCGTTCTCGAACAGGGATCACGTCTTTCAGAATCTCGGTGACGGGACGTACAATCACTCGGGCTTGATGGCGGTTCGTGCAGCCTTGGCCGCTGGCGTGAACATAACCTACAAAATTCTCTACAACGACGCAGTCGCGATGACTGGCGGACAAACCAATGACGGGGAGTTGCCGCCTGAGCGCATTGCGCGTGAACTTCTTGCCGCCGGTGTCAGCGACATCGCGGTGGTTTTCGATCCAAAGGAAGAACCTGAACGCAACCTGTTCCCGAAAGAAGTCACATGGCATGACCGGTCAGAGATGCCGATCGTGCAAAAGCGCATGGCCAAGACCAAAGGTGTGACGGCAATCCTTTACGTGCAAACCTGTGCTGCCGAAAAACGGCGGAGGCGAAAGCGCGGGCACTTCCCTGATCCGGACAAGCGGGTATTCATCAATACCGACATCTGCGAAGGCTGCGGCGATTGTGGCGTGCAGTCTAACTGCGTGTCCATTGTCCCCGTCGAAACGGAGCTTGGACGCAAACGCGCGATTGATCAGTCATCGTGCAACAAGGACTTTTCCTGTGTGAATGGCTTCTGCCCGTCCTTTGTGACCATCGAGGGAGCTGCGATTAGGAAGGCCGCGACGATAGGTATAGATACGGGGCTTTTGCCGCATCCTGTTCTGCCCGACATCGAACTCACGCATAACATCGTCATCACCGGGGTCGGTGGAACAGGAGTGGTTACCATCGGCGCTGTCCTCGCCATGGCTGCCCATCTCGATGGCAAAGGGGCAGGCATGATGGAAATGGCCGGTCTCGCCCAAAAGGGCGGCGCCGTACATATCCATTGCCGCATCGGAAAGCGTCCCGAAGATATCACTGCCATACGCGTCGCCGTAGGAGAGGCAGACACCCTGATCGGAGGTGATCTTGTCGTCTCTGCTGGTGCAAAAACGACGGAATTGATGGTGCCGGGGCGAACTCGGGGTGTGGTCAATACCCATGAAATCGTCACTGGTGAATTCACTCAGAATACGGAGTTTCAGATACCCGGCGATCGCTTGCTGATGACGCTAGAGCGCAAGATGCAGGATGGTGTTACAAGTTTTGATGCTTCAACACTGGCTGCGAAAGTCATGGGGGATGGCATCTATTCCAACATGATACTGTTGGGTGCTGCGTGGCAACTTGGGCAGGTCCCAATCGCAGGCGATGCTATCCGACAGGCTATCGAATTGAACGGTGCCAAGGTAAAGGAGAACCTCCGGGCCTTTGAAGCTGGCCGGTGGGCGGTTCTCAACCCGGATGAAGTTGCGAAGGTAAGTTCGTCCGAAGTGGTCGAGATGCCAAAGACATTGGACGAAAAGATTGCGTTCAGAGAGGCACACCTGATTTCCTATCAAGGGAAACGGCTTGCAAAACGCTATCGCAAGTTAGTCGACCGATGCGAGGCGTCCGAGCTGAAAGACGCGGTCGCGACGGGATATCACAAACTTCTCGCCTACAAGGATGAGTTTGAGGTTGCGCGCCTTTTGCAGGGCACACGTGCCAAGGCGGACGAGGCATTCTCGGGTGATCTGAAGCTGACTTACCACCTTGCACCCCCGCTGTTGTCAAAGGAAGGACCCGATGGGCGGCCCATGAAGAAACCCTTTGGCGAAGGGCGCGAGTGGCAATTCCGGCTACTGGCGCGCATGAAGGGTTTAAGAGGTACGCCGTTTAATCCATTCGGTTACACCGCAGAACGCCGAATGGAGCGTCAGCTCATCAGGCAGTACGAGAAGGACATGGCCGAGGTTCTGAAGGACCCGGGAAAGAACATTGAAGCAGCGATCGCGCTCGCCAGGCTTCCTCTGCAAATCAGGGGTTTCGGCCCAGTTAAGGAAGCGAATGCCTCGGCAGCGGCAAAGCGCCGGGAAGAACTTCTTGCAGCATACCGGAGCGGCGACACCGTGCGTGAGGCGGCCGAATGATTCAGTGCTGTGTCGCCGAGACCTCGTGCACGTCTCGATTGTCAAAACAGCTATAAGAATTCTCGCAACACTTGCTGACATGCCCTAAGTATTTCGGCATCCGCCGGAGAGAGACACAGGCATGAACAAGCAGGTCGCGCGAGACATTTCTTATTCTTTCTCTGCCCAAACCAAGGGCGGACGGGCATTTATCCGTACGATGGAAAACGTGACTGGTCGCCTGCGCCTGATCCGTCGCGCTGCTGGATATCAGGATGCTGTGAAGCGGGGTGAGGATTTCTGGCAGGTCATGGTTGAGCGCTATGGCCTTTCACTCGACGTGATCGGGGGCTCGCTTGAGAACATACCTGCCGAGGGGCCGCTTGTCGTTGTTTCTAACCACCCCTACGGCATTCTGGACGGGTTGATGATGGGACATATCCTGTCGACGCGCCGGCGGGGTGACTTCCGGATACTCGCGAACAACGTTTTTAAGAAGGCGGAGGACCTTGACCGGGTCATCCTCCCGATTTCGTTCGATGAATCGCGTGAGGCCATTCAGGAAAACATCGAGACGCGAAAAACCGCGCTTCGATATCTGGCTGAGGGTGGCGCCATTGGCGTTTTCCCAGGTGGCACGGTTTCAACTTCGGCCAAGCCTTTTTCGGCTCCTATGGATCCGATGTGGCGTTCGTTTACGGCGAAGATGATTTCGAAGAGTGGTGCACAGGTCGTGCCGGTGTTCTTCGAAGGCGCAAACTCACGGTTGTTCCAGATCGCAAGCCATCTCCATACCACGCTTCGGATGGCGCTCCTGATAAAGGAATTCAAACGCCGGACAGATGAACCGGTGCGTGTCGTGGTTGGCGACCCGATCGATCCGGCTGAAATCCAACAATATAAGAGTGATCAGAAAGCGATGATGGACTTTCTGCGCGCGCGAACCTATGCCCTGTCTCCAAAACCTTGCGAACCCGTTTACGGGTTCGAATTCGAGGCCAAGCACAAACGGGGCGAGAGCAATGGCAGTCGGGATATTTGACAGCGGGCTTGGCGGTCTGACCGTCTATCAGGCGGCTGCCGAAGCGCTCCCGGACGTGCCCTTTGTCTACTTTGGCGATAACGCAAACACACCTTACGGGGTGCGCGACGCAGAAGACATCTACAAATTGACGACCGCTGGGGTAACGCGGCTGTTCGAGGCAGGGTGTGATCTTGTGATCCTGGCTTGCAATACGGCTTCGGCGGCGGCACTGCGCCGTATGCAGGAGGGCTGGGTGCCCGCCGACAAACGCGTGCTCGGCGTTTTCGTTCCGCTTATCGAAGCGTTGACGGAGCGGGAGTGGGGCGACAACTCCCCACCTCGCGAAGTTGCCGTCAAACATGTGGCCCTGTTTGCGACGCCAGCAACAGTTCGCAGTCGCGCATTTCAGAGGGAACTGGCGTTTCGGGCGATCGGTGTAGACGTGGAGGCGCAAGCTTGCGCGGGGGTCGTCGACGCCATTGAAGAAGGCGACATGATCTTGGCCGAAGCGCTGGTTCGAAGCCACGTGGAAGCATTGAGGCGAAAGATGCCGGAACCCGACGCCGCAATACTGGGCTGCACACACTACCCGATTGTCGAAGATGACTTCAAAGACGCACTCGGACCGAATGTTAAGGTCTTCAGCCAACCGGCACTTGTGGCTGCCAGCCTCGCCGACTACTTGAAGCGGCGTCCCGAAATGCGGGGTCCCGGAGAAGTGCCGATGTTTTTGACGACAGGCGATCCTCAGCGGGTGAGCGATCAAGCGACCCGTTTCCTCCGACGACGAACGGAGTTTCATGCCGCCTGATTGCGGCTTGTCTTCGCACGTTTTACACATCTTGGGAAATTCTGAAGGAGCGGGCACATGCCCCATAACATCGCCATTCTTGGTGCGTCCGGATACACGGGCGCCGAACTTGTCCGGATCATCGCGACGCACCCATCTTTTGAAATCAAAGCCTTGACGGGCGACCGCAAGGCGGGCTTGCCGATGTCTGCAGTCTATCCGCATTTGCGGCATCTGAACCTGCCAGACCTCATCACGATTGATGATCTGGACGACAGTGACCTCGATCTTGTTTTTTGCGCCCTTCCGCATGCCACCAGCCAAGCCGTGATCCCGTCGATTCCAAGTTCTGTTAAGGTGGTCGATCTCTCGGCAGATTTTCGGCTCCGCGATCCAGAGGCCTATTCCAAATGGTACGGAAAAGGACATGACGCAGTAGAGATGCAGAGCGAAGCTGTTTACGGTCTGACCGAGTTCTATCGTGAAGAGATAAAGGCGGCGCGTTTCGTAGCGGGAACGGGGTGCAACGCTGCCACAGGGCAGTATGCACTCATTCCGCTGGTGGCCGCGGGCGTCATCGATCTCGACGACATCATCCTCGATCTGAAAGCGGCAACGAGCGGCGCCGGGCGTTCTGCGAAAGAGCATCTATTGCTGTCGGAGCTTAACGAGAACGTGAAGGCCTACTCGGCCGGGGGCACCCATCGTCACCTTGGTGAATTCGATCAAGAGCTCTCCAAAGCGGCCGGGCGAGATGTGCGAATTCAACTGACACCTCATCTTTTGCCGGCCGCCCGAGGTATCGTGATGACCTGCTACCTCAAGGGCGATCCCCAAAAGGTTCACGAAACCCTTTCGAATGCCTATTTGAATGAGGTGTTTATTCAGGTTTTGCCGTTTGGAGAAATTCCGCAGATGAAAGATGTAAGGGCATCAAACTTCTGTCACATCGGAGTGGTCGGAGATCGTGTTTCCGGCAGGGCAACGGTATTTGCCACGTTGGACAATCTTACGAAGGGATCGTCAGGGCAGGCCGTGCAAAACGCAAACCTGATGCTTGGAGTCGAGGAGACGACTGGACTGATGCTTGCGCCGGTTTATCCTTGAGGCAGGCCGTTTCATGAAGAGAGACGACCTCAGGAAACGCAAGACACTTGATGCCTCGGGCGAGCGTATTGGGAGCGAGACTAAGCGATGAAGGGACTGAAAAAACAACGACGTATTCAGATTGTGGGCCTCGCGGGGGTTTGCCTGCTCGGTGTTCTTGCGATCCTTTGGTTCCTGCCAAAAGATGCGTTTCAGTTCTTCCGCTCGCCTTCCGAGGTGTTGGCCGCTCCGCCGGGGGCGGATGAGTTCTTCCAGTTGGGTGGGCTTGTAAAAGAGGGCTCCATGACCGGCGTCGAGGGTGTCCAGTTCAGCTTTGTCATTTCTGATGGTGGAGCCGAGGTGCCGGTCCGATACGTCGGTGCTGATCCTGCGCCCGATCTTTTTGGTGAAGGGCAAGGTACGATCGTGAAGGGCTACTATGTGGACGGCGTATTTCAGGCCTCCGAATTGCTGGCGAAACACGACGAGACGTACATGCCCGCGGAGGTGATCGACGTTCTGAAAGAGCAGGGCGCCTACCAAGACCCGAACGGCTAGTTCGCCCAACG
This sequence comes from Silicimonas sp., assembly GCA_022824525.1. GTDB lineage: Bacteria > Pseudomonadota > Alphaproteobacteria > Rhodobacterales > Rhodobacteraceae > JAJDOD01. Next base: position 31,827 of record JAJDZT010000145.1, on the reverse strand, counting down.
TTAACAACTTCATCGCAGCTTTCCCGCGATTTTGCGGGTGAGAGCAACGATGCGATCTGTAACGGAAATTGCCGACGCCATTCTCGAAAGGGAAGGTGGGTATGTAAACGATCCGGATGACCCGGGTGGCGCGATCAATTTTGGCGTGACGATCCATACAATGCGGCGCCTTGGACTCGATCTGGATGGCGACGGTGATGTGGATTCTCAGGATGTGCGGCGTCTGACGAAGGCTCAAGCCCGCGACATCTTCATCAGGCATTACTTTCATGACCCCGGTATTTCCGGTCTGCCTGCGGCGCTGCATGCGACGGTTTTCGATATGCAGGTCAATGCGGGCGCAAACGCCATCAAGATATTACAGAGGCTTCTGCAGAAGCTTGGGATCAAGCTGACCGTAGATGGCAAGATCGGCTCGAAGACACTCGCTGCAGCGAGCCGAGCAGCGGAAATGGCCCCGGACCATCTTGCGGACGCTTATGGGATCGAGCGACGGAATTACTATTACGCGTTGGCCGACCGCCGGACCGCGAGCCGCAAGTACGCACGGCGCAGGGACGGGGGAAAAGGCGGTTGGATTCGCCGTGCGGAGGAATTCATCTCGCCAAGATACCATTTGACAGATGCAGAGCACGCTGCGCGCATACGGGGCTGGCAATGATTGGCAGTCTGTTGGGGGCCTTGTTCGGTGGCGGTCGGAACGCCATTCGAGAAACGGTTGAAATCTTCCGACCGAACGCTGAGGCGAGCGAAATCCGTGATGCCGCACGCCAGGCCGCAGCGCTTTCGCAATTTGCCTCCGAGTTCGGGTTCGAACGGAAAGGATGGTTCGATCGGTTCATAGATGGCTTGAACCGTCTGCCGCGACCGATGCTGGCGCTTGGGACATTGGGCCTTTTCGTCTCTGCGATGACGGACCCGGTTTGGTTTGCCACGCGCATGCAAGGAATTGCACTCGTGCCTGAGCCACTTTGGTGGCTGATGGGGGCCATCGTTTCATTCTACTTCGGGGCGTGACATCAGGCGAAAACACATGACTTGCAACGGTCGCTGGCGGAAACCGTCGCGCGCGCGCCGCAGGTCGTGCAGGGCATCCAATCCTTGCAAGAGATCACCTCACAGCCAGAACCAGATCTGGAAGATGACAGGGACGAAGAAGAAGCCCCCGTCATCTTACGAGACAGGGCGCGACGGTTCCCGGAAAACGCAGCCCTTGAGGATTGGAGAATGACACGTGAGCGGTGATCTCATTCTCAAAGTTCTGGCTGATCACGGTCCCTGGGTCATTCTCGTCTTCTTCCTTCTTTGGCGTGATGCCGAAAAGGATAGAGCGACGCGTGCGGTCCTGGACAAGAATGCAGCGATCCTGACGGAAATTGCGACCGTCATCCGCGAACGCATGCCGAGGAACTGAACGATGGCGACGCGGTTCTGGTTGGCTGTTCGGAGGTTTTTGACTGGGCGGGGTCTTGGGCAAGCGATGGATCGTAATCAAAAGGCTGCGGACGAGTTGGACGGCCTTCTTCGAGAGGTGCTGAAACGATGACGAAACCAATCTGGTTGCTGATCTTGATTGCGGCGGCATTCAAACTCGCGGATTTCTTTTTTGGATACGATCTGGCGTATCTGATCGGCTATGGTGCGTTTGCACTGCTAGCCATCGTAATATCGGCGACCTTTTTTTGGCTCTGGGCCATGCGGTCAACTCCTCTTGCGCTTGGTATGGCTTTTGGTTGGGCCGGTGCGGCTTGCGTGATGTCGTGGTGGTGGCTGTTCAACCTTCTCAATGCTCCTGAATGGATGCAGCAGAATTTATTGCTTTTTGTTTTTTTGGCGCTCTACCACGTGGGCGCAATTATGCATCTCGAGGTGATTGGGCGCTCCTTTTCCTTGTCGCGCGTCGCGACTTTTGCCCCGGTCGTGGTGTCCCTGCTCGTTTCAGTCGCGGTGGCCATTTCGGTCTGACCTCACGCGCTTGCGACCAAGCGTCCCTTGGCGGGATGGGCGATGCGGCCTAGAACGGGGTTATGATTGTTGAACTTGGACACTTCACGCTGCTTTTGGCCTTGCTCGTGGCCGGGCTGCAGATGGTTTTGCCGCTTGTAGGTGCTCAGAAAAATTGGGTGCCATGGATGGCCGTTGGGGCACCTGCAGCGATCGCTCAGGCCGTGCTTATCATGTTCTCTTTCTGTGCGTTGACCTACGCGTTCGTCACTTCGGATTTCTCCGTCCGTCTTGTTGCGCTGAATTCTCATACATTGAAGCCGATGCTCTACAAGGTCACCGGGGTTTGGGGAAACCACGAAGGGTCGATGCTCCTTTGGTGCCTGATTCTTGCACTCTTCGGGGCCCTGGTGGCGTTGTTTGGAGGCAACCTGCCGGAGCGCCTAAAGGCGCGTGTCCTCGCTGTGCAGGCTGCTGTGGGCGTCGCTTTCCTGAGCTTTCTGATTTTTACGTCCAATCCGTTCTTGCGGCTCGCGCAGCCGCCAATGAACGGGCAGGACTTGAACCCGCTGTTGCAGGACCCGGGGCTCGCCTTTCATCCGCCGTTTCTGTACCTCGGTTATGTGGGGCTTTCGATGAGCTTCTCCTTCGCGGTGGCCGCCTTGATCGAGGGGCGGGTTGATGCCGCTTGGGGACGCTGGGTGCGTCCTTGGACACTTCTCGCGTGGCTCAACCTGACCATCGGGATCGCGCTTGGATCCTGGTGGGCATACTATGAATTGGGTTGGGGCGGTTTCTGGTTTTGGGACCCGGTCGAAAACGCATCGTTCATGCCTTGGCTGATCGCGGCAGCGCTTTTGCATTCGGCCATTGTGGTCGAGAAGCGGGAAGCGCTGAAAAGCTGGACCATCCTGCTGGCCATCCTTGCCTTCGGATTCTCGCTTATTGGCGCATTCATCGTGCGTTCGGGCGTGCTGACCAGTGTGCATGCCTTTGCAAATGATCCCGAGCGGGGCGTGTACCTTCTGGCGATCACCGGGGTGTTCATGGGGGGAGCATTGACGCTTTACGCGGTGCGCGCGTCCGAGATGCAGGCCAAGGGCGTATTCTCGACGGCCAGTCGAGAGAGTGCGTTGGTTCTGAACAACGTGCTTCTTGCCGTTTCGACCTTCGTTGTGTTCATTGGCACAATATGGCCTCTGGTCGCCGAGATGGCGTTTGACCGAAAGGTTTCGGTCGGTCCTCCGTTCTTTGACGCGGCCTTCACACCGTTCATGGTTTTGCTGGCACTTCTGTTGCCTGTCGGGTCCATCCTTCCTTGGAAACGTGCGAAGGTGGGGAAGGCTCTCAGACCCCTTTGGTTGGCTCTGGTGGCGGCGTTTATCGTATTTGCACTTGTTTGGACTGTTCAAACAGGACGCACCTTGTTGGCTCCGGTCGGCGCGCTTCTTGGGAGTTGGCTGGTCATCGGAGCCTTGGCTGACCTTTGGGTGCGCACCGGACGAGGAGATTTTGCGTCCAAACTGTCTCGCGCATGGCGATTGCCACGTGCCGATTGGGGGCGTGTTGTCGCCCACATGGGGTTTGGCGTAACGATTTTTGGAATCGCCGCGCTTCTGGCGTGGGAGATCGAGGATGTTCGCACTGCCAGCATAGGGGACGAGTTCCGTGTCGGTAACTACGACGTGACACTGGTCGATGTGCGGGAAGTGCAGGGACCGAACTACATCTCCACGATGGCCGAGATCAGGCTTCAGCGCGGGTCCGAAGTTGCGGTGCTGACACCGGAAAGCCGCTTCTATCCGGTTGCCGGCATGCCAACGACGGAAGCGGCCATCGACAATGGCGTATTCCGGGACCTCTACGTGGTGATTGGTGATGAACAGGCCGACGGAAGTTGGGCCGTGCGCACATTTATCAAGCCCTTTGCCAACTGGATTTGGGCGGGTGCGATTATCATGGCGATTGGCGGTACATTGTCACTCACGGATCGCCGCTTCCGGGTGGCTGCAGGAGCGGCCCGAACCAAAGCACGGGTGCCGGCCGAATGATCCGCAGTTTCCTTTTTTGGCTTATGCTTGCGGGAGCGGCCTTTGCCGTCGAACCTGACGAGATATTGGACGACCCGGTGCTGGAGGAACGTGCGCGCGAACTTTCCAAGGGAATCCGCTGCCTCGTTTGCAGAAACGAGTCCATAGACGAAAGCAATGCAGAGCTTGCGCGCGACTTGCGCCTGTTGGTCCGGGAACGACTGGTTGAGGGTGATAGCGACGACGAGGTCATAGACTATCTGGTCTCGCGATTTGGAGAATACGTATTGCTGGCGCCGCGCGCGGATGGCGTGAATCTGCTTTTATGGTGGGCCGCACCCGTCTTGTTTCTTGGTGGGCTTGGCATTGCGGGCGTTTATTTCCGCGGACGACGCGAGAATCCCGTTCCGGAAGAGTTGTCCGACGCCGAAAAAGAGCGGTTAAACGAACTTACAAGCGATTGATTGCGTCTACGACGTTGCGTTGGTCTTTCCTGAACGGTTCAGTTCACTTATCTCTTCTTGCAAGCACAAGAGAGGATCAGGTCCCATGGACTATCAGACGCTGCGGGTGACACGTCAGGACGGCTACTCGGTAATCATGCTCAACCGGCCTTCGGTCAAAAACGCGCTCAATACGCAAATGCGCGCGGAACTTCTTCATGCATTCAAAGCGGAGGCGAAAGAGGCCCGGGCAATCGTCTACACCGGCGCAGGTGACGCTTTCTGTTCCGGTCAGGACCTGAGTGACGCCAAGTCCATTGCGAGCGTCAATCTAGAGCGAACCTTGCGTGACGAGTACGTGCCTCTTCTGCGCGCGATCTATGATTGTGAAATTCCGACGATTGCTGCCGTGAACGGCGCTGCTGCCGGGGCGGGGGCCAATCTCGCGCTCGCCGCTGATGTCGTCATCGCATCTGATAAGGCTGTATTCCTTCAGGCCTTCGCTCGGATCGGCCTTATTCCCGATGCTGGCGGGACCTATTGGTTGCCACGGCAAGTGGGGTTCGCCCGCGCGATGGGGGCGGCCCTGTTCGCAGAACCAGTCTCCGCGAAGGAGGCTGTCGAGTGGGGCATGATCTGGGAAGCTGTCGCGGATGACGCATTCGACGCGCATTGGCGTGGCCGGGCGGCCAAGCTCGCCGCAGGGCCGACAATGACGTACAAATACGCGAAAGAGGCGATCCGAGAATCCTACAGCAACACACTTGAAGAGCAGCTTTTGGTCGAGGCTCGGTTGCAGGGGCGCTGCGGGAAGACACGCGACTTCCGGGAAGGCATCATGGCGTTTTTGGAGAAGCGCCCAGCTGTGTATGAAGGCCGCTAAAGCGCACGGACAGCAATCATTCATAGCATCAACCAAACGCCAATTCGACTGTCCTACAGCTTGGTAGGATGGCTCTTCCTGGTGTTGGATTTCTTCGCCATCTTTGGCTTGGTCTTTACGATTTTTGGCAGCGTCATCGTCTTTTCGTTCATCCTTGTTCCGGTGCTGTTGGACATCGCGGCCGCTCTTGGATGGGATGCAACGAATGCAGACTTTCGCGCCATGGCGGATGACCTCCAGGCGCTCGTTGACGATACTCTCTGGCGGATTGGCATCATCCTCCCTGCTTTGGTTTTTGTTCTTTTGCGAGAGAGGATCGCGCGTCCCTTTCGGTCACGCTTTGCCTTCTTTGCGGCGCTTGGTCTGGCCGCACCCTGGGTGCTGCTGCTGATCGAGCTTCTGTTTTGGGCGATGGGTCTTCCAAAACTGCCATTCAGTATTGCCGGGCCATTGGGGCAGGGCATCGCACTTTTCTCAGATAGTGTGGACAGCTCGACTCTCTCTGGAATTTTCATTTTCACGCTCTTTGCGACCTACATGCTCGGCAGCCTGACACTTGTGCCTTACATCCTGCTGCACGTTCTGTGGCGAAAGCGACTGGGAGTGTTTTCAAGGAGAAGCTCCAGAGGCTCCGTTTCCTGGAAGGCTTTGGGCTCAGGTCTGAAGACCTTGGTCAGGAGCTCTGCACCTCTGGCGCTTTTGATTTGTTCGGCTCTGGTGGTCTCCGCAATACCGGTTGCCCTGTTTTTCGCGCCGCCTCCTTTCCCTTTCGAGCGTTGGCTTCTCGATCTGGTGGTCGCACAAAGCTGGATTCCTCAAGCGCAATTAAGCATGTTCGTCGGCCTGGCATTTGCCGTGGTATGGCCTTTGATCTTCTCAATCACGCTCTCTCTGGTCCTGATCACGCTCGTTCGCCCGAGCTTTCGCTGGCTTGTCTTGCAAATCGCAGTGCTGCCGGGGCTTTCGTTCCTGCTGTTCGTTTTGCTTGGTGGAGCCGATAGTTCCGCAGCGATGACCGTTTTGGTGGTTGGCCTCACCCTTTCGCTTTGGCTGCCTCCGGTCGTCTTCTTCATTCTTCGCGCTATCCGGACGTTCCGACACATGTTTGGCCTTTCATACAAGGCGCTGGTGCGTGAAACGGCCAGGGGACAGCAGAGCATTCTGCTTCTAAGGTCTTTCGCTCTGGATGACGTCACGGTGCGCTGGACAGGTTCCTGGTTCAGCAAGTTTGATCTCTTCGGTGTCGGAACTGTTCGCCTCGAAGAAGTTGTCGTGTCCGAGGGTTTTGTCTTTGCGCCGGTTGTCGCGGTGGCAAATCCAGCAGTAACCCGAGAGCCGTTGGGGGCGTTGCGTGAGTACTTGGCGGACGATGCGTGGCAGCCGTTCGTGGCCAACAAGATTGCATCTTCTTGCGCGATACTCTTTGTCCTTGGTCGCGGCAATTTCACTGGTTGGGAAACGAGCGAGGTGCTCGCTGCTGGTGCATTAGAAAAGATGGTATTCGTGGTCCCTCCCGACCCGGCACCGGCCTTGGAGTACCTTCAACAAAACCCGGATGTTCTTGCGGACGGTCCCCGTCAAGTACTTGAAAGTGAAATCAGAAAGGGGCGTGTCAGGTGTTTCGTGATCCGAAGCGGACAGCCGACCGTCATAACCAATCGCTTCAAGTCGCAGTTGGACTATGCGCTTGCTATCCGATTGGTCTTGTCGCGCGCACTTGCCGAGCAAACACGCGCCGTTTGACTGATTACCGCTTTTCCACGTCCACGTAGTCGCGGAGAGGTGCGCCCGTGTAGAGCTGACGTGGGCGGCCGATCTTCATCGCCGGATCCTCGATCATTTCCTTCCACTGGCTGATCCAACCGACGGTTCGCGCAAGCGCAAAGATCGGTGTGAACATTGATGTCGGGAAGCCCATCGCATCGAGGATGATACCCGAATAGAAATCGACGTTCGGATACAGTTTCCGCTCAGCAAAGTAAGGATCGTCGATTGCCGCCTGCTCAAGGACCTTCGCGACCTGCAGGGTTGGGTTGTTTTCCACACCTAGTAGATCAAGCACTTCGTCGGCTGATTGCTTCATCACGCGAGCGCGCGGGTCGAAGTTCTTGTAGACGCGATGCCCGAAGCCCATCAGGCGGAACGGGTCGTCCTTGTCCTTGGCGCGCGCAATGAATTCAGGGATGCGATCCGGTGTGCCGATTTCGCGCAGCATCTCCAGGCAAGCTTGGTTTGCACCACCATGGGCCGGGCCCCAGAGGCAGGCAATGCCGGCGGCAATGCAGGCAAACGGATTTGCGCCGGAGGAAGAGGCGAGGCGAACGGTAGACGTCGATGCGTTCTGTTCGTGGTCCGCATGCAGAGTGAAGATGCGATCCATCGCGCGCGACAGGATCGGGTTGACCTCGTATTCCTCGGCCGGGACGGCAAAGCACATGCGCAGGAAGTTCGACGCATAGTCGAGATCGTTGCGTGGGTAGACGAAGGGCTGGCCGATCGAGAACTTGTAGGCCCAAGCCGCGATCGTCGGCATCTTTGCGATCAGCCTGATGGACGCCACTTCGCGCTGATGCGGGTCGTTGATGTCGGTACTATCGTGATAGAATGCTGACATGGCGCCAACGACGCCGACCATGATCGCCATCGGATGCGCGTCGCGACGGAAGCCACGATAAAAGTAGACCATTTGTTCGTGCAGCATCGTGTGATGCGTCACCAGATGCTCAAAATCCTCGAGCTGCGTGGCGGACGGCAATTCGCCGTAAAGCAGCAAGTAGCAAACTTCGAGGAAATGCGACTTCTCAGCGAGTTGGTCGATCGGATAACCGCGATGAAGAAGCTCCCCTTTATCGCCATCGATGAACGTGATCGAGCTGTCAGTTGCAGCGGTTGAGGTAAAGCCCGGGTCATAGGTGAAAACATCACCTTGTGCGTAGAGCTTGCGAATATCGATGACGTCCGGCCCGACAGTGGGGGAGAATATCGGAAGCTCCAGTTCCCGGTCGCCGAAGGAGAGTTTCGCTGTTTTCTTATCGTCGGTCGTATCTTTCACGATCCTCTTCCTTTTTGTTGGTCCGGCGATCAGAAGATCGCGGTCACGAGGCGGCGTCGGTCAGTCGTGCAACCGTTTCATCGCGCCCCAACACCAGCATCATGTCAAAGACACTGGGTGAAACAGCGCGTCCGGCCAAAGCGGCACGCAGAGGGGCCGCAAGCTTTCCGAGCTTGGTATTGTGGGTCTCCGCCAGCGAGCCAACAAGGCCCTCCAGCGTCTCGCGGTTCCAGCTAGCATTTTGCAACTGCGGCGTCAATTCTGCCAGTATACCTTTGTGTACCGCGTCAAGGGCGCGCTCTGATTTCTCATCCGGAACAATGGGCCGCGATGTCAAGATAAAATGCGCCTTTTCAAGCAGTTCCGGGAATGTCTTTGCGCGATCTTTCAAGCAGTACATGGCGCGAAGAAGGTTGCTTTCCTGGTCACTCGTCAGCGAGTCATTATCCGAAACAGTGAAAAATTTCTGAATTTCTGCTACGAGTGCAGCATCGTCTTTTGCGGCGATATGCTGGCCACTCAGATTAGCGAGCTTCTTGGTGTCGAAACGCGCTGGTGCTTTTCGGATACCACCCAGATCAAACCATTCAATTGCCTGTTCGTCGGTGAAGAACTCTTCGTCACCATGTGACCATCCAAGCCGAGCAAGGTAGTTGCGCATCGCCGAAGCCGGATAGCCAGCCGCGGCCCATTCCTCGACCCCAAGTGCTCCGTGTCGTTTGGAGAGTTTTTTGCCATCTTCGCCGTGGATCAGCGGAATGTGTGCCCAAACGGGCACGCTCCAGTTCATTGCATTGTAGACAAGCATCTGGCGCGCCGCATTGTTCAGGTGATCGTCGCCGCGAATGACATGCGTGACACCCATGTCATGGTCATCGACCACAACCGCAAGCATATAGACGGGCGTCCCATCCGAGCGGAGAACGATCATATCGTCCAATTGGTTGTTCTGGATCGTGACATCGCCCTGAACCTGATCTCGAATGACGGTCTGCCCCTCACGCGGGGCCTTTACCCGGATGGCGTAGGGAGCATCGGGATGATCACTTTCCGGCACATCTCGCCAAGGGGAGCGGAACAAGGTGCTTTCGCCTTTGGCGCGTGCGGCTTCCCGGAAGGCTTCGATTTCTTCCTGTGTCGAGAAACACTTGTAAGCCGCACCAGAAGAAAGCATCTCCTGCGCGACTTCTGTATGTCGACTTGCTCGCGACGCCTGGCTGATTGCTTCGCCGTCCCAATCCAGGCCGAGCCACTCCAATCCTTTGTAGATTGCTGCGGTCGCTTCCGGTGTTGAACGCGCCCGATCCGTGTCTTCAATCCTCAGGAGGAACTTGCCGCCGGTATGGCGGGCATAAAGCCAGTTGAAGAGGGCTGTGCGCGCGCCGCCGATGTGAAGGTAACCGGTCGGGGACGGAGCGAAACGGGTGACGACGGAGCGGTCGGTCATGGGTGGCATTAACCTCTCGGAAACCATGCTTGGATAGGCGTGGCAGGGTGTAGTCAACGCGCAGGTACGTTACAAGAGTGCGCCTTTTCAAAACGATCGGGGCAGAGTTTTCGCGTCAGCAGGGATTTCTGTTTCCTTGGGCACCCGTCTTCTACGGAATCGGTATTGGGTGGTATTTCACGCTGAAGCAGGAACCCCTGTGGGGACATTGGGCTCTCTTGCTCGTGGTAGCCCTCGGCATGGTCGCCATTTCCTTTCGCGTCCTCGAGACGTGGAGACCTTTTGCGGTCGCATTGGTTTTGACGGTGCTTGGTTTCGGGATCGCGGGTGCAAAGGCGCATTGGGTCGCGGGGGAGACGCTGGGCTTTCGGTTTTACGGTGCGATTGAAGGGCGGATCATCAAGATCGACCGCTCTGCCTCAGATGCACTAAGGCTCACGCTTGACCGCGTTCGTTTGAAAGATGTGGATGCTGCGCGGACGCCGGAGCGCGTCCGCGTCGCGCTTCACGGGCAGCAGGGCTTTATCGAGCCCGAACCCGGTGTAACGGTGATCCTGACAGGACATTTGTCGCCGCCGGGCGGGGCAGTTGAACCGGGCGGATACGACTTCCGCCGCCATGCCTGGTTTCAGAGATTGGGGGCAGTCGGCTACACGCGAACGCCGGTTCTGGCCTTCAAACCGCATGATGGGCAAGGGTGGGAGCTTTGGGTCTACCGTTTGAGGATGCGTATGTCCCAGGCCGTCCAAGAGGCGTTGCCGGGCCCTGTGGGCGGTTTTGCATCGGCGATCACGACAGGCGACCGTTCCGGCATTTCGGAAGCCAGCTATGATGCGCTTCGCGCCTCAAACCTTGCGCATTTGTTGGCGATCTCCGGCTTGCATATGGGGCTCTTGACTGGGTTTGTATTCGCCACGCTCAGGTTGGCGTTCGCTGCCATTCCCGTGATGGCTCTCCGCTTTCCTGCGAAGAAGATCGCGGCCGTCGGGGCTTTGATTTCCGGGGCGGCCTATCTGGCGCTTTCCGGGGGCAACGTCGCGACCGAACGGGCTTTCATCATGGTCGGCGTCATGTTTGGTGCGATTATCGCCGACCGTCGGGCGGTAACTCTGCGCGCGGTCGCTGTTGCCGCGCTCATCGTGCTGACATTGAAGCCGGAAGCGCTCTACGGGCCGGGGTTCCAGATGTCTTTTGCGGCAACGACGGCGCTGGTGGCCGTTTATGGTGCGTTCAGAAGCCGCGGCCTGTCGCCTCACCGATGGCCACGTTGGCTTCGTTTGGTCGGCGGCGTTGCCCTGTCATCACTGGTTGCAGGGCTGGCCACGGCCCCGATAGGTGCGGCACATTTCAACCAAGTGCCCCACTACGGTCTCGTCGCCAACGTGCTTTCGGTCCCGTTGATGGGCTTAGTGATCATTCCGGCGGCGGTTTTGGCGGCGTTGCTTGCGCCTATTGGGCTGCACTGGATCGGTTTGGAACTCATGGCGCCAGCAATCCGCTGGATTCTGGCCGTGGCGGAGACGGTTTCGGGATGGGATGGCGCCTTGAGTTTTGTCGTAGCTCCGGATGCCTCAGTTCTGCCTCTTCTGTCCATTGCAGCGCTGTGGATGGTGCTTTGGCAAGGTCGGCTTAGATGGGGCGGTGCACCGGTGGCTGTCGCCGCGTTGTTTGCATGGTCGGTTTCTGAGCGGCCCGACGTGTTGATTTCCCAGTCAGGCGGATTGATAGGTGTCATGACGGAAGCAGGGCGAGCACTGTCGAAACCGAAAGGCGACGGTTTCGCTGCAGAAAGCTGGCTGGAAAACGATGGGGATCCGGTCGCACAATCGGTTGCCCATAGCCGTATCATGTTTGACGGAAGCGGGCGGCAACGGGATTTTCATATCGGCGCACATATCTTGCGACACGCTACAGGCAAGCGGGCAGCCGAAGTGGCCTTGGCAGAATGCGCACAGGTAGACCTGCTTATCGTCAATGTGGACGTATCGGGGCCGCCCGATTGTCGTCTCTATGATATCAAGAGGTTACGCGAGACCGGATCAATTGCCATCTGGTCGGACGCGCACGGGCTCGACATCCTGACGGCGCGGGAAATGAGCGGGCGACGCCTTTGGTCGCCCTGAACTCAATGCGTCAATAGCTGCGGATCAAGCCCACAAGCCGACCCTGCACCTTAACCTGATCGTCGCGGTAGAGGCGTGTTTCGTAGGCGGGGTTTGCCGCCTCCAGCGCAATCGTGTTCCCTTGCTGACGGAAGCGTTTCAGCGTCGCCTCCTGATCCTCGACGAGAGCAACGACGATGTCGCCGTTGTCCGCGGTGGAGGTTTCCCGGATCACCACGATGTCGCCATCGTTGATCCCGGCGTCAATCATCGAGTCGCCTTTGACTTCAAGCGCGTAGTGATGCCCCTTGCCAACCATCTGACCCGGGACTGCAACCTTGTGATGCTCGTGGCTGATCGCCTCGATCGGCACACCGGCCGCAATCTTGCCCATCACCGGAAGTTCCAATGCATTTGCTTCCACCGGCATGGCGCCCTTCGGGTCAGGTAGGTCGGTTTTGTCACCTTCGATCACGCGTGGTGTGAAGCCACCTTTGTCGAGCGCTTCAGGCAACTTCACGATTTCGATGGCGCGTGCGCGGTGGGCCAGGCGTCGGATGAACCCTCGTTCCTCCAGGGCAGTAATTAACCTGTGAATACCGGACTTGGAGCGCAGGTCGAGCGCTTCCTTCATTTCGTCGAACGATGGGGGAACACCGTCGCGCTGCAGGCGCTTGTTAATGAAATCAAGCAAATCCAACTGTTTACGGGTCAGCATTGATGCAAACCTCCTCTGCTCTCGCCATCGCGGATTGTTCCGCGTTCGAGATATGTTCTATTAGCGTTCTCGTTTTGTGTCAATCTTCGTTAAAATTCGATGAATTTTACGATCTCGCCAGCTTTGCGTGCAGGATCCTGTGGCGGGCGGATCACAAGCGCATTTGCTTCGGAGAGCACGGATAGGAGTGAGCTGTCCTGACGCTCGGAGACTGTTAACTGGCCATCGGCCAATTTCGCGCGCATGTAATGCTGGCGCGGACCGTTCCGGCCGATGCTTTCGGCAAGTGGTGCCGATCGCCCCTCGATAGGTGCTTTGGGCAAACCCTGCATGGCACGCAATAGGGGGCGCAAGAAGAGGTGGCCGCAAACCATTGAAGAAACGGGGTTGCCGGGAAGTCCGATCATGGCCGAATTGCGAATGCGTCCAGCCATCAGTGGTTTCCCCGGGCGCATCGCGATTTTGTAGAATGAACGATCCATTCCAAGCGCTTCGGCGACCTGGCCGACCAGATCATGATCTCCAACTGATGCGCCACCGATGGTAACCACAACGTCGGCATCGCTTGCGAGTTCAAAGGCGACAGAGAGAGAGGCTTCAGTGTCCCGTGCGATGGGCAGAAGCCTTGCTTCTGCGCCTTCGCTTTCCACGATGGCGGTCAGGCCGAAGCTGTTCGAGGCGATTATCTGGTCCGGGTTAGGGTCTTCTCCCGGCATGACCAGTTCATCGCCGGTCGCTATCAAGGCGACGACCGGCCTTCGAGCAACTGTTACCTCGGCAACATTCATGGACGCTGCCAGCGCAAGAGTTGCCGGCGAAAGGCGAAGTGGAGCCTCGATGCGATCGCCAGCTTCGAAATCCTTGCCGATCTCCCGGATATACGGCTGAGTATCGGCGCCTTCCTTCAGCGTGATTTCTTCTGCGCTGCGGTGAACATCCTCCTGAATGACCACGCGGTCGGAGCCAACGGGTAAAGGCGCCCCGGTGAAGATGCGAACGCAACTGCCAGGCTCGAGAGTGCCGTCAAATGCGTGCCCAGCCGCAGCCTCGCCAACAACCTGGTACTGTTGAAAATCGCCCGCAACCGCATAGCCATCCATGACAGACGCGCGAAAGGGCGGTTGGCTTCGACGCGCCACGATGGGTTCGGCGAGCACTCGATTGGCCGCGTGGCGCAACGCGACGGTTTCCGTTCCTGTGAAGTCGGCCAGCGCCAGCACATGAGCCAGCGCTTCATCGACGGAAATCACGCTTTGGCCTCGTACCGCCCGGATTTGCCGCCGTCTTTCAACACAAGCCGGATGTCCTCGATCGTCATCGATTTTTCCACGGCCTTGACCATGTCGTAAACGGTCAGACACGCCGTCGCGACGGCAGTGAGCGCTTCCATCTCGACGCCGGTTTGCCCAGTCGTTTTGACGGTGGCTTCGACGCGAACTCCAGGCCGACTGGGCTCTGCGGTGAGTTCGAGCGACACCTTTGAGATCGGAAGAGGATGGCAAAGCGGGATCAGCTCCGCTGTACGCTTCGCGCCCATGATGCCTGCCAGCCGAGCGACGGAGAGGACATCACCCTTCTTTGCGCGGCCTTCGGAAATGATTTCAAGTGTTTCTGGCGTCATGCGGATGTAGCCTTCCGCGACAGCCAGACGATCCGTTACCTCTTTGTCCGAGACATCGACCATATGGGCTTGGCCGCTGGCATCAAAATGCGTCAGCCCACTCATGCTGGCACCGGGTCTGCAAGAATGGTGCGAGTGGCGGCCGTAACATCATCCTGACGCATAAGGCTTTCGCCGATCAGGAAGCTGCGGGCGCCGACACGCGCGAGCCGGGCGAGGTCGGCGGGTGTGAAAAGGCCGCTTTCAGCGACGAGGTGCTTGTCCGTGGGTAGCATGCCGGCAAGCCGTTCGGTGGTTGAAAGGTCCGTTTCGAATGTCTTGAGATTGCGATTGTTGACGCCGAGGAGGGGCGACTTCAGATCCAAAGCGCGCTCGAGTTCGACTTGGTCATGCACTTCAACAACGACGTCCATGTCCCAATCGGTAGCAGCTTCTTCCAGCTCACTGGCTTGCGTGTCTGAGACGCTAGCCATTATGATGAGGATGCAATCCGCACCCCAGGCACGGGCCTCGGCCACCTGATAAGGATCGTAAAGGAAGTCCTTGCGAAGACAGGGTAAATTCGTGGCATTGCGCGCCTGGCCCAGGTACTCAGGTGCGCCCTGAAAGGACGGGGTGTCAGTCAAAACCGACAGGCAGGTCGCGCCACCGGCTTCATAGGCTTTTGCGAGTGTCGCCGGGTTGAAATCGGCGCGGATCAGGCCTTTGGATGGACTGGCTTTCTTGATTTCGGCGATCAGGCCATAGCCGGTTTTGCCCGCCTCGAAGAGCGCCTTGGCGAAGCCGCGCGGAGCGCTTTGGGCTTTGGCTTCGGCGTCGAGTTCCGAGAGGGGTTTCGCGGCTTTGGCGGCTGCGACTTCTTCGAGTTTGTAAGCCTTGATGCGATCGAGAACGTTGGTCATGTCCCGGGATTAGCGCGTGTGTAGCAAATTGGAAAGTATGCGTTCGGTAGGCCGGTGCCGGTTTTTGGCCCTCTGACCACGAATCGCCTGTTAACGAGGGTGAAAAGGCACATTTCGCGACGTCGGCATCACGTCGGCATTGCGTCGGTATCGCGTCGGTGGCGGATCGCTGCGGCGCCCGGGGTTAACAGGGCGTCCGGTGGGTCACGCCCATTCGATTGGCGCGTCTCCTCGCGCGGTGAGCCAGGCGTTGACCCGGCTGAAGGGACGGGAGCCGAAAAAGCCGCGTGACGCGGAAAGGGGGGAGGGATGCGCCGTCTCGATCTTCAGGTGGTGGTCGGAGAGATGCGTTGCTTCTTTCTGGGCGTGTTTGCCCCAAAGAAGAAAGGCACGTGGGTGGTCGTCTAGGCGGGTCAGCACTTGTCGGGTGAGGATCGACCATCCGAGTTTGGCATGTCCCCCGGCGTCGCCCTCGGGCACCGAAAGGGCCGTGTTGAGGAGGAGCACGCCTTGATTGGCCCAATGCGAGAGGTCTCCGCTCTCCGGCGATGTGCCAATGTCGCTTTCGAGTTCCTTGAAAATGTTTCGAAGCGAACGCGGAAGCGGCGTTTCGGGCGTGACCGAGAAGGCGAGACCGTTGGCGTGGCCGGGGGTCGGGTAAGGGTCCTGACCGAGAATGACCACGCGGACGTCGTCGGGCTGGGTGCGTTCGAGGGCGGCGAAGCGGAGCGGTTCCGGTGGCAGGGTGGTTCGGCTCTCGGAGGCGAGGGCGGTTTCGATCCGGGGCCAGGTTTCAGTGAAGAAAGGAAGGTCGGTCCAGGCCCCAAGGTGAGACAGGGGGGCTGTCTGCCCCCCGACGCCTGCGGCGCCTCCCCCCGAGGATATTTCGGGGCCGGTAATAGACGCGGGCGTCAATTGGTTGATGTCACGCGGGCCAGTCCTTCGACCTTGGCTTTCGCCGCGCCGCTGTCGATGCTCTCGGCGGCGATTTCGACGCCTTGTTTCAGGGTTTCGCATTTGCCCGCGATGATGAGGGCGGCAGCGGCATTGAGGAGGACGGCGTCACGGTAGGCGCCGGTCTGGCCGTCGAGGAGGGCCTTGAAGTCCTTTGCATTTTCCTCGGGTCGGCCGCCAAGGATCTCTTTCAGAGGATGCACGGGCAGGCCGGCGTCTTCTGGGTGTACTTCGCGTGCGGTGATCATGCCGCCCGAAAGCGCGGCGACAGAGGTGGGGCCGGAGATGGAGATCTCGTCCGTCCCGTCGGCTCCGTGGACGAGCCAGGCGGCCTCGGTGCCAAGCGCGGAGAGGGTTTCCGCCATCGGGAAGATCAGGTCGATGGCAAAGGCACCGGTGAGCTGGCGTTTGACGCCTGCGGGGTTGGTCAGCGGGCCGAGGATGTTGAAGATCGTCTTGGAGCCAAGCTCCATCCGGACCGGCATGACATGCTTCATCGCAGGGTGATGCATCGGGGCCATCATGAAGCCGATGCCGACCTCTTCCAGTGCCTTCTCGACGGTCTCTGGGCCGACCATGACGTCGATGCCCATCGCGCCCTGAACATCTGCCGCACCGGATTTGGACGACAGGTTGCGGTTGCCGTGTTTGGCGACCGGCACACCTGCGCCCGCGACAACGAACGCCGTGGCAGTGGAGATGTTCAGAGTGCCCATTCCGTCACCGCCGGTTCCGACGATGTCCATCGCGCCTTCGGGCGCTTTCACGGCAAGGCATTTCTCCCGCATGACTTTGGCGGCAGCCGTGTATTCGGAGACCGCTTCGCCTCGGGCACGCATGGCAATCAAAAGGCCGCCGATCTGTGCGGGGGTCGCTTCGCCGTTGAACAGGATCTCAAAAGCCTGCTCCGCCTGCGCGCGCGACAGAGGACCCTCGGACGCTGCGTAGATGAGGGGTTTCATTGCATCACTCATGCGGGCACCGGAAGTTGATCGAGGAAGTTTTTCAGCATGGCGTGGCCGTGTTCGGAGCGAATCGATTCCGGGTGGAACTGCACGCCTTCGATCGGCTTTTCGCGATGACGAAGCCCCATGATCGTGCCGTCTTCAAGCCAAGCCGTAACCTCAAGGCAAGCGGGCAGGGTCTCTCGGTCGACAATCAGGGAGTGGTAGCGCGTGCCATCGAGCGGGGAAGGCAGCCCTTTGAAAACGCCGCCGCCTTCGTGGTGGATGTGGCCCAATTTCCCGTGCACGATTTCGGATGCGCGAACCACTTTGCCGCCGAAAACCTGCCCTATGGTCTGGTGACCAAGGCAAACTCCGAAAAGAGGAATATTGGTTTCTGCGGCGGCTTCCGTAAGTGCCAGGCAAATGCCTGCACGGTCGGGATCGCAGGGGCCGGGTGACAACAGGATTCCGGACGGCTTCATCGCCATGGCCTCCTGCACGTCCAGCGCGTCGTTCCGCTTCACCACGCACTCGGTGCCCAATTCGCCAATGTAATGGACAAGATTGAAGGTAAAGCTGTCATAATTGTCGATCAGAAGCAGCATCTTGCGTCTCTCATGCGCAAAAGCGCAGTTTGTGGGTGTCAGCGCGGGAAAGCGCGGATATACTTGTGGGAGAGGTGCCAGCCGAGGTCAAGGCGCCCGGGATGAGGCATTGAAAAGAGAGCGGAGGAAAGACCCGTGGGACGCGGCTTTCTGTCAGGTATTTTTTGGGGCGGTATCGTATCGATAGCGCTCTTGTTCGTGGCCAACCAAACAATTGATCGGCAGTCCTTGAGTTTTCCCAACCCCGAGGCGGTTGCGGTGGAAGTGCCGGGCGGGTCTGAGTTCAACCAGGCGCGTGAGGAAACCGATCCTGTCGTTCCGGACGCTGACACGCGACCCCAGGGCGACAGTGTTGCGGGGGTTGCTGTGCCCGATGATGCTGGAACCGAACCGCCGGAGTTGGATACGTCTGCATTGGCTGTTCCTGTGCCGTCAACGACGCAAGACGCGCCTGACACTCTCGGGACCGCGCCGGAAACTGTCGAGGACGTGGATGAGCCCGTACGGGTTCAGGACAGCGTGGTCACCGAGAATACAAGCGATCCTTTGACCCAACCGGAAAATCCCGGCACCGCGCCTTCTGCAGATACCGCGAACGTTGATGCGCCTGAGGCGGAGGTCGCCGACGACGATGCGCCTGTCGTCGCGAGCGAAGAAGACACGACGCCGGTTGAGGGCGATACGACCATTGCGACTGCTCCTCAGATGGAAGATGCGCCCGTGGAACAGCCAACCAGCGAAGCCGCACCACAGGTGACCACGGAGCTTGCAGTTCCGGCCGACTCCACGGCTCCCGCAGCGGACACCGGTGCAACCCTGCCTTGGATGGTGACCGAAGACAGTGGCACCTCAATCGACCAAGCCCCGACGGCACCTGCCTTGCCAGACGTGGCAGGTGAACCTTCCTTGCCTCCGGTGGGAGCCGACGGCAGCGATACTGCCCCCGAGATCGCCGGTGTCGAGCCGGAAGAGCAGCCGCTTCCGTCGTTTATGGTAGATTTGGCGGAAGCCAACCGTGCCAACGAAGCCGCCGTAGCGTCGCCTTCGGAAGATGTGGCCGTGACTGAAGATGCGTCGGCGGAGAACGAGGAAAGCGCCCTGCAACCGGTTACTACGCTGACCGATGGCAGTTCGAACCTTGTTACGGATGGTGATGACTCCGCGGAAAGTGGCACCACCCTCCCAGTGGTGCGCCGCTTCGGTGACAATAGTACTGATCAAGAGGAAGAAGATGTCGCTCTTCTGGAGGCCGGCGAAGAAGAAGCGGCGGGAGACGCGTCTGCCGATGCCGAAGATAATATGGTGGGGCCGGCGCTGAGTGCTTTCAGTTCCGAGTTCGAGGTTCCCCAAGGCGTGCCTCTGATGTCGATTGTCTTGGTTCATCAAGGTGAAGCCGCGCTGAGCCCTGAAATCCTTGAAGCTTTGGACCCCCAGATTGGATTTGCCGTTGATGCGTCACAATCGGGTGCATCAGACATTGCAAGCGCGTATCGCGCGGCGGGACGTGAGGTGGTGATGATCCCTGCGCTTCCGGCGGGCGCAACACCCCAGGATATCGAGCAGGCTCTTACTGTTAACTTCGAGCGTATCCCGGAAGCCGTGGCTGTGATGGACGTGTCTGGCTCAAGCTTCCAGTCTGACCGTGCGGCTGTTGCTCAGGTGGTCGATGTGGTTGCGACTTCAGGGCATGGTTTGATTACTTTCCCGCGCGGCCTCAACACAGCGCATCAGGAAGCTCAACGCGCGGGAGTGCCGACCGGTCTCATCTTCCGCAATCTTGATGGTGGGGGCGAAACGCAGGAGCAAATCCGGCGTGGGCTGGATCGGGCAGCCTTCCGGGCGCGTCAGGATGAAGCCGTGATCCTCGTTGCGACAACCGGATCGACAACTTTGGCAGCGCTGACGGAATGGGCCTTGGGGAACCGGGCTGAAACGGTTGCCATCGCACCTGTATCCATGGCCTTGAATGCCAACTGACGGTCGCGTCAATCTCTTCGACAGGCCCGTTTCTGAAATTCCTCTCCCTGCGTCCGCGCTTTTGCGGGCAGTTGGGCTTGATGTGTTCCCAATGTTCAAAAGCGAGTCGATTTCTGAACCGGCATGATCTTTTGAGTGAGCGAGGTCGCCGCAATGTACCTTGCGATAGCCATTTTCTGGGTAGATGAGGCATCGAGAGAAACGGAGCGTTTCGTAGACTGACGCAATGCCGCAAAACAACCTTAGCGTGCGCTCATTCTTGGCACCATGTCTTGGTTCCATTCGATTATTCTTGCAGGTCGTCTGCGCTTGATCGGATTTTATGATGCCGCTTTTGTCTCGGTTTTTCGGCGCGTTCTTTGCGCCTTCTCGGAAGGTTTCACGGACTTCTCCGGCGGCCGGTGAGACACAATTGCGGCAAGTTGTTCGCGCCAGAAGATCAGTGCCTTTGCCTGTCGTCGACCGGACCCCGTCAACGCGAACTCTGAAGGGAAAGTGTTTCGTCATCGACGGGGACACCATCGTCATCAGTGGCACCAAGGTCCGCATTGGCGGTATCGATGCGCCCGAGCTCAATCATCCCTATGGAAAGAAATCGAAGTCTGCACTGATCAACATGTGCAAAGGGCAAGTTGTGACAGCAAGAATAAGCGAGGAGATGTCGTATGACCGCGTCGTGGCCACCTGCTTCCTGCCCGATGGTACGGACATCGCGGCAAATCTCGTCGAGAAGGGGCTGGCACTTGATTGGCCGCGGTTTTCCGGAGGCGTTTATCGCCATCTTGAGCCGCCGGACGCGCGGCAGCGGCTATGGCGTGCGGATGCCAAGCAGAAAGGGCGACTGTCTTATGTCGAGAAGTACGATTCTGACTGAACGTCAGTGCGCTGGAGATTCTGACACATCCAGAAGCGTGCGGCCTCCATCGAGTGTCAGAATCTGACCCGTCATGAAGCTGGACGCGTCCGACGCGAGGAACTGCGCTGCATCAGCCAGTTCTGATGGGCTGGCAATGCGAGACAGGGGAGTGCTTTCAATGATTTCGCCCCGCATGTTCTCATGCTCTTTCAAAGCCCCCTTCAACGACGCACTCATCACCGAACCCAGCGAAATGGCGTTTACGCGGATGCGGTGGGGGGCGAGAGCGACGGCCATGGACCGGGTTAACTGGTCGAGTGCTGCCGAACTTACCGAATAGGCCAGCAAGTTTGGTTGCGTCCGGCGTGCCGCAATGGACGTCAGATTTATGATCGATCCCACAGGCTCGTCCGGATCGGCATCTGCCGCCTGTTTGATCATGCGTCTTGCAAACAGCTGAGTGACGCGGAGCGATGTCATCAGGTTCTGCTCAAGCAGCACAGCCACTGCATCGTCATCGTCGTTCAGCGGATCGGCTGCGATCATCTGTCGTGATGCGTTGATCAGAATGTCCACTCGGTCGAACCGGTCCAATGTGGCGGACAGCAGGTTTGCAATCGTCAGCTTTTCGCGCAGGTCGCCTGCATAGAACGCGGCATTTTCTACTTCGTCTTCATTGCCCAGTTCGTCTTTCAGCCGGTCCTCGTCCCGGTCGGCCAGCATCACGTTAGCACCCGCGTCCAGAAAGTGACGCGCAATCGACAAACCGACACCATTGGCTGCACCTGTGACGACAGCAGTCTTGCCTGCGATGGAAAATGACATGGGGGCTAGACCTTTCGGCGGTTCGGCGATGTGGCGTGGAAGATCTTGAAAGACGGGTTTTCGGCGTGGAGCTCGACTGTTCTGAAGGCGTCTTTGAGAGTGCTTTCATAGGGCAAATGCCGGTTTGCGACAAGCCAGAGGTGACCTTTGGGTTTCAGCATGGCGGCGGCGGCGCGGATGAAAGCCTGGCCAAGAGACGGATCGGCGGCGCGGCCGACGTGGAAGGGCGGGTTGGTGACGACGTGGTCGACTTTCTCGGGCGGCTGCCAGGTAAGGGCGTCGGCGTTCTCGTATCTGGAACGCATGTGCATGCCGTCGGCATTTCTGAAGGCACATTGGATCGCGAGGTTGTCTTCTTCGACCAAATATACAGTCTCGACGTCAGTTCGTTGCAGGATGCTTCGGGTCAAGTAACCCCAACCGGCTCCAAGATCGACGACCGTGCCTGGCATCGAAGCGGGAAGATGTTCGGCAAGAAAAGCCGAAGCCGGATCGACGCCGTCAGCGGAGAAGACGCCCGGCGCGCGCCACCAACCGTCTTCCGCTTGGCGGGGCTCGAGTGATGGCCAGTCCGCGAAGTCTCCACCGGTGACGGTGAAAACCTTGCCGTGCGACTTTGACCAGGGTTCGGAGACCTCTGCACGCGCTTTGAGTTCGCGGAGGATGGTCTCGACGCCATCGGTTTTGTCGCCATCGATCACGATTGGCCCGTCGGTTTCGGAGCGCGCGTATTTTATCGAGGCCCGCTGTGCATCGCGGGCACGCGGCAGAATAACGATGGCACCGGTGTAATCCGTATCCGGAAACGGTTCGAAAAAACCGGCTTCGTGAAGACGTGAGTATGCGACGGCGGACCGAATGCTCAATCTGGTTCTAATTGGATCGCGAAAGGAGACATCCGTGTCTCCGCGTGCACCGATCAGCAGGATATTGCCTTCATCCGGCAGCACTACATGACCGTTTTCCACGGCAAGTCTCAGGCGGTCAGACATATCGTCCGCCTATTCCTTTTCCATGGTGCATTGCAGCGGGTGCTGGTGGCGGCGGGCAAAGTCCATCACCTGGGCCACTTTGGTTTCGGCCACTTCGAAGCTGAAGACGCCGACCACGGCGAGGCCTTTCTTGTGCACGGTCAGCATCAGTTCGAACGCCTGGGCGTGGTTCATGCCGAAAAACCGCTCAAGCACGTGGACGACGAATTCCATCGGCGTGTAGTCGTCGTTCAGGAGCATGACCTTGTAGAGCGGTGGCTTGTCGGTCTTCGGCTTGGTCTTGGTCAGCAGGCTGGTATCGCCCTGACCGCCCTTGCCGTCGTCGCCATCGTCGTCCGCTGCCATCATATGAAGCTTGAGAGTGCTCACCAGTGTCTTTACGCCAGTCATTGGGATTGGGGGCAACATATAGGCGTTCGACCCGGTTAGAAAAGGGGCGAATGCGTGCTCACCACCATCTGTTTCGATGCAGACGATACTCTTTGGCACAATGAGCGGTTCTTCCGGCTGACGGAGGCGCGTTTTGTCGAGTTGCTTCAGGGCTATGCCGACGCAGATCATCTCGCCGAGCGGCTGCTCGATGCGGAACGGCGGAACATCGAGCGATATGGCTACGGGATCAAGGGCTTCACATTGTCGATGATTGAGACGGCGTTGCAGGTGACGGAGAATCGTGTTCCGGGCGCCGTGATTTCGGAACTGATCGCCGCCGGGCAGGAAATGCTGGCACACCCCATCGAACTTTTGCCCGGTGTTGGCGAAACGATCTCGACGTTGGCGCAGGAGTTTCAGCTTCTCCTGATCACCAAAGGCGATCTTATCGATCAGGAACGGAAACTGGCCCAATCCGGACTGGGCGAACTGTTTGACGGGGTTGAGATCGTGTCCGAGAAAACGACACAGGTTTACGGCGATATTTTTAGGGGCCGGGGGATTGAGCCGGATGCCGCGATGATGGTCGGCAATTCTTTGAAATCAGACGTCAATCCTGTGATCGAGGCCGGAGGGTGGGGTGTCTATGTTCCGTTTGGTGAGGTTTGGGCTTTGGAAGCGGCACCGGCACCAGAAACGCACCCAAGATTCCGAGAAGTTGGCGGGGTAAGCGACGTGCCCGGATTGGTGCGCGACATCTGCCGCAACATGTAGGGGCATCGGCAGAATGCCGCGCCCCATCTAGAAGACTGCGAATTACTGAAAATTCATCGTTTTCCGATAGCAAATCCCATGTTACCTTGTGGATAACTTGAAAGCCCCGGCGAAAAGATCGGGGTACGAGGCAGGCAGAAGGCAGTGATCACGTGACGATATCCCTCGTCGTCCTTCGGGCGTTTTCCGTTCTCTTTTTTCTCATCTTGCCAGTTGCGCTTGTCGCAGCGCCGTATGCGGCGATGGTGATCGATGCGCGCACCGGCAAAGTGCTCCATTCGCGGAATGCTGACACTCGGTTGCATCCCGCCTCACTCACAAAGATGATGACGCTCTACGTCGCCTTTGACGCCATCGAAAAAGGTGAAATCAGCCTCGACACGACTGTCACCATTTCGCGCAAGGCTGCTGCCGAACCGCCCTCAAAGCTTGGGCTGAAAGCTGGTCAGAAAATCAAGCTTCGCTATCTGCTCCGCGCGGCCGCCGTGAAATCTGCAAACGATGCGGCGACGGCGATCGGGGAGGCGATTTCGGGCTCGGAAGCAGCCTTTGCCAGGCGAATGAACCGCATGGCCCAAGCGATGGGCATGGACCGCACCACATTCAAGAACGCCCACGGTTTGACCGAAACGGGTCATCTCTCGACGGCTCGGGACATGACAACGTTGGGGCGGCATGTGTTTTATGACTTCCCCGATTACTACAACCTGTTTTCGCGCAAGCAGACGAGTGCCGGGACCAAGATGGTGGCCAATACCAACCGTCGCCTGTTGGGTTCGTATCGTGGCGCGGACGGAATCAAAACTGGCTACACCCGCGCTGCTGGGTACAATCTCGTTGCCTCTGCCGAACGTCGCGGTGAGCGTGTGATCGCGACCGTGTTCGGTGGCCGCTCCGTAAGCTGGCGAAACGCAAGGGTAGCGGAACTGCTGGACATGGGGTTTGACCGTTCCCCGACACGGGTGGCCGTCGTAAAGCCACGACGCCCGGTGATCGGAGGAGAGGGCGGAACAGGCAAAGTGGTTCGAACCACAGGCCTGGTAAACCGATCGCCACGTCCAATGTCCCGCCCTGTCGAAGCGCCGGATCAGGGTGTCCTCATTGCGATGAGCCAAGGCATTTCGGACGCGCTGGCGGAAGTCGCTGTTGCGGAAACCACAATCGCCACGCCGGAACCGGCACCGCGCGCTGTGCAGGCTGCAAGCCTTGCGGGCGCCTTTTTGCGACCCGCTCCAAGACCCCGCGCCGAAGCGGTGGAAATTGCCCGGGAGGAGGAGCCGGTTGTCGTGACGAGGCTGTCGACGAGCGGAGGCCAACATTGGGCGATAAATGTCGGGCGGTACACGACACGGGACGAGGCTGAGCGCGTCCTTCTTCAGACTGCACTGGTGGAGATTTCCACGCTGGATGATGCCCTTCGTAAGGTGGTGCACTCGCCCAAAGGATGGGAGGCGAACTTCGTAGGCCTCAGCGAGGAACGGGCTGAATTGGCTTGCCGCAGGTTGCACGCTCAGAACGTGAATTGCATCCCGGTTGGACCGGGCTAAACGATGAATGTACACCGTATTTTCAAAGCATTAGACGGTGCGCACCTTGATGAAGCGCTGTTCGGTGGTCATCTGAACCGCAAGCAATCACGAGGAAACGCGAATGCCCGAGATGAACAGACGAGTGTTTCTGGCGGTGACCGCCTCAGGCGCGGCCGCTCGCGCTTTGCCGCCTTTGGCCGCGAAACCAGCGGGAAAGCGCATTCTGACACTGGTCTATGACAAGTCACTTGGGATGATGCGCGCCGTGGATCGCTTGGTGAATTAAGCCCAACTCAAGCGGGTAAGCGCGCGAACTCAAACGCTCTATCACGAATGGAAAAAGAGGTCAGCCGACAAGCGCGCGACGTCAGGCGAGTTCGTCAAGCCGGGAAAGCGCGGTTTCCAACCGGGTCAATTCCTCGCGTCGGGTACGTGCGTTCTCTTCGGTTTCCTCGATCACCTCGGCACTGGCATTCTCACGGAACTTCGGGTTCTTGAGACGCCCCTCTAGGCCGCCGACTTCTTTCTGAAGCTTGCCGACAGACTTTTCGAGACGGGCCTTCTCGGCGCCCGCATCGATCAGACCTTCGAGAGGAAGTGCGAAGGTCCCGCCTTCCACGGCAATGGTCGCGCTGCCTTTTGGTGCAGCGTCCGCCGCCTCGCGGCCTGCGATACCAGCTTCACGGTCGGCTGTGATGAGGGTTTCATTCGCGCTCCACATCGCATCCTGTTTGGCATCGAGGCCGAGTTGCAGAAGCGTGACCTTCTCCTTCTTGGGGACATTCATCTCGCCACGCACGGAGCGGGTTTTTTCGATCAGGTCGCGGACCCAGTTCAGTTCGGCGACGGCACTTTCATCAATCAATTCAGCGCCATAGGTTGGCCAGTCGGCATGAACGCAAGGCTTTGCGCGCGATGGGGCCGAAAGGCTCCACAGTTCTTCTGTGATGAAGGGCATGATGGGGTGAAGCATGATCAGAAGCTGATCGAGCGCCCAGGCCATGGTTTGGCGGGTCTCGTCGGCCGCCTCTGTCTGCATGAGTGGCTTCGAGAACTCAAGGTACCAGTCGCAATAGGTGTAGGTGAAGGCGTAAAGCGTGTTCGCGGCGTCGTTGAAGCGGAAGTTCGTCAGCGCTTCATCGAGCGCCATGCGGGTTTTCGCGACCTCTCCGATGATCCACTGGTTCACCGGATTCGCGACGTCGGTATCACGTCGGTGCGACGTCGGTATTGCGTCGGTGCGTTCCACGGCAAAGACGCCGTTCATCTCGGCGAAGCGGGCGGCGTTCCAGAGTTTGGTTGTGAAGTTGCGGTAGCCCTGGATGCGCTGTGTCGAGAGCTTCAGGTCGCGGCCCATGGCGGCCATGGAGGTGAGCGTGAAGCGGACAGCGTCGGCGCCGTATTCGTCGACCAGTTCGAGCGGGTCGAGGACGTTGCCGAGCGATTTCGACATCTTCTTGCCCTTCTCGTCGCGGACGAGGGCGTGGACGTAGACGGTGTCGAAGGGCTGTTGGCCCACGGTGGCGTATTGCATCATCATCATGCGGGCGACCCAGAAGAAGATGATGTCGAATCCGGTGATCAGGACGGAGGTGGGGAAGTATTTCTTCAGTTCCTCCGTCTCCTCGGGCCAGCCGAGGGTGCCGATCGGCCAGAGGCCGGAGGAGAACCAGGTGTCGAGGACGTCGGGGTCTCGCCAGATGGGAACTCCGCCGTTAGACTCGAACTCGGCTTTGAGTTGCCTAGGGTCGGTATAGCCGCCGTGGAAGAAGTCGAACGTCAAACCTCGCTCAGCCAGATAGGCCGAGACCAGCTTTTGAGCTTCGGCTTTGTTTGAGGCGCAGAAATGTATAGGATCATCAAAATCCAACTCAGCATCGTCGATTGATCCGGGTGTTCCGGATTTAATGCTTGGAAGATACCAAACCGGGATCTGGTGGCCCCACCACAATTGCCGCGAGATGCACCAGGGTTCGATGTTCTCGAGCCAGTTGAAGTAGACCTTCTTGTGCTGCTCGGGCAGGATCTCGGTGGTGCCGTTGCGCACCGCTTCCAGAGCGGGGCCGACGATTTTGGCGGTGTCGACGAACCATTGGTCGGTGAGCATGGGCTCGATGACGACCTTGGAGCGGTCGCCGTAGGGGGCCATGATCTTTTTGGCTTCGACGAGGGGGGCGGGCGCGTTCGGGTCGTCGTCTTCCTTCAGCTTGCGCCCCAGACGTTCGTCGTCTGCCGTGGTCATGACGGCAAGACCTTCGGACGTGATCTGCTCAACAACTTTCTTCCGCGCCTCAAACCGGTCTAACCCGCGGAGATCATCCGGAACCAGATTGATCGTGTCGGCTTCCGCTTCCGACAAGGTTCGTTCGCCTTTTGCAACCGCCATCGCCGTTGCGGCCATTTCGGCGTAGGGCGCACCGTCGTCGCGCATGGCGCCCTTGGTGTCCATCAGGCGATACATCGGGATGTTGCCCCGCTTGGCGACCTGGTAGTCGTTGAAGTCATGCGCGCCGGTGATCTTGACCGCACCCGAGCCGAAGTCCGGGTCGGGGTATTCATCGGTGATGATCGGGATCAGGCGGCGGTGCTCTTTCGGGCCAACGGGGATTTCGCAGAGTTTGCCGACGATGGGGGCGTAGCGTTCGTCGGAGGGGTGGACCGCGACCGCGCCGTCGCCGAGCATGGTTTCGGGTCGGGTGGTGGCGATAGAGATATAGTCGCGGGTTTCGCGAAGGGTCTCGTTCCCGTCCTCGTCCTTTTCGACGTATTCATAGGTGACGCCATCGGCGAGCGGGTATTTGAAGTGCCACATGTGGCCGTCGACTTCGATGTTCTCGACTTCCAGATCGGAGATGGCGGTTTCAAAATGCGGGTCCCAGTTCACGAGGCGCTTGCCGCGATAGATCAGGCCGTCTTCGTACATCTTGACGAAGACCTTGATGACGGCGTCGTGGAAATTGCCCTCCTCGCCTTCCGGCGCATTGGGCGCGCCGGACATGGTGAAAGCGTTGCGGGACCAGTCGCAGGACGCGCCGAGGCGCTTGAGTTGTTCGATGATGGTGCCGCCGGATTGCTGCTTCCACTCCCAGACCTTGGCGGTGAAGGCTTCGCGGCCCATCTCGCGGCGGCCCGGAAGCTGGGCTTCCATCAGGTTGCGCTCGACGACCATTTGCGTGGCGATGCCTGCGTGGTCCTGCCCTGGTTGCCAGAGCGTGTCGTGGCCCTGCATCCGGTGCCAGCGCGTGAGGATGTCCTGCAACGTGTTGTTGAAGGCGTGGCCCATGTGCAGGACGCCGGTCACATTTGGCGGCGGGATCATTATGGAGAAGGTTTCGTCCGAGCTGGCGTTCGCACCTGCCTTGAAGCAGCCTTCGGCCTCCCATTTGGCATAAATGCGGGCTTCGGCTTCCTGAGCGTCGAATGTCTTTTCCATCGTCGTCATCCTTTGGTCCGGGGTGATTTAGCCTTCCCACCAGCCGAGGGAAAGGGCGATTGGGCGCCGGAATTGCGTATTTGAGGCAAGATGAAGCCCTGCGGCTTTTTTGTTGGACTGAAGCACTGGACACTGCCGCCGCCCCCGCTAGGGTTCGCGGGAACAACGGAGGCGTTTTCCCATGGACAAATTCGGCAAATCTCAACCTGTGCTGCGGCTTGAAGACACCCGGTTTCTGACCGGTCAGGGTCGTTACATTGATGACATCTCGCCCGATGGGGCGCTGCACGCAGTGTTCCTGCGGAGCCAGGTGGCCCATGGGGTTCTTTCGCCTGTCGATCTTTCCGAAGTGCGGGAGATGCCGGGCGTGGCGGGGGCCTTTGCGGCCGAAGACCTGGCTGCGATGGGTGTGGATTACGTGATGCGCGGCGAAATCGTCGCGAATCTGGATGGGTCCAAGGGTGCGGATGTGGCGCGACCGCTGCTCGCGTCCGGAAAAGTTCGTTTCGTTGGTGAAGCGATTGCGGTGATCGTCGCCGAGACGCGCGAGCAGGCCAAAGACGCGGCCGAGATGCTCTATGCGGAAACCGACGATCTGAGCGCGAAGGTGGATTTCGAACCGGGCGGCGAGACAATCCATGAGGAAGCGCCCGACAACGTTGCGTTCCACTGGGGTGTTGGGGACCATGATGCGGTCGCAGCCGTGTTCGATGGCGCGGCGCATGTTGTGAAGACCCGGGTCGTCGACAACCGCGTGTTCGCCAATCCGATGGAGCCGCGCGGGTGCTATGCCGACTGGTCCGACGGTCGTCTCCACTTCAATTATGGCGGTCAGGGTGTCTGGGGCACCAAGACGGCGATGGCCGAGTGTTTCGGGATTGATAAGGACGACGTGCATGTCATGAACCCCGATGTGGGCGGGGGCTTCGGGATGAAGGGGTTCGACTATCCGGAGTACTTCGTGATTGCAGCTGCTGCGAAAGCTCTGGGTCGTCCAGTGCGCTGGATGAGCGAGCGGACAGAAGGCATCCTGACGGACAATGGTGGGCGCGATCTGATCTCGGACACCGAGCTTGCCTTCGACGCAGACCTGAAGCTGATCGGGTACCGGGTGGATACCGTCTCGAATATCGGGGCTTACAACTCCGGCTACGCGCAGTTCATTCAGACCGAGCTTTTCGCGAAGGTTGCCCAAGGCGTCTACGACGTTCGGGACATTGCGCTGAAATGTCTGGGCATATTCACCAACACAACGCAAATCGATGCCTACCGCGGAGCCGGGAGACCGGAGGCGATATTCGCGCTGGAGCGATCCATGGACAACGCGGCCCGCGAATTGGGCGTCGATCCCTGGGAGTTGCGCCGAAAGAGCTTCATCCGTCCGGATCAGTTTCCTTACAAGACGACGCTTGCAGACACTTACGACGTGGGAGAGTTCGAAAAGGTTCTTTCCCGGGCCAAGATCGAATGCGACGCCGAAGGATTTGCAGCCCGGCGTTCTGCTTCCGAAGCTGCCGGCAAACTTCGCGGCTTTGGTCTTTGCTATTACATTGAATCGATCCTGGGCGATCAGACGGAACGTGCACGGGTCGTGTTTGAGGATGATGGAACCGTGAGCCTTTATGTCGGCACGCAATCGAACGGGCAGGGGCACGAGACGGTCTACGCCGTGTTTCTTTCCGATCAAACCGGCATACCGGTCGAGAGTATCCGGATCGTGCAGGGCGACAGCGACATGATTCCGGCTGGTGGCGGTACAGGTGGTTCACGGTCGGTGACGACTCAATCGACGGCGACGCTGGCGACCGTGGGAACAATCGTGCAGCAGTTCGCGGATTATCTTGGAGAAAAGAACAATACCGATGGGGTTGAGTTCGACGACGAGGTGTTCCGCATTCCAGGATCGAATGAAACTCCGTCGATGATGGATGTTGCCGCGATGGCGCGTGCAGATGGCAGGACCGAATTGTTGGACGTGCGCGAAAAGACGACGTTGCCTGCCATGTCTTTCCCCAATGGCTGCCACGTGGCTGAGGTGGAAATTGATCCCGATACCGGCGTCGTCAAAGTCGATCGTTACAGCGTCACGGACGACTTCGGAAATCTGATCAACCCTTTGTTGGCCGAAGGCCAGGTGCACGGCGGTGTTGCACAAGGTGTCGGCCAAGCCCTTACGGAACATGTGGTTTTCGACGAAGATGGGCAGTTGTTGACGGCCAGTTTCATGGACTACGGAATGCCGCGTGCGGATGATTTGCCAATGTTCTCATTCGCCACCGAACCGACGCCTTCGACGACCAACCCGATGGGCATGAAGGGATGCGGAGAGGCCGGTACGGTTGGGGCTTTGGCGGCGGTTTCAAATGCTGTGGCTGACGCATTGGCGACCCGCGATACCGCAATGATTGATATGCCCTTCACACCGGCGAAGGTCTGGCATGCGCTGAATCCATCGATGGCGGCAGAGTAGCAGCGTCACACGTTTACCGCACGTTAACGCGAGCGTTCGTCACATTTGTGGATTCGTAACCTGAGCGGCCTTAGGTTTAACACCATGGCTGTTAAATGTGATATCTCATGATGTTAAGGGAGCGCCTCCGTGACCTTCTGGGTTTCTTTCGGCGAACCGAACGCTCCGTCCATGCTCACACACGGGAACCGATTGACCACGTCGTCCTGCTGGACGGCACGATGTCTTCGCTGGACGAAGGCGAGGAAACCAATGTTGGGCTCATCTACAAGCTTCTGGATGAAGCTGCTCGGGACAGCCGGATCGGGCTTCTGTACGAGGCCGGAAACCAGTGGGAAGATTGGTCGAAGACGCTGGATATCATCGAAGGGCGGGGGATCAACCGGCAAATCAGACGCGTCTATGGTTGGCTGGCATCGAGATATCGACCGGGTGATCGAATTTTCCTGATTGGGTTTTCACGCGGCGCCTACGCAATAAGGTCGTTGGCCGGTGTAATCGGCGAAGTTGGCCTCCTCACACGCGAACACGCCACGGAACGCATGGTGAGGGAAGCCTACAGGCACTACCAGGACGGAACCTCGATGGCGACCTGCCACGCGTTCAAGCAAACGTACTGCCATGACGAAGCCCCGATAGAGATGATCGGAGCATTCGACACGGTGAAGTCGCTTGGGTTCCGCGCGCCTTTCGTGGTGCGCTGGGCGGAGATCAAACACTCTTTCCACAGAGCCTCTTGCAAAACTATTGCGATGAAGCGCTGGCACGGCGGGTCTCATGTTCTGCGTGGGGTTTCGGGCGCCAGAGGCCGCGCATTGGTCGGGAATTGCCGTGCCTCCAGCGCTTGAAGAAGACCATAAGGCGAACATGTCGGGGCCGCGACCAAGCCTCTCCGGTCGCCAGCCTGTCGGAGCGCTTCCTGTCAGGTTTGTGGGTGTCGAAACCGTCCCG
>JAJDZT010000107.1 GCA_022824525.1 Silicimonas sp. | reverse complement strand
GCGGTCAAGGTACGGCGCGGGCGATGGACGCGCCGAGGAACCGCGACGTTCTGACCTGAGCATCCCCGAGTGATGCCGAACCGTCCCGACGAGGGCGCTGGAACAACGTGACGACACGGGAAGATCGTTGTCGCAAGGGGGAGACGGCTGCCGGGAAAGGAATGCCCGGGCCGGACCTCCGCGATTCCGGAAGCGAGGCGAATACGGTCGGGGAAACGGGATTGACGGCAGTGAGATCACAAGAGGCTTGTCCTTCGTCGCTGTCCCAGAAGGACAGCGGAAGGAACCCGTTCACGGCATCTGCCGTGAATTCCGCATGGAACGGACCCGAATCCGGCTGGACGCGACCGGGCTGGACGCCGTCGCGAGCGAGGCGGGCGGCGCCGATGCCGGAATCCGCCTGGCCCGGGAATGGCAGGCGGCGGCCGCGCTGCGCGCCGGAAGCCGGGTGGCATTCGATGGCCGCTTTGGGGAAATCCCGCACTTGAGCGCCGATGCCGGGTCGATCACCGTCGAAACGCCGAGCGCAGCTTCGGGCGCGGCAGGGTTCGGGCGAGATCCCGCAGTCCGGGGCACGGGCCAGCCGCCGTTGCGCGCAGTCCGAATTTCACGCGCCACTTCGCCCGGTCAGGCGGCCTCGGCCCGGATCTTCAGGAGGGTCCTTGCCTCGCGTCCGCCCGTCCCGGCAACGCGGTGTGCCGGCTGCGCTCGTACGCTCGCCAGGCGAAGCGGCTGACCGAGGAACGCGCGTGCTGTGCGCTGTGCAGAAGGCGCACGCTGACCGAAATGAATGTGCGGCTTGACACGGTCATCAGCGACATCACCGGAGCGACGGGGCAGAGGATCCTGTGCACGATCGTCGACGGCGAGCGCGACCCGCGCCGACTCGCGGCGCTTCGGAACGGGACGGATGAAGGCAGGCTGATCACCCAGAGGCACCACAGGGCGTTCCGTTGATTCCGTCTCCGCGCCCTTGGACTGCGCTACCACCCAGTTCAGGAAATCATTTGCAGGAAACGCCGATCACGCACAGAAAAAATCTGCCTGGGCGTTGCACCAACGAACCTTGGCACCGGCAGCATATATGCTATCAAGAGCCAATGCAGCGCGTCGTGATCGATGCCAATGTCTTCGTCTTCGCCATCATGGTGCCGGCGGGAGCGCCGCGTCACGTGTTGCGGTTGGCATTGCGTGGCGAGATTGCCCCGATCATAGGCAATGCGCTTTTCTGCGAGTATGAGGATGTTCTCGCGCGAGACGCATTGTGGGACAAGTGCCTGTTGGATCGTGGCGAACGCGACTCGCTGGCCGATGCCCTGATGAGCGTTTCGATTTGGATGCCCGTGTATTTCCTGTGGCGTCCGAATCTGGCCGACGAGGGCGACAACCACGTTCTTGAGCTTGCGGTTGCTGGTGGTGCCGAAGTCATCATCGCGGCGAACAAGCGGGACTTCAGGCGAAGCAACCTGCATTTCCCGTCGGTCAGGATCGAAAGTGCCGGGGCGTTTCTGGGAAGGAGAAAGCCATGAGTACACTGACTATTCGCCTGCCGGATGACCAACATGAACGCCTCAGGGCGCTGGCTCTGCATCGCGGGCTCAGTCTTAACAAGCTGTTCGAGGAGTTTTCGACCAAAGCCCTGACAGAATTCGACGTGGAGACGCGCTTTCGTGCAAGGGCGGCGGCCGGGAATCCAAATGCCGGGCTGGAACTTCTGGATAAGCTGGATGCAAGGTTTGGCTGAGCCGACGTTCCGTCAATGGACCTACTCGCGTCGAATTCCTACATCCGGTTCCCTGCATCACCGCGAGCAGCCGGGCCGTCTCGGTCCACGCGCCTGCCTTGCCGGCGCCTTCTGTGGGTCGGAACGGCCCGCGTGAGAGCCTTCAGAGTTTCTGACGGGTGCAAAGTCTTGTGGCACTCGGCGGCCCGGAAGGAGGCCGCGCCCCGGCTGGCGATACGCGATCATTGGGTCGCGTGGATGCCTATTCCTGACCTTGATCACGTGAGAAACACCGCCAACGAATGTGCCTTGCCATGTGTGTAACGACGTTCACAAGGAGCACTTGGACACTTTAGCCCATCTTTAACACTTTCGCGCATTTTGGCCTTGCTGAACTCCGGATCTGCAGGAATCCCGCTCATCGGCCTACCATATACGGATGTCGGTGGCGGAAGTGGACACCATATCAACCTTTCGTAGGGCGTGAGAGGCGCGTGTAGTGCCAAGTTCGTCTCTGGCCCGTATTCTAGGCGGGCACGGAACGGGGAAACGTTCGACAGGCGCGTGCCGGGTCACGCCGGACTTCCCGAGTGCATTCGGTCACGTCACCAAATGGGGACCGAATTTTGACATTCAACGGCACGGTCGACATACGACCGGTGAAGCGCCCGGATCCTGACCTGAAGCAGGGGCTCTCATGAACCGACGGCGGGTCGAATGGCCGCCGAGATCGCCGGTTCGCATTTTTCAGGCGAAAAGGTGTCGTAGCCCCTGGTCGCCAGGTTCCTGAATGATCCTGTCTCGTTTGCGGCCCGTTCCAGGTCGGAATCAAGGATCGTCGGCCTGTCTCCGAGCGCATTCGACACACGGTTGACCAGGTCCCTGAGCCATGACTCTCCGGACGGTTTCTCCTCCTGCAGCGTAGCAAGAATGCGCATCATCGTCTTCGCGAAAGGCGTGTGTCCCGACTGCATGGCGTGCATCAGGGCCATGTCGACCTGATCGTCTCGAAATCATCCTTGCAGCGGTCCCGTTTCTCATGAAGCTTCACCGCCATCGAGAAATGACAGACAGCAGACTGGACGTCGTTGTCGACTTCGTTCCATCTCGCATCGCTCATGGAAGAGTCACCACATCGTTCCTGATCCTGTCCAGAAAGTCCGACGTGCGCGTCGCGACCGGAAGAACGTCACAAGGCAGACTTTCCCCGGACACGCCTTCTCGGCGAACATCACGGCGTCAAGTTCCAGGTCCGGCGGTCCGGCGGTCCGGGGGGAAGTCCACAAGGATGTCAATGTCGCTGTCATGGCACATTTTGTCTCGGGTCGCACTGCCGAACAAAAGGAACCTGCCGCTGTGACGGGCAGCATGGGACGAGAGGCGATCCATTGTCCTCTTCGCGGCCGCACCACGCGAAGCCGCCGCGCTCTCTTGCGTTCAGGAAGCGTGAGGATCGAGTTCACTCCGCAACCTGCTTGACTGGCAATTGTGAAGGATTGGCACACCCCAAAGGCGGGCGTGCTGCGCCGCGCCGTGACCTCAGTGACTCATGCGCACTTGCACTGGCAGATTCAAGGTGACCGCGCTTGGCGAGGCCATCGACAAAGTATGCGAAGCACCAAGGTCCTGGGGGTCAATGTGATGTGGAGAAGAAGGTCTCATGATCCACCGACTGAAAAAGTGGTGCTACGGCGTGGCTTGATGCAACTTCTGCTTGGCGGTGCCGTCGATTGATCTCAAGACTTTGGTGGTCCCCGTTGAGCGACCAGCGGGCGCCGCCCTTCTTCATGCGCCCGGAGATCACCGATTCCACCACAATGAATAGGCTCTTATTGGTTGTGCGCAGCACGACCAATAAGAGCGTTGAGCTGAGCCGCGCTTTCCCGACGTCGACGTTTTCTATGGAGCCTTTTGCAAAATTCGCTGGGACGCGCGAATTTCCCGCCGATTTCGGCGATTTTGCCGGGACAAGCCTGGCAACCGGGGTCGCCACAAGGTATGGTGTAGTTGCTAAACAGACCACCAAAGGAGGCGACCCCGATGG
>JAJDZT010000121.1 GCA_022824525.1 Silicimonas sp. | reverse complement strand
TGTTTGCAATCAGCAACAGGGCGGGCAAAGCCGAAACGGGATCACGCAATCACTGCCGAAAAAGCCGAACCCGAACCCGGATGACATGCCGGCACGTCAAACACCGCGTCAAAACCCGCAGAGAAAAAATTAGCCGTGCGTGGTTTCGCCGGTGACGAAACGTCGTAACACTTGCGGGTAGAGCCTATGCTCCATCGTCAGCACGCGTGCGGCGAGTGTTTCCGGTGTGTCGTCGGTCAGAACCGGAACCCGCGCCTGCCCTAGGATCGGTCCGTCGTCCAGAACGGGTGTGGCGATGTGGACCGTGCATCCTGCTTCTGTATCCCCTGCTTCGATAGCACGCGCATGGGTTTTCAAGCCCGGGTACTTCGGAAGCAGCGAAGGATGAATGTTGAGCGTCTTGCCTTCCCATTTGTTCATAAACACAGGCGTCAAAATGCGCATGAAACCCGCAAGACAAACAACGTCGGCTTCAACAGCTTCAAGCTGAATGTTGAGCGCATTTTCAAACGCTTCCCTGTCGGAGTAGTGGCGGTGATTGACGATCGCTGTATCGATGTTGCGGTCCCGCGCTTTGATCAAACCGCCCGCGTCGGGGTCGTTGGACAAAACAAGCACAGGCCTTGCCGGATGATCGCCAGTCATGCTTTCCACCAGCGAGACCATATTCGATCCACCACCGGAAATCAGGATGGCGACACGGGTCACCGGAAGTCGCCAGTGTAGCTGACGCCTTTTCCGGCGACGATTTTGCCAATGGTCCAGCAAGTCTCGCCGCGGTCCTGAAGCTCTGCTTGAAGGTCGCCCGCACGCTCGGCGGCAACGACAATCGCAAGGCCAATGCCACAGTTGAAGGTCTTGAGCATCTCTTCGTCGGAGATGCCACCGCTCTTCTGCGCCCACTTGAAAGGGTCGAGCATGTACCAGCCACCCTTGTCGATTTCAGCGCCCAAGCCTTCTGGCAGTATGCGCGGAAGGTTTTCCGTCAGACCGCCGCCGGTGATGTGAGCAAGCGCGCGTACACCGCCGGACCGGATCGCGCGAAGCGCAGGTTCGACATAGACCTCCGTTGGCGTAAGCAGTTCCTCGGCGACCGTCGCTTCCGCAAGCCAAGGGGCTGGATCGTCCCAACCAAGTCCTGCGAGATCGATCAGCTTTCGGACCAGCGAAAACCCGTTTGAGTGGAAGCCGGACGAGGCGAGACCGAGGATCTCGTCGCCCTCTTGCACACCGTCGGGCAGCGCCCTGCCCCGTTCCATTGCGCCGACTGAAAAGCCTGCGAGATCGAAATCTCCGCCGGTGTACATACCAGGCATTTCCGCCGTCTCGCCACCGATCAACGCGCAATTGGCTTGGGCGCACCCCTCGGCAATGCCCTCGATGATTTGCGCCGCAGCATCCACATCAAGTTTGCCTGTAGCAAAATAATCAAGGAAAAACAGAGGCTCCGCGCCCTGACAAACGAGGTCATTGACGCACATCGCGACAAGATCGATGCCTACTTCGTCAAGCTTTCCGGTTTCTATGGCGATGCGCAGCTTCGTACCGACGCCGTCGGTCGCAGCAACGAGAACCGGGTCATCGTATCCGGCGGCTTTCAGATCGAAAAGCGCGCCAAACCCGCCGAGACCTGCCATGGTGCCCGGCCGATCGGTACGCTTTGCCGCTGGTTTGATCCGTTCGACGAGGTCATTTCCGGCATCGATATCGACACCCGCTTCAGCGTAGGTGAGCCCGTTTTTCGTCATTTCTGTCCTCGATACTCCTGCGCTTCGCGACGTAGCGGATCGGTTGACGAGAGTCCACGCGGGCTCGCTTGTGATTGCCTTTCGCAGTGTTAACACTTGTTAACTGATGAGAGGGATTTGACGCTTGCGTATTATTTCCGGAACGATCTTGTTGACCCTTTGGACGGGGATTGCGACCGCCGAGGTGCGCGCCATTGACGGCGACACGCTGGAAATTGATGGCACCATTTACCGTCTGAACGGGATCGACGCGCCGGAACACGGACAACGCTGCGGCGACTGGGATTGCGGGTCGGAAGCCACTCGGGAACTGGCACAGCTGGTCACGGGAAGGTCGGTATCCTGCGATCCAATCGAAGCAGACCAATACGGGCGCATCATCGCGACCTGCTTCGCCGATGGCCGGGATCTGAGTGCCGAAATGATTGACAAGGGCTTGGCATGGGCGTTCGTGAAGTATTCCGATGCCTATGCACCTGAAGAACTTGTAAGCAAAGACAAGGCGGATGGTGTCTTCTCAGGCGATTTCATGCCGCCATGGAAATTTCGCGAATTGCGATGGAAACGCGCAGAGGCCGCCGAGCAGGACGCTCCGCCCGGATGTCCGATCAAGGGTAACATCTCGATCAATTCTGGGGACCGGATTTATCACATGCCATGGTCGCCTTGGTATTCGCGCACCTTTATCAATACCTCGAAAGGCGAACGCTGGTTTTGCGACGAAGCCGAGGCCATTGCAGCTGGTTGGCGGGCGCCAAGGTGGAACTGACGCTTGACCGGTGGCTCGCGTCTGATATCCCACACCCTAGGTCGGGCCTGTAGCTCAATTGGTTAGAGCAGAGCGCTCATAACGCTTTGGTTGGGGGTTCGAGTCCCTCCGGGCCTACCAAACACATTATTAATGAAATACAATCAGTTGCTTACCAGATTTATTGACGAACTTTCCGAATAGGTTCGTCAATTTTGTTCGCGTTTTAGGCTCTCATCCAGCTTTCCAAATGCAGCATCTGCAAGGTTCGCTCGACCAAATTCAGAGCAATATCGCTGAGCCTCAGCGAGCGACAAATGACCACTTACAGACATGATCTCATGAGCGGTCCCACCAGCTTCAGCTATCCGCCGACACATAGCCTTTCGGAGCCCGTGAGAAGAACAGTTCTTCAGTCCCGCTTGATCGCACCATTTGCGCATCGCGATACCCAATCCATCCGGCGATCTTTGACGCCCGTGTGCCGTCTCAAGGAACGTGAAGCCCTTTGGAGCGACTGAAATCGCTGACTGCAATTTCGGATGAATTGGAATGTTCACAGAAACACCAGATGGGTTTCGTTTGGTCTTGTCGCGGATGTACGCCAAGCGCCCCTTATGAAGGTTCTTTGGTCCAAGCTGCACGGCGTCCACACGAGAGGCTCCAGTGAACAACATCAGAGTGAATGCGAGATGTGCGGTTGTTCCTAAAGGGTGGCGTGCCTCAAATTGTTCAATCTCGGTCTCACTCCATGAATGGAAGCCTGAGCTGCTGCTCTTGAACCGCTCCACACCCTTGACCGGATTGTCCCTCCGCCATTCCAAATCAATCGCCAAATCCATAAGCTGCGAAAGCCTCTTGAGGAACTTGTTGCACTGCATGGGTGTAGCGGACTTCTCCGCCTTCATCTCCAGTACATGCCGACGCTTCAAACCAATGACAGGGAAACGCCCGTATTCAGCGCGGAAAGGTTCAATGACAGCTCGGTAGTCCTTCCGGGTCCGCTCGGCCAAGTTGGGAAAATGAAGTTTGTAAAAGCGTACGACCAAGGCGTCGATTGAGCCCGGACTGGTTCGGGAAGCTCCCGCCCCGTCTGGAAGGTATGTTCCGTTCACCGCTTGCTGATAACGTCGAAGGAACAGATCGGACTCATAGTCCGGTCCAAGTTCTACCGTCAGCCCAACTTTGCGATACCGCCACCGCAATTTTCCGTGTCGATCCCGATAGTGCGAAACGCCGGGATACTTCTTTCGATGTTTAGTCAAAGGCGTCATCCCATTCGTTGTTTGAAATCCGTCCACGTGATGTGCTGGCCGTCGCAATCATTGTCCCGTCTGGCCTGACTTCAACGGTGGCACTTCGAAATCCGGCTCTCAGTGCAGCTCGAAATACGCGCTCGAAATCTGACTGCCGGAATACCGGCCTCGCCCTACTCATCGGATGAACCTTCAGCCTTAGAGTAGCCAACTAAAGCCGCCATCAACTCTCGGTCCTCATCCTCTGCGACACACATGTAAGCCTGAAACAGCATTGGGAGACCAAATTGGATGATCACCTCCCTGTCTAAAGGCCGATCTAGATAGGCCAAGTATGCAACGTCACTGTATGGGTTAGAAACATAGTCCACGTGTCGAAGAACGCCGCTGCTTGAAATCAACTCAATGCGTGCGCTTCGGTTCCTCAACATTACTCGGAGGTCTATTGGCCCACGACCTTCGACACAGTCACGCAACTGCGTGCGTGTGATGTCATCTTCATCGTCATCAGAGTCTGGGTTTCTTGCGACCAACAGCTTTCCGATTTCCAACAGCTGAGTTGGCAGATTACTGAGCAATGCCACCAGTGCTTGAAGCAAGTTAGTCCCTTTTGTGGGATCATCAGACATCCATTCGGACTCTGAGCACTTCAAGTCCATCAGCAATACTAGGCGTTCTGGCAAATCGACTGCCTTCGTTGAACCGATGACACCGAGCAGAACAATCGCCGCCTCAAGAAAACCCATCTCGGGAGCACCCGCCCCTCTTTTGCCCTTCGGCAAGTAGCCAGTGTTCCGCAACTTTCTTGCTGAGTTGTAGAGCGTTTGCTTGTCACGACCGTCTAACGGCTGAAGCGCTCTGAGCAGATCAGTCAACTGAGCCATCGGCGTCCTCCTTTGTTTTGCATTTCTCACAAAACAACATCGCCAGTCAACAGTTTTGTATTTTCTACACAACGCTACTGGATACGGTCCTACCTTAACAACCTGCAAAACACTGTCTTTTCTCAGCAATGTTCAGAGCCGGAATCTGAGCCTCTTGGTGTCCCGATGGTTCTCAGCGGCGGAGCCGCAAACTCACCGCTTTTCCCAAAATCGTTAGATATTCGTCCCACCCTCTCCACCGACTTGATAGAAATAACACTATAGACCACCCTTGATTGCTAACTTAAGCATTTCATTGAGGGTTTCGAAGGCCAAGTTGACTACTGGCTGAGACAACTTCCTTACTAAGCGATGCCTATTTAGGACAGTGACACTCGAAAGCGTTAGTACGTGTGACACTTGCTTTTCTTTGAGGCTGACTTCACTTTTACTGCATTGAATATGTACTCATTAAACGAAACAGGCCTATGAAGTTTTCATACGGAGTGAAGAACCTACGATCTCTACAAGTGACGCCTTCTATCGAGCTGCGCCCCATCACAATCCTTGTTGGTCGGAACAGCGCCGGGAAGAGTACTTTTCTCCGTTCATTTTCGCTGCTCCGCCAATCGCTGGAGGTGCGGTCGAGCGCACCTGTTCTTTGGTATGGTGACTATGTTGATTTCGGCGACTTTGAGGCCGCGGTCCACAACAACGATACTTCTCAGGAGATTACCTTCGATTTTTCGTTGAGCGACTTTGAAGTTCGCGAGGCCCCCGATGACTACTATTACGTTGACGACGAGCTTTTTTACTACAGAGGTCGAAAACGGCATTCGTACAAAAACGCAAGGCTCAGCATTTCTCTTGGAGATCAATCGCAACGGACCGTTCGGCGCAACGTTCAAGTGGAACTACCGGACTATGGGATAGTAGCGAAAGGTAGTTTTGAGAAGAATGGACGAGAGTGCAATGACTTTACCGTAAATGGTTTCGAGCTGTCAGAGCTTATGCCGGGGACATCGCTGTTGTTCGGTCAAAGCAACATCTTCGATAAAGCCACATTCCTGCGCCAAGAGAAGGAAAAAGGTAAACCGGTCAGGCGCATAGTTACAACCTCACCTGCGATCACAAGAGCGGTTTCTCAGAAGCTCCGCGAACAGGTGGACAGAAGAATTACTGATACAAACGTTGCAAGAGAAGCAAGGCGGATTCTTGGTTTTCCACGTTTGGACGATGACGCAATCGAATTCTTGGCCAATCGGGCACAGCACAGATCATTCAAAAAACTCTATGAACGGTGGAGCACCCAACTACCTTCAATTTCGCGGTCCGAAGTGGACCACCTCTGCGCCTTGGACCACGTGATGACGTCTATCGGCAGCATTAGCAGCTTACTGACAAAATTTTTCAGAGGTACGACATATCTGGGCCCTGCAAGAGCCCGAAGCGAAAGGTATTATCGATCGCAAGAGCTTGAAATTGAGGAAATTAGTCCTGATGGACAGAACTTGCCAATGTTTCTGGCTTCGCTAAGCGATATTGAACAAAAACGCTTCTCAAGGTGGGTCGACGAACTCTTCGGCTTTGGTGTGAATGTGCAGCGAAAAGAAGGGCACGTAAGCATCCAACTCGATCAAAAGGGAATGAAGGTAAATGTCGCCGATACAGGCTACGGTGTCTCACAAATTTTGCCC
Organism: Silicimonas sp.; assembly: GCA_022824525.1. Taxonomy (GTDB): domain Bacteria; phylum Pseudomonadota; class Alphaproteobacteria; order Rhodobacterales; family Rhodobacteraceae; genus JAJDOD01. Next base: position 993 of record JAJDZT010000121.1, on the reverse strand, counting down.
GTACTAGCTCAGATTTGGTGGGCGACACAGTTGCGACGCCGTGGGGCAAGTTTGAGAATGCGAGAGGTCCCTCGACCAATAACAATGGAACAGCCAGAATTGCATCTTCATCCGGCACATCAAGCAAAGCTCGCTGAAGTTCTTGTCAAGGCAGTTTCAGATTCAGCAACTAGAGAAGCAACACCTCTCGTCATTGTCGAAACACATAGTGAGTCTTTGATCAACCATTTGGGCGAACTGATCGAACGAAGAGAGATCAAAGCTGAAGATGTACAAATTGTTGTTTTTTCAAACGAACTAGAGGAATCCCTGCACTGCACAAGCGTGGAGGTGGCTACCTTTGATGACAATGGAATTTTGAACAATTGGCCGTACGGGTTTTTTAACTACTAGATGATTATCTCACTTACGATTGCAATCGACCAACTGACAGGACTCGCTAGCGAACTTGTTGAGGAGTTACTATCCGAGGTCATTAGGTGCAGCAGACGAGGAAACCACATCGTAGCTATTCCTCGTGCAACATGCGACTGGGCTACTCAGAATTTTCAATTCTCAGGCATAGATCGTGCCCACCTAGAAACCATACGGGAAGACTTCACACAAACCGGAGGTCTAGCAAGAAACCCACGTTTCGTAGCGTTGGAGATTGCGTCCGAAGACGAACCACTACAACAGTTGTCTGCCAACCGATGGTCTATCGGCATTACTCACGCGCTTCAGTCTCGGGCCTTCGAGCGCCCGATCCTTATTCTTGAGAATGCGACAAATGATGGCCAGATGTTTAAGAGCCTGACCTAGAATGTGGATGGTCTCATCTGATATGGTATTTCCCTACTGAATTTGACCACGGACAGGGAGGGCCACATGGCTTGGAACGAGACCACCCGCGCGAAGTATAAGCGTAGTTCGGACCGATATGAAAGCGATTTGAGCGACGAAGAATGGCGGGTGATTAAGCCGCTTCTCCCGACGCCGTCGAAGCTGGGACGC
>JAJDZT010000142.1 GCA_022824525.1 Silicimonas sp. | reverse complement strand
GCTTTCATATCGGTCCGAACTACGCTTATACTTCGCGCGGGTGGTCTCGTTCCAAGCCATGTGGCCTTCCCTGTCTGCGGTCAAATTCAGTAGTGAAATACCATATCAGATGAGACCATCCACATTCTAGGTCAGGCTCTAACTCCTCCAAAAGCCGATCCCGCCACCGTTCGCCGCCCATGATCTCCTGATCCCACCAGACAGCGATACTTTCCGCTTGGAGCAGGTCGCGGAGGGATTGGGCTTGGGGTTGGTCGGCATGGGCGTAGGAGAGGAAGAGAACGTAGTTGTCCTCAACGTCATAATGTTCTTCAGAGGCGTCGTCGTCTGGATCAAAGACCTCTTGGTTGATCATCCAGTGATCAGGCGGATGTAAGTGATCGGGTAATAGTATGAAGTGGTCACCAATCGCTGTTGACAGTTGAGACTGGGTGAGGCCAATCGCTCCGATGGCGTTTGTTTCTCTCCTTAGCTCATCCGGTACTTTTCTTTGGTCGATTGCAGTGACGTCAATTGGTGACACCCCACTCACGGAGCAGGCAAGCATTGTGTTGTGAAGGGCAGTTTCGAACAAGCGTGCGCCCCGCAAGTCGGCACCGTTGAGGTATGCTGAAATCAAGTTGGCTCGTTCAAGGTTGGCTCCCCTGAGATCTGCATTGCATAAGTCTGCTCCCCAAAAATTGGATCTTTCAAGGATTGCTTGAGAGAAGTTCACTTCTCGAAGCGGTACTGTACTTTGGCGTGACAGGCGGTTCCGAACCTCAAATTCGTGCCTCACATTTATCCCCGACAAATCCGGAACAAACGGCTCCCGTTTCCGCCGCGCGTTCCACGCGTCCACCCCCTCCAACAACCACTCCAAATGCTGCGGATTGCCCATCTCGTCCTCAAATCCTCGAACCAATTATTGGCCCGGAAATATCCCGGGGTGTGGGGCAGCGCCCCACTCCGGAACCATCCGCCAAAGCCGCGCCCGGGTCAAACGCACCGACGCAATACCGACGCAGGCACCGACGTGATACCGACGTTCTGAAATCGCTGTTCTTGCCCCCCCGCCGCACTTCGCCTAGACCACCTGAAACCCGGTTCCCGAACGAGATTAACGCCATGCGCCTCTCCCGATATTTCCTGCCCGTCCTTAAGGAAACGCCCGCCGAGGCACAGATCGTCAGCCACCGCTACATGCTGCGGGCTGGTATGATCAAACAGGCCTCCGCCGGCATCTATTCCTGGCTGCCCTTGGGCTACAAGGTGCTGAGAAACATCGAGAAAATCGTGCATGAGGAACAGGTGCGCGCAGGCCATATCCCCATGCTCATGCCGACGCTGCAATCCGCTGACCTCTGGCGCGAAAGCGGGCGTTACGATGACTATGGGCAGGAGATGCTGCGGATCACCGACCGCCACGATCGCGACATGCTGTATGGCCCCACGAACGAAGAGCTGATCACCGATATCTTCCGCTCTTATGTCAAGTCTTACAAGGACTTACCTCTCACACTCTACCACATTCAGTGGAAGTTCAGGGACGAGATCCGTCCGCGTTTCGGCGTGATGCGCGGCCGGGAATTCCTGATGAAAGACGGCTATAATTTCGACCTGACTAAGGAAGACGCGCTTCACGCCTATAACCGCCACCTCGTCAGCTACCTGCGGACCTACGAACGGATGGGCCTGCAGGCGATCCCGATGCGTGCCGATGGCGGCCCAATCGGCGGCGATTACACACATGAATTCCTGGTTCTGGCCGAAACCGGCGAAAGCGAGGTTTTCTACGACAGCGCCATCACGGACCTGACCTTTGGCGACCGCGAAATCGACTATGATGACGTGGCGCAGTGCCAAACCGTGCTGGAAGAATTCACGTCCCGCTACGCACGTACAGACGAGACGCATGACGAAGTGGCCTTCAACGAGGTCCCGGAAGAGCGTCGCCGCACCGCACGTGGGATCGAGGTCGGGCAAATCTTCTATTTCGGCACGAAGTATTCGGATGCCATGGGCGCAACTGTTCAGGATGCCGACGGCAACCAGGTCCCTGTTCACATGGGTTCGCACGGTATCGGTGTGTCACGTCTGCTCGGCGCGATCATCGAAGCAAGCCATGATGACAATGGTATCATCTGGCCCGAAGGCGTGACGCCTTTCCATGCAGGTATCGTAAACCTCCGACAGGGCGATAGCGCGTGTGATGCGGCCTGCGAGGGGCTGGAGAAGGCCATGGCCGCAAAGGGTCTTGAGCCCCTTTATGACGACCGCGACGAACGGGCCGGTGCGAAATTCGCGACAATGGATCTGATCGGCCTTCCCTGGCGCATCACTGTCGGCCCGCGCGGGCTGGACAAGGGCGTCGTGGAACTCACTTCCCGCCGTACTGGCGAAAGCGAGGAGATGAGCGCCGAAGCCGCCGTTGACCGGCTGGCGCAGATTTACGGCGTGGCCTGACCCCACCGTTTTGACCTATTGCGGTCTCCAATCGTTCTTAATGGGTGGCAGGCGGACGTTTGCGACCTGACGAAAGGGTGAAAACAGCCCTCTTGGGTGATGGAAAACCCGCGCTATCTTGTGTGTCAGACAGGAGACTTCGCATGTTTCGCTTATCACTGCTGATTGCCCTTTCCCTCGCGACGCCGGCGGCGGCGCAGGTCGCCCAAGGCCAAAAGAACGTTCCGGAATTCGCGCCTGCGTTCGAAAACCAGACCCGCGCCCCGGACATTGGTGGGGACATGGCATTTAACGTCACTCCTGTTGCCACCGGGCTTGCGCATCCTTGGGGTTTGGCAATCCTGCCAGGCGGTGGTTACCTCGTGACCGAGCGTCCTGGTCGGCTGAGCCATGTCTCTGCCGATGGGCGCGTAACACCGATTGCAGGGATGCCGGACATTGCTGTGCGTGGGCAGGGCGGCCTGCTTGATGTGGCGGTGGCGCCGGATTTTGCCGAAAGCAGACGAATATTTCTGACTCACGCCAAGCAGGTGCAGAGAGGGTTGGCCACTGTCGCGACCAGCGCTGTGCTTTCGGAGGATCACAGGAGCCTTTCTGAGCTTCGCGAGATTTTCGTGCAGACGCCCGGCATTTCCTCTGGGCAACACTTCGGTTCGCGCATCGTGATTGACGGCAATACCGCTTTCATCACCATCGGTGATCGGGGCACGCCGGACAACGCGCAGGACCTGCGCGCCACGATTGGAAAGGTCGTTCGGGTCACGCTTGATGGCTCTGTACCGCGCAACAATCCTTTTGTCGGACAATCGGGTACGAAAGACGAAATCTGGAGCTATGGTCACCGCAACCCTCAAGGGGCTGCATTGCACCCCGACACGGGCGATCTTTGGACATTGGAGCATGGACCTGCGGGCGGCGACGAGTTGAACCGGATCGAAGCGGGCGCAAATTACGGCTGGCCCATCATCAGCTACGGGGAGAACTACAACGGGTCGCCAGTCGGCGCTGGGCAAACAGAGGGGAGGGGGCTTCAGCAACCCAGATACTATTGGGACCCCGTAATCGCGCCGGGCGATTTCACCTTCTACGACGATGACTTGTTTGCGGATTGGCAAGGCGACGTGATCGCAGCTTCGCTTCGCCCCGGCGGACTGGTTCGCCTCACTCTCGACGGCGACCGCGTGACGGGAGAGGCGCGTTATCTGGGTGAGCTTGGCCGCGTGAGAGACGTCGATGTGGATCAGGATGGCTCTTTGCTTGTTCTGACAGATGACCCGAGAGGTGGGATATTCCGGATCACGCCTCGCTGACATTGCCTCTCGGCTGCAAACGCGGCACGCTCATCACATGAGCCTCGATATCGACTACATCAATGTGGACTTCATTCCCGGTGGAGCGGATTACCCCGAGCGCTGGGAGGCCGAAGGGCAGCTTCACCGTGAACGCGAGGCTGCCATAGGTCGGGCGCGACTGAACGTGGCCTACGGGGAAGGGGAACGCCAGAAACTCGATCTGTTCTACCCTGCCGGTAAACCGGACGGGCTCGTCGTTTTCGTCCATGGCGGCTATTGGCTAAGGTTTGATCGCGCGTTCTGGTCTCACTTTTCAGCGGGTTTGACCGCACGTGGCTGGGCTGTTGCGATGCCGTCCTACACACTGGCACCCGAAGCGCGCATCCACGAGATGACCCGCGAAATTGCGCGTGCCGTTGAAACAGCGGCCGGGTTGATCCAAGGCCCGGTCCGGCTTGTCGGTCATTCTGCAGGTGGTCATCTTGTTGCACGCATGGCGTGTCGCGATGTTGTCTTGGGCCCGGAGGTGCGGGGGCGCATTGAACATATCGTTCCACTGTCCCCCGTCAGCGATCTTACGCCCCTCTTGGACATCGCCATGAACGACACACTTCGCCTGGACGAGGAAGAGGCTCGTGCCGAAAGCCCCGCACTCCATCCCGCGCCGGAAGTTCCGGTCACCGTGTGGGTCGGGGCGGAGGAGCGACCGGTGTTCCTCGATCAAGCGATATGGTTGGCCAACGCTTGGTCTGCGCCCTTGCGCTTGGAGCCGGGCCGACATCACTTCGATCTGCTCGATGGTTTGGGGGACCCGGACAGTCCGTTGGTCGAAAGCATTTTGGGCGGTGGCTGAGGCAGGGGCCTTACCCGCTGAACTGGTCCTGCCATGTCGGAAAGACGTCGCCCTCAGCCGCACGCGCTTCGTAAACGCCGCGCGCGATCGCCCGTGCCACACATGTCGCGGTGACATGACCCAGCATCATCAAATCGTCATCCGTCGCTTTCCGTTGGCGCGTTGAGCACCCAAAAACGAGGTCCCCATCGAGCGGCGTGTGCGCTGGCACAATGGCGCGTGCAAAACCATCATGGGATGCGATTGCCATCCGCGTTGCGCCCGCTTTGTCCAGCTCGAGATCGGTCGCGACGATGGCGAGGGTCGTGTTGCCGCCGCCGCCCAGCTTTGTTCGTGGTTCGGGTGCAAGAGACGAGGCAGGGCCCAAACGACCGTATTCGTCCTCGACTTCGAACGGGGCTGCCCAGAAGTGCGGTCCGTCCCCGACGGTCACTTGTCCGAGGGCATTGACTGCGACCAACGCGCCGACGGTGGCTCCGGATGGAAGTCGTGCCGAAGCCGACCCAAGGCCGCCTTTCAGGCCCGCCACGGTCGCTCCGGTTCCCGCTCCAACAGAACCGAGCACAACTTCGTTGCTTCGTGTCTCGAAGGCTTCGCGCCCGAGAGCAGGATAAGGGTTCTCTCTCCAGTCTGGGTCACCGCCTGCGTTCAGGTCGAACAAGATCGCGGCTGGCACGATGGGAACGCGCCGACCGCCCGCGGGAAATCCGCGCCCTTCAGCTTTAAGACCAGCGACAACACCGTCTGCAGATGCCAGCCCAAAGGCCGATCCACCGGACAAAACGAGGGCATCGACCGCATGAACTGTCGCGGACGGCGCGAGAAGATCAGTTTCCCTCGTGCCGGGCGCACCGCCCATGACGTGAACACCGGCAACCATCGGCTCATCACCAACAACGACCGTTACGCCGCTTTTGAGCGACGGATCATTGGCCTGGCCCACGCTCAGACCTGGCACGTCCGCAATCGTGTTGTGATCGACGGAGTCCATCAGTTCTGATCCAGACGTCCGGCAAACCGTCCGACCAGCCGAAGGGAACTGCCTTCCGGCGGAAAACTGGGGATCGCAGTGAGTCGTGATGGAAACAAGAGAATGATGGTGTCGTCCTCCGCGACGGCTTCTTCGATGCGTGCGACGATGGCCGGTCTGAAGTAGTGCGCCAGACGCACGCTCGCCGCTTCCCGAATAACGTCTGTCTGCTCTGGGCCGAGTTCGACACCAACACGTTCCGCTTCTGTACGAAGTGCATAAAAGGCTGCTGCCTGGTTGGTGAAGGTGCCAGCCAGCACTGTCATCAAGACCGGGACGGCGGTATCGGTCATCCGAAATATCGCATCTTGTCTGCTCTTGTTTGAATTTAACGCGCTTGCACCGACTCTGTGAAGCCCTTGCACCCGGTGGGGCCAAATGACTATCTGCTTGTCAGGAAAGAGGGGGCCTCCCATGGCTTACATTCGTTGGACCATACGCATTCTGCTGCTGCTGATGTTGGGTGGATTTCTTCACTATACGTTACCGCAACGTGACATTGTCCGCATCGTCAACACCTACGAAGAACGGCAGGATTTCGGAGGTTTCGGAGATCTTTTCTGGAAAAATACCCGTGGTGCGACTGCGGAAGCTCCCGCGACGCGAGATGTGCTCTTCATTCAAAGCGTGAAGGCGAATGGCGAGGTCATGGTTTATCGCAACCAGGACACGGGCCTTGGTTGGCCACCCTACCTGAAATTCGATACTGCCAACCTGCAAACGGAAGCGTCTGACGCCGTGTCGACAAGCGCGGATCCGCGCTGGTTCGCTCTCCGACATTATGGCTGGCGCAACACCTGGCTTTTTGGCGGGATCTTTCCCAATGCGCTTTCGATAAAGCCAGTCAGCGGACCGGACGCGCAACTCATCCCGTGGTTCAATATCGTGTTCTTGGCCATGCTCGCCGTCATCCTCATCACCATCTGGCGGCTTTGGAGAAACTTCAGGTTGCGGCGGATCGAACCCGTGCTGGAAGACATCGATGAAGCGGGCGACGCTGCGCGTGATAAGGTTTCGGGTGTTTTTGGGCGTCTTTTCCGGCGGAAATAGACCTGAACGCCGCTGGTTTGCGGGGCGGGGCAGTCTATTTGCGGCACAGTTCCGGCGCTGGCGCGTTATTCCGTTTTCACTTTGCGAAGCCCGGAGAAATAGGCCCACAAGCTTAGAACGACGGCTGCGGACGACACGATTGTCATGACGGTGCCCGGTACGAACTTCACGAAACCGCCAAGGTCCATGAAGATGAAGTAGCCCACATCTGTGACCCAGCCGACGATTGCGGTCATGAAGATGGCGGTGATGGACTGGCGCCAAATGAAAACGCCTCCAATGACGGTGAAAGCGCCAATCCACAAAAGGTTGAAGCCGTGCTGGTTCACGACTGCTCCGACGGCTGGATGGAAGTCGCCTGCAATCAGCGCAGGATCGACGGCATCCGCTATTCCGGCGACTGCTCCAGCGGTTTCCTGAGAGATCGTCATGATGCCCGCGAACATGTGGACAAGCCCCCAGATCACCCAAAGAACAGCAGACAATTTCAGCAATAGGTGATGGTTGCTTGTCATTTGCGGGCCCCTTGTTCAGGTTCGGTGCGAAACATGGTCATAACATTCATAATGTTGACAAAGTCCACCAATGATATTTAATGGACTTTGTCAACTAATTTAGCTGATGCAAGACACGGAACTCGCTCTTCTCATCGATCGCTTCATGCGACGGATCCACTTTTCACTTCAGTCCAAGGCGCATTCCTTTGACACGTCCAATGTTGGACCGGGAGGCGGAATCGTTCTTTTGACGCTCGCCGAAATGGGACGCCCGAGCCTTCACGAACTGACCACGCGTGTCGCCCGCGACAAATCGCAAATGACCAGAACAATCCGGTCGTTGGAGACGAAGGGCTTGGTCGAGCGGACAACATCTCCCAGCGACGCGCGTGTTAGCCTCGTTTTTTTGACAGATGCCGGAGAACAGGTCGTCCGTGAGCTTCAAGAAGCGGTTGCAGAAACCGTTGGAGAGATCCTCGCTCCGATTTCGAATGCAGACCAGGACGTGTTGAAGGACCTGCTGGAGCGAGCATTGTCCGATGACGGCTTGTCCTAACCTAAGTTCCGGCATTTCGGCGGCGGGGTGTCGCCAGCGAATGTGAAACCGAAGAATAAAAAAGCGACCCGACCGTGTCACGGACCGGGTAGCTTTTGCAGCGAAAGGAAAGACGATTAAGTTTTGCGTCGCCGCAAGGCTGCAAGGCCCCCTAGGCCCCCAATGAGCAGCAGCGCTGACGCCGGAAGTGGCACCTCGCTCACTGCAATATCATCCAACGAAAACCCGTCATTCAGACCGTTGTTCCGAAAGAAGATAGTTGCGTTGGAAAGACTTTCGCCGAAGTCGATCTCAACTAACTTTTTTGCCCCGTCACCAAGACCCGAAATCGTCGTGATTGCATCCCCGACCTTAATGGTCATTTCCGCACCCACATCAGTCGCGTCAGTCAGCGTCACGAGCAACTTGTCAAAGAAACCACCGCCAAGGGAGACGTCCCACCGGATCCCGTAAGTGTCGTTGCTGTCGAGGAACATGTCGTCGGCACTGTTACCCGACAAGACGCTCGTCGTACTCTTGCGGCCGTAGACGTTGCCATCACGCAGGGCAAGCAAGCCGCCGTTGTTCGCAAAGTCCGCGTTTTTGACCGTTCCGCCCGAGCCGATGCCGCCAAGCGTCGAGAACGATCCGACATTTGTGGAGTAGCCGTTCGCGACATTCCCTTCCGCTGTGCCTTCAAAGTTCTGGACAACGGAATGGCTCATGCCGCCAGTGGCGGTTTCATAGCCTGACTTCGAGAAAGACGAGATCGTTATCGTCGATGCTGTGGCCGGAACCGCCAAAACGGTCAGCAGCGCAGCGAATGCAAAATTCTTCATGACACACACAATTTACAACCTGTACCTGGCCAAGTGTTTATATGGCAGAAATGTGGCCGCCAACGTCATACATGGAAACAGTTGGTTCAGATTCCGTTAACGAAGCCCGAGCCGACCCATTGCGGAGCCTCCCTGCGACGGAGTATTCTTCTCCCACAGAACAATAAAAGAGCAGGGCGATGGCCGACGATCTTCTGACCGACAAGGCGGGTGAGACCTATGATGCGACCTCGATCGAGGTGCTGGAAGGCCTTGAACCTGTTAGAAAAAGGCCCGGTATGTATATCGGCGGCACGGATGAGCGCGCGCTTCATCATCTGGTTGCCGAGGTCTTCGACAACGCCATGGACGAAGCCGTCGCTGGTCACGCGACACGGATTGAAGTGGAGTTTCACGAAGACCGCGCGGTCACGATACGCGACAACGGGCGCGGAATTCCGGTCGATCCGCATCCCAAATTCCCGGACAAAAGCGCGCTGGAGGTCATATTGTGCACGCTTCACGCGGGCGGCAAGTTCTCTGGCAAGGCCTACGAGACGTCTGGTGGCCTGCATGGCGTTGGCGTCTCCGTGGTGAACGCGCTTTCTGATCATTTGCGGGTGGAAGTGGCCCGCAACAAGGAAGTTTTCGCCCAAGAATTCTCGCGCGGTATCCCACAAGGCCCGGTGGAGAAGGTCGGCACGACGCCAAACCGGCGGGGCACGACGGTGACCTTCCATCCGGACGCAGAGATCTTCGGCTCGCTGAAGCTCAAGCCTGCGCGGCTTTTCAAGATGGCGCGTTCCAAGGCCTATCTTTTCAGCGGGGTCGAAATCCGGTGGAAATCCGCGGTCGAAGAAGACGACACGCCAACGGAAGCCACGTTCCACTTTCCGGGCGGTCTCTCCGACTACCTGACCGAAACACTGGAAGGCGCAACCACCTATTCCGACAAACCCTTCGCGGGACTCGTCGACTTTCGGGAGAAGTTCGGCGAAGCGGGCAAGGTCGAGTGGGCGATCAACTGGACACCCTCGCGCGACGGGTTCATTCAGTCCTACTGTAACACTGTGCCAACGCCTGAAGGCGGCACTCATGAAAGCGGCTTCTGGGCCGCGATCCTGAAGGGAATCCGCGACTATGGGGAGCGGGTGAACAACAAGAAGGCCAAACAGATCACGCGGGATGACCTGATCACGGGCGGCTCCGCGCTGGTCTCCGTCTTCATCGCCGAACCGCAATTCGTGGGCCAGACCAAGGACCGGCTCTCGACAGAGGCGGCGCAGAAGATGGTTGAAGGCGCGGTGCGGGATCACTTCGACAACTGGCTTGCAGCGGATACGAAATCCGCCGGCGCCATCCTCGATTTCCTTGTGCTCCGCGCCGAAGAACGGCTGCGGCGGCGGCAGGAAAAGGAAACGGCGCGGAAATCGGCCACCAAGAAACTGCGACTGCCGGGCAAACTTACCGATTGTACCGCCAAGAACCGGGATGGGACCGAAATCTTCCTTGTCGAGGGCGACAGTGCGGGCGGCTCCGCCAAGGCCGCGCGCAACCGCGAAAACCAGGCGCTTTTGCCGCTCAGGGGCAAGATCCTGAACGTGCTGGGGGCGGCGTCCTCCAAGCTCAATCAGAATACGGAGATCAACGATCTCTGCGAAGCGCTCGGCACCGGCATGGGCACCAAGTTCAACGTCGATGACCTCCGCTATGACAAGGTCATCATCATGACCGACGCGGACGTGGACGGCGCGCATATCGCGTCGCTTCTCATGACCTTCTTCTTCACCCAGATGCGTCCTCTGATCGACCACGGGCATTTGTATCTGGCCTGCCCTCCGCTCTACCGGCTGACGCAGGGGGCCAAGCGTATCTATGTGCCCGACGATGCCGAAAAGGAGCGGGTGCTGAAAGAAGGCCTCGGCGGCAAAGGCAAGATCGACGTCCAGCGCTTCAAAGGCTTGGGCGAGATGGATGCCAAGGATTTGAAAGAGACGACGATGGACCCGAAATCACGCACATTGATCCGCGTGACCATCGACGAAGACAGCCCGGGCGAAACCGGCGATCTGGTCGAAAGGCTCATGGGCAAAAAGCCCGAATTGCGGTTCCAGTATATTCAGGAGAACGCGCGATTTGTTGAGGAGTTGGATGTTTAAGACAAGGATTTCTAATTGATTAGCAGAATTGGTTTCATTAGCACGGCTCTCTACTTTTTCCTTTTATCCATTGTTATCACGTCTTCGTGGGATAGCTTTCACGATCTTGACCCGAATGAATGGGGCGATTTCCTTGCTGGCTCATTGGGGCCTCTGGCGATCTTTTGGCTAGTGCTGGGTTTTTTTCAGCAGGGTCATGAGTTGAGAAACAGCAACCGGGAACTGGCCAACAGCGTTGAAGCGCTAAAGTTGCAAGCAAAGGAGCTTAAAAACTCTGTCGAGCAGCAAAGGCTATCGGTCGCGCAACAAAAAGCCATGGTAGATATTACAAACAGGCAGTTAGACTTAGACATCGAAGTGCGAGAAGAACAAACACTACTTACCCGCTCTCAGGAACTTCCCTACATTCAAATACAAGCGTCTGGTTCCGGTGGGGTCTCGGCTGGAAAACGCAACTTTAGGTATAAGCTTAGGAACGTTGGAGCGACACTTGTATCCGGGGATGTTCGCATCAGCGGTACAGGTATTGCAACGGCTGAAATTGGCTTAGCATATATGGAGACAGGGGAGGTGCGCGAAGTATCGGTACAAGTTGAAATTGCTGCTTTGGGTTCAACTGGCCAGCCGCACGTTGAGTTTGTCGCACGGGCAAGTAACCTTCGTAATCAACAAAGAACTCAAACGTTCACATCTGACAGTGCTGAGATTACCATGACTAGTTGTGAGCCGCCGGCTGCCTAGCGTGCAAGAGCAGGACGCGCATTCATGTTAACGTTGTCCCTTCACAAAAATGGGCGCGGCTCGTTCTCTGACCAAATCGCATAACTCCTGTGCATTCACGTAACTTAACATCCACGTGAGCCGTCCCCATGTGCGCACCTCCACACAAACAAAAGGAGGACGCCATGACCGATCTCACGCCCATACGCACGACACCCATGCCCGAGGCCATGCGCCTCCTCTTCACCGATTACCCCCGCGACAGTTGGGCCACGCATCCCAACTTCAAACGCGCGACCGAGCAGTGGCTCCGCGCGCACCAGTCCTTCCGCCAACTGGCGGAGGTCACGCGGACGGAGACGGAAGCCTATCTCGGCAAGACGCGCGATCCGGATGACTACGCCGGGCGGCTCTCGATCTATGGCAACCTGCTGGTGCGGAACCTGCAAGGCCACCACCATTGGGAAGACCACAGCTATTTCCCGGAGCTCTCCGGCGCCGATCCGCGCTTCGACGCCGGGCTGGAAATACTGGAGAAGGACCACGAGGCGCTCGACGGTATTCTCGAAGGGTTCGTCAACGCCTCCAACCGGGTGATCAAGCTGATCCATCTGGATGAAGCGCAAGCCCGCGACGAAGCGGGCGGTGTGCATGAGATGGCGGTCAGCATCGAGCAACTGCTCGACCGGCATCTGGCGGATGAAGAGGACCTCGCCGTCCCGATCATCCTGCACCACAAGCTCAGAGGTTAGGGGAGGGCGCTTCGGCGCCCTCTTTCATTCCCTGTCCTGTATGGCCTCCAGCCAAGCCGCCACATCCGCAATCGGCTGCGCGGTGATGATCGGTTGTCCCGTTTCGCTTTTGATCGAGCCGTCGGGGAAATCGAACATCGCGCCGAAGATCGGCATTTCGCCCCCATGCGCCATCATCGGATCGCGGCCGTCGATTTGGCGGACCACATCGAAGACGGGAAACACCCCGTCGTTCGATTGCGCCAGCGCCGTCAGATCCGGCGGCTCCACGGTCAGCAACCCGCTCATTGGTCCTTCCCCTTGTGCGTCTGCGCCGTGGCAGGCCGCGCAGAAGGTGATGAACATGCCTTGCCCTGCCACCGGGTCGCCTTCGGCAAGAACCGGAGTGGCCGTGAGCATCAGAAACGCCAGAACTCTCATCGTTGTACCTCCATCAACCAGGCTGCGATATGGGCGATGCCTTCCGGCACAATCACGTCGGACCCATCCGGGGCCGCCATCGCTACGGAAGGCCCGTCCATCAGCAATCCGAAGACCGGCATCGGCCCGCCATGGGCCTGAACTTCGGTCGTGCCATCGATCCGCTGCACCACGCGGGCGAGCGGAAACTCCCCACCATCCCGTGCGGCGAGCTCCGTCAGATCCGGTGGCGGCGTGGTCATCAGCGCAGACAGTGGACCATCGCCCATCGCGGTTGCTCCATGGCATCCCGCGCAATGGTCCAGGAATGTTGCGGCCCCCTCCTCGACATCTTGTGCGACGACGGGAAAGGCCAGCAGGCAGAACAGAAGGGTATGGCGCATGGACGGTCTCCTTTCGCCTCACGGGAGCACAACCGCGAAACGGCCGCATTGATCCAGCGCAATGTTCGATCAATCGTGCATTTGGGGTGTAGTTCAGGGAAGGTGCCCACGCGGTGCGGAGGTCGGCCTAACTATTTGAAATTTGTCCGTTTTCCAGCCGTACCGTGCGGTCCATGCGGGCCGCGAGTTCCGGATTGTGCGTTGCGATCAGCGCTGCAAGCCCGGTTTCCCGTACCAGATCCATAAGTGCGGAAAACACCGTGTCCGAGGTGGCCGGATCGAGGTTGCCCGTCGGTTCATCCGCCAAAAGAAGCTTTGGCCGGTTGGCGAGGGCTCTGCAAAACGCGACCCTTTGCTGTTCGCCTCCCGACAGGGCAGCAGGCCGGTTTGCCGCGCGATCTTCGACATTCACGCGGGCCAGCAACTCCATCGCATGATCCTTCGCGTCGCCGTCTGCAATTCCATTGGCCCATTGCGGAAGCATGACGTTCTCCAATGCCGAGAACTCGGGCAGCAAATGATGGAATTGATAGACAAATCCGACATCCTGGCGTCGGACCCTCGTGCGTTCTGCATCCCCCTTGTCGGTCATGTCCACGCCGCCAATGGATACTGTTCCCTCGTCACACCCGTCGAGCAAACCCGCAATGTGCAGGAGCGTCGACTTGCCAGCCCCGGAAGGCGCGACAAGCGCCACAACCTCTCCGGCCTGCAAGGTCAGCTCGGCGCCGTTGAGCACGGTAAGCGCGTTTGGCTTTCCCGCGTTGTAGGTCTTCGTAATCCCGTCGAGCTTGAGCGCCTCACTCATAGCGAAGGGCCTCCACCGGGTTCATGCGCGCCGCACGCCGCGCCGGGAAAAGTGTGATGCCCCAAGACAGAACAAGCGAAAGCGCAACAGCGCTCAATACGTCATTCAACTCCAGTTTGGCGGGCAGGCGATAAATCCCGCGCACGCTCGCATCCCAAACACCGCCGCCCGCAGCTCCGTTCACGAAGGCGAGGATCTGATCGAAATATATTGCGAACAGACAGCCGACGATCACGCCAAGCAGAGTGCCCAGTGTCCCGACAAGCGCGCCGGTCAGGAAGAAGACGCGCATCACCGCACCTTCCGTGAGACCAATGGTGCGGAGAATTCCGATGTCGCGCCCCTTGTTCTTTACCAGCATGACAAGGCCGCTGATGATGTTCATCGAGGCGATCAGAACGAGTACGCTCATCAGCACGAACATGACCGTGTCTTCAACCTCCAGCGCGCGTAGAAACCCGCCCGCTCGTTGCTTCCAAGTCCAGGCAAGGCCTTTCTCACCCACGGCCTCCAACAATGCCGGGGTAAGGGCCTCGATCTCCTCCGGTTCCTCGACAATGACTTCCAGTTCATCGGCGACACCGCCGGGAACCGGGCGATCCCGGTTGAAGTAGGTCTGCGCCTCCGAAAACGGGAGATAGGCGCGGGTCAGATCAATATCGTAACGCCCCGAATTGAAGATATAGACAATAGGATACTCACTCGTTCGCGTACTCGTGCCGAAGGCAGTCACCGACCCGTTCGGATTTATGATCCTCAGCACATCGCCGACACCCACGCCGAGTTCGCGCGCGGCTTCCCGCCCGATGGCGATCCCGTTCTCAAAGTCGTCCAGCGATCCGACCGAGGTCTCCGGGTCTGCGATGCCCGTGATATCCCGCAAATCGTCCTGCGCGATGCCAAAGACCTGCAGGCCTGTGTTTTCCCTCCGATAGACGGCCATGACCTGACCGGTAACCAAAGGGGCCGCGCGAACGACTCCGGGAACGGCTTCCAGCGCTTCCGCCCAGGCGGCGTAGTCTTCTATTGTGTTGGAGATATTTCCGTTCGCGCCGATCTCGCCGACCGAATAGACCGTTACATGGGCATTCGCGCCGAGAATGGTGGAAACGAACTCGTCCCTGAAGCCCGACCTGACGGCAAGGGTGATAATCAAGGCCGCCACGGCCAGCATGATCCCGATCAGGGAAATCCAGGTCATCACGCTGACACCGCCTTCGGCCCGTTTGGCACGAAGATACCGCCAGGCGATCAGGAACTCGTAACGTGAGAATGGCGCGGGATTGGCCATGACTGCTCCGTTTTTCTCTTGAATGGCTGGGCTTGGCGTCGGGGTCAAGCCGAGCGGCAGGCAATCCAGCCACTTCGTCAGCGATCTCTCGCTCTCATTCGTCCGGAAAACTTGAGACGAACTCGGGCCAAAGCATGGCCCGTTCGTCATGCAAAAGGTGTGACGATGGCTTCAGGACTGAAGCAGGTGGGGGCGAATATCCTGACCAGCAGCGGCATAAATGTCCAGCAATTGGTCGAACGTGATCCCGTCTTCCTGAATTTGCGCAAGCTCGTGCGCGCCGTCGTGAACCTCCAACACCGGACGTTCCCCTGACGCACCGGGCAAAAGGTTGCAGGGCAGGGGTTCCTTGAAGTCGAACCCGGGGAAAAGATTCATCAGCCACGCAAAACAGCCTTCAAACGGCGCATCGTCGCTTTCGAAACTTTGAACATAAACGTCATAGTTTTTCGGGTTCACACTTCCCCAGGGGCCAAAAGCGAACCGTTGATCCGTGCCAATGATTGGAATGGGAAGAACGCAACGGATGAAGCGGTACTTGCCGAATTTGCACAGATCAGTGCCCAACTCATCGTGACCGACCCGCAACACGTCCTGCCCGCTTGCCGAGCGATTCCCATGGGGCCACGGGTCCGGATGGTCATAGCCGATGTCAAAGACGCCCTCGAAAACCCTGCCACAACACGGACAAGGACGAGAACTATCGTTGAAACGCTGCCAGCGTGGATCGGCATCAAGGCTCATGGGGGTCTCCTCTCGTCGTGCTTGTAACACTTATCACGGACAAAGGCACAGCCCATCACATGGGTGTCAGGGGGCTTTCAGTGCATGCCGCCGTTTGCCATCTTCCTTGCAACGGAACACTTGATGGAGAGCCCCAATGCTGACCCGCCGCACATTTCTTGCCAGCGCTGCCGCCATCCCGGCTGCAACGATTTTCGCCAAGACCGCCACTGCAGCCGAACCGCCTGTCTATTCAACGGGTGGGGTGGCCATCAATGGATACGACCCGGTTGCCTATTTCACCGAAGGCAAACCTGTTGAAGGCTCGCCTGAGCACACCGTGGATTGGGAAGGCGCAAAACTGCAATTCGCAAGCGCCGAGAACAAGGCCATGTTCGAGGGCAACCCGGAAAAGTTCGCCCCCAAGTATGGTGGGTATTGCGCATACGCCGTCTCAAAGGGGTACACCGCCAGCACCGATCCTGCGGCTTGGAGTATCCATGAAGACCGGCTCTATCTGAACTATTCGAAATCCGTTCGTGCCCTCTGGGCTGCGCGGAAGCGTCACCATATCGAACAGGCTGACATGAACTGGCCGGGTGTGTTGGGCGCCTGAGTTACTCGGCAGCCTTCAACGTGAAGCCCTTCTCCATCTGGTCAGAAGGTGCCACGGGATACTCGCCGGAAAAACACGCATCACAATAGGCCGGGGCCTTCGGGTCCCGGCCTTTTGCTTCGCCCACGGCACGATATAGCCCGTCTAGAGAGATGAACTTGAGGCTATCCACGCCTAGGTGGTCGCGCATTTCCTCTTCACTCATCGTGGCCGCAAGAAGCTTCTCGCGTTGTGGTGTGTCCACGCCATAAAAACATGGCCACGCCGTCGGAGGAGAAGCGATGCGGAAATGTACCTCCGCAGCGCCGGCATCCAGCACCATCTCCTTGATCTTGCGGCTCGTCGTGCCGCGAACGACACTGTCATCGACAAGGATGATGCGTTTGCCCTTGATGAGCGCCCGGTTGACGTTGAGTTTCAGCCGCACGCCCATGTTCCGGATTTGCTCGGTCGGCTCAATGAACGTCCGGCCCATGTACTGGTTCCGGATGATCCCCATGGCGTACGGAATGCCGGATTGTTGGCTGTACCCGATGGCAGCCGGGGTTCCGCTGTCAGGCACCGGACAGACCAGATCGGCTTCGACCGGCGCTTCCTTTGCCAGTTCCGCTCCAATTGCCGACCGCGTTTCGTAGACTGATCGGCCATTCAAGCTGCTGTCCGGCCGCGAGAAGTAGACGTGCTCGAATATGCAGAAGCGTGCCTTCTTTGTCTCGAACGGTCGGTGACTTGTCAGTTTGTCGTTTTCGATGACGACCATCTCGCCCGGGTCAACTTCGCGTATGAAGTCGGCGCCAATGATATCAAGAGCGCAAGTCTCCGACGCCAAGGCCCAGCCTTCTTCACCAATCCGGCCAAGCACGAGGGGGCGAACACCCAAAGGATCGCGCACGCCGATCAGCTTTGTGCGGGTCATGGCGACAACGGAAAACGCCCCTTCAACGCGGCGCAGGGCGTCCTTCATCCGCTCCGGCACGGTTTGTTGCAAAGACCGCGCCATCAGATGAATGATGCATTCGCTATCCGAGCTGGACTGGAAAATGGAACCGCGTTCGATCAGTTCCTTCCGCAGAGCGTCCGCATTGGTGATGTTGCCGTTATGGGCAATCGCCGCCCCGCCCATGGAGAACTCTCCAAAGAATGGCTGGACGTCGCGGATTTGCGTATGCCCCTTCGAACCGGCGGTGGAATAACGCACATGTCCGATGCCAAGCGCGCCGGGCAACGTGTCGATAACGTCCTGTTTCGTGAAATTGTCACGCACAAGTCCGAAACGACGCGCCGAACTGAAGCCTTCAACAGGTTCGTAGGTGACGATACCACCGGCTTCCTGTCCGCGATGTTGAAGAGCATGAAGACCCAGGGCAACGAAGTTGGCGGCATCCGCCACGCCAGTTACGCCGAAAATCCCGCATTCCTCGCGAAGCTTGTCGTCATCGAACGGGTCGGTGGTCAAAGCACGCGGTGTTACGGACATGCAAACGGACTCGATTGGCAGCAGCTACGAGAGCCTACCTAGCGCCTTGTCATGGTTCTGTCACGTGGCTCAGGGCAAAAAAGCAAAAGGCCCGGCAATTTCTTTGCGGGCCTTCGCCTAATTCATACTGATCTGGGTGTTCGAACAGGCCGGAACAGGAAACCAAAACACTTGCCAATGGCCTGGGAACAAAAGGCGCCGGGGTGCCAAAAACGGCAACACCGACGCCCAACTCACTCACTCGCTACGCGGACCTTTGGAACCACTCGCCGGCCCGCTTTACGAGGATGTTTCTGACAGAGGCGCTTGGCAGCAGTTGGGCGCAAATGTTGTGATTCTGGGCGAGTTTGTGGAGGCGGCTGCCGCATCAAAATGGCAGGAAAAAGACGTGACTGGGCAAGTGGAAACAATCTTGGCTAAGTCGGTGCCAATGCACGGGTAAGTGCCTTGAATTGCTGAGATGGTGTTCTCGCTACGGCAACAATCACGCATGACTTCCGGTTGTGCAGAAGTGGCGTCTTTGCCTCAATTTTCGTTGTTTCCAGAACGAGAACGCAGCGTTTTTCAATTTTTCTAATGCAGGATAAGAAAAAGCTGATGTGAACCGTCCCGGGTTTACCGGAGAGTAAAACTCTCGAAGGATGAGCCCTATGGAGAAGAAAAAGTTACCCCCGAAGTACACGGCTGAGTTTCGCGCGCGCGGCATTCGGCTTTATAAAGATCATCGCGCAGATTACGC
>JAJDZT010000006.1 GCA_022824525.1 Silicimonas sp. | reverse complement strand
AGGTTCGAGAGATCCATTGCGGCCTCTGATTCGATTTCAGTCAGAAAACGTCATAGACGGTTGACAGAAGAATGTCCAGCCTGTTCAGAAAACCCAATGTAAAAATAGACGATCATGCACAGAAAAAATTCGCCGTGGGTGGAGAACTCGTTTCAGTTCCTTGTCATGTCTTGGACGACGATTGTGGAACTGATGTCGATCTACAAACGTTTGGCCGCATTCGAACGTGCAATTGCCGGTGACGACCAGGCGGCAATCGAATTCGAAACCGAGAAACCCGCGTCCGTATAGCGACGAGGCCCCGTTCCGGGGCCTCGCGTTCTTGGATGTTCAACGGTTCGGTGCTTCTGGCTAGGCTTCCCCCGTAGGTGCGGGTGCCGCAAAGAATGCGGGTTGGAAGACCATTGCGGTAATGGCACCACTTCCGGCCAAGATGAGCGCTAGAACGAACAGCCACCCGATGAACGGAATGACTGCGATCAACCCGGCCATCAGGGCGCCTGCGGCGGCAGCCAGGGCCCGGGCTTGAAGATCGTCGGGCACCGAACGACCGATGGTCGATAGTACGCCGACGCCAAGGCTGTAGGCCCCCACCACGTAGCCGGCAAATCCAAGTAGACCGGCGATGATGAGACACGCGGGGATCAGGAAGATTCCCAGAAGTGTGATCCCAAAAATAACGGCCGACCCCAACGCGATGGACTGGGCCAGAAAGCCCACCCACAAGTTGTAATGTGGTCTTTCCAGCAGACTGACCCGCAGTTTGGCCAAAGTGTCGGGCATGAAAGCCGCTATCAGGGAAGCGAGCACGGCGATGATCACCACCCAGGTTAGGAAAGAGCCGACAACGCTTGTCCAGCTTCGCGGAACGACGGAGCTTATGCCGCCCTCCCAATCGTCAATCGAGCGGCGCTCGATCCGGGTGTCGGGAGCGACATGGGTGGGAATGGCGAGCGATCCGGTCTCTTCCTCATAAACGATGAGCTTGCCTTCGATGCGGGCAGCCTTCCCGAATGACACGCTACGGCCCGCCAGATAGGTATCGCCGGTGATCGTACCGTTGAGGAAAACCTCGTCAGCCGCGAGTAACGCGTAACTGCCGACCGTGCCGTTCAGCGTGATCGTTCCCCCTGATGCGCGGAGGTCACCGCCGACGTCACCGACTTCAATCGTGTTACCGGCCAACGAGGCATCGCCAAAAACGTCGGCGGACAGATCGATGTCCATCGCGGCAATGTGGGCATTTCCGCCTACGCGACCTTTCAGTGTCACCTTTCGACCGGCCAGATAGGCGGACCCATTCAGCTCGGTATCGGCCGTCACCACGCTGCCAGCGGCATAGAGGTCGTCGGTTCCGGAGCGATCGAAAGTGAGTGTCCCGCCCGACAGGTAGGTGTCATTGCCAACAACAAATGCGTCATTGTCGCTCTGCGCGTGGGCTGTGGCGACGAAGGCAAGGCAAACGAGTGGGAAAAGCAAAATCCGTTGAAACATGTGCGTTCTCCAATTCAGGCAATCGGGGCGCAGCATGCTTGGTTTCGCTCGTCTTCCATTGACGGGCATCAAATCCCAGGCCTTGTGACAACGCGTCTATAGGGGGATTCCCCAACTACAAAACGCGCACGCGAAGCTTTGATGTTAAGAAATCAACTTGGGGGATTGTTATGACATTATCAGAGCAGAAGCTTTCCAAGAGCGCGACGGACAACGCGTATTTGCTTACCTCCGTCTTCAGTGAATTGAATGGTGCCGTATTGAATGTACCCGCGGGCAAGGTCCTCGCCGCACAGGGCGAAGACGTGCGAAGTGTTTTCCGCATCGATCGTGGCTTCGTGCGAATTTGTGTTTACACCGAGGATGGTGCACGCCGCATCGTCGGGTTCAGCGGGGCTGGTTCCATCATTGGCCTTGATCAGTTGAACCACCCGTCCTGGAACGTGGCCGTAGAGGCTGTGTCTCACTGCGTGGTTGTCGCGGTTCCAAAGGCTTTCGTGAACCGTCAGATCGAGGCTGATTGTCGGGTGCGTGATGGTGCGATGCGATGCTTGCAGGATGAAATCGAACAACGCGAAGCGCATTTGGTGATGATGGGCATTCTGCCCTCGAGCGAGAGGGTGCACGCCTTCCTGTCTACTTTCGCGAAGTTGCGTGCCCGGGAGGGGTTTCTTGTTCTTCCAATGTGTCGCCGTGACATCGGTGACTACCTCGGACTTTCCATGGAAACAGTGAGCCGGTCATTCACGGCGCTCCGCGAAATGGGGCGGATCGAGTTGAAGGGCGCTGAGAGGTTTCGGATTGTCGAAGAGCAAGATGCTTCAGTAGATCACCGCGCGGCCTGAGCCAGTCGAGCGACGGACTTGACCAATTCAGGCAACACGAGGATCGGCAGCGCAAGGGACAGGATCGCGATCCATGCGTCCTGCCCGAGCGGCACGGTCTTGAGGAGTGTCTGCAGGGGTGCCCAATAGACTGCAAGGATTTGAAGTCCCACACTGATGCCAAGGGCTGCCAACAGGAACGGATTGGAGAACCATCCGATCTTCCAGTTGGGCTGGGTTAGGGACCGGAATGCAAAGACACTGACCTTTTCGAACAAGACCATGCCGGTGAAGGCAGCTGTCCGTGCGATATCAGGTCCAAGCGGAAGAAAAGTATAGAAAATCCAAAGGCTGGCCGAGCCGGTATAGATGCCGAATAGCAGGATCAGACCGATGCCACGCCGCCCGATGATTGACGCCCCTCCCGGGCGGGGCGGGCGCTCCATTTGCTCGCGCTCGCCTTTTTCCAACCCCAAGGCGACTGCCGTCACGCCGTCGGTGATCAGGTTCATCCAAAGGATCTGCGTCGCCAGAAATATCAGTGGACCACCGATCAGAAGGTTGGCCACGATGGCCACGACCTCACCGGCATTCGAGCACAAAAGGTAGCGCACGAACTTCTTGACGTTCTCGTATTGGCGGCGGCCCTCCGCGATGGCGGCCACGATGGTCGAGAAATTGTCATCCAGCAGGACAACGTCGGCCACGCTCTTGGAGACGTCCGTGCCGCGAATGCCCATTGCCACCCCGATATCAGCACGCTTAAGCGCCGGGGCGTCGTTCACCCCATCGCCGGTCATTGCAACGATCTGGCCGAGTGACTGCAAGGCAGAGACAATGCGAATCTTGTGCTCGGGTTTGGTGCGGGCGAACAGAACACTGCCTTTCAGCGCGTCAATAAGGTCCGCGTCGTCCATGTCCTCAAGATCGCTCCCGAGGATAGGTGCAGGGGAACCAAGACCGATTTGTTCCGCGATGGCCTTTGCCGTAAGAGGGCTGTCCCCGGTGATCATGACCGTCCGAACACCGGCTGAACTGGCGAGGCGGATAGCGTCGGAGATTTCAGGTCGGGGTGGGTCATTGAGGCCAACGAGCGCCAAGAGTGTCAGACTATCTTCTGACGTGTCGGTTTCCGAACTCGCGCGACGCATTGCAAGCGCAATCACGCGTTGGCCTTGGGCGGCCATTTGGGCAAGCGCGTCTTGCACGGATTCGGACTGCGCGTCGCCCAAAGGAACGGGGCCGCTTTGGGTAAGCACAGAGTCGCACAGAGGCAAGATCGTCTCTGGTGCGCCCTTCACCGCCAAAATTAGGCCTTCATCGGTTTGGGCGAGAACGGACATCCGCTTGCGTTCACTTGAGAACGGGCGTTCGGCGAGCCTCGCATTGTCGTCCGGCACCGGAGCCCAACCCTTGTAGGCAAGGGTGACCAGCGCGCCCTCGGTAGGCGAGCCGATCATCTTCCAGGCGGAGCCCGCATTGCTGAGCGTGGCGTGGTTGCAAAGCAGCGCAACTGACAAAACCTGCGCGAGACTGGCGTCGTCGGCGGCGCGAATGCGCACTCCTTCAAAAGAGATATGGCCTGCCGGATCGTAACCGGCTCCGGTAACATCGAAGCTGCGGTCGATGGTCCAAAGGCGGGTCGCGGTCATCTGATTCTCGGTCAGCGTTCCAGTCTTGTCCGTGCAGATGACCGATGCGGAGCCCAGCGTTTCGACAGCTTGTAACCGACGCACCAGCGCGTTCTTCCGGGCCATCGCGGCTGCACCAAGTGCCAAGGTGACCGTCACAACTGCAGGCAGGCCTTCGGGCACCATGGCTACTGCCAACGATAGACCGGTCATGAACATCTGGAACAACTCGCGCCCGACCAGCACGCCAATCCCGACGATCGCCGCTGCGATCAGGATCGAGACACCCCCGAGCCATGCGGCCAATTCGCTGAGGCGGCGCTGCAGATGCGTGGGTTTGCGATCAACCGTTGCAGTCAGTGACGCGATGCCGCCGAAGGCCGTCTCGCTGCCGATTTTGGTGACGGTTCCTTCGGCACGCCCGTTGACAAGCAAGGTTCCCGCGAACAGGTCGCCATTTGCTCCTTCGGCCGCAGCCGCTTTTTCGACCGGGGCAGACTCTCCGGTCAGAACACTTTCATCCGTGCGAATGTCGACCCCGTCCGCAATTCTGAGGTCGGCCGGAACCACCTCTCCCGTCGACAGCACCACGAGGTCGCCCGGTACAAGGTTGCGCGCTGGTACGACGGTCTCCGTGCCATCCCGCACGACAACGGCGTTTGGAGAGAGCATTGAACGGAGCGCTTCCAATGCCGTTTCGGCCCGCCATTCCTGAACAAACCCAAGCACCGCGTTCAGGACAAGCACCAGTCCGATCGCGATGGCATCGATGGTTTCGCCCAGAACAAGTGCAATAAGCGCGGCGGCAACGAGGATGGCCACCAAAAGGCTTTGAAATTGCCGTAGGAGAACAGCGAATTTCGAAGGCGGCTTGGGGCGAGGCAACTCGTTCCAGCCATAGCGCTCCCTCGCGGCCATGACTTCGGCATGAGTCAATCCGGTCATTTTTGGGTCTGACATCACACTCTCAATAGCGGCCGCCGCGCCAATATGACCCCCCTTCGTTTTCGGAACATTGAGCCTGATCAAATCAGATGGGCATCGCAGCCGTTAAGCTGCGTTATCAGGAAGAGGAGAGCGAAGATGCCAAGTAAGGAAAAAAGTGGTGAAAACGACAAGCAGACAAGCATGCCTGGTGTCGACCTGACGTCAGATCTGGCGACCCTTCAGTCGCTGGGTTTCAACCGGATGTCCCAGTTTGGAACAGCGTGGATCGAAGCGCTGAGCGACATGGGCAGCGAAGTCGTTTCCTTTGTTGCCGACCGTATTCGGGAGGATGTGAAAACGCAGCACGAGATCCTTCATTGCGAAGACATCGCCGAGCTGCAGCACATTCATGCGAAATTCGTACAGAAGGCGATTGACCAGTACACCGCTGAGACCGGCAAACTGGTGGAAATGAGCCAAAGTTTCTTTCCGGGAGCCACGAAGAAAGACGACTAAGGCACTCTAACCAAAGACATATGTGCCCGGAGCTGCATCTAACGCCTTTGCCGGGGCGCTTTTAATCGTCTTTTGTCCTGAGCTTTGAGCAGATAGCCACTTCGCCCAGGCCGGCCACCAAGAGCCGGCCTCTTTCGGCGTTTGCTCGAACCAATCACCGGCGGAGACAAACTGTGTGCCTTCTTCCTTGAGGCCAATCCTGAAGTGCCGTCTCGGATGTTCGGGTTCGGAAAGGATGCCGCCATTGTGCCCGCCTTTCGTAAGGCAGAACGTGACATCCGTGTCTGTCAGCAGCCTGATCTTGTAAACCGATTGCCAAGGCGAGACGTGGTCCGCCTCCGTCCCGACCGCGAAGATCGGGGCTTTGATATCCGTCAGCGCCACGGCGGCGCCGTCGACATTGAAACGCCCTTTGGCCAGCTGGTTCCGCAAGAACAGATCGCGCAGGTATTCGGAATGCATGCGTGCGGGCATCCGTGTGGCATCCGAGTTCCACGCCATGAGGTCGTTCATGGGTGTACGTTCCCCCAAGAGATAGTGGCGGATCACTCGACTCCAAATCAGATCGTTGGATCGCAACATGCGGAAAGCGCCGGCCATCTGGTCGGCCCGGAGATAGCCTTGTGTTTCCATGATGTGCTCGAGGAAGGCGACCTGACTTTCGTTTATGAAAAGCGACAGTTCACCGGCGTCTGCGAAATCCACCTGTGCCGCTAGCAATGAAAGTGTCTTGATCCGTTCGTTGCCATCCCGTGCCATTGCGGCCGCAGCAGCGGCCAATAGCGTTCCACCCAAACAATAACCGACGGCGTGGACACGGTCTGTCGGACGTGGTGCGACGTGGCTCAGAGCGGCTCCGAACCCGAGTTTCAAGTACTCATCAAGACCGAGTTCCGCGTCATCGGCGTCCGGGTTTTTCCAAGAAATAACATAGACTTCAAAGCCTTGATCCCGCAGCCACGCCACGAGTGAATTTTCAGGTGACAGATCCAGGATGTAGTATTTCATGATCCATGCAGGCACGATTAGGATCGGTTCCCGATACACTTTGGCCGTTGTTGGCCGATAGCGGATCAGTTCGATCAGCCGGTTTTTCAGCACTACGTCGCCTGGAGTCGTCGCGAGAGATGTTCCGACCTCGTAAGCGGTTTGGCGTGGCGGGCTCTGAGAGATCAGATGGTTGAAGTCCTCAATCCAGTTCTGCGCGCCTTTGACCAGGTTCTGTCCACCTGTTTGCCAGGTGCGGTGCAGTACCTTGGGATTGAGAAAGGGCACGTTCACGGGCGATGCCATGTCAAGCGCCTGGCGCGCCATGAAAGACACGATCCTCTGGTGCGCTGGGTCAACGCCTTCGATGGGGGCGGTTGCTTTTTGCCACCAGTCTTCGTTCAGCTTGAACCAGTGGCGGTAGTAACAGAACGGTGGCTTTGACCAATCGGCCGTGTCGAACCTTTTGTCCTTGGGTTCACCAGGTTTTGGAAGGTCCCAGATTTTGGCGGCGTTCTTGAAGGCCGATTGCCAGAGTTCAGTTTGACGTGAGGGCGATCCGATGAGGTGCATGCCCCAATCAAGCGTGGCGGTTGCCAGTGCCGTGGGGGACAGGCCGCCGGTGAACCGTCCGATGGCGCTGTGGAGCACGGCATCTGGGTCGGATTTCGGATCAGCGCCCATGTCAGTAAGCCGCCCGCTCGACGAATAGTGCTCCGTCTTCGAGAAGTTCGCTTGGGTGTTCGACCACGCGATCCCCAATGGAAAGACCGGAACTCAGAACGGCAAAGCGTGCATTGCGTGCGCCGAGTTCGACCGGCACGCGCTCGACGCGGTCGCCGGTGGCTCTGAAGACGGCCCATCCGTTGTCAGTTCGAAAGGTGGCGCTAAGCGGGACCATTATGGCGTTCTCTGCTTCGAATTCTGTAATCCGCAGGAAGACCGCAAAGCCATGACCAAGTCCGGGCCTGTCTTCGTAAGGGGAGATCAACTCGAAAATGGCATCGACCCGCTGTTCCTCTATCCCGAGTGCCGAGACCTTTGTTTTCGCGGCGGGATTGATGCGGCTCAGGCGCGCCTCCAGCGGCGGGCCGCCCCAACGCTCGACCGAAGCGATGGCGCGTTCTGGCAGCCGGACCGCGTCTGAACTGAGGATGTCCGCGACAATCTCCAGGGTGCGGGGATCGCCGATCGACAGAAGACGCGTACCTGACACAACCGGGCGTTCGCTGATGGTGTCGACAGATAGTACGACCCCATCGCTTGGTGCAAGGATCGTGACGCAGCAAGCCTCGGCACCGGCAGCATCCCCGGTCTCAACCAGAGTGGCGCGGGCACGGTCCAGACTGCTCCGGGCCTGCACGATGCGCGCGTCGGCCGCGTTCAGAGCGGCCTGCGAGACGACGAGCAGTTGATGCGCATCTTCAAGACGCGTGACCGTTGCGACGCCGCGTTCGACCAATGCGGTCGTGCGTTCATATTGCGACTTGGCGTAGGCGTGTTCTTCGATGGCCCGTGTATGCTCGGTATCTGCAACAGTAACGGCGGCTTCCGCCTCGCGCACGGCAGCCTCGGCTTGCAGGCGACTTCTGGAGTCGAGCAGGGCTGGCGCCACCGGCTCAACCTCGGCCACAACGGTCTCGCCCGCGACAACAGGATCACCCACCTCAACCGGTGAACGGCGAGCGAGGCCCGCTATGGGCGCGGCGACTTCGAACACGTCTTCCACCTGCGTTTCGCCGTCGACATCGACTGTGACTGTGAGCGTGCCTTCGGAAATGGTGTGCAGGTCAACCGGTATCGGCTCTGGCCGGAATGTCACGAAGAGCAGGCCGCCAACGACACTTGCGCCCAACAGACCAAGGATAATGTTACGACGAGAATGCGCCATTTCGATTACTCTCTTGTTTTCATGACGGAAACGAGGTTCAGCCGATCAAGCTGTCGACGGACGATCAGCACCGAGACGAGTGCCGCACCTAAGACAACGAGACTGGCTTGGGAAAAGGTGGCGGGCTTTAAAACCAGCGGGATGGCATAGAGGTCGCTTGTGAAACTTTCGGCCATCAGTTTGGCGATGGCCCAACCGAGCCACCAGCCCAGCGGCTGGGCAAGCAGTGCGAGCAACATGATTTCCCCGACAAGGATGAATCCCACCTCGGCGCGTGTGAAGCCGAGTATTCGCAGGCTAGCCAATTCTCGCGCACGCTCCGAAAGCTGTATGCGCGCACCGTTATAGGCGACACCTACTGTGATCAGCACACCGAGGATCACATAGATCGTGGTGGTGATCAGAATGTTCTGACTGATCGTCTCCTGAAAGCCCTCGCGGTTCTCGATCATCATCGCTGAACCGCCAAGTTTCGGCAGCTCTTTGAGACGTTCTTGAAAGGCTTCGTCAAAGGCCGGATCGAGCGTCACGTTGACGATGGAGGTTTGCGAAGATTGTTGGAACATCCGGTCGGCCATGCCTTGGTCGAGATAGGCTCCGAGACCGAAATACTGGGTGATCAAGGCCGTGACGGGCAGTTCGAAGGTGCCGTGGCGCGTGCCGCGAAATTCGGCTTCAACCGTGTCGCCCACACCCACGTGCAGTTGAGCGGCGAGGCGACGTGACAGCATCACGCCGTCGGTTGGCGCGTCGATGGGCTGTCCGTTCGTATCCACGACCCGGGAAAGATCGTTGCCGGGACGCCGGGCCTCCACGACAACACGTTTTTCGTAGTGGTCCTTCCGAAAGACCGCGGTGAGGTACTGTTGCCCTTCGGCTTGAAGCACGCCCGGCAGGCGTCGTGCTTCCTCCAACGCGCTTTCGGGCATCAGATCGTTGAAGAACAAGACGGCATGTTGCCGGTTCGACTGGCGAAACGCGGAATCGATGATGACGTCGAGCGAGTCGGGAAAGAAGTTCGACGAGACAAGGATGGAAACTGCCAATGCCATTCCCAAGATGCTCATGGCCGCGCGTATCGGCCAACGGATCAGACTCCGCAGGATCATCATCGTTGGCTGGCTGACCCTCACGGCTGCAAGTGCGCGGTCAATCCAACTGCGTTTGAAACGTGGTGGAGCGGGCGGCGACATGGCCGTCGCGGGTGAGAGGCGGGCCGCCGCCATCGCGGAGCGGATGGCCCCGAAGGTCGCGGCGGCAAAACCAAGAAGGCCCGAGACGATGTAGGTGTTCCACGAGACGTTGTAGATGAGATACGGGAACTTGAAGAAATTGGCGTAGAGCTTGGCAAGGCCAAAGCTGAGCCAACTTCCAGCTGCCCAGCCGATGACCACTCCAACGGCAGCGACGAGACCTGACAGGAACAGGTAGTGCAAACAGACGTCGAGATTTGTGTAACCGAGTGCCTTGAGTAACCCGATCTCGGTTCGCTCAAGTGTCACGATCCGACCCATCACCATGTTCACGAGAAAAACCGTTATGCCGAGGAATACGGGCGGCAGGATGTATGCGAGTGTTTTGAGTTGGTTGATTTCGCCGTCGATGAAGGCGTTTGAAACTTGTTCGGTGCGGTCGATGGCCCCCCAACTGCCATAGGGCTCCAAAAGCCGATCCAGTTCCTCGATTACGGGTTTGGGGTCAAAACCGGGCCTGAGTTTGAGCGTAAGATTGTCAAAAGCTCCCGTTCTGTCGAGCACGGCGGCCAACGCGCGCTCGGGCATCCAGAGGATACCGTAGTCCTCATCATCCGGGATCAGGCTGCCCGGTCCGATGGTGTAGATGAATTCAGGCGACAGCAGCCATCCGGTCACCGTGACTTCGCGTTTCGTGCCGTTCAGATTGATGGCGAGACGATCACCGGGCCAGAGGTCGTTGGCCTTGGCGAAAGGTTCATTCAGTGCGACCTGGTCCGAAGCGTTGGGGTCGGGCAGGGTGCCGCGTCGAAGGATCGGCACATTGAGCAAGGGCACGCCCGTTTCCGGCAGCGAGTTGACATAGACAACGGTCGCCCGCGACTTTCCGTCAATATCAAGGGTCGCATGGGTCGTGACCCGTGCTTCCGCTGCTGCGACGCCCTCCAGTGTTTGAATGGTGGCCAGCATCGACATTGGAACGCTTCGGGCATCGACAAAAACGTCGGCGAAACGGTTTCTCTCGTAATAGGTGTCGCGCGTTTCATCGAGCGCCTTCGACATGCCGAAGGACATCAACAAGACAGCAACGCCTGCTGCCATCACAAGAGCGATGGCGAGCGACTGAGCCCAAAGACGCTTGAAGTCTCGCCAGAGCTTTATGTCGAGGGCGTCCATACCGATCACCAAACGATTTCGGCGGGTGACAAACGGTGTTCGTTGGTCTCGACCCGGCTGAGCTTGCCGTCCTGGAAATACAGCACACGGTGGGCCATCTTCCGGATCTCCGCGTTGTGCGTGATGACAACGGTTGAGGTGCCAAGTTCGTCATTTACACCGCGCAGCACCTCGAGCACCTGGGTTCCCGTGGCGCTGTCGAGCGCGCCCGTCGGTTCGTCACACAGCAGGATTTCCGGGCGTTTGGCCACGGCCCGAGCAATGGCCACGCGTTGCTGCTCCCCGCCCGACAGTTCCGCCGGGAAGTGATCGATCCGGTGGGCCAGGCCGACACGCTCCAACGCTTCCTCAGGGCGCATCGGGTCGCGCGCGACATCCGTAACGAGCTGCACGTTCTCGCGCGCCGTAAGCGAAGGCACGAGATTGTAGAACTGGAAGACGAACCCCACGTGATCGCGGCGAAACTGGGTCAAGCCGCGGTCTCTCAGCTGGGTCAGTTCTCGATCGTGGAACCAGACCTTGCCACTCGTCGCATGATCGAGACCGCCGAGAATATTCAGCAGAGTCGACTTGCCGCTTCCCGATGGCCCGAGAAGCACGGTCAATTCGCCGGCGAAGAGGTCGAGGTCGACGCCTGCAAGCGCATAAACCTTCACCTCACCGGTGTCATAGACCTTGGTCAAATCCTCTGTTCGAAAGACGATTTCCTTATCCACACCATGCTCCTTTCCGGGACACCTTACTGACGCGGAGAAGGCGCGCTTTGAGGCGTGTCAATTTTCGGAGGAGGGGCGTTGAGAGAGTATTCGGAGTTAAACGGCAAAGAGCACAGGTGGGGTGAGCGGAGTGCCCTTTGCCGTATTGGTCGCGTCAGTTCGAAAACAGAACCGGCAATCGTGAGTGCCGCATCAAATCGAGCGTGACCGCGCCAATCACGAAATCATAGAGCCGGGAATGGCCGAAAGCGCCGGTGACAATCATGTCGGCTCCCCGTTCGAAAGCGAGTTCGTTCAACTCTTCGGCGACATTCGAACTGGTGAGGCTGCGTTGCACGACCTCGGCTTGAAACCCGTGGCGGTCAAGTGCCCGGGCGAGGTCGGTCGCCTCGTCGTAGCTGTCTTGTGCGGACTTCGCCACGGTTGCGATGGTAACTTCGGCCCCTTGTTGGAGCAGTGAGATGGCATCATGCGTTGCGCGCGCGGCTTCTCTGGTCGGACTCCATCCGATGACGATCTTCTTGCCGATGTCGCCGACTTCGCAGCCTGTCGGGACAAACAGGACAGGGCGTCCCGATCCACGGATCACGCTTTCCTGCGTGCTGTAACGGGAAGACTGATCAAGCGCATAATCGTCCTGTGCCATGATCACGAGGTCAGCGATATGCGCGACTTCGGCCAATACGTCGGCCGTATCGGGCGACGCGGCTTTCATCATGCGCCATTCGCAGGGCACGCCTGCCGCGCTGGTCAAACGGTCAAACACGGCCTTGACGGCCTCGGACTCGCCTTTCTGGCGCTCTTGAAGTTCGACAAAGATATCGGCGGGTACGTGAACTGACACGCCCGGATAGAAAGACACATGTTCTTGTACATGGAACCCGATGAGATGGCTGTCGTGCCGCTGCGCAATTGGCAGCGCTGCTCGCAGCAGTTCTTCCGTGTCCTTCTCATTGCTCAGACAAACCATAATCGTCTTCATGGAGCACCTCCCAATTCTCTTCCCCGATCATTGTGGCAGGTGTTGCGGCAGGATGATTTGAGCCATGTCAAATCGCGCAAGCGACTGATGCGCTAATGATTTCCGGTGTTTGATGCGCTCTCACAACTTGGCCTGCTGCCGGCGGCGGCGGTGTTCTTCTTGTCGGCTCTTGGTGTTTGGGTGTCAGGGGCGCGGCTCGCGTATCTGGCGGACGCCCTGTCGGATGAATTGCATCTCTCAAAGTCCTTGATCGGCCTGCTGCTTTTGGCGACGGCAACTTCCTTGCCGGAAATCGCAACCACTTTGGCCGCGGCCTTGCGGCAAAACCAGGCGCTGGTTCTGAACAATCTCTACGGCGGAGTGGCGCTGCAGACGGCGATCCTTGCCGTGGCGGATTACTGGGTGCGCGGGGCAATCACGTATTATCCTCGCCGGATGACGCATATTCTGGAAGCTCTGCTTCTGGTCGGATTGCTGTCGGTGACGTTGATTCTGGCGACCCTGGGCGAGCAAGTCTCGTTTGGTTGGATCGGAGGCGGAAGTCTTGTGATCGCGGTCTTCTATGCCGGGGGCATCTGGCTTCTTCGCGCACATGACCCGGAGGGAGATTGGGTTCCAGTCGACTTGCCGGACGAGGCGGGTGGAGAGGCATGGCCTTTCCGAGGCTCGGATGATGAGAAGTCTCTGACGCGAATGATTGTTGAGACGGCAATTGCCGCCGGAGCCATACTTGTCTGCGGTCTTGGATTGGTCCTCTCGGCCGAACAATTGGCGCGGACGACGGGACTCAGCGATGGTTTCGTGGGGGTCAGTTTGCTGGCCGCCGCGACGTCCTTACCTGAACTGACCACGAGCATCGCTGCGGTTCGGCTTGGCGCATATACTCTAGCGATTTCAAACATCTTTGGCTCGAACCTCATCATGCTGGTTTTGGTTCTGCCGGCCGATCTGCTTTATCGTCCCGGTCCCATTTTGCGCGACATGGAAACGTCCGGCATCCTTGCCTTGGGCTTTGGTATCCTTGTTACGGTTATCTACCTTGTTGGCATGGTGATCCGTCGCAAACCGCGCATAGGTCGCATCGGATTGGATTCGGCGCTGGTATTCCTCGTTTTCCTGACCAGTCTTGTGGCGTATTATGCAGTTTCCTGAGCCAAATAAGCTCGTTGCCGGGGCTGACGACATGGCGAACCTCCCGTCAGAGGTTTCACTGCTGAAGCTGATTATCCAGACCGCGCCCGACGCGATCATCACGGCTGATGTCCACGGAAGAATCCTGAGCTTTAGCCCGGCAGCGGAACGTGTTTTCGGCTTTGCCGAAGACGAGGTGAAGGGCAAGAACCTGATATGTCTGAGAGCCTGACCTAGAATGTGGATGGTCTCATCTGATATGGTATTTCACTACTGAATTTGACCGCAGACAGGGAAGGCCACATGGCTTGGAACGAGACCACCCGCGCGAAGTATAAGCGTAGTTCGGACCGATATGAAAGCGATTTGAGCGACGAAGAATGGCGGGTGATTAAGCCGCTTCTCCCGACG
>JAJDZT010000064.1 GCA_022824525.1 Silicimonas sp. | reverse complement strand
CGCTTTCATATCGGTCCGAACTACGCTTATACTTCGCGCGGGTGGTCTCGTTCCAAGCCATGTGGTCTTCCCTGTCTGTGGTTAAATTCAGTAGGGAAATACCATATCAGATGAGACCATCCACATTCTAGGTCAGGCTCTAACACTGTCGAGGTGGACCAAACGCCCCCCTGGGAGAGCGGTAAGGAGGCTTACGCCACCCTCAGAACCACCGACTGCCAAGTAAACAAAATCACCGTGGGATATTGCAGACAAACTGCTTGCCCCTTGGAATTGCGTGTTCTCAGAATCCAGAACATGGTCGGCCAAGCGCGGCACACCGTCTGGGACAAGAGCTACTGAAATCGAAGACGTCCCAAATGAAGATACGAAAACCAAAGCTTCACCAAGACGCGAAATGGCTGCAACGTCACTTGGTGAAGAAACCGGCAGGCCCTCACTGTTCCCCAGCACTCCAACCTGGGTCAGGCCTGAGCCGTCGACCAGAACAGTGTTCAGTCCATTTTCTGTATCGGAGATCGTGACAACATATGTCTGGGCGTTCGAGACAAACGTGGCGCTTGCCGCGACGTCGGCCAGGTAGCGATCGGCGGTATCATTGATCGTCAGCGTAGCGGCGAAGCCCGAACCACCGTCCGCGAAGTGGCTCAGACCGCCCCCCGCCGCGCCACTCAAGAGAACGGGGATACCGCCGATGTCCAGACTGACCGGTGCTTCCAGAATAGATACACCCGCCAAATTCTGCTGAGTCCCCAATGCGCCTGATGCCGTAAGTGTCACCTCCTGACCATCAGTCGGTTGAAGTCCGCTGAGCGCCAAAGATACGCCTCCACCAACATATGAAACTGTTGTCAAAAGTGGATCACTACCAGCACTGAATGTGCCGGAGAGCAGCAAGGTAGAAGCAACGCTGAGCGAACCGTTCAATGAGATGTCCAACTCGATCAAACTGTTCTCGGCACGGTTTAGGGCGAAAAGCACCCTGCGCCCGCCAATCTCGAGGACGAACAAATCATCAATTCCTGATGTCAGGCCAAGATCCGTGCCAGATAGAATTTGATCGACCGTCAGAGCGGCCATCGGTTAACTCCCCGAAAATCGCAGATTTCATGCGAGATCGAGGTTAATTTTCCGTTTGCAAACTTGTGCATGTGCAAAAGCCCGCCGATGCGGCGCCACCATTCGCTTCAGTTGCGCTTGAGCCATCGAAAAGGTGGAAAGTCCTCAACTTATCGGCCGAATGGGCACGTGTCGCGCGGGTTACACAATTGAACATTGAAGAAATCCGCGCCGTCTAACACGTTGAAAAAAGGCATTCAGTGGCCATCTGTACCATATGGGGCGAGGCAAAAGGCAGTTGTTATGCAAGAATTAATTGATGTTCTTGGCGGTGGCGGCATCGCCACAATTCTATTCGCCGTCTTCATCATCATCTGTGTCTACAAGGGCGTGCGGATTGTGCCGCAATCCGAAAAGCACGTTGTGGAGCGCTTCGGACGTCTGCGCACGGTACTTGGACCGGGTATCAACTTCATCGTCCCGTTTCTCGATCGTGTCGCGCATCAGATTTCCATTCTTGAACGCCAACTGCCCAACGCCAGCCAAGACGCCATCACGGCTGACAACGTTCTGGTGCAAGTTGAAACCAGCGTATTCTATCGGATCACAGAGCCGGAGAAGACGGTTTATCGTATCCGCGACGTGGATGCCGCAATTGCCACCACCGTAGCGGGGATCGTGAGGGCCGAGATCGGCAAGATGGAACTCGACGAAGTGCAGGCCAATCGCGCAATGCTGATCCAAACGATCAAAGCCAGTGTCGAGGACGCCGTCGATGCATGGGGGATCGAGGTAACGCGGGCCGAAATCCTCGACGTGAACCTCGATCAGGCGACGCGTGATGCGATGCTCCAGCAGCTCAATGCAGAACGCGAACGCCGCGCGCAGGTGACCCGCGCAGAAGGCGAACGGCGAGCGGTCGAATTGCAGGCCGATGCGGAACTCTATGCCGCCGAGCAAGCCGCGAAAGCGCGCCGAGTAGAAGCGGATGCGGAAGCTTACGCAACCGGTGTTGTTGCTCGCGCCATCCAGGACAATGGCCTCGAAGCGGCGCAGTACCAGGTCGCACTCAAACAGGTAGAAGCGCTCAATACACTCGGCACGTCGCAGGGCTCCAGCACGGTTGTGTTGCCCGCCAACGCCGTGGATGCTTTCGGCGATGCCTTCAAGATGCTCAAAGGGAGATCGTCGTAATGTGGTGGTCAATCTGGTGGGTATGGATTGTCGGAGCCTTGCTCCTCGCTATCCTTGAAGTCGTCGCACCTGCGCAGATTTTCTTAGGTTTTGCGCTCGGCGCAGCAGGCGTCGGCGCTGCCTTGTTGATCGGCGTGCCCGGGCTCGCAAGCTCTACACCGCTGATGCTTCTCACCTTTGCAGTATTGTCTTTGATCGCATGGCTGGTTCTCCGCCCGCTCATGGGTATCCGCAAAGGTCAGGTGAAACACTTCGAACACGACATCAACGAAGACTGAGAAGTAAGCCGCCCTGCCCGTCTACTGAACGTCGGAAAACGCTTCTTCGAGTCTGGAGATCGCCTCAATCAAAGTCGCTCGCGGCAAGGCAACATTGAACCGCATGTGACCGTTTCCACCCTCGCCGAACTGCGTGCCAGGGTTCGCGGCAATCCTTGCGTCGAGCACACGCCCCTTCAATTCACTGTCGCTCATTCCCAAAGCTGAGAAGTCCACCCACGACAAGTATGTCGCACGCATTGGCATAACGAACACGCCAGGCAACTTGGACACGCGCTCCTCGAATATCCGAAAATTCTCGGCGATATAGGCTCTCACAGCGTCCGACCAATCAAGGCTTTCCGCAAAAGCGGCCCGGATCATGGCCATTCCAAAACGGCTTGGAGAGCTTTCGCGATCAAGCAACACCGGCTCCAGCTTTCGCATCAAATCTGCATCGGGAACCAACATCAAACCCGTTTCAGCGCCTGCAATATTGAAGCCTTTGGAAGCCGCAGTCAGCACGATCAATCGATTGAGGCACTCAGGGGCGGCAACTGCTGTCGGAACAAAATCGACGCCCGGAAAGGTCAGATCCATATGGATTTCGTCAGACACCAGAATGAGATCGTGTTTCGCACAAAATGCAGCAACAGCTTTGATCTCTTCCGCTGTCCAAAGACGGCCACCGGGATTATGGGGCGAGCACAGGGTCAGAATCCGCTCGCGGCCTGTCAGACTTACTGTCAAGGCATCCAGGTCCATGTGAAAAATCCCGTCGCGCACGACAAGCGGGCTCTCTCGCACTTCACGCCCCATGGCGCGTATCTGACGGTAGAATGCATGATAAACCGGCGAGAAAACGATCACCGCGTCGCCGGGCTCGCTGAACGCCGCCAGAACGTCGCCGAATCCGTTGACGACCCCGTGCGTATAACGAATGCAGCTTGGATCCACATCCCAACCATGACGGTCCAGATACCACCGAGCAACAGCGGCACTCACCGGAGTGGGATCGGTGTAATAGCCAAAATAGCCTCGTTCAACTTCAGTTTGCAGCGCCTCCAAAATTGCAGGCGCAGCTTTGAAGTCCATATCGGCTACCCACATCGGGATGATGTCTGG
Organism: Silicimonas sp.; assembly: GCA_022824525.1. Taxonomy (GTDB): domain Bacteria; phylum Pseudomonadota; class Alphaproteobacteria; order Rhodobacterales; family Rhodobacteraceae; genus JAJDOD01. The sequence continues at coordinate 4,841 of JAJDZT010000064.1, read as the reverse complement.
ATCACCTACTCCAAATGACCTTTTTATCCCGTCATATTTTGATGCGTGTGTCCCGCGAAGCTCGAGAGGAGTGTCGAAATCAAAGCTCATTTCAGATGTCCGGGTTATGATCCGCGCGACCCTAGTCATCCTGTGACCAACTGCAAGTCCACCTTGCTTGCCGCGCCCCGCTGCATCGCTTAAGTGAAACTCATGGCATTGCGCGATATCCTTATCCACCCAGACCCTCGGCTTAAGACGGTCGCTGAAGCAGTTTCAGAACCAAGCGACATGAAAACGCTCGCGGATGACATGCTTGAGACCATGTATCACGCGCCAGGTATTGGGCTTGCCGCGCCGCAGGTCGGTATTTTGAAACGCATGTTGGTGATGGATTGCGTCAAGGAAGAAGACGCTCCCCCACAACCCATGGTGTTGATCAATCCGAAAATTGTTTGGTCCTCGGACGAAAAGAACGTCTACGAGGAAGGCTGCCTGTCGATACCCGAGATCTACAACGACATTGAGCGCCCGGCAGAAGTAGACGTGACTTGGACCAATCTTGACGGGTCCGAGCAAAGCGCGCGTTTCGACGGCCTGTGGGCAACCTGTGTCCAGCACGAGATCGACCATTTGGATGGAAAACTCTTCATCGATTATCTGAAGCCGCTGAAACGCCAGATGATTACGCGCAAGATGCAGAAGCTGAAGCGCGAGAAGGCTCGGGCGTGACGCGGCCCTTTCTGACCTGGCCAGACAAGCGCTTGCGTGCTGTTGCAGAGCCCATCGAAGTCGTGACCGACGAAACGCGCGCCCTATGGGATGAAATGGTTGAGATTATGGAAGCGATGCCCGGTTACGGTCTAGCCGCCCCCCAAATTGGCGTAGCCCTCCGGGTCGCGGTGGTTGATTGCTCCGAGGAGCGCGGCCGCGTCGTCCGCCTCGCAAACCCTGAAATCCTTGCAAGGTCGGAAGAGACGTTCTCCTATGAAGAGGCTTCGCCAAACCTACAGGGGGTTTCAGCCAAGGTTACACGTCCTGCAAGGGTTACTGTCAGCTTTCTTGACGCCGCGGGCGATCGCGTGAAACAGGATTTCGAAGATGTCTGGGCCACCTCGGTTCAACATCAGATCGACCATATGAACGGCAAGATGTACTTCGATAATCTCAGCCGCACGAAACGCGCGATGCTTCTGAAAAAGGCAAAGAAGACGTGAAAATCGTCTTCATGGGCACACCCGATTTCGCTGTCCAACCGCTTGAGGCGCTCGTCAACTCAGGCCACGAGGTCACCTGCGCATATACACAGCCGCCTCGCCCGGCGGGCCGCGGCAAGAACGATCGCAAGTCGCCGGTCCACATACACGCCGATGCACTTGGAATTCCTGTCCGCCATCCGAAAAGCTTGCGTTCCGAACAGGAACAATCTGGGTTCGCGTCTTTAGATGCAGATATTGCTGTGGTTGTCGCTTACGGTCTCATCTTGCCCCAGCCCATTCTCGACGCCCCTCGTCTTGGCTGCTTAAACATCCACGCTTCGCTCCTTCCGCGCTGGCGGGGTGCTGCTCCAATCCACCGAGCCATAATGGCGGGCGACGATGAAACTGGAGTTTGCATTATGCAGATGGAAGCTGGTCTGGACACAGGCCCTGTTTTGCTTCGTGGCAAAATGCCGATCTCTGATACTGACACGACCGGCGATCTTCATGACCGTCTCTCCAAGCTCGGCGCGGAGCTCGTAGTGGATGTCCTTGGTCGTTTACCAGAATGCAAACCGCAGCCGCAGGCTTCCGAGGGCGTCACTTATGCAGAAAAAATCGAGAAGGCGGAGGCGCGGATTGACTGGACCCGCCCCGCGTTGGAGGTCGCCCGTCACATCAATGGCCTTTCTCCTTTTCCAGGGGCATGGACGGACATTCAAGGCGAGCGCGTCAAAATTCTACGTGCAAAGCCAGAGGCAGACAGCGCGTCACCCGGTACACATCTCGGAGAGTTTCGTATTGCTTGCGGCTCAGGTTCCGTCGCAGTGCTTGAAGCTCAACGACAAGGCAAACGGCCTATGAGCGCCTCGGATTTCCTTCGCGGCACCGCGCTTCCCGACAATCTATTTTGAGAAGCCGCCTCAGATTCCTGGGTGTGTGAACGTGCAGGCAAGGTTGGTCGATAGACCAGGTCAGGCCGCATTGGAAAGATCGCTCAGTGTTCGCCCATCAAGGCCGGGTCGAACGGGTATTTCGTCAGGTTTTCGTATCCGTCCTCGGTGATCAATACTTGGTCTTCGAGTTTGATCGAGAAATCTCCACCTTCTTCGGCGACAAGTGCTTCCACACACAATGTCATGCCGGGCTCAAGCACGTAGTCGAACGCCCCCTTGGTCGCGGTGTCTGGATAGTCTACGTGCGGCCACTCATCGCAAAGTCCAACGCCATGCATCGCACAGCCATACTTTCTCACTTGAAACTTGTCATCGAGGCGATGAAGCCGCGACTGCATCTCCTCGATATTCACGCCTGGCTTCAAAAGCTCCATGTTCGTACGGATATGCTCGACGCCGTGCTGCATGGCATAAATCATGTCTGGACGAGGTCTCTGATCGCCGATCCACCAAGTTCGACTTATGTCGATGCAAATACCGTAGCTACCAACCAAATCAGTGTCGAAGGCAAGGATCTCGTTGTTCTTCATCCGGCGCGCGCCGCATTCCTGGAACCAAGGGTTTGTCCGCGGCCCAGTCGCTAACAACCGTGTCTCAATCCACTCCCCGCCGCGTTTTATGTTCTCGGCGTGAAGAACGGCCCAAATTTCATCTTCGCTGACCATGCCCGCGGGGCCATGCGCTCGCGCGAAATCTTCCATCACTCTGACAGAAGTCTCGCAGGCATGGTTCGCGCAACGCATCGCCTTGATCTCGTCGGGACCCTTTACCGAGCGCGCCTTCTCGGTAAGCTCTTCGCCTTCCATGATTTCGAAACCTGCGCCTTCCAAAGCCCTCGCGCCATGGAGCATGACTTTGTCGACAGCCAGCCGCATGTTGCCGCCGCCATGTTCTTTCACGACATCTCGCACTTCGCCCGCAAATTTCGCCGCGACTTCGGCGCATTTGTCACCTCCCGAGAAATAGAAGAAAGCTGCGCCAGACCTGCGCTCCTTCACCAACGGATTAAACTCGGTAAGGAAGGGCGCGATCTTGTAATCCCAGATAACCATGTGACCGTCAGCACAGAGAAGCAACGCACGAAACGGGTTATGCGCGTTCCAAAGCTGCATATTCGTAGAGTCCGTCGCGTACCGAATGTTCAACGGGTCAAAAACCAACAGCGCGCCGTAGTCACGCGCAACGATATGATCCGTTAGGCGTTTCCAGCGATACTCACGCATCGCTTGTAGATCGGGTAGATCAAGGCCGGCCGCGGCCCATTCCTCAAACGCTAGCAGAGTTGGTCCGATCTCTGCCCGATCACTGTCGTTCGGGGTGTTGTCTCCAAGTCGAACGCCGCGGCTTGGATCGATCTTGCGCGTGTCTCGATGCCATGTGTTCATGGTTCAAGTGTCGAACGCGCTTGACTGAGCGTCAGGCAGAATTACGACACGCTAAAGTACACGCGGCGACAAAAGTGACCGGATTTCTTTCAAAAACGCCAATATTGCAGGCCGAGCTGCCTCAACCTGCTTGGATCGACGCGACTCGATGGAGGCTGCCTGGTGTTCAACCACTTGCTACTGAAGATTGGCTCATCCGCGACGATGCCTTCGACGCTCAAATGCAGTTGCGAGACCACCTTATTTCGTCACGGCCCGAAGAAGTGCGTGCGCTTCTTCCCCGGGCGCGGGCCGCAGCGAACGAGTGCTTCGAAACCGTTATCGAGGCACTCAAACACGACGAAGGTTACATCGTAGAGAAAGGCGCGGTCACGCGCCCAGATGGAGTACGCGTGACATTGGATCTGGACGAGCCATTGTGCACGCTCGGACGTTTGATCCAGGCCGACCTGTGCTTGATGGAACCAGAAAAGAATGGCCACGTGCTTACAGGGGCCATCCTCTGCTTTCCTGCGCATTGGACTTTGGCCGAAAAGCTCGGGCGTCCCCTTTCGGCCATCCATTCACCTGTCGCTGAATACGACGACAATTTGGAGAAGCGTGTCCAACGCCTTTTCGACGGCATGAAAGCAGAAACCCTGCTTTGGCGATCCAACGCAATTCTCTATGAGGACGCGCAACTCTTCGCCCCGAAATCTGAGGGCACACCAGACATTTCCGCGTCATTGGATGCGGCAAGATACGTTCGCTCGGAACGTCAGGTGCTGCGAAAACTGCCCGAGTCCGGTGCAGTGGTGTTCTCCATCCACACCATCATGGTAGCGATCCGAAACCTTGGCGAAGACGCACGTCGTGCGCTGCCGCGTTTGGTTCGTTAGGCTATACGGGTAACGGCGGAAGCATGCCGCCATTCGCCATGGAAAGAGCCGAAAACAGACCAGTCAACGCCATCACATGTGCTGTGGTCCGCAGGTTCTCGCCACCCAGAATGTTGAGGAAAAGGAGCGCAAGCCCTACGGGCAACGCAAACACCATCACGGTCAGGTTCAAGACATAGACTGTGAGACGGGCGGGCAAATCCTGTTGTTCGACTTTGAGCTTCTGCTCGAACACATCCTCCATGCCACCATCATGCGTCAACGCAATCGCGTCAGCTGAGAAAATGTGACTACGATGTGTCCTAAGAGCCTGACCGAAAAGTAGTTGAGCGATACCAGCAAGTTGTGATTCTCTGTTTCTTGAAAACACAGAACGGAGGATCGACTGTGCCTTGGACTGATACCGCCCGCAAAACGTATAAACGCAAAACAGATCGTTATCCA
>JAJDZT010000093.1 GCA_022824525.1 Silicimonas sp. | reverse complement strand
ATAACGATCTGTTTTGCGTTTATACGTTTTGCGGGCGGTATCAGTCCAAGGCACAGTCGATCCTCCGTTCTGTGTTTTCAAGAAACAGAGAATCACAACTTGCTGGTATCGCTCAACTACTTTTCGGTCAGGCTCTAAGGTGATCCCCGACCAGCCTGTCCGGCGCGAATGGGTCCGGCCTGCTTCCGGTGCAGAGCCGTGCGTCATGAATAGACACGTTCTTTCGCGGCTGCCCCGGATGTCGTAAGCTTCACACCAAGTCCGGCATTCCCGCCCGTCCGCCCCAGCAACATGGAAAGAGCCAAAAGCCGTGAGCAAAACCCTCCTCTTGACCGGTGCCAGCCGCGGGATCGGACACGCAACGGTCAAAAAGTTCTCCAGCGAAGGATGGCGTGTGCTGACATGCTCGCGACAGCCATTCAACGAAAACTGCCCGTGGCCCGGAGGGGAAGAAAACCATATCCAGGTTGACCTGTCGGACCCGGCCGACACCATCAACACTGTCGAGTTGATCCGGGAGCGGCTGGACGGCCCGCTTCATGGCCTCGTGAACAACGCCGGCATCTCACCGAAATCCGAAGATGGCGGGCGGCTGAACACGCTGGACACCGACCTGATGACCTGGGGAAAGGTGTTCCACGTCAACTTCTTCGCCTCGATCGTTCTGGCCCGCGGCTTGAAACAGGAATTGGTCGACGCCCAGGGATCGATCGTCAATGTAACATCGATTGCCGGATCGCGCGTCCATCCCTTTGCAGGCGCCGCCTATTCCACGTCCAAGGCGGCCCTGGCGGCGCTGACGCGTGAGATGGCGCATGATTTCGGGCCCGAAGGGGTGCGGGTCAATGCGATTGCGCCGGGCGAGATTGAGACCTCTATTCTCTCCGAAGGCACTGACGCCATTGTCGACAAGCTCCCGATGCGTCGGATCGGACAAACCAGCGAAGTCGCTGATGTCATCTTCTTTCTCTGTTCCGGCCAATCAACCTACGTCACCGGGACCGAGATCGAAATCAATGGCGGCCAACATGTCTGATCGCGCCACCGACGCAGAAAAACAGCGCTCCATTGCATTCTCCTTGGCGGAAATATCCCGGGGTTCGGGGCAGAGCCCCGACGGAAAATCGCGTGCGCCGAAGGCGCTCTCTTTGGTGGTGCGGTTACTCGGACCGCAGACGGGCCTTTCGTCCGCCCCGGCGTCCGGGCAACAGGTGTTTGCGCTCCGGCAGCCCGTTCATGACGGCACGCCGGTCTTCCCGGGACAGGCGCGACCATCCGGCAATCTCATCCCTTGTCCTGTAGCAGCCAAGACAGATACCCGCCTCCGGATGCAGGACGCAGACCTTGACGCAAGGGCTCTCGATCTCGTCGCGTTTCCAGACCTCGTCGTTCATGCGCCCTCCATAAAGGCCAACCGGTCAAGCGCGCCCTGAAGGATGAAAGACGCCGCCACGTGATCGATCACCTCGCCGCGCCGCCGCCGGGACGTATCGGCTTCCAGCAGCGCCCGCTCCGCCGCGACGGTCGACAAACGTTCGTCCCAGAACCCGATTGGCATCCCGGCCAAAGGGTCGAGGTTGCGCGCGAATGCCCGTGTCGACTGGCATCTCGGCCCTTCGCTTCCGTCCATGTTCAGCGGCAGCCCCAACACGATTCCCGCCACGTTGCGCCCCTGCGCGATGTCCAGAAGGGCCTTTGCATCCACGCCGAACTTCTTTCGCCGGATCGTCTCCAAAGGGGAGGCCACGCGGCGAAATCCATCGCTGACGGCAACACCGATCGTCTCCGTTCCAAGGTCCAGCCCCATGAGCGGGCCGGTCTCCGGCAACGCGTCGCGAAACGCGTCCCAATCAGCGGCGATCACTCGGCCACCCCGGCACGCACTGCCGCCCCTTCGATCACGTCGAGAGCCGCCGCGCTTTCCGCAAAAACCGTTCTGGCTTCGTTGACGATGGCTTCGGCACGCGCCTGCTCGCCAAGAACACCAAGCGCCGTGATGAGTTGCGCCCATTCTTCGGCGGTGCCGCCTTCATTGGCCAGTCGGGCCGCAAGACCTTCCACCATGCCTTCGATCATCGCTTGCCGGTCTTCTTCCGACATCGCATCGGCCGCCGCCATCGCGTCCGCATCCGGGCCGCGCAGGGCCGCGGGCGGTTCATATGACACCCCGGCCGCAGCCGCTATCCCTGAGATTTCCTGTCGAATGATCGGGACCCACGGCGCGTTCTGCGGCCCTTGCTCCAACAGGCGCCGCCAGATCGGGAAAGCCTGGTCGGGCCGCCCGTTCTGCGCGAGCGTGAGGCCCGTGTAATACTGCGCAGCGCCGTTCTCGGGCGCTATACTGACAAGCCTTCCGATCAAGTCCTCCGCTTCAGGGGAGACATACCCGCCGGCGGCAAAGACCATGACATCGATGGTGCCCAGCAGGTCGAGCGCCGTGGCGTCAGCGCCCTTGATCTCGAGAATACGCTCCTGCGCGACGCGCGCGGCCGTGAAGTTGCCCAATCGCGCTTCGTTCTCCGCAAGGAGCGACAGTCCGCGCAGGTCATCGGGCCTGTCTTTAAGAACCTGCCGCAACTCGTCCATAAGGTTGAGGAAATTCTGATCTGGCTCTGCCGGGAGCGGCAGCATCGCTTTCGCTTCTCTCTCCGCATCCTCTTGTCGTGTGCGTGCAGCGGCGAGCGCTTCGATTTCCGCCAACCGCTCCGCCATGGGCAGATCGGGATAGCCCGGCGCCCCGATCCGCGAATAGAGCAATGCGCCGCCAGCGACGAGCACCAGAACGACGACCGAGACAACCGGCCATGCGGTCGTACCAGACGCGCCGCGTGCTTCGGAGGCGCGTTTGTCGGCATCCAGCAACCGGCGCGACACTTCCGTGCGCACGGCAGCCGCTTCGGCTTCAGTCAGGACACCGCGTGCAAGATCGCGGTCCACTTCCTGCAACTGGTCGCGATAGACCTGAATGTCGGAGGCCGCACCGGATTGTCCCGCGTCACTCCGGCGGAGCGCGGCAAGGATCATCAGCACAGTCGCGGCCGCGATCAGAAAGGCAAAGACCCAGAAAGTCATAACGCATGACTTAATCGCCATCGCCCCGGTCGGAAAGGGCGAACCCGTCGCAGGATTTGCAGGGTGGACGATCTGTCGCGAAAACGCCCCGTCCTGCCGCTTGTTGTCTGCCGCCGAATTTGGAAATCTGGGAAGAGTTTCCCGGGCCATCACGCCCGCACGTTTCGGTTAGGGGACCCATGAGCCGATATTCTGCCTTTGCCGTCGCCCGTGAGGCGTTTCGCGACCACACAGGTTGGCGTCGCGCCTGGGGCAATCCGGAGCCCAAGCGACGCTATGACGTGATCATCATAGGGGCAGGGGGGCACGGGCTGGCCACGGCCTATTACCTTGGCAAGAACCATGGGGTGAAGAACGTCGCGATCCTCGAAAAAGGCTGGCTCGGCGGTGGGAACACGGGGCGGAACACAACGATCATTCGCTCGAACTACCTGCAGGACCCGTCTGCCGCGATCTATGAGAAGGCCCGCTCGCTCTATGAGGACCTGAGCCAGGACCTGAATTACAACGTCATGTTCAGCCCGCGCGGGGTCATCATGCTGGCCCAGACCGAACATGAGGTGCGGGGCTACAAGCGGACGGCGCATGCGAACGCGCTCCAAGGCGTGAAGACCGAGTACATCAGCGCCGAGCGGGTGAAAGAGCTTTGCCCGATCATGGAGATCCGGGGCCCCCGTTATCCCGTGCTCGGCGGTCTCTGGCAGGCACGCGGTGGCACCGCACGGCACGATGCTGTGGCCTGGGGCTATGCGCGCAAATGCTCCGAAATGGGCATGGACGTCATCCAGCAATGCGAAGTGACGGGTGTGCGCTCAAAGGACGGCAAAGTGACGGGTGTCTCGACCACCAAGGGTGACATAGATTGCGATAAGCTCGGCATCGTCGTTGCGGGGCATTCAGGTGTGGTCGCCGATATGGCGGGCTTCCGCCTGCCGATTGAGAGCGTCGCCCTTCAGGCGCTGGTCTCCGAACCCATCAAGCCCTGCATGGACGTGGTCGTCATGGCGAACACTGTCCACGGCTATATGAGCCAATCCGACAAGGGCGAAATGGTGATCGGCGGCGGGGCGGATGGCTACAACAACTACACCCAGCGCGGCTCGTTCCATCACATCGAGGAAACCGTGCGGGCGCTGATCGAGACCTTCCCGATCATCTCCCGGCTCAAGATGCTCCGGCAATGGGGCGGGATCGTGGACATGACGGGCGACCGCTCGCCCATCCTGTCGAAAACACCGCTGGAAAACTGCTTCATCAACTGCGGCTGGGGCACCGGCGGGTTCAAGGCCATCCCCGGCTCAGGTTGGGGCATGGCCGAACTGATGGCCACGGGCCACTCCCCATTAACGGCAGAGTTCGGTCTGGACCGGTTCCGTGAAGGCCGGTTCATCGACGAGAGTGTGGCGGCGGGGGTGGCGCATTGACGGCGTCAGGTATCCCCATTGGAGTTGTTCGTGCGCGCGATCTGATCCTGGATTGTTTCTTGCGCCGGAGGCACTTGAGCGCCGTTCTTTCGAACGGTCGTGGAGCGCTTCAGTCTCAACTTCTTGATGCAGCGGTCGAGGAACCAAGCCACGGCTATTGCGAATGCGAAGAGGGCAAGCCATCCGACGAAAGAGAGCTCACCGTGTATGAGAATCTTTTGGATGATACTCACAAACACCCGACCGATGAGATCGAAAAATATATCCACCTCAAAGACCTAGTTGATGACCTTTCAGGTTTCAATGGACCTGCCGGTACACGAAGCGGTCCGGTTTGCGCCCGAGGCACCTCGAAGCTCGGGCGCAAGCTTCTGTTCAATGCTCCCCATCGGCCACAATTTGCCGATAGGACCGGATCGGCCATAATTGGCGCATCCCGAAACACCAAACGCGCAAGCGATGGCCCAAACCCGAGCGTCACGCCCACACCCCCTGCGAACCGGCAACCCCCATGCTTACCTCTCTTCCATAGAGAGGAGGCTGTAACATGGCTGATTACTACTCGCACAACGACCCGAGGCGTAAAGGGAACGAGCAATACCTCGACTATGACACCGGCGGCAGCGCCAAGTGGATCTGGGCGGTTATCGTCCTTATCGCCTTCGTGGCGCTTATCGCACTTGGCTCATCCGGAGGGGGCGTCGCCCCCGATGGTTCGGCCCCGACAGCGGCCATCGAGGGCGCGCCCGCCGCAACCGAAGCACCGGCTGCTCCGGCGGCACCTGTCTCGGAATAAGACCTGCTCATGCCTCAGCACGGGCGGCGGCCTTCGGGCCGTCGTCTCGTCCGCTCCCATTAACTTGAAAGACACCCGCTCCGCCCTATCTCGGGCGTCGAGAGAGAAAGGGTGTCTGTCATGGGTTACATCACACGTTTCATCCCGACCTACGCAGGTCTTCACCGCAGCCGCGGGAAAATCGCGGGCTTCGTCGTGGGCGTCTTCGGCACACTCGCCATGGGGGCCTTTGCATCCGTATTGGCGACGGGTCATCCCATCGACCTTGGCGCGCCGGAACCCGTACAAGTCTACTCCAACTTCTGATATCGGCGCGGCCACTGCGCCCCTGGGGGCGCTATGCTGATCCTCACCTGTCCCTATTGCGGCATTGCCTGCGACGAAACCGAGTTGAGCCCGGGCGGCGAAGCGCATTTGAAGCGCTATGGCCCGGGCTCGTCCGATGACGAGTTCGAAACCTACCTCTTCCACCGTGAGAACCCGAAGGGCATTCATTTCGAACGCTGGCGGCATGCCCACGGGTGCGGGAAGTGGTTCCACGCAGCCCGCGATACGATCACGCTCGAAGTCTTCGGGACCTATCCGGCGCAGGTGACCGAACCTCCGCAGGACGTGAAGGACGCGATTTCGGCCAAACACCCCGGCTGGTCATGGAGGGACTTCTCATGAGCAGACGTCTGGACAGTGGCGGTCGCCTGATCGACCGCTCGCGGCGCGTGACCTTCCGGTTCAACGGGCAACAGATGTACGGCTACAAGGGAGACACGGTGGCGTCCGCACTTCTCGGCGAGGGGAAAGTGCTGGTCGGCCGGTCCTTCAAGTATCACCGCCCGCGCGGCGTCGTGACGTCCGGGCCGGAGGAACCGAACGCGCTTCTTGGCATCGGCAAGGACAAGACGTTCGAGCCGAATGCCCGCGCCACCACGACAGAACTCTTCGACGGGTTGGAGGCGGCGAGCCAGAACCACTGGCCCTCGCTGGAATTCGACATCGGTGCGATCAACTCCAAGCTTTGGCGCTTCTTCCCGGCGGGCTTCTATTACAAGACATTCCTCTGGCCGCGCGCTTTCTGGAAGCATGTCTACGAACCGGTGATCCGGCAATCTGCGGGTCTTGGCAAACCGCCCAAGGCACGGGATGCGGACCATTACGAACATTTCCACGCCCATGTGGATGTGCTGGTGATCGGCGGCGGTATCGCCGGACTGACTGCGGCGAAGGCCGCAGCCGAAGCGGGGGCCGAGGTGCTGCTTGCCGAACAGAACGCCCATTGGGGTGGGCGGGCGCCGGTAGACGGTGTGGAGATCGACGGCAAACCAGCAGAAACCTGGGTGGCGGAAACCGTCAGCGCGCTGGAGGCCATGCCGAATGTGAACCTGCGGACGCGGTGCATCGGGGCAGGGGTGTATGACCACGGCTACACGCTTCTGGACGAACGCCTGACCGACCACGCGCCGGATCCGTCGCTCCCGCGCCACCGGCTCTGGAAGGTACGCGCCAAGCAGATCGTGACAGCAACCGGAGCCATTGAACGCCCGCTCAGCTTTCCCGGCAACGACATCCCCGGGGTCATGCTGGCAAGTGCGGTGCGGGACTACGTTGTGAACTACGGCGTGGCCACAGGCAATCAAACGGTGGTCGTCACCAACAATGATGACGGGTATCGAACGGCGCTTACCCTGCATGAGGCAGGTTTGAAGGTTCCTGCCATCCTGGATGCCCGTTCCGAGGCAACCGGCCCCTTGGCGGAGCGGGCGCGCGAGCTTGGGCTCAGGGTCATGCCCGGCAAAGGCATTGCCGGAGTGGACGGAGCGAAATCGGTGGCGCGTGTCTATGTGTGCGACCAAGCCGGCAAGGGCGATGTGCTGGAGGAAATCGATTGCGACTGCGTTGCCATGTCGGGCGGCTGGTCCCCTGTCGTCCATCTCTGGTCCCATTGCGGCGGTAAACTGAACTGGAGCGATGAAGAGGCGCATTTTGCCCCCGATCCGGACCGCGCACCGAAAGGAGCGGACGGCCAGCCCTTCGTAGTCACCGCAGGCATGGCGAGCGGAGCGATGACACCGCAAGACGTTCTCGCAAACGCGCATCAGGCTGGATTGGCGGCAGCGGAAGCGACCGGAAAGACAAAGACGTCGGAAGCCCCGACAGCAGCCACCGAGACCGTGCAGCCCATCGAACCGATCTGGAAAATGCCGGCGGAAGCGCCTTACAAGCTCAAGTCCAAGGCGTGGCTGGACTACCAGAACGACGTCAAAGTCACGGATGTTGAACTCGCGGCTCAGGAGGGGTTCGAAAGCGTCGAACACGCCAAGCGCTACACCACGCTCGGCATGGCGACCGATCAGGGGAAGCTCAGCAATATCAACGGCCTCGCCATTCTTTCGGGGGAGTTGCAAAGCGACATTCCAAGCGTCGGCACCACGACTTTCCGCCCGCCCTACACGCCGCTCGTCATGGGCGCGATCGCGGGCGAGGCGCGGGGCGAACTGTTCCAGCCCGTCCGCAAGACACCCATCCATAGCTGGCACGAAGAACAGGGCGCGCATTGGGAACCGGTTGGCCATTGGCGACGTCCCTATGCCTTCCCCCGGTCAGGTGAGAGTGTCGAGGAAGCCGTCTCCCGCGAAGTACTGGCTGTCCGGAACAAGGTCGGGCTGCTCGATGCCTCGACGCTCGGCAAGCTGCTCGTCAAGGGGCCGGATGCGGGCAAGTTCCTCGACATGCTCTACACAAACATGATGAGCACGCTGAAGCCCGGCAAATGTCGCTATGGCCTGATGTGTTCGGAAAACGGGTTCCTGTCAGACGACGGAGTGGTCGCGCGGATCGACGAGGACACGTGGCTCTGCCACACCACGACCGGCGGCGCGGATCGCATCCACGCGCATATGGAGGAGTGGCTCCAGACCGAATGGTGGGACTGGAAGGTCTACGTGGCGAATGTCACTGAACATTACGCGCAATTCGCCGTGGCTGGCCCCAAGGCGCGGGATGTGCTGGAGGCGCTCAGCCCAGACTTCGACGTCTCGAAAGACAACTTCCCGTTCATGGCGTGGAGCGAAGGCGCGCTCGGCAACCTGCCCGTACGCGTTTTCCGGATCTCTTTCTCCGGCGAGTTGTCCTATGAAATCGCGGTGCCCGCGTCACAGGGCCGGGCGCTCTGGGACAAGTTGCTCGAAGCCGGTAAGCCGCATGGCATCACGCCTTATGGAACCGAGGCCTTGCATGTCCTTCGCGCCGAGAAGGGCTTCATCATGATCGGGGACGAAACCGACGGCACGGTCATTCCGCAGGATCTCGGCCTGCATTGGGCGATCTCCAAGAAGAAGGACGACTTCCTTGGCAAGCGCGCGCAACAGCGCGAGCACATGATCGACCCTCTGCGCTGGAAACTCGTCGGGCTTGAAACCGTCGACGGTTCGGTCCTGCCGGATGGCGCCTATGCGGTCGAAACCGATCTGGAAGGCGCCGAAGACAGCCTTGAGACGGCACCGGGTGTGGAGCGTCCGGTCAATGCCAACGGGCAGGTGAAGACACAGGGGCGCGTCACGTCGAGCTATCACTCGCCGACACTGGGCCGCGGGATCGCGATGGGATTGGTGGAACGCGGCCCTGACCGGATGGGCGAAATTCTTGAGTTCCCAACGGTCGAAGGCAGCGTCATCAAGGCAAAAATCGTCGATCCGGTCTTCTACGACAAGGACGGGGAGAAGCAGAATGTCTGAGCCCGTAAGCGCTCTCGGCGGCGCAAGCACATCCGGCATTGTCGAAGTGGCCGACGCTGGCCCGGTCGGCATGATCACGATACGCGGGGATCTCTCCGACGTGGCGGTTCGAAACGCGTTGGCGGGCTGCCTGATCTCGGCGCTGCCTGCCACGCGCCAGGTGATGGAGAGCGGAACGGACCGGCTTCTCTGGATGTCACCCGATGAGCTTTTACTCCTTTGCCCGCAAGACGAAGTCGCCGCACGGACGGGCGCTTTGTCGGACGCGTTGAAGGACCAGCATCACATGGTGATCGATGTCTCCGATGCACGGGCCGTCTTCAAACTGACCGGGGTAGAAGGCGCACTGCGCGAAACGTTCGCCAAGCTTGCGCCTGCAGACCTGCGCGCTGCGTCCCTGCCGGTGGGAGAGGTGCGCCGCACCCGTCTAGTGCAGGTGCCCGCGGCCTTCTGGTTCGCGTCTGACAGCGAAGCCCATTTGATCTGCTTCCGGTCCGTCGCCGACTATGTCTTCGGCCTTCTGACCCACGCCGCCACACCGGGAAGTGAAGTCGCCTTTTTCGACTGAGAATTTTTCTCCCCGTTCAGGCGGAATTCCCTTTCTTTCCGATCCAGCCCAATGCATCCTAGGGTAGAGTTGCCCATTGGAGTTTGAATTATGCCTTTCAAAAGAAACATGAAATTTCTTGGCTTGGTATGTGGCCTTTCCTTCGTTGCCACTTCTGCAGTCGCACAGCCCATCACGATGCAATGCGTTGTAAAGGGCTCGAATGGCGGATGGATCGCGGAACAGATCTTCTTCGAATACGACAGCGCCCGGGATGCGGCCCGTGTCGTCGATCCAATCATTCTGCATTTCGACAAGAAGCCAAAAGCCGCGGAGATCACCGAGGACACGGACAAGAAGCTTGTGCTCAAATGGCGTCTGGCCACGCGGGTCAGCAGCCAGACGACGAAACTTGCGTATCGACTGGCCTATTTCAAATCCAATGGGAAGGTGACCGTTCAAGCGCACCCGCATGGCTTCGTGAACAACTACACGGAACGCGGACGGTGCCAGCCCATCAACCAGCAGCTGCCAGGCACCTGATCGCATGAAAGCTCTGGTCGCGGGAATTCTTGTGGCGGGCAGCGTTGCTGGAACGGTGCTTGCCCAGGACACTCAAACCTATCGTTGTGAGGTTACGGCGAAATCTGCCAAGAACGCCGAACACATGCCGGACTGGTTCCAGATCTCGGTGGATTTCTACAGTGGCGACGCAGAAATCACGGACAACATCTCTCAAAAACGGAAGAAAAAGACCCACGAAGGCCGCATTCGTCGCGATACCGATGCGCTGTTTTCCCTGACATGGCGTGCGCTTGTCGATATCGGTTATTACCGTCCAAACACCATTCTGGAACACCGGCTGACCGTCAACCGTGCGACCGGTGCGATGCGGTTTCGGAGCGAAAACATACGCGTGAAAGGCAATATTGCCGGAACAGGACAGTGCAGACCCATTTCTTCCTGAGGTGAAATGCGCAAGACTTGCCATAGTCTGACGAGGGAGGCTGCGCGTGACCCATCGCATCGAAGACGTCCTCAACCTCTGGTTTCCTGACAACAGCCATTGGGAGACGCGCGAGGCGCACGGCGCGTTTTGGGATGAGCGGATGCAGGGTGGAATGGACGCCGTTATCTGCGAGCGTTTTGCCGAACTCACGGAAACCGCGGCGACGGGGCAGCTCGACCATTGGGCGGAGACCGAGCGCGGGCGGCTTGCGCTGCTGATCGCGCTCGACCAGTTTCCGCGCTCGCTCTGGCGCGACACCCCGGCCGCGTTCGCGCAGGACATAAAAGCCTGTCGGCTCGCGATGGAGACAATCGCTGCAGGCGGTCTCGATATGTACGCGCCGTGGGAAGCTGCCTTTTTCGTGATCTCCATCGGGCATTGCGAGGGGCCCGATCATTTGGACCGTTTCGACCTGATCGACGAAGTGACAGAGACGATCTGCGCCCGGTTGCCGGATACGCTGACGGATATGGCGGACGGGTTTCGCGGACAGAATGCGCGGGTGCGCGGGATCATCGAAAAGTTCGGGCGTCATCCGCACCGAAACCCGGTTCTCGGACGCCCATCCTCACCCGAGGAAGAGGCCTACATCGCCACCGGGGACTTCCCGCATGTGCGGAAGGTCGAAGATATCATCGAATGAACTGGTCGACGTAATCCTCGCCCAACCCGACCTCGGCATAGTGCTTCCGACACATGTCGATCTTGGTGAACACGTCCTCGTATCCCTGCACTTTTCCGTACGGGTCGACATAGATCATCGCGCCATTCACCTGGAAATATGTGATCATCTCATCGACGTCTTCCGGGACAACCAGCGTATGGGTTTCGCCGGGCGGTTCGTAGACATAGGAGCCTTCGGTCGCCTCCCAATCATGTTCCAGATAGTACCAGCGGCCTTTCAACACGAAGCCATGAACGGGCATCGAATGCCGATGCCGCGACAGGACGCCTGATTGGCGCACCCGGAGAAGGTTCATCCAGTACCCCTGACCGCGGTTCAGGCAGAGTGGCCGGAACGACACCGTCTCGGTTTGCGGGACCCAGATGCGCTCGTCCTCCGGAATGGCGGAGGGCACCACGATCTCATCCTGCGCGTCCTTCGGGAACGGCAATTGGTAGGGCATCATCGGGTCGTGATCTTCGGATTCGAGAGGCATGGGGCGATTCCAGTCGTGTTTCCACAGCACTCTAGCGCGGATACCCGTCATCCGTCGATCATCGCGTTACCCTTACGGTTCACCCTTGCCGGAACCGAAGGATTGCAGCACGATCTCCACCCGTTCGCGCACGGTCAGGCGAGGCAGGAGGACGGCCTCGTACCCGAGTTCATCGAGCGCTCGCAGTATCCGCTCATACTCGTCCACGGCGGCATCGAAGCTGTGCCGACGTTCTGCATCGGTCGCGAATTTCTCGGGCCAAGGCGGAACCACGAAAACCTGCCGCGCATATGGCCGCCGGTCTGGCAGCGTCACTTCTTTCGGTGGACCGCCCGAGACTTCGAGCGCCAGCGCCGCATCGATCAACCCCCGGTCAAAGAAGACCGGCCCCTCCGCACCGCGCGTAGCCTGAAGGTCCGCCTTGGACATCGCAACGGCCCGGACGGCAAAGCGCTGCAAATCAACCCAGGGCAGGGCAGTTCCCTCCGACGCCAACTCCTCGGCAACGATGCGTCGCCCCGGCTCCGGGACGGTCGCATGCCCAAGCGCGCTCAGTGCCTCAAGGAGCGTGGTCTTTCCGCCCCCGGAACAGCCGGTCAGCAAGATGAAATTCTCGCTCAAACTATTGTCTCACTTCCCTTGTGCCGTGACCTTTCAAGCCCCGCGCAGGCCGGAAAGTCAGCGACAAAACCCAAAGATACAGCCGACAAAAACCGGGGCGAGGCAGCCATTGACCTTATCCCAAACCGACACGACCACGCAGTTTCCGAGCAAGCTCGATTGCGAGAACGCTTTCCGACTACATCGCGGAATACCCGCCATCGACCGGATAAACGGTTCCGGTGATGAAGGATGCTTCTTCGGACAACAGCCAGGCAACAAGCGTCCCGACTTCCGCCGGCTGTCCCCAGCGGGCCAGCGGTGTCCGGGCCAGGATCGGCGGTTCTCGAACACCGTCGCCGCGAATGGCATCGGTCATCGGCGTCTCGATCCAGCCGGGCGCAATGGCCGTAACACGAATGCCATCTGCCGCCCATTTCCCCGCGAGCGCCTTGGTAAGCTGAGCGACAGCGCCCTTTGACGCGGTGTATGCGGGCGCGTGGGGGCCGCCGAAGATCGAATACATCGAGCCTGTGTTCACGATCGCCCCGTTCGACTGCGAAAGGAATGGATGGGCGGCGAGGCAGGCCCGCATGGTGCCCGTCAGGTTGACATCAATGACCTGCTGGAAGGTGTCGATGTCGTATTCCTCGACCTTTCTGAGAATGCCTGCGCAATTCACCAAACCATCCAGGCGATCGAGCGCACCGACGACCTCATCAACGCTGCTCTGATCGGTGACATCCATGACGCGCGCCGTGACGTTTGGCGGTGGAACATAGGCTGCGACTTCGTCCTCGGTCGCGCCGGTAACGGTGACGGTCCAGTCCTTGTCGGCAAGAACGCCTGCGATGCCCGCGCCGATGCCGCCCGTCCCGCCTGTAATGAGTGCATGTTTCATGGTGCCAACTGTGCCGCTCAGACAGGAGGAGGTCAAAGAAAGATCCTTGTTCTGCGTGATACTCCATCGACAAATATGCAACTCTAACGTGTGTATCGACTCAATCGGCGTGACCTTGTGGCGGGGATTGGTAGGTTGAACGGGTATTTTTCAGGGAGCTATCAATGCGTACGTCTTTTCTTGTAACCCTTGCCTCAGCTTGCCTAATTCCGGTCCTCGCCAGCGCCGCTCCTGAGCGGTTGTATTGCGAAGTGACGAAAAGCGAAGGCGCGTTCGGCAACCAGATGTTCTTCGAATATGACGGCGACAAGGGCCGGGTCGTGGACGGCATTATCCTGAACACCAGCGGCAAGCCGATCCCGGGTAAGGTGACCGAGAACACGGCAAAGAAGATGACCATGACCTGGTCGGTCGTCCTGACCAACGGGCACGGCCAGACAACAAAGATGGCCTATCGCGCGGCGGTCCTGAAAGGGTCGAACAAGCTGGTGCTGACCGCAAAGCCGCATGGATATTCCAACACCTTCTCGGCCCGGGGGCGCTGCCAGCCAACCCGCAACCCGATGCCCGGAACCTGACGCCGTAAGGGGGGGTGTAGCCCAATTTGTTGACATCGGCGATTTTTGCGAGCTTTTTCTGTAGTTGGCGTGTGTCTGTCAACGACCGGACGAATCGGTCGGCGGCGCGCTTTCAGAGGCAAAGGGCAGGAGCGCGAATGATGATGCGGG
>JAJDZT010000011.1 GCA_022824525.1 Silicimonas sp. | reverse complement strand
CCCGCATCATCATTCGCGCTCCTGCCCTTTGCCTCTGAAAGCGCGCCGCCGACCGATTCGTCCGGTCGTTGACAGACACACGCCAACTACAGAAAAAGCTCGCAAAAATCGCCGATGTCAACAAATTGGGCTACACCCTGCTTGGCCTGCATGCCGAAGTCGCATCTTCCGTTGTTGAGTTGGATGGACTGGCTCCCGCACAACGAGATCTCGTTTTTGTAGCGAGCGATATCGATCAGGATCCGATCGAAGTCATCGAGGCATTGCGCCGAGATGTTAAGCCGGCGGCACTGTTTTACGTGGCTGACACGACCGCACCTTTACCAAAGGTTGGGTTCGCCGTGGATGCCATCATGCAGCGTCCAGTCCTGCGCGATGACTTGCGCCGATGCCTTCGCAACGTGGCAGAGCCGACAATTGAAAGCGTACCTGAGAGCAAAGTCGAGGAGCCAACTGCAGAACTTGTGCCGAGTTTCTCGATCCAGCTAGATCACGAGCCGAGGTGGGAGATCGATGCAGATCATGATTGGCTTGTTCAGGAAGCGGAGGCAATAGCCGAGCATCCGGTATGGGTGGAACCAGACGAAACGGATCCGTTTGAGAAGGCGGGTGCTCGTGGAAAGCAGGTTGAGGCGACGACAGGCTGGGAATTCGAACCCGAAGACCCGAAACCATTGCAACGAACTGCGGAGGGGGCAAACGCGGTTACGGAGCAGGACGTGGAGGATGATCCGAACGATCATAAGTCTGCGCACATTGCTGAACATGAAGATGAGGCAACTGATCAAGGACTGGCACCGCCGCTTTCGATGCCGCCAGGCGAGGCTGGGCAGGTTGTCGAAGAACCCGGAGGCGGTTCTGGTCTGAAAGCGGACGAGGTAATAGATGCCGGGTTCGATGTCACAGAAGCAGAGTTCGATCTGATCACGCCCGCTCCTCGTGTGTCAGAGGACGGACCGCGCCCAATGCGCGTTCTTGTGGCGGAGGACAACCGGACCAACCGGCTCGTGATCGAAAAGATGCTGAAGCATCTGCATATAGAGCTTAAATTTGCCGAGAACGGAGAGGAAGCGGTGGAGCTTTACCAATGGCAACCGCCCGACATCATGTTCACCGATATTTCCATGCCGAAGATGGATGGGAAGGAAGCTGCGGGTCGTATCAGGCAAATCGAGCAGGAAACGCAAGCAGACCGATGCCCTATTGTGGCGATAACAGCGCATGCGATGGAAGGCGATGCGGAAGCCATCCTCGAAGCAGGTATCGATCACTATTTGACCGAGCCAATCAAAAAATCTGAGCTGATCGCGCAGATTCTTGAACATCAGCCTGCCGAAACGGAAGCGGTACTAACAGAGACGGATCAGGCGGCTGCAGCCTCGGCCCGGTGAAAGATAAGCGAGTCGCCGTCCGTCTCCACAAATCTGTAGCCGCCAATATCGAAGTCTTTCAGCCCGGCGACACTTTCAACCCGGTTCTCAACGATGAAACGTGCCATGGCACCGCGTGCTTTCTTGGCAAAAAAGCTTACGATCTTGGGCGTGCCGTTTTTCAACTCAAAAAACTGTGGGGTCACGACGCGAGGCTTAAGCGCCTTTCTGTCGACAGCGCCGAAATACTCCTGGCTCGCACAATTCACGATGAAGTCCGTTCCCAACCTTTCGGCATCGTCGTTGAGCGCCTTTGCGATCCTGTCGCCCCAATAGTCGTAGAGTGTAGCGCCGCGCCGCGTCTTCAGCCGACTGCCCATTTCCAGCCTGTAGGGTTGGATGGCGTCGAGAGGGCGGAGCACTCCATAGAGACCCGAAAGAATGCGCATATGCGACTGTGCTTGTTCCAATCCATCCGCGTCGAGAGAACCCGCGTCGAACCCTTGGAACGTGTCACCTGCGAATGCGAAAAGCGCGGGACGCGTTGCATCTTGTTCTGGCGCGGCCTCAAAATCTCGAAATCGATCGCGGTTGAGACGCGCGAGGTCGTCGGACAGGTCCATGAGCGCCTTCAGCCTGCCAAGCGTTAGCTGCCGCGCATGCCCTGCCAGCCGGCTCGCATCCGCCTGAAATGCAGGAGCGGTTGTGGCGACATCCCGGGCAGACCAGTCGAGACGTTTGGCCGGAGAAACAACAACAAGCATTTGCACTTCCCTTCGCTGAATTCATGTCGCGATACCAGCTAGAACAGGGACACGCCAACTCAAACGGTTATCAGGTCAAAAATGGTAAAATGCGTACTTTGGTCAAGATCACGCTTCGCTCAAGATTTGCGCGAATGTGGGTCCGAAGCGATCAGCAAGCCGGTCTCCGAGAAGGCGGTCAATCTGATCGGTTGCGTTGGGGCCGAGCGCGGCAATTTTGGCGAGAAGGGCGGCGGAGCAGCTCATTGGTTTTCCCGTTCCGTCCTCACCACGGGCGAGACGTGCCTGTGCCGCCAATAGCCGGTCATAGACGTCCCCGGATGCGCGCCCCGCGAGTTTGCGTCTCGCCGGGTGTTCTTGAACAGGTGTGTCTCCCGTTATCACCGCAAGGAATGTTGAGCCGTATCGCTCAAGCTTTTTCGCGCCCACACCGTTGATCTTTGCCATCTCATCGAGAGTGTCCGGACGCGTCTCCGCCATTTCTATCAACGTTCGATCTGGGAAAATGACATAGGCTGGTGCCCGCTGCGCCTCTGCCAGTTCCCGCCGTTTCGCTTTCAAAGCTGAAAGAAGCGGTGCGTCTTCTTCGGACACAAGAGCGCGCGGTGCATTTCTGCGGGGAGCAGACGCAAGCGTATCGCGGCGGAAGGTGATTGAGGCATCGCCCTTCAAAATTGGAAGGGCTGCATGTGTCATGCGAAGCGCGCCGTGGCGTTCGGCGTCAGGACGCACAAGATCATGCCCCATCATTTGCCGGAAGATCGCGCTCCAATGGCGTCGATCCGTGTCTTGGCCGACACCGAAGGTCGGGAGACGATCGTGGCCGCGAGCCTTGACCTTTTCCGTACATGTCCCGACCAGGATGTCCGTCAGGTGACCCACCCCGAAACTCTCTCCTGTTCTGAGCATCGCGGAGAGTGCCTTCATCACGGCTTCGGTGGCATCGAAGGTATCAGGTGGTTGGGCGCAGAGATCACAATTGCCGCATGGCTCGCGTGCTTCCTCAAAATATTCAAGAAGCGTTTGGCGGCGGCATTTCAAGGCTTCTGCCAACCCGAGTAGCGCATTCAGACGGCCGTGGTCGGCCATCCGCCGCTCCGCAGGAGCCAAGCTTTCGTCAATCTGCATGCGACGAAAGCGGATGTCGTCTGCGCCATAAAGCGTCAACGTTTCCGCAGGTGCTCCGTCGCGGCCTGCACGTCCAATTTCTTGATAGTATGCCTCGATTGATTTCGGCAGATCAGCATGCGCAACCCAGCGGATATCCGGCTTGTCGATGCCCATGCCGAACGCGACCGTGGCAACAACGATCAACCCGTCCTCGGACTGGAACCGGCGTTCGACATCGCGGCGGGCGTCTGGCTCCATGCCAGCATGATAGGCGCATGCGGAAAGCCCCGTGTCGGAAAGTGCCTTGGCAAGTGTCTCCGTTTTTGCGCGGGTCCCACAATAGACAATTCCGGACTGTTCCTTCCGAGCGGATGCAAAGCTCAATATTTGTTCGCGCGGTTTGAGTTTCGCGGCAAAGGCGAGCCGGATATTGGGGCGATCGAAACCACCAAGGAAAGTCTTTGGGGCTTGCCCACCGAAAAGGCGCGTTACAATCTCGTCCCGCGTTTCGCTGTCGGCAGTCGCTGTAAACGCGGCGAGCGGAACATCCAGTGCTCGGCGCAATGCGCCGATGCGAAGGTAGTCAGGCCGGAAATCGTGACCCCACTGACTGACACAATGCGCTTCGTCCACTGCGAGCAGCGTCACGCCAGATTGAGCAAGAAGCCGTTCGGTGCCGCCCGACGCAAGTCGTTCAGGTGCCATGTAGAGAATCTTGAGGCGTCCCTCGCTCAGGCCTGAGTAAACGGCATCGGTTTCCTCCTCTGTGTTGGCGGAGGTCAACGCACCCGCCTCCACACCAACTTCGCGCAACGCACGAACCTGGTCGCGCATCAACGCTATAAGCGGCGAAATGACGACAGTCAGACCAGGGCGCAGCAGTGCCGGTAGCTGGTAACACAGCGATTTGCCGCCGCCTGTAGGAAGAATGGCAAGAACATCTTCTCCAGCGGAGACCGCGTCGACGATTTCCTGTTGCATAGGCCGAAAAGCGTCGAAGCCGAATATGTCAGACAGGAGTGTGTGGGCGGTCGGGGAAGCGCCGTCCATCGTTTGCCTCGGTTTTATTCAACTGCTCTTGGCCTAGTCCTGACACGTGAACAGGCCGTGAACAAGCGATAACCTGGCAGGCGCTATGGAAATCTTGTTGCGACCGTCAAAAACTAGATGCGAATGGCGCAGCTCATCGAGCGGGCCAGGTCGGCGATCAGAATGTTTCGAACGATGATGATCCCAAGGAACACGACCAAAGGTGCAAGGTCCAGGGCGCCGGTGTCAGGCATCATGCGTCGAACTGGTCGGTAGACCGGTTCAAGCAAACGGGTCAGACCATCCCAAATTGAAGCGACCAAAGGCTGATGCCGGTTCAGAACACCGAAGTTTAGCAGCCAACTCATGATGACGTGAATCAACATGATGTAGAAGGCTACGGAGAGCAGAAGGGCGACTATTGCGAGTATCGAACACATGCGCTCTGACCTAAGCGCCTCTTGCCGCGCGCGCAAGTCCTGCGTGCCGCAGCGTCTCTGTTGAACTCATCTCAAATCCTGTCAAAGCGATCACCGTACAGGAGCGCGCAATGTATCCCTTCGTCCGTCTTGCCAAGGAAGTTTTTCTGAACCGTCGTCGTGGACCATTGCCGATGGGCGAGGTGCATATCACGCGATTGGTTGTTTGGCCGTGGGATATCGACGTTTTCGCTGAACTCAACAACGGGCGGATACTGAGCTTGATGGATCTTGGGCGTCACGGTTTCTTCATTCGCGCTGGAATCTTGAAGGCATTGAAAGCCAAGGGCTGGTACGGAACGGTGGCTGGCACTGCGGTGCGCTATCGACGAAGAATTACACTGGGCCAGCAGCTTGAGTTGCGAACGCGCGTTCTTGGCTGGGATGAGCGGTTTGTGTATTTTGACCAAGCGTTCTGGCGCGGGGAAGAGTGCTGTGTTCACACCGTAATCCGCACGGCCATCACAACTGGCAAAGGTATTGTCCCGACGCATGAAATTGCAGAAGTGCTTGGATACGACCCGGTAAGCCCGCCACTGCCGAATTGGGTCGCCGAGTGGGCTGCTGCCGAACAGAACAGACCCTGGCCTCCTGGCTATTGAGTGCTTGCACCTCCCGCATACGGACTATCTAACGAACGGGCAGGGAGTGTACGATGTCCGCCAAGCGACGGATCCTCGGGTGGTATTTCTTTGATTGGGCGTCACAGCCTTATCATACCGTTCTTCTGACATTCGTTTTTGGCCCGTTCTTTGCTGCTGTCGCAACTGGCTACTATTCCGGAGTCGGACTCGACGAACAAACAGCTGATGCACGTGCGCAATCGCTTTGGTCTTTTTGTCTGTTCGCAGCGGGCATTTGCGTTGCGTTCGGCGCTCCCTTTCTCGGTGCGCTGGCCGATCGGACACGGAGGATGCCGTGGATATTCTTGTTTTCCGTGGCTTACGTTATCGGAGCATCGGCCTTTTGGATGACCCAAGCCGATGGGTCCAACCTGTTTCTCGCGATGACGATGTTCGCGATTGGGTTCGTGGCGGCAGAGTACGCCTTGATTTTCACCAACGCTCAATTGCCGGATCTCGCGACACGGGAGGAGATCGGCAGGCTCTCGGGGTCGGGCTTTGCCTTCGGATACCTTGGGGGACTAATCGCGCTCGTGTTCTGTTTGCTTTTCCTAGTCGAGCAAGCGGGCGGCACAACTCTGATTGGCTGGGCACCCGGTTTTGGTTTGTTGGACGCGGAAGCGAAGGAAGGAACGCGAGCCGTTGGTCCGTTCGTCGCGATATGGTTCGCGGTATTCATGATCCCTTACTTTCTTTGGGTAAGAGAAGATCGGAAGAGCCGTTCTACGACGACTGCAACGTCGACTTTCGCGCAGGTCGGCAAGTCGGTGCGAAAACTCGCGTCGCGACCGAGTCTTGCGTCTTTCCTGGGTGGATCAATGTTCTACCGGGACGCCTTGAACGGGCTTTACGGGTTCGGTGGCACCTACGCTCTCCTGGTTCTTGATTGGGAAATCACACAGATCGGCGTGTTCGGGATAGTCAGTGTTGTCTCGGCTGCTGCACTTTCATGGGTTGGCGGGCGACTTGATCGGCGTTTCGGACCTAAGCCCGTTATTGTTGGAGCGGTCCTTCTTCTGGTGGCTGTGTGTGTCGTCATCACTGGAATGACGAAGACCTCCATTTTTGGTGTGACTGTTGGCGAAGGACTGCCGGATACTGCGTTCTTGATATGCGGCGTCCTTATTGGCGGGCTTGGCGGGATCTTGCAGGCTGCGAGCCGGACGCTCATGGTGCGCCACAGTACGCCCGGCACAGAAACGGAGGAGTTCGGCCTTTACGGATTTGCTGGCCGTGCGACCTCGTTTCTCGCTCCTGCGCTCATCGGGCTTGTCACGGTTGCGACTGGAGAGGTCCGCAACGGAGTGCTGCCGCTCATCCTTCTCTTTATTTTGGGGCTTCTTCTGCTACGCTGGACGAAACCAGAGGGAGATCGAGCAGACCCATGGTGAATAGAACATTGGTAATACTGGCAGCCGTGATGGCTATGGCGGTCCCTGCCTCGGCGCAACCTCTCGCAAAAGAGTTGTTCGGCGCAGAAAGACATGGTTCAGGTCAAAGGGCGGCGCCTTACGGTGGGTACGCCAAAGGGTGCCTTGCCGGCGGCGTAGAGCTTCCAGAAACCGGACCCACATGGCAGGCCATGCGGCTGTCACGCAATCGCAATTGGGGCCATCCCGAAGCAATCGCGTTCATTGAGCGGTTGTCGAGTTTCGCAGCACGGAAACTGCCCGGATGGGAAGGCCTCTATATCGGCGACATTTCTCAGCCGAGGGGCGGCCCTATGTTGACGGGGCATCGGAGCCACCAAACAGGTCTGGATATCGACATTTGGATGCGACCGGCCACGAACCTCCGTCTTAGCCGATCAGATCGGGAAAACATCTCGTCGATATCATTGCGGCGCGCAAAGGGTGCTTACACCAACCAGAATTGGACCAGACAGCATCATGAGCTTCTGAAAGCCGCGGCAAAGGACCCGGCAGTCGCCCGAATTTTCGTTTTCCCCGGGGCAAAAGTTCAGATGTGCAAAGACGAAAAGGGCAACAAGAGCTGGCTCCGAAAGATCCGACCCTGGTGGGGGCATCATTATCACTTCCATGTCCGGTTGAACTGTCCAAAGGGGGCGTCAGGTTGTGTCGACCAAACGCCACCACCAGCCGGAAACGGCTGTGCCGACGCGCAGGAATGGGTCAACAATATTCTCAATCCGCCTCCTCCCGACCCAAACCCGAAACCCTCGAAGCCGCGGCGCGAGTACGTTTTGGCCGATCTACCGAAGCAATGCGCTCGCGTTCTTTCGCGCTGATAGCGGCTCTTTGGCCCACGCTGGCATCTTCTGATGGCTTGGAGTCTATTGGCGTTTTCGAACTCGACACAGAAACCGTATTCGGAGTGTCTGGTCTCGAACTTTCGGATGACGGTTCGTCATACGTTGCCGTAACGGATCGCGGATGGTGGCTAACAGGTCGGTTCGAGCGTCGCGGCGATCTCATCACCCGCGCGACTGTTGAACGTGTTGAGCCAATCATCGGGCAAGATGGATTTCCCGTTGCTGCGCGACGTGTTGGTGATTGGTACGACTCTGAAGGCCTAGCCATTGCGCCCGACGGCACCGCTTGGGTTTCCTTTGAGCGATGGGCGCATGTCTGGCGCTTTGATCAGGTCTTCGGAACAGCAGAGTGGATCAAGGACCATCCGACATTTTATGACCATGCGGAAAACTGGCAGCTGGAAGCCGCCGCAATATCTCCCAATGGCACCGTCTATGTCTTTTCCGAGAAGCCTCTTCTCGCTGGGTTTCCCATCTATCGTTTGGGTCAGGACAATCTTTGGGTGATCGATGGATACCTGCCGGAGCAAGACGTCTTCGGGATTGTTGGCGCAGATTTCTCGGCGGACGGAGCCCTTTACCTTTTAGAGCGCAAGCTGGTCGTCGGCCTCTGGTGGCAAAACCGGATCCGGCGCGTCCGACTTGATGGCAGTGAAGACGTCATACTTTGGACCGGGCAGCGTGGTGAGTACGAGAATCTCGAAGGCATTTCTGTCTGGGAGGACGAGAAAGGTCTGCGCCTTACACTTGTTTCCGACAACAATGGCGAAGCAAACACGCCGACGCAATTCGTCGAGTTTCGCTTGACCGAGTAGGGCAGAGGGGGTAGGGCACCGCGTCCCCGAAGAGGGGCCAAGTCTCCGACCACCTTGTCAAAACGGAAAAGCAGATATGACACGCCTTCTTCCCGGCATCCTTGCCATGGCCACGATCGTGGTCGCCTCCAACATCCTCGTGCAATTCCTGTTCGGCCAGTGGCTGACCTGGGGAGCTTTAACCTATCCCCTGGCATTCCTTGTGACGGACGTAATGAACCGTGTGTACGGCGCACCGACCGCACGGAAGGTCGTGTTCGCAGGTTTCGTGACCGGGGTAATCTGTTCGCTGATCGGGACCCAGATTATGGGCGAGTTCGGTCCTTTGGTGACGTGGCGCATCGCGCTGGGATCCGGGCTTGCGTTTCTGACAGCACAGCTTCTGGATGTGTCGATCTTCGACCGGATGCGGAGGGGAGCGTGGTGGCAGGCACCATTGGTTTCAACTCTTGTCGGTTCTGCTGTGGATACCGCGCTCTTCTTCTCCATTGCGTTCTCTGCCGGATTGTCGTTCATCGAGCCGGCAAATGATGTGAGTTGGGCCAACGAAGCACTGCCGCTGCTCGGGTTTGGTCCTGTTGTTCCGCTTTGGGTGTCGCTGGCCACGGCCGATTGGTGCGTAAAACTTGGGCTGGCTCTCATCGCGTTGGTGCCATTTCGCCTGATTGTGAAGCGAATGTTGGCGGAGCCTGCCTAAATTAATTTGACAGTTACTGGATCTGTGCCAACCTCCTAATCATCGGCAATCAATGAAAGGAGGTGGTCCAGTGTCTAGAGCGATATTGGAGAATGAGGTCCGGACAGTCAGGGAGGCCGTCGTCTGAGGGCAGACCCGAAGACAGAACATCTTTGATTGGGCAGCCTGGAACCCTTCGAGGTCCCTAACTGGCCCATCTCCAAGAACCTCGGAAGGGTCGCGTCTTACGCGACCCTTCTTTTTTTTTGTATCAAGTTGTGCGGACGCGCCCGATGCTTCGCGGTAGTCACTCTTTCAGCGACTTGGTCCGCATATGCGATGCAATTCTGAGATCAGGACAGCGTTGCCATCATCGCTGTTTGGCCGTCTGAGCGTTCGATGCGGGCTCCCTCACCCTCTTTCTCGATACGAAACGGGCTGGTTTCAAAAACAGGCGCCATGGCTCTGTAAGTAAACCGACAAGGAGCCGGGACTGGGGAGAGCGTGTCTGCCAGTAGTGTCGCGAGCAGGGGGCCATGCACGACAAGGCCAGGATAGTTCTCAATGTCGCGGCAAAACGCACGATCCCAGTGGATGCGATGACCATTCTGCGTGATGGCGGAGTAAGCAAGGAGCGTCGTGTCCTCGACAGTTCTGTGCCCGTGAGGCACAGGATCGTTTGCTGTTCGAAGCGCGGCCTCTGGCTGTCCCGCCTCCCTGTAAACGATGGTTTGACGCTCGCGTATGGCAAGCCCGTATTGCTCGACTTCGTGGCGCACGGTCACGAAGCAAAGGTCGCCCGTCCGGCCCTCCTTGAAAACGACATCCTCAATCAGGCTGTGGCGTGTCGCTGTCGTGCCGGTCCTAAGTGGATTGAAGACTTCGATATCTCCTGCCGCCCCACGGCTAATTTTTTCTCTGCGGGTTTTGACGCGGTGTTTGACGTGCCGGCACGTCATCCGGGTTCGGGTTCGGCTTTTTCGGCAGTGATTGCGTGATCCCGTTTCGGCTTTGCCCGCCCTGTTGCTGATTGCAAAC
>JAJDZT010000008.1 GCA_022824525.1 Silicimonas sp. | reverse complement strand
TGAGCTTCCGGGCGGCACCGAGATGGTGATGCCGGGCGACAACCTGAAGTTCACGGTCGAACTGATCGCACCGATCGCCATGGAAGACGGCCTCCGCTTCGCCATCCGCGAAGGCGGCCGCACCGTCGGATCAGGCGTCGTCTCGAAGATTATCGAGTAAGCCATCATTGATTGACGAAGTAAGGCCGCCTTCGGGCGGCCTTAATTGTTTACACCCGCTGCATTGAGCGCGGATCGAAGCGTTTCCTCTGACTGGGCATCCGTGGGCATCATCAGTTCGATCTCATACCCCTCAAGCGCTGCATCTTGCGTAGAGACCAGGCGGCCCAGAATAGAACTCATCTCGACAGTCAGACCCGGCGCCAACGCGATGCGGAAGGGTACGAAGACCGGAATGGGCTTGTCAGATGTCAGGTGATCTTCGAAACCATCGAACAGTCCCTGCTTCTTCACGCGCTCAAAGATTTCTGCCACGCGGGGACTGACGGCGGCACTGGCCTGCAATCGGTAATAGAACACCGGAAGCACATCGTCCCAGTTAAGCAGTCGGTCGCGAAAGTCCGGGCTGAGCAGTACGTCAAGGAGGTTCGGTTCGTTCCCCGGTGGGATCATCGGTCCGATCATGCAGTCGAATGCAGGATTGGTCCGCAAGATGAACCAGGCCTCGTCCAAAACCGCACCCGGAAAGGGCCAGTGTGCCAGCAACCTCGCGTCGATCATGTTGAGTGCATGCGTCACGTCCTTGTTGTCCGGCGAACGTCGGGCGTAAGGATTTGCCAGCCCGGACGCAGCGAACAGATTGGCACGCTGCGCGATAGACAGTTTCAGTTCGCGGCAGATGCGCGCGAGGAAGGACGCCGTTGGTGCGGATCTTCCGGTCTCAAGAAACGAGACGTGGCGCTGGGTGGATCCAATCTGCATCGCCAGTGCCTGTTGCGATAGACCAAGCTGGGCGCGAACCTCTTTCAGGACCAATCCAAAATGCGACATGTCTATTCCCTTCAAGGGAATTGGTTTCATTCCCGTCTGTCTATCTAGTCAGCGGCGACACAGGAATCAAAGGACGACTCTTATGCTGACTTGGATATTGCTTGGACTGGGAGTGCATTTTGCAGGTGTTTTCCTGCCGTCGACGATGCTTCTTCCGCGAATAGGAATGGCTGCCTACGCCGGCAGCAGGGACGCGGATCCGGAGCCGCTGATCAAGCAGGCGCGCGCGAGCCGTGCCGTGCGAAACATGCAGGAAAGCCTGCCTGCGTTTCTGGTACTGGCGGTTCTGGCCTTGATTGTTCCGGATGCTGACAGCGCACAGGCCGTTCTGGGCGCGCAGCTTTTTGTCATCGCAAGAGCGGCGTATCTGCCCTTGTACGTCTTTGCCGTGCCCTTCATCCGATCGATGGTGTGGACCGTCGGGTTCGTTGGTTTGATCATTATGACGCTGGCGCTGCTGTGACGGCATTCAAGCCGAGGTTTCCTCGAACCGAAGCGCAAAACCATTGATGCAGTGAATGGGGCGGTCCGGCACGTCAGGCAGTGCAACGATGTGACCCAGATGCGAGCCGCAGCGGCGGCAGTGCACTTCCATCGAAGCGCGCATCTCGGCGAAAGGATCGCCCGCCATGCCGTCGCCCAGATCGAGGTCCGTCATCACGGTGTCTTTGCGGGAATGGCGGAAGAACACCCAACCCATGTCGAGTTCGATCTTCATCAGACTATCGTAGAGGGTGAGGTCGCAGCCGCGACAACAGTATGTGCCGACCTTGGTGTTGTTCCAGAGCTCGCTGGTACGCCGCGCCTCGGTTCCGCCCTCGCGAAGGACGTAGTGCTCGATCGGGCTGAGCCGTTCGCGCCATTCCGCATCGGTGCGCATGACAGGATACTGAAACGCGCCATCGTCCAGCGCGGTGGCGCGCTCGGTTTGTGCGACAAGCGCGGTCGTGGCGGCTGTTCCCGCAAGAAACCTGCGCCTTCCAATTGTCATTTGGGTCATCCGATATCTCCCGCTGAGCCATCGCGGAAAGAGTAATCGGCGCCTCCGATCACGTACCACTCAACCCTTCGGCATTTCACATGTGAGCGAGCTGATCGTCATCCCCCGCATGTTGCAAAAATCAGGCAGGATGGGATTTCCAAAGAATCGCCTCAAAATAGCGCATTTTGCCGGGTTTCGTGTCCAACACTGTCTGCGGGGGCAAGTGTTGGAGCGTTGTTAATGCGCGTGCTGCCCAGTGTCGTTCTTGCCGTTTCGCTCACGGCACCCTTGAGCGCGAAGCCGTTGATCACGTCTTCGGAAGAGAACTATCTACGTGTCTGCATGGCACGTGCAGAGAGCCCCGAGCGGCTTGTGACTGCCTGCGATGCGGCGCTTTCGGCGCTTAACGTCACGCCGTCGCAGCGCGTGGAACTCATCGTGGCGCGTGGCGACGCTCACCTCTGGCAGCAGGGTTACGAGGCGGCAATGAGCAGCTATCGCGAGGCGATCGCGCTTGATCGCAACAGCACGGAAGCTTGGAACGGCCTGGCCTGGACGCTTTGGGAAGTTGAAGGGGACGCCGCGGCTTTCGAAGCCTTCGAGACGTCGGTCAACATATCCGTATCCGTGGAGGGCTTGGCGGGAAAAGCCACGACAGGCCGTCGGTTGGGTTTTCTTGATCGCTCGGAAGCGCGCGAACTGTTGAACGCCGCCTTGTCGATCGATCCAGACTACATCTGGGCGCTGCGCGAATTGGGTTGGATCTATGTCGAGGAAAACCGTCCCGTTGAGGCGGCGGCGGCTTTCCGGGAGGCGCTCGATATCGAACCGACAGACATCAACGCACGCTACGGCATTGGGCGCACGGAGTTGATGGAGGGCAAAACGGAAGCGGCGCTCACCAGCTTTGACGATGTGCTTCTCGATGCTCCCAACGACTTCCCGACACTGGTTTACAAGATCATCGCGCTGCGCAACCTGGATCGAAATGCGCAGGCGCTTCGGGCCTCCGATCGTCTGATTGCGGACTTTCCCGATAAGTCGTCAGGCTACATCGAACGTGGCCAATCCCTGATGGCCCTTGGGCGGCGTGGCGAGGCAATAGCAACGTATGCAGATGCCGAGACCCGGCTTGGCCCGAACAACGCGGTTCTTTACTGGTATGCCGATGCATTGGCGGCCGATGGTCGCTTCCTTGATGCTCTTGATGTGATCGACAGAGGAATCGCGCTGGATGGCTCGGACTATTCCGATCACTTGCTGAAAAGTTACATCGCGCTGGAACTCGGTGACTACGATCTCGCGCGGACATCGGCCGAGGCTTCGCTGGCATCCGGCGTCGAAGACCCTTGGGCGCATTACTACATTGCGATTGCGGAAGTTCACGATGGGAATGTTGCGGAAGGCATGGCGCGTTTCGATCGGGCGGTTTCAATCGGGCTCCCGGTGGAACGGGTCGGTGCCTTTGCCACGGCTCTCGTGAACGCCGGCAAGTATGTTGAAGCAACCGAGCTTCGTCTGAAGTACTGAACAACCAAGTTTGGAGCTTGATTTCAGCGTGGCGCTGCCGTAACCCCTGCGTCGGCGCTTTAGGGGTGTAGCTCAGTTGGTAGAGCGACGGTCTCCAAAACCGTAGGTCGGGGGTTCGAGACCCTCCGCCCCTGCCAGTTCAACGAACGACCGCGGTGTCGTGCTAACCGTAACGTTCTTCGTCCAGCGCCGCGACGTTGCACAGTTCGACAGGCTTCGGCTTTCCATAAAAGTAACCCTGCCCCTGAAGACACCCTTCGCTTTTCAGGAAGGCATGCTGTGCTTCGTTTTCCACTCCCTCGGCCAGGATCGGAATGTTCAGGCTTGCTCCAAGAGAAAGGACTGCCCGAACGATGGCCTGCGACTCCGTAGAGTGTTCGATTTTCTGAATGAAGCCGCGATCAAGTTTAATCTTGTCGAATGCGTAGCTGTGCAGGTGCGCGAGAGAAGAATAACCGGTTCCGAAATCGTCGATCGCCACTGTTACGCCAAGTGCGCGAAGCCGGTTCAAGCAAGCGACCATTTGATCGAGGTTGCGAATGATCGATGTTTCGGTGATCTCGATCTCAAGTTGATCAGGTCGCAACTTGCTGTTCCAAAGCGCAGTTTCGACGATTTGATCAAAATCGCCATCTGTGAACTGCACCGCTGAGACATTGATGGCGACGCGGCCTTCAAAACTCCAGATGCCTGCGTCAGAACAAGCCCTTTCCAGAACCCATGCCCCGATTTCGAGGATCGAACCGGTTTTTTCGGCAAGCGGAATGAATTCGGCCGGTGAAATGCGCCCATGCTCTGGATGTGTCCAACGCAGGAGCGCCTCGTATCCGACTGTGGTGCCCGTTTCGATGTCTGTCTGGACCTGGTATTCGACGGTCAACTGATTTTCTTTCGCTGCATGCCGCAGATCGGAGGCCAACTCGCGCTGGCGTCGGGCCGCGAGATCAAGATGCGGAAGATAGTGGAAGACAGAGGACGCCTGGTCTTCTTTCGCGCGATACATGGCCAGGTCCGCTTTTTTCATCAAACCCTCCACGTCTTCGTCGTCGCTCGGGAAGATGGCGACGCCAAGGCTCGCACCCGTTTCGGCATCAAAGTCGCGCACCCGGATGGTTTCCGAGGCGGCCGAAAGTATGTCGCGAATTTTCTGATCCAACGCTTCACGGCTCGTGAATGGGATCAGGACAACGAA
Organism: Silicimonas sp.; assembly: GCA_022824525.1. Classification (GTDB taxonomy): domain Bacteria; phylum Pseudomonadota; class Alphaproteobacteria; order Rhodobacterales; family Rhodobacteraceae; genus JAJDOD01. The sequence goes on along the minus strand of JAJDZT010000008.1, from coordinate 1,561 downwards.
TTCATCCCCGCCAACGCGTGCCAAAAGCTCTCCTTTCTCCAACACGTTTGAAATTCGACGGACGGTGGTCACAAGCACCTTGTCACCAGTATCATGCCCGTAGCGGTCATTGATTTCCTTGAAACGATCCATGTCGATCGCGATTACGGCGAACTGGGTGCCCTTGGATTTTTGGGTCAGCTTCTCCAACTCTCCAGTCAGAAAGGCCCGGTTTGGCACCCCGGTCAGAGTGTCGTGAAGAGCCATGTGGCGGAGCTTGGCTGTCGCCTCGTCACGGATTTCCTCGTCGAGGATGACGCTGACAACACAAATTCCGATTATCAAAAGGCCGACCCCGCCAATGCTAACAGCGAGAGACAGCATGTCTTGGCTGTTATCCCCTTGGGGTGCGGCAAACGGTTGAACATTCATCGCGGCCATACCGGTGAAATGCGTGGACACAATCGACAGTGAGAGAAAGGCCGTTGCGACCCAGCTCGCCTTTGGCGTTGTCCAAAAAACGCAAACACTGGTGGCTGCAGCTCCGAAGGCCGCGCCCATCAGAACCGACGCGGTCACAAAGGAGGGGTTCCACAATACCAAGCCTTCGACGGCGTAAGCCACCATTCCGACGTAGTGCATTGCCGAGATCGAAAAACCAACCAGCGCTCCGCCGATCTCGGGCCTTGGCAACCTATTGGTCAGAGCAAAACCCGTCATCGTGCCCACGACTGCGATCAACAAGGAGAGGCCCGTAAACATCGGATTGATCGTTACATCTGCATTCGGCTGGTAACCCAGCATGGCTATGAAATGAGTGCACCAAATGGCGCTGCCCGCTGCGACACCAGTGAGAAAAAGCCAACCGTGCTGACTGCGTGATTGATACTTTTGGCTGCGTTGGAAGAGTCGAACGGTAACATGCGCGCTGGCCACGCAGACCGCTGCTGCCAACGCGACCAGCCAAGGGTTGTGATCGTTTTGAATGCAGAGCAGGATCAGTTGCATTGGCCAGCTACGAAACGCCTTAAGTGCTTCAGGATGCCAAGCCCTAGGTCATTGTACCTTAAAATCGTTTAAGCCGTGACTGCCGTTTTGAGTAAAATCCTCGCTACCGCAGGACGCCAGAGCGCGCGTTGATGCAAATGCCGGCGCAGGTCTGCAATTGGCGAAGTTGGTCGGTGAGGGTTGAAAGCGCGCGGTGAAGCGCGTATCTGCGCCAAAACGCGAAAGAGAATCCACAAGGCTCACATGGTCAATCCGCTTCAGTTCATTCAGCAGGTGCGTGCCGAAGTTTCGAAGGTCGTTTGGCCGACGCGCCGCGAGGTCATGTTGACCAGCATGATGGTCTTTTTCCTGGCCGTTTTGACGGCTGCCTTTTTCTGGCTGGTTGATCGTGTGATTTTCAGCGGGCTGGAGGTCGTGCTGACATATTTCGGCACCCACGGCTAATTTTTTCTCTGCGGGTTTTGACGCGGTGTTTGACGTGCCGGCATGTCATCCGGGTTCGGGTTCGGCTTTTTCGGCAGTGATTGCGTGATCCCGTTTCGGCTTTGCCCGCCCTGTTGCTGATTGCAAACAT
>JAJDZT010000058.1 GCA_022824525.1 Silicimonas sp. | reverse complement strand
TGAGCTTCCGGGCGGCACCGAGATGGTGATGCCGGGCGACAACCTGAAGTTCACGGTCGAACTGATCGCACCGATCGCCATGGAAGACGGCCTCCGCTTCGCCATCCGCGAAGGCGGCCGCACCGTCGGATCAGGCGTCGTTTCCAAAATCATTGAGTGATTTTGGAACGGTGGGCGGCAGTTGATTTCCGCAGGAAATCAATGAGAGCCCACACCTGAGAAATCTGGGTGCCTATTGGGGCGCCCAACCGAAAAACAAGTTCGACGTGGCGGCGGGACGGTCCCGCCTCCACCTCTCAACAGAAGGAAGAACGACAATGGCAATCGCCAGTCAGAACATCCGGATCCGCCTGAAGGCGTTCGATTACCGCGTGCTCGATGCGTCGACGCAGGAAATCGTCAACACCGCCAAGCGGACGGGCGCGCAGGTGCGCGGCCCCATTCCGATGCCGAACAAGATCGAGAAGTTCACGGTTCTTCGTGGTCCGCACATCGACAAGAAGTCGCGCGACCAGTTCGAGATCCGCACGCACAAGCGCCTTCTCGACATCATCGACCCGACGCCGCAGACCGTGGACGCGCTAATGAAGCTCGACCTTGCTGCCGGCGTGGACGTCCAGATCTCGGTTTAAGGAGGGCTTCATATGTTGCGCTCCGGCGTTATCGCAAAAAAGGTGGGGATGACCCGCCTGTTCATGGAAGACGGAAAGCAGATCCCTGTGACCGTTCTTCAACTCGACAAGCTTCAGGTCGTCGCCCAGCGCACGGCTGAGAAGGATGGCTATTCGGCCGTTCAGCTCGGCGCAGGCACGGCGAAGGCCAAGCGCACTAGCCAAGCCATGCGCGGTCACTTCGCGTCGGCCAAGGTGGAACCCAAGCGCAAGATCGCTGAGTTCCGCGTTGACCCCGAGAACCTGATCGGCGTGGGTGAGGAAATCACCGCGAACCATTACTTCGAAGGCCAGTTCGTTGATGTTTCCGGCACGTCGATCGGTAAAGGTTTTGCCGGTGCCATGAAGCGCCACAACTTCGGTGGTCTTCGCGCCTCGCACGGTGTCTCGATCTCACACCGTTCGCACGGTTCGACCGGTCAGTGTCAGGATCCGGGCCGCGTCTTCAAAGGTAAGAAGATGGCTGGTCACATGGGTGCTGCCCGTGTCACCACGCAGAACCTGCAGGTGGTCCGCACCGACGCCGACCGTGGCCTGATCATGGTCAAGGGCGCTGTTCCAGGCTCCAAGGGCGGATGGGTCACGATCAAGGATGCGGTCAAGAAGCCGTTCCCTGAGAATGCAATCCTGCCTGCTGCCCTGGCCTCCGACGCCGCTGCTGCTGCAAAGGCTGCTGAAGAAGCTGCCGCCGCCGCTGCTGCCGAGGAAGAAGCCGCTGCAAAGGCCGCTGCCGAGGCGGAACAGGCTGCACTGGAAGCGGCTGAAGCCGAAGAGGCGAAGGTCGACAAGGTTGCCGAAAAGCAAGCCGAGGTGGAAGCCGAGGCTGAAAAGAAGGACGGTGAGGAATGAAACTCGACGTGATCAAACTGGACGGCAAGAAGGCCGGCTCGGTCGATCTGGGCGAAGAGATCTTCGGTCTTGAACCCCGCGCCGACATCCTTCACCGTGTCGTCCGCTGGCAGCGCAACAAGGCGCAGGCTGGCACTCACAAGGTCAAGACGCGGTCGGAAACCTCGTATTCCACCAAGAAGATCTATCGCCAGAAGGGCACCGGCGGCGCACGCCACGGTGACCGCAATGCGCCGATCTTCCGCAAGGGTGGTATCTACAAGGGCCCGACCCCGCGCAGCCACGCGCATGACCTGCCAAAGAAGTTCCGCAAGCTGGGCCTGAAGCACGCTTTGTCGTCGAAGGCGGCAACCGGCAACCTGGTGATCCTGGACGAGGCGACCTCGGACGGGAAGACCGGCGCACTGGCCAAGCAGGTCAAGGAACTCGGCTGGAACCGCGCGCTGATCATCGACGGCGCTGCTGTTGATGCCGGTTTCGCACAGGCCGCGCAGAACCTGGTTGGCGTCGATGTTCTGCCATCCATGGGCGCGAACGTTTATGACATCCTGAAGAGTGACACGCTGGTGATCACGAAAGCAGGTGTCGAAGCACTGGAGGCTCGACTGAAATGAGCGCGACACCAGAACAGTACGACGTGATCCGCAAGCCGATCATCACCGAGAAATCCACCATGGCGTCCGAGAACGGCGCAGTGGTTTTCGAAGTGGCGATTGACTCCTCGAAGCCGCAGATCAAGGCGGCCGTCGAAGAGCTTTTCGGCGTGAAGGTCAAAGCGGTGAACACGACGATCACCAAGGGCAAGGTCAAGCGCTTCCGCGGCCAGATGGGCAAGCGGAAAGACGTGAAGAAAGCCTATGTCACCCTTGAAGAAGGCAACACGATCGACGTGACGACGGGCCTGTAAGGCTCACACCATAGACTTCGAATGGCCCCGGCACTGTCCGGGGCTTTTCTTTTCCGACAGTTGATGGTGATCAATCCCCGACTGCACGGGTGTCTTACCGTAGTTCTCAAGGACTATGGAAAGGACACGGTATGCGACCGAAGATGATATCTTTGACACTGCTTATTGCGCTTGGCCTGGCGGGATGCGTCACGGCAGAGGACGATACCTACCCGATCAGCGGGAAGGAATGCACAGCTGAAGACCCGGTGCAGGAGTTTGGCGCGACTGATTGCTCGCCGGTGGCGGGAGCGGGCGTCGGCGGGTTCTGAGAGATTGATCTGGGCCCTGCGTCGGCGGGGCCGATTCTTCTGGTCTTTTGAAGCAGCGGCGCCGCTGAGCGCCCGGGTGTCCAGTCTGCCGGTCGGGAAGGGTTGAGGGCCCTTCGGACGGTCGGGTTGGGTGTGCTGTTGTCGACGGGAGAAAGGTGCGGGAAGGGGGTTGAGATTGCCTCAACGGCGCGTTCGAAGCCCCGGGCACGGAATCAAGGACGAAGCCCGCCGTGTCAGCGCCGGACCGGCCCGTTTCGCCGGAGGCGAACCATAAGTTCGACGGTCTGGCGCTTTGGTGGGTCTTGGTGCTTGGCTCAGGCAATCCATGTGTCTTGGCTGCCATTAAGCGCTCAGCGGAGCCGATGGAGCGCCAGCCCCCGCTCCGGCGCTGGCACGGCAAGACTTGCTATTTGGTCTTTCAGTTCAGACAAAGTAATCAGGTAGAGACTTGGATGAGTCATACTATGAGATTTGCAAATATTTGGGATGCCACGGTGCGCCTTGTTCGACGAAACGCCTTGGGGGCATTCTTGTATTTATTATTTTTGATCGGAATATTTCTGATCACTTTTGTATTTAGCTTTGCATTACGAAACCCAGAATTTGCATTGGCCTCAGGCGCTTGGGGTGACTTTATTGGTGGTACACTCAATCCGATTCTCACGTTCCTTGCTTTCATTGGCGTCCTGTTCTCGATTTTTCTGCAGAAAGTAGAACTTGGGATGTCGCGACGTGAATTAGAGCGATCAGCAAATGCCCTTGAAACTCAAATACGATCAATTGAAAAACAGAATTTTGAAGTGGCCTTTTTCCAGATGCTGAATAGCTTCAACGCAATGGTCGAAACTATAGACCTCCAACGTCGTGATACTGGTGCTACGACTAGTGGACGTGACTGTTTTCGAGTGTTTTACACACGTCTCAACAAGATCTATCGCGAGAACTTGAAAAAAGCGGGGACAAAGCACGAAGCTGAGAAAGTCCTGAGGCTTTCATACTTTCAGTTTTGGAAAGAGTACCGATTGGAACTCGGTCACTATTTCCGACTTCTGTACAACATCTTTAGATTTTTGGATGAGAGTGAGGCTAGCGAGGACTATCACTCCAAGATACTAAGAGCACAATTGTCCGATCAGGAGCTCCTGTTGCTTTTCTATAACTGTATCTCACAGCATGGTCGGAGCTTCGAGAAGTACGCTGTGAAATATCAGCTATTCGACAACTTGCCCACCATAAGACTGTTGGAAGACAGTCATGCCAATCTTGTGGAGAAAGCTGCCTTTGGCGAAAATCCCATGTACAACTCAAAGAATACCGGGTTGGACGTTTACCTAGACGACCACTAGACACACCCCCACCCCCCTGCTAAACCCCGCTCACCAACCGCCCCGGATTCGTCCGGGGCGCTGATATTTGGGGCAACCCAACACACATAGCAGGGCTCAACGCCCGCAAAGCAAACGGAAGACAGAAAGCATGGCACTCAAGTCGTACAAGCCGACGACGCCGGGCCAGCGCGGGCTGGTGCTGATCGACCGTTCGGAGCTTTGGAAAGGCCGTCCGGTCAAGGCCCTCACCGAGGGTTTGACCAAGAAGGCGGGCCGGAACAATACCGGACGGATCACGATGCGTCGTCGTGGTGGTGGTGCAAAACGCCTCTACCGGATCGTGGATTTCAAGCGCACGAAGCGCGAAGACGCCGTCGTCGCCCGGATCGAATATGACCCGAACCGCACCGCGTTCATCGCTCTCATCCAGTACTCGGATGGCGAGCAGGCCTATATCCTCGCCCCTCAGCGCCTCGCCATTGGCGACAAGGTGGTCTCGGGCGACAAGGTCGATGTGAAGCCCGGCAACGCAATGCCCTTCACCGGCATGCCCATCGGCACCATCGTTCACAACATCGAGCTGAAGCCCGGCAAGGGCGGCCAGATCGCACGCGCGGCGGGCACCTATGCCCAGTTCGTGGGTCGCGATGGCGGCTACGCTCAGATCCGTCTGAGCTCGGGTGAACTGCGCATGGTCCGCCAGGAATGCATGGCAACCGTTGGCGCGGTCTCGAACCCCGACAACTCGAACCAGAACTACGGCAAGGCAGGCCGCATGCGTCACAAGGGCATCCGCCCGAGCGTTCGCGGTGTTGTCATGAACCCCATCGACCACCCGCATGGCGGTGGTGAAGGCCGGACCTCGGGTGGTCGTCACCCGGTCTCCCCTTGGGGCAAGCCGACCAAGGGTGCACGCACCCGGAACAAGAACAAGGCGTCGCAGAAGCTGATCATCCGCTCGCGTCACGCCAAGAAGAAAGGGCGCTGATATGGGTCGCTCAGTCTGGAAGGGTCCCTTCGTCGACAGCTACGTGCTGAAGAAGGCGGAGAAGTCCCGCGAAAGCGGTCGGAACGAAGTGATCAAGATCTGGTCCCGCCGTTCGACCATCCTGCCGCAATTCGTCGGCCTGACGTTCGGCGTCTACAACGGTCAGAAGCACATCCCGGTCAACGTGACCGAGGACATGATCGGCCAGAAGTTCGGCGAGTATTCCCCGACGCGCACCTATTACGGGCACGCGGCGGACAAGAAAGCGAAGAGGAAGTAAGCCATGAGCAAGGAAAAGAATCCTCGCCGCGTGGCGGAGAATGAGGCGATGGCCAAGACGCGCCTGTTGCGTACCTCGCCCCAGAAACTGAACCTCGTCGCAGCGATGATCCGCGGCAAGAAGGTGGAAAAGGCTCTGTCCGATCTCACTTTCTCCAAGCGTCGTATCGCGGCGGACGTCAAGAAGACGCTCCAGTCCGCAATCGCGAATGCCGAGAACAACCACAACCTTGATGTCGACGAACTCATCGTGGCGGAAGCCTGGGTCGGCAAGGGCCTGGTGATGAAGCGCGGTCGTCCGCGCGCCCGTGGCCGGTTTGGACGGATTCACAAGCCGTTCGCCGAGATCACCATCAAGGTTCGCCAAGTCGAGGAGGCCGTGTAATGGGTCAGAAAGTAAACCCGATCGGCATGCGCCTGCAGGTGAACCGCACCTGGGACAGCCGCTGGTACGCCGACACAAAGGATTACGGTGATCTTCTGTTGGAAGACGTCAAAATCCGCGAGTTCATTCAGGAAGAATGCAAGCAAGCCGGCGTCAGCCGTGTGATCATCGAACGCCCGCACAAGAAGTGCCGCGTAACCGTTCACACCGCGCGTCCGGGTGTCATCATCGGCAAGAAAGGCGCGGACATCGAAGGTCTGCGCCGCAAGCTGGCCGCGATGACCGACAGCGAGCTGCACCTGAACATCGTCGAAGTCCGCAAGCCCGAGCTTGACGCAGCACTCGTCGCTGAATCGATCGCTCAACAGCTTGAGCGTCGTGTGTCCTTCCGCCGTGCCATGAAGCGCGGTGTGCAGAACGCAATGCGCATGGGCGCCCTCGGCATTCGTGTGAATGTTGCGGGTCGTCTGGGCGGTGCCGAAATCGCACGTACGGAATGGTACCGCGAAGGTCGCGTGCCGCTTCACACGCTGCGCGCCGACATCGACTATGCGCTGGCCGAAGCGATGACGCCTTACGGGATCATCGGGATCAAGGTCTGGATCTTCAAAGGTGAGATCATGGAACACGATCCGGCAGCACGTGACCGTCGTCAGCAAGAGCTGCAGGAAGGTCCTGCACCGCGCGGCGCCGGTGGCGGCCGCGGCCGGAACTGAGGAGTGAATTGAGATGCTGCAACCAAAGCGCACAAAATTCCGCAAGATGCACAAGGGCCGGATCAAGGGCCAAGCCAAGGGTGGCTCTGACCTGAACTTCGGCACCTACGGGCTGAAGGCGACCGAACCTGAGCGTGTGACTACGCGCCAGATCGAAGCCGCCCGTCGTGCCATGACGCGTCACATGAAACGTCAGGGCCGCGTCTGGATCCGCATCTTCCCTGACACGCCGGTCTCGGCCAAGCCCATCGAAGTGCGTATGGGTAAAGGCAAAGGCTCGGTCGACCGCTGGACCTGCAAGGTCAAGCCCGGCCGGATCATGTTCGAGATCGACGGCGTGGCAGACAGCATTGCACGTGAGGCGCTTCGCCTCGCTGCGATGAAGCTGCCGGTGAAGACACGGACGGTGGTTCGCGAGGATTGGTGAAACCAATCCTCGAGTGCGGTGTAGCGAGTTTTCGAAGAAAACTTGCGGACCGTCACCCGGTTGAGATTAGATGAGGCGGGGCCGTTGGCTCCGCCTTTTTCGTGAGAAACTAAATGGGCAACACGTCAGATTTTCACCCCGGCCGGAAGTCGACAGTATTGCTGTTAGTGATTGTTTTTCTGGCTTGGTATCTGTGGCTTGGTTGGAAGCCAACATCTGTGTTCGCAGCGACTTTGGTCAGCATCTACTTGGGGGCCTGTCTGGGACGCCTAGTTGGATGGTTGCTGCATAAACTCCACATTTTTCGAGTGTTCGACCTTAGTAAGAGAATTGGGAGAAGCCTATCGGTTATCTTGGGACTCTCCTTGCCTCGACTTGTCTATCAAATGGGCAGCGATCACATTGGGTGGGAGGTGTCATACTCCTTCGAATTACAGCCTTTCTTCACAACTTTCATTGTCATGCTTGCTGTTCTTGCTTTTGCGATCCCCGATTGGTTTGAAAGAAACTCGTAACTCGAGCTCGTCGCCTTCACGGCAAAAACCCGAAAAATCCGCCCAAACGCCTCAATCTTAATCATTCTTTGCAATATTCTCGCCACATTCCGCGCCAACAACCCGAGTCGACGAATTGGAAACAATCCAATTGTCTGAAACTGAATTGAGAGCGGAGCCCATACAATGGCAGCCAAGAAAGCGAAGACACCGGCCAAGGCGAAGGCAGCAGCCAAGCCTAAAGCAGCGGCCAAACCCAAGGTAGCAGCGAAGCCGAAGACAGTTGCCAAGGCAAAGACCACGGCAAAAGCAGCAGCGAAGCCGAAGACGGTCGCGAAGGCGAAGACCACGGCAAAGGCAGCAGCCAAGCCGAAAACGGTCGCCAAAGCCAAGCCGAAGGCAGCCGCCAAGACGGCCACCAAAGCAAAGGCACCTGCGAAGAAAAAGGCCGCCTCGAACGGCGCCAAGACCTTCGACGCACCGAAGTTCCAGGAATTCACCATTCGCGACAACTCGGGCGTTGTGGGCCACGTGCGCCTCAAGCCGAACGCGGTGGCTTGGAAGGCCAAATCCTCGAAAGCCTATCAGCAGGTCTCGATCGATCAGCTGGCCGCTTTCGCAGCCGAGCATGGCCGCGCCGTAAAGGCCTGAGAAAGCTTTGGCTCGGGCGATTCCGCCCGGGCCACCCCTACCGCGTGGCGTCAAATGCCGCCGAGGTACACGCCGATTGCTTCTTCCAGCTCGGTCTCTTCGTATTTGAAATGTGAACGCACCGCCTCGAAGAGCTTGGCATAGATCGCACGCGCTTCCGCAAACCGTTCGTCCGTCGCCTCCCGCGCTAGCGTTTGTCCGGCCACGGCCAGCCGATCCAGCAATTCGTGGATCACGCGATGTTCCTCCCGAAGGCGGGCAACGACTGCCCGGATGCCCTCCGTCGCGCGTACGTCGATCCCGGGAAACATGTGCCCTTCCTCGATGTCGTGGTGCATCTTCAGAACGTGACAGGCCTGCCCGCAGATCGTGCCAAAGGCCGAAAGGTTCCGCGACATATCCGAGTGCAGAACGATGTCAGCCAGCGCTTCGGGCGGGGCGTCCCCCGCCTCGATCCGTTCCATCAACCGGGTGATCCGCGCCAAATCCATGAGATAGTGCCGATGTATGGCGGCCAACTGACGACCTGCCGCCCGTTGTTGATCGCTGGCGCTACCGATTGGCGGTGCGGAGGGACGAACGCCCGACTCCACGCTCAGCGCGTCAAGGGGGAGCGTCGCCAGGTCGTTTGGCATTCGATGCATCTCCGTCGGTTGTCACCGTCAGATAACATGATGCCGAGACGCGTCTAGGCCGGGATCAGGTTAATTTTGGCCGGGTCGTCTGCGCGCAACCTTGCGCGAAACGCCGTCGTCAATGTCGCCGGAAATTCACGACACCATCGTCTTTTGGGTCCTTCCGGCGCAGAACATTCAACTCGGCCCGCAACGCATCGATACGTGCCTCAAGCTGATCGTTGTCAATTTCCACGTCATCGCGCATTCGGGCCAGTTTCACGGCTTTGGCCTGAATCTCATCCAGCCGGGCTTCCATCGTGTCGACATCTTCCCGGCGACGCTCGAGCCCCTCCCTGACCCGCGCCACCCGGCGGTCCGAGAACCGTTCGGCGAGGTCGCGAGATTGCTCGCTCATCTGGGCCCCGATGATCAGCAACTGGTCGTCGATCTCGGACAGGTTGGTTTTCTCCTTCAGGAACTTGTAGCGCTCCCGAACGGCATCGAACTCGCGACGCATCTCGAACATCTCGGCACGATCGGCCATATGCGCCGCACGGTAGGCCTTGGTGATATCGTCCATGTCGATTTCGAACAGGCGGTGGGAATGCTCCAATCGTGCAACTCGAAGCGAGGACGGCAGGAACGCGGCGACTGCAACCAGCAGAACCGTCACACCGATCTGAAAGGCTGGTCCCGCCCACGGCAGGGTGGTGCCTCCGAAAGCTGCGGTGATGGAAAGCCAGGGCTGAACTCCGGCGGCGGAAAGACTGGTCAGAACAAACGATGCCAGCGCTGCGAGCACGAGAACTCCGGCGGCCAAAACTTGCAGGATATGCGCCATGGGCGCGAGGTGACGAACAAACATATCAATACACTCAAGGGTTGCAGCTTCCTTGAACTTAGGAATGCGAGACTGCCGAATTTAGGGGGAAAATCGCCGACATCGTCACCGACGCTGTCAAATCCGCATCCGGCAGGAAACATGACGCCAGGTCAATGAAACCTGGGAAATTTCATACTTTCATACGCTTGGGTTGGAACGAATTCGTGGAGTGGATGCTGTCAAGAGTATGGGTCACAACATGGTGTTTCGCCTGTTTTCTGAGTAAAGAAAGGCATGACCACATCCTTGAGCACACTCTTTGTCACGCCGCTTTACCGTGGGGCTGTCGACGTCGATTCGAATGAACTTGAAGCCGCGTGCCTTTCCATCGCGGAAGATGACGAAGCAGGCCAGACTTGGTGCGAGGAAAACGGTTACCCGGGCTATACAAGCTATGCCAGCTTGTCGGACCTGCCGTGGCGGTTCCCGATATTCGAGGCGCTGAAGGCCGCATTGGATCAGCATGTCGGCCTGTTCGCGGAGCAGCTTTGCTTCGATCTTGGCGAGGGTAAGCTCGAACTCGAAGATCTCTGGATCAATATTCTACCAGAGGGTGGTTCGCATGCGAGCCACATTCACCCGCTCAGCGTCATCTCGGGCACCACCTATGTTGCGATGCCGGAAGACACGAGTGCGCTGAAGCTGGAAGACCCACGCCACGCGATGATGATGGCCAGCCCGCCTCGACGTAAGGACGCTCCCGAAGAGCTTCAGCAATTCGTATATGTGAAGCCGAAGGTGGGCGAAGTGCTCATGTGGGAAAGCTGGCTTCGGCATGAAGTGCCGATGAACATGAGCGAAGAGGATCGGATCAGCGTCAGCTTCAATTATAAGTGGACCTGATCACTCCTCGTGGGACATCCCTACAACGAGAGCCGGGGAAGCCGAACTCCCCCGGCTGAGTACATCAGCTGAACCAGCCCTTCACCTTGCCCCAGACGGACTTCTTTTCCGGGACCGGGATGACCGAGCCGGTCAGGATTTCTCCCCCCGAGATCTCCGGCAATGGCTCGCTTTCGAAATGCTCTTCCTCGGGCTGTACGGTGGCGGCTTCTGCGACCTCCGGGGTCATTTCGTCGAAGGCGTCAAGTTTGGTGAGTGTTTCGGGACCTGCCAAACCGTCAGCATCGAGGCCGTTTGCAGATTGGAAATCCTTCACTGCCGCTTCGGTTCCTGATCCGAATATCCCATCCGCACCTATGCCGAGACCTTCCTGAAGCCGCTTGACCGCTGCACCACGCGATCCCTTTCGAAGAAGAACCAACTCGTGAAGGCCCATCGCGGAAAACGTCACGGCGAATTTTTTCTGTGCATGATCGTCTATTTTTACATTGGGTTTTCTGAACAGGCTGGACATTCTTCTGTCAACCGTCTATGACGTTTTCTGACTGAAATCGAATCAGAGGCCGCAATGGATCTCTCGAACCTGAC
>JAJDZT010000060.1 GCA_022824525.1 Silicimonas sp. | reverse complement strand
CGGCAACCCGGGCGGAGACCTGCGACGCTCCTGCGTCGCGGCAGGGACACTGACGCTCTGGGGGCGCGGGAAGTCCAGTCCATATCGCGCTCTGCTTGGGGCAATCCGCCTGATTGCGCCCAAAGTCCCAAGGTCGGTTTAAGAATGGACGCGGTCATCTGAGCGAAACGGTTAGATGTCGCCTACGAGCCCAAAGTGGTCGTCGGTCAGATTGCAGCAAACGTCGGCTTTTCCAAGTTTTCGAAACAGGTGACAAGTAGAGCATTCTTGGAAGATGGTTTTGAGAAGCCGAAAAAAGATAAAGAAACAACAGAGCGAATGCAGTACCGCCGCAAGAAGTAGAGCGCCTCAGAAGCGACCAGTCTTTCGGGCCCCGCAGTTCAGTCTTTCGGTGGCGGAGTTGCGCCTTTGCCCCCAATCTTGAGTGCCGCCTCGATGCCACCAAAGCTCTCGATAAGTTTGTCCTGAGAAGCAAATGCTTTGGTCTCTACGATCTCGGGCACGACATGATTGCGAAGTGTCGCGGCCAGGGTCGCCACGACTTCCGGATTTCGGGCAGCAATGTTCGTGGTCTCTTCCGGGTCAGATTGCAGATCAAAAAGCTCGGGCTCAAAACCAGCATATTCGATGTATTTCCACTTTCCTTTTCTGAGCATGTAACTTCCGGAGACAGCGCCGACGGCGTGGTACTGCGAGATAATCTCCCGCCCCGGATCGGTTACCTCCGCCGATATCTCTTGCAGCGGGCGACCTGGCCGGTCTCCCTCCCAGGTCAAACCGAAGCTGTGTGGAATTGTTTCTGCCAGGTCCAGCAAAGAGATCGGTGTATCGCACCTACCAGAGGTGATCCCCGCAACACTGGCAATCATGGGTACTCCGACTGACTCACGATACATATTCGACTTTCCCCAGAGTCCACGAGCACCGGTGTTGTCGCCGTGATCGGATGCATAGATAACGTCCGCTTCAAGGCCACTCTCTTTGAGCGACTTCAGTATGCGGCCAACATTGTGATCCATCCATTCACAAAGTCCCCAGTAGGCGGCTATAGCATCCCGGCGTTCATCTTCAGATTTGAAAAGCGCCTCGCTGTCCTGGAAGTCATTCTGCTTTGAGACCCATGGGTGCCGGACGTAGCCATCCTTCGGCAGGAGTTTTGGTTCTGGAATGTCCATTCTCCGATATCGTGAGAAAAACGGTTCGGGGCAGACCAACGGGAAGTGCGGAGCAACGAGACCAACGTAAAGACACCAATCGCGATCATCGTCCGACTTAGCCTTATCCCTGAACCACTCGCCGGTCCGGGCGACGACAGCTTCGTCGTATCGTGTGTAGTCGCTTTCGCCCGGTCCAATATACTCACCAAGCATACGACCTTGAGGACTTATCCTGTGTTCCTCTCGGCGGACGGACGCGAACACCATCCCCACGCCATCCTTAACCATCATTGGGATGTGCTCTTGGTCAAATCCAACCGGATCGGACGGGTCACGATAGTGTAGCTTGCCTATGGATTCGACTTGGACACCTCCGCGTTGGAGGACATGCCCCCAGCTTTCAGGTGTTCCGAGATATGGCATGGAGTTGTCCCAATACCCGGTGGTATGCACGTGTCGGCCAGTAGCAAAAGCCGCACGTGCCGGGACGCAAATCGGCGACGGTGTGTAGGCGTCGGTGAAAATGGTTCCGCGTTCGGCCAAGGCATCCAGATTGGGCGTTCTGACAAAAGGATGTCCGACGCAGCCCATGGCGTCGGCTCGGTGTTCGTCGGAAAGGATAACGAGAAGACCTTTGCCCATGATCAAGTCTCCCCTTTTGCGATATCATCCAGCATTGTAGCTAAACCGTCGGGGTCTTCGACCATGGCATCGTGTTTTGTTGCGATCTCGTGGGTCTTCCAGTGGTCCTGTGTCCGAATGCGCTGATACTCCGCTTGAAACGGAGACGGCGCGTTCCGGGAGCAAACAATGAAGTGCCGATCACCGATCTCGTTCCGGCGGTCGGTCAGTGTGACACCGTGGCGAAAGCTGCCGATAGGATGGGGCGTACACATCGATCTCAGCCATTCTCTTTTCTTCGGATCATCAGTCCATGCCTCGAAGAGATCAGGTTCCACCATGAAACCGTTCTCCCCAACCTCTGCTTCAAAAGCCGTCATGCGTTCAGGATTGGCATCAGCAAAGATAGAGCGACCGCTGACCTCAGGGGCGAAGGCATCGAGGTATACAAGCGTCTTGATCTTCTCGGGCACTTGAGACGCAACGCCAGAGATAATTAGCCCGCCATAAGAATGCCCAACCAGAGCGATATCATTCAACTCTCGCCATTTGATAACGGCGAGGATGTCCTCGACGTGACTGTCAGGCGTTATGCCTGCATGGGCAAGGTGAAGCCGTTCTCCCAGGCCCGTGAGGGTCGGTGCGTGGGTCTCATGACCCTTGGCCTGTAGTGCCCGTTCAGTGGCCCTCCAGCACCAACCTCCATGCCAGGCACCATGAACGAACAGGAAGGTGGTGCTCATGTTGTGGCCCCTTTATTCGTCATGAAAGATACCCAAGTCATAAACGCCATCAGAGCCAGCAAAGCTGGTCCCCACACAGCTATATCTGGTGCTACCAAGGACACGGACAGCACCAAAACAATGCCACGCTCAACTGTTCCGAGGTTGCGTTGAAAATACCCCGTGGTGGCCGTGGTGAGTGCGAACACCGCCACACCGAGCTTTGCAATTGCGAGTGCGAACAGCGGTGCTGAGAACTCAACCTGCCCGATGAGTAGCTGTGGGTTGAAGAAGAAGGCGTAGGGGATCACGAAGGCCACAAAACACAGACGCAACGCAGAGACCCCTGTCTGGAACGGATGCGCCCCTGCTATCGGGGCGGCTGCATAGGCAGCCAAGGCCACCGGTGGCGTAACCGGCGACAAGACGCCGAAGTAGAGCACGAAGAGATGGACAGCTAGCACGGGAGTATCTCCACCAGCAAGCTGCGTCAGGAAGATACCCATGATCGTAATGATAGTTGCATAGGCAGGAAGTGTGGGCATCCCCATCGACAAGACAAGTGATGCCACCATCGTCAGGAGCAACGCAACGAGCACATTGTCCTGAACCAGGAGGGCGAGGTCTGTGCCGATCTTTGGGCCCAAGCCGGTCCCCTCGACCACACCAATAAACACGCCGAGCCCAGCTACAATGACCAGGAGTTGAGCAACTGCGATGCCACCTTCTTTCAGCTTGCCGATCAGAACCGCTGGATTGGTTCTGAAATCCTTGTTGAGTAGGCCGAACAGCAATGTCATGGCCACGGCCCAGAACCCGGCACGGTTCACGGAATACCCTGCCGACAGGCAGTAGATGATGGCAATGAGCGGGGCAAAGAAAGCCAACGACTTGATCCAGTCGGCTCGGGTCAGTCGAGTGTCCGTTTCGACCGGCAAAGGCTCGATCCCACGTTTTCGAGCCTGGAGTTCGACCGCCAAAAACAAGCTGGCGAAGTAGAACATGGCTGGGATCAGGACAGCGATGGCGACTTGGCTGTATGGAACCTGCGCCTGTTCGGCCAAATAGAACGCCGCAGCACCCATGACGGGTGGTGTGATTTGCCCACCCGTAGACGCTGCCGCCTCAATACCTCCGGCAAAACGGGGAGAGAAACCACGAGACTTGATCAGTGGGATTGTGAAGGTGCCAGTGCCCACAACGTTGGCGGCTGCGGAGCCGGAGAAAGTTCCGAACATCGCTGATGACACAATTGCGGCATGGGCGGGCCCGCCGCGAAACTGGCGGGTCGTCGCAATCGCGATTTTCAATATGGCTTCGGCGGCTCCGGTCGCTTGGATGATTACCCCGAACAAGATAAAGATGATCACATTGTTGATCATGATCGACAGCGCAAAGCCCATTGCCCCTGTGGTTTCCAGCCAAAAATTCATGGCCATCAGTTCCCAGGTCTTGGGAGATGTTGGATAGAAGAGGCCCTCCGGCGCTCCGAACTTCATGTACAGAACAGCAAGGACCACGAAGCCGAACATCAGCCACCCTGCCAGTCGGCGAACCATTTCCGTAATGACGATCACACCGCAGAAAGCGCCAACGATGTCGATGGTCTTTGGCAAGAAGAGAACGTCGGAGCCAAGGCTCAACTTGCGGCCCAGAATCCAAAGAGCGAACAGCAGAAGGGCGATCAGTATGGCATTATAAGCCTTTGCGGTGAGGGCACGCGTCGGAGAATCGGTCCTCCAAGGAGAGACCGTAATAATGCTGATGATACCAGCGACGCCGACGAAGAATGGGCGTATGAAGCTTGGATCGAGGAGCGTCCGATTGAAGCCTCGGAACTGATCGCGGAACCAGCCAATAATCTCATTCCACGTTCCTTCGCCACGCCGTTCCCAACCAAGGGCTCGATAGGTGTCATTGTCTGAGAGGAACGGGAAGAGTGGCGATGGCATGTAGATGATCACCGCTGCCAAAGCGAGTGACAGGACGGTAACGACAAATGCGCCCGTTCGGCTGAGCTTCATGCTGTTCATGTGCGATCACCGGCTCAGAGGCCCACCCGCCGACTGCGGATGGGCACTCACGATTATTGACCTGGCAAAGCCACGCCCTGTTCGGTGAAGTACTTGGCTGCGCCCGGATGGATTTGGTTGATCATCCCAAAGGTCGCATCCTGAATGTCAAAGCGATCCACGAACGGTGCGATTTCCGCCAACTCATCCTTGGTCTCCCAGAATGCCTTGGTGATGTTGTAAGCCACCTCGTCACTCATGTCGGCACTGCCGGTCAAACCGGTGAACTCAGTGATGACGTGAACCGGATCGGAATTCGTCTGGCCGTCGCCCCAAGTGCCTGGCTCAATTGCGGTCATTGTGCGACCGGGGAATTGAAGCTGCTTCTGGAACTCTTCTTCGGCAATCATGTCTTCGGTGTAGCCCACAAACGTCACATCGCGACCCGAGGACAGTTCAGTCCAAGTCGCACATCCAGGGGCGCAAAGCTGAAACAGCACATCGACAGAGCCGTCCTGAAGCAATGCGGGCGAACCAGGCCAATCGACATGGACGAGTTCATAGTCATCGCCGGCAACAAGGCCAGTTGCCGCCTCTATCAACCCGCCATTGATGCGAACCAGCGCGGCACCTTGGGGCCCCAAGAACACCCGTTTGCCTTCGATGTCGGAAAGGGTTTTGATCTCGGGATCGTAGGTCCCGAAAGTGAACATGTCGCCTTGGTAGGTAAAGAGCGGGCGAAGCTCTGCGGCCAGCTCTGCATGGTTTTCCAAGCCCTGGTACATTGCGATCCCCTTATTCAGGAAGAATGCAAGTGCTGGGGCATAGAGTGTCAGATCGGCTTCGCCGTTGGCGTTGTTTACCTGACTGCGAACACCCGGAAAGCCGGTGGCCACTTCAACCGTGTAGCCGTGGCGTTGCTTGAGCACATTAGCAAGGTGTGTAGTCACCACATATGCGGTTGCGCCGGGCGCACTAACCTGGGCTCGGATAAGATCGTCAGCCGATGCTGGAACGGCTAAAATAGCCGCTGTGATGGCGGCCTTCAAAAGGTGTTTCATGTTTTCCTCCCATGCTGGCCGTTTGGCCCCGCACGAAGGCTATAATCATTTTGTTGCCATGGCAAGTATATTGATCTTTGGCCGTGATCTGGTATTGTCGTGGTATGGATCAAGTCGTTGATGAAAATGATGTCGAGCCATCGATGGCACTTGAGAAGCTCCTTCACTATCGGGTGCAAAGGTTGGCTTCAAAGATGACACTGATTACGTCGAGAGAGGTTCTAGCGGGATCGGGCGTGCATATCGGGGAGTGGCGTCTGATTTGCTTGCTGAAGGAGCATGGGCAAGCCAACCATACGGCTATTAGTCAAAAGCTGGCCCTCGATCCAGGTAGAACCAGCAAGCTTCTCAAAGCAGCCGAACGCAAAGAGCTTGTCCGCCGAACCAGTGACCCCACGGATGGCAGAGCATCAATTTTTGAGCTTACAGATAGTGGGTTCGAGGTTTTCGATAGGCTTTGGCCATTGGCAAAAAACGTAGCCGATGATTTCCATAGCCAGTTTGGCATCCAAGAATTAGAGCTGCTAAACTCTATGCTGGATCGTGCAATCAAATATGCCAACGAACGGGCTAAATCAGACCGGACTGAATAATGGCGCGGTCACACTTGGCGGCTTTGTCCGGTACAGCCGGTCCGTGCGTCTCGTCTGGCCGAAGGCATAGGTCGTTGCGGCCGACCCCATGCAAATGCTCAGCAATCCGATTTGCGCATTCTTGTAAGTCTCGTGATTTGCCACGAAGTCCACTGCGGCGACCACGTCCGGCACCACATCAGGTCCCCAGCCGCAATAACCGTTGCTGAAATCACCGCTCTCACCGTGGTTGCGGAAATCATACATCAGGACGGAATAGCCCTGATCCACTAGGTACTTCACGTGCTTGAGGTAGTGAATCTTCTCCGGCCACATCTTCATCGACTTTCCGTCTGGCGAATAGCCGGAGCGCGAGGATTGAATGCCAAAGTGGGATTGGACAATAACCTTGTCAGTCCCGCCCTTCACGAGCCAACCCTTTAGGTTGACGCCATCCTTTGCGGAAAAGCTGACATCCTCATAGTCCAGCCCGTAGTCAGAAGGGCTGTCAAACACTGGAGCCACGCCGCCTTTGACAATGCTGTTTGATAGGTAGTTCGTAATCATCTCTAAACCTGTTCAACTAAGTTGCTTGGCGGCTCGATGCCTCGGCGCATGGTTTCTATTGGTGAGCATTGTACCACTGCACCATCTCTGCAGGGGTGTCGGAGAAGTGCTGGTAACCCTGAAAGCGCCAAGGCGTGCCTTCGATGAAGTGGATTTTCTTATCGTCGACCGGGCAGCGCTCAAACATCTCCTGCACATCTTGCCAGCGTGAATTCATGTCATCGCGGACTTGCACAAAGAAGGTTGGCACCGAGATGGCAGCCGCCTTGGGAATGATATTGTGATCGTCAACGGTCAAATGGGCGATGCTGTTGTAGATCGGCTCAAAAGCAGTAACGGCTTCCTCCGGATCGATGCCCATCTGTTCAGCCTGTCGCTCAATCGTGGTGCGGCCTTTCAAAGGGGCGATGGCGATCATTGACTTCACGCCTTCAAAGGCTTCAGGGTGCTTGTCCATCGCATTGAACGTGGCGTTTGCCCCCATGCACATTGAGT
The DNA here is from genome assembly GCA_022824525.1 of Silicimonas sp. Classification (GTDB taxonomy): domain Bacteria; phylum Pseudomonadota; class Alphaproteobacteria; order Rhodobacterales; family Rhodobacteraceae; genus JAJDOD01. The sequence continues at coordinate 16,522 of JAJDZT010000060.1, read as the reverse complement.
AGAGGGAAATGTCTTTTGTGTCGGGTAGACTGCGCGCGTATTCGAGTGCGGCAAGCACCTCTTGCCACTCATGGTAGCCAACGCCACTGATGCCCTCCTCGCCGTCCGAAGACGTACCGTGACCGCGAAGATCGTAAGCCAAGACGCTATAGCCCGCTTCAACGAGGGCCTTGTAACGCGGCAAGAAATTCACCTCGAAACCACCTGCGAAGTCCAACCCTTCCATGTGCCCTGCAAAGCCGTACTTGTTGCCGGGAGAGAAATGGTTCGACAAGATTACATGACCCGACGCGCCCGGCATAAACCATGCCGATACGTCCAAACCGTCGGCCGTTTTAAAGCTGACGTCTTCAAATTCCAGCCCGACTTCATCAGGGGTTCGAAGGATCGGCAGGCGCGGCGGTTTTGAAAGCCCACCCGCGAGTAGTTCGAGCATCGTTTGTTGTTCTGCAGTCACCATGGCGGCTTGCCCTTTCGACTTTACGAGTTTATGAATTTCGTTAAGTTGCTATTTAACGAAAGAACGATAATCGTCAATATGGAAATGCGCGAAACCGAGAAAAAATTTGCCGTGGCCGCTTTGGCAGTCTTCAAGCGCTTTGGCGTGCGCAAGGCGACGATGGAAGAAATTGCCGCAGAAGCGGGCGTTTCCAAGCCGACGCTATACGCCACGTTTCGAAACAAGGATGCCGCCCTGGGCGGCGCAATTCGCTATGCCAAAGGGGAGGCCCTCAGGGCTTTGACCGCTGATTGGGCCGGTAAGTCCCTCCCCGAAAAGTTGGACATGTTCTTGGATCGCCTCGTACTTGCCGGGTTCGACATGCTCCACGACGCGCCCGATCCTGAGACCTTCGAAAAGGCAGTTGGAGAACACAGTCAGGCTGCGATTGATGACACGCGCCAAGCAGAAGTCTCTGCAGTCGAACGGGTTCTTGCCGAAAAGAAAGGCCTAATAAGCTATACTATCGATGCAAGCAGTTTTGCGGAATTCGTGGTCAGTTCGGCAATGAACGCCAAACGGCAAGCACAAAATCGGGGTGAGCTTGAAAGCTACCTTAAGGTTCTCAAGACGCTAGTACTTAGGGCCGCTGAAACCTGACTGCGACCATTTGTGGCCGCTCCGGATAGCCCAGACACCTCCGCAGACACAGGTCAGGGTCTTAGGATTGAAAGCAATTTCGGCGTGATGTCTTCGAGGTCTGATCTAACATCATGTCGCTGCCCGACCTCCCCAAGCACCTTTTGCCACTTTGCAGAACCATCGCTCATAGAATTTGGAAGGTTCAGATCATCAAGCATCTTGGCAACCTCGACCATCTCCGCGGATCGCCGGCCACCATGAGTTAGGCTGCGTTCGAAATTGTAGATCGCGTGCGCTTCAACATCCACACATGGATGACCGTTTTTCAGCGATGGCAAGACCTCGTCCGAAACGCCCGCCGCTGCCGCTGCGAGTGTGCATTCTGCGGTCAGCGCCTCCATCCCCTTTACGAAGATCGATCGTACCATCTTGATGGAGGATGCTCGGCCCACTGGCCCTTCGACAATACGCACCGACATTGGCAGCGCTTCAAGCAGCGGTGCAATACCGCTACTCCATTTTCCGGAGACCAGCACAGGCACAAGGTTTTGCTTAGGGTGAACAGGTGCCATAACAGCAACATCAACGTAACGCCCCATTGCGCGCTCAATGTGCTGTTCGGCAATTTGCTTCGAAGAAGGTGCGCAAGAGTTCAGGTCGCACCAGTAGGCTCCTTCCTTCAGAAAAGGGAGGGCTTGTTCTGCGGCAGCAACGGCCTGATCGGCAGTGACAGTTGAAAAAACCAAGTCGGCATCGCAAATCGCCCCCGCCAGCGTCGTTTCGCAAGTCACGCCAAGGCTGGAACACCGGTTTGCGATTTCATCTCGGGTTTCGACGTATTCTGTCTTGATGTCGTAAGCTTTGATTTGAGCTGCGCGACTGGCACCCCAGCCCCCGCAGAATGCAGAGGCCGCCTCTCCCATGCCAACGAAGGCAATCTTGATGTCTTCGACCTCGATCAAAACACAACCCCGTCCATCAGCTTTCTTGCGGTGCGCAGCACTTCGGCTTTCGCGACCGTGTCTTCCTTGATGTGACCAATAACAGTCATCTCGCCTGTCGGATGCTCAATAGACACACGCTTCGGGGTGCCGTCCGGCAGAACCGCCAGATCGTTTCCCACAGCCCCCGGTGTCAGGCAGGCCGTTGCGACGCTCACTGCGCCCAGCACGCCGATGGTTTTGTGGCATCGATGTGGGATGAAGGTTCGAGTTGAGATCGCGCCGCCGTTTTTGGCCGCGCTGACCATTGTTATTTTGGGCACTGATTTTTCGGTCACGTCACCGAGGTTCATGAGCGGGCCCATCGTGAGTCGCAGGTGCTCAAGGCGAGCGCGCAGGGCATCGTTCGCTTCAAGCTCGGCAGGGGCTTCGCGTCCCGTAACGCCCATATCCGCAGCGCGCAGCACAACGCAGGGCATGCCATTGTCGATCAGGGTCACCTCGATGCCATCAATCACATCGACCACGTTGCCGGTCGGGAAGAGTGCACCGCAGCTTGACCCGGCTGTGTCGCGGAATTCCAAGGGAACGGGAGCAGCCGTGCCGGGAACGCCGTCAATGCTAGCCTCGCCGACATAGCTCACCTTGCCGTTTGGCGTTTGAACGCGAGCCACAGCCATTTGGCCGGTGTTTTCCATGTAGATCGTGACCGGCGTTTCGTCGCTTTGTGCCGCCACAAGCCCGCGCTCAATGGCAAAGGGTCCGACCCCAGCAAGGATGTTTCCGCAATTCTGGGCATCGGTGACGATGGGTTGGTCAACGAACACTTGGAGAAAGAGATAATCGACATCCGCGCCGTCCCGCGCAGAAGGCTTCACAATCGCGACCTTGGAGGTCAGCGGGTCCGCACCGCCCATGCCGTCGATCTGGCGCGGGTCGGGTGAGCCCATCGCCCTGAGGAGCATGCGATCTCGTTCCGCCAGATCGCTAGGCAGGTCATCTGGCAGAAAGTACGCGCCCTTGGAGGTGCCTCCGCGCATCCACATGACGCGGGTGCCGTCACTCATACGTCAGGCCTTTCTCGGCGAGTTGCGGGCGGAAGTCATATATATCGAGCCCTAGCTCGCCCGACGCGAAGCGACGGCGCTTTTCATCCTCGGCATCGAGGCGTTTTTGCGCGGCTGCCATGACGTCTTTGGCGGTCTTACGCGGCACCACGCAGACGCCATCGTCATCGGCGACAATCACATCGCCGGGGGTTACGGCGGCTCCGGCACAAACGATGGGCACATTGACCGAACCCGGTGTTGCCTTGATCGTGCCCTGTGCAGAGATCGCCGTAGCCATACAGCGAAGCCCATCTTTCTCAGGTCGCGCGTGTCGCGGGTCCCAGCATCTATGACCAAAGCCATACACCCCCGCGCCATAGCCGAGGTCGCCAACAAATCGCCAAAGTACCCCATGTCACATGGCGATGTGGGGGCCAGCACCATGATATCGCCGTCCTGTAACTGCTCGATGGCCACATGGATCATCCAGTTGTCACCGGGCGGGGCAGAGATCGTCACCGCAGAGCCCGCGATCCCAAAGTCCTGCTGAATGGGCCGCATCTTGGATGACATCAAACCCGTTCGCCCCTGTGCCTCGTGCACCGTGGCAACGCCTGCTTCGCCAAGGCGTCGAATGATGTCTGGGTCGGCGCGCTGGATATTCTGAACGACTTTGCTCATCAGCTTTCCTCCACTGGTGGGGTTCCATGAGTGTGGAAGGTTTCAATGGTCTTGAGACCCCACGCCTGCCCTTTCTTTCGCTCGGTCTCTGTCCACACAACGGGCTCCCAGTCGGGCGCGAGGATCAAGCGCGCGCCTGCGTTTGCGAGCTCCACACGGTTGCCCGCAGGCTCCCACACATAGAGGAAGAAGGTGCCTTGAATGGCGTGTTTGTGCGGGCCAGTTTCGATGTGAACTCCCGCTTCAAGAAACAGATCGGCCGCGCGCAGGATGTCTTCACGTTGGTCAGTGGCATAGGTCACGTGGTGAAAGCGCCCGTGGCCTTTCCCGTGTTCCTCGGTGCAGGCCAGATCGTAGGTCTTGTTGTTGACCGTGAACCAGCAGCCGCCAATCCGTCCATTGTCGAGTTGGATCATCTCGGTCACGCGAGAGCCCAGGCAGGTCTCCATAAAGCGGCGGAACTCTGTGACGTCGTCGCTCAGCAGATTGAGGTGGTCGATCCGGCGGGGCGGCACACCTGTAAACCGGCTCGCCATATTCTTTAGTGCGGCCGGATCGTCCTGCGGCGCGCGGTTGGTGTCGTAGTAAATCTCGAAGATGTGGCCAAACGGGTCTTCGAACTGGAACGCGCGGCCATGGCTGAGATCGCCATCGACCCAGCCGTGGGTCTTGTAGCCGCTCGCCTCAATCACGGCGACGCGGGCCTCAAGAGCCTCCGGGCTTGAGGCGCGATAGCCGATGTGGCCCACGCCGGTTGTGTCCGACGCGGTCAGCTTCAGCGTGGCAAACTCGTAATCATCCCAGGCCCGCAGGTAAGCACTGTCACCGTCGCGCGCGGACAGCTTGAGCCCGTAGATACGCGTGAAGAAGTCGAGGCTTTCGTCGAACTTGTTGGTCAAAACCTCGACATGGCCGAGATGCGCAAGGTCAAAAGAGGGATTGGTCGGGGTCATAGCTGATCCACAGTTCTTGGATAAATCGATTGGAACCCTTCGGCGTATTTGCAGTCACGCCCGCCCGCCATGCCGCCTGAGTTTCGCTTGAAGTGATTGGCCCGCTGCTGAGCGACACGGGTATAATACTCCCACAGATGGATCTGGCCTTCGTTGCATTCCATCGCGGCGCGCTTTTGATCCCAGACCTCGGTGATGTCGAGGAAGGTGTCCGGCTTCCATCCCATCTGCTCTGTTTGATGCGGCTCAAACAGGTACATCTGTGGCGCGCCGAGCACCTTTTCGCCCGGATTGTGGCCCCAGGCCTGCGCGATCATTCGGCACGTCATGACAAACTCAGTCGTGCGCATATGGTCAGTGTTGTAGGGATCATATTGCGAATGGGTCAGCATGAACTGTGGCTGCACCGCGCGAATGATATCGACGACACGGTCCTGCGCCTCTTTGCCTAAATCCAGCGGATAATCCCCCAGATCCAGAAACTGGATGTCATGCACATTCAACGCCTTCGCCGCGTTCTCAGCCTCTGAGCGCCGGATCGCCTTGACCTCATCGAGCGTCTTGCCCTCTTTCCACAGCCGCGCGCTCTCACCTCGCTCGCCAAAGGACAGACACGCAACAGTCACGTCGTATCCAAGCTTCTGGTGCAACGCGATCGCACCTCCGCAGCGCCATACAAAGTCGGCAGCATGAGCCGATATCACCAAAGCCGTCTTGTTACCCATCTATGCCTCCTTTGATGTCGATCTTCATCTTCGGTCCTCTTCATCAGGCTTGCGAAGTTGGGAAGGGCGTTCGATCCACACAGGCGATCTCAGCCCGGGCCAATTTTAAAATCAAGTGAGCCCGTATGTTAGCATGATCCGGGCTCTCCCAGAGGTTCACCAATTCGCGTGGATCATTTTCAAGATCATAGAGTTCGCCCCATTCCACGTTGTCAAACACTGAAATGCGCCAACGCGCGTCACGTATCGTGTGAACTCTGGGTCCAATACCGAGCCCGGGGTTTGTTTTTTGGTGATCGTACTGGATGAAAGCGTAGTCGCGTTTTTCGTTCAAAAGCGAAATACCCTGCATGCCAATGGCTGGCTCAACTCGGGCGCGATCCAGGATCGTGGTGCCGAGATCGAGTGTTTGGCCGATGGCATCTGTTCGCGTCGACGTTTGGTCCGTTGGATCAGACCATATCATTGGAACGTGGGTGATCTGTTCATACTGCTCTGCGCCTTTGAAAAGAAGCTTGTGGTCGCCAAGGTGATCACCGTGATCTGTCGTAAAAATCTGGACTGCGTCTGCCGCCCCACTCGCAGCACGGACGCGCCCAATGCAGTCGTCAATCATGGAGATCATGCCACAAGTGAGTGCTTGCGCCTCCTGCGCCTCGCGCGCGGTTGTCCCGATGGTGCCCATGCCAGCGAGGTTTGCGTCCCCGGCTTCGCGTTGATCAATCATGCCTTTCACATGAGGTGGTGGGGCCCAATCATTAGACTTAAAGGCTTGTGGAACAGGCATGTCGTCAGGGCTATACATGTCCCAGTATTTGCCTGGCGGGTTGAACGGGTGGTGAGGATCAGGAAAGGACACCATCAGAAACCAAGGCTCGTCGCCTTGTTCCTCAATCCAACTCACCGCGCGGTCCGCGATCCAGGCAGAGGGATATAGGTCCTCCGGCAAAGCGGTGCGAACTGCCTGCGGACACGCGTAATCATGCGGCAGTTGGTTTTCTGCCCCGATCATGTCATCGGCATTCGGCTCTTTCTCCAAAAGCCAAGATCTGTAATGCCCAGCAAGTCTGTCTCCGTGCCCTGTTGCGAGTTCAACATGGTCGAACCCAAAGTAGGGTGTGTCGATCGTGGCTGGGTCCTTTTCATCTTCAATGTGCTCAGGCGGGTTTTGCCGCACCCCTTCTGCGAGTGGGCCAACCGCTTCGTGATACCCGTCGCGCGCAGCTGGCTTCTTCAGCATCGGAGGTTTGCCCGAGTTGTTTTGCAAATGGCTCTTGCCGATCAGCGCAGTGCGATAGCCTCCATCGCGAAGCAGTTCGACAAAAGTCACGTTGCGCTTATCGAGCGAAATGCCATTGCACCGTACATCGTGGCTTGACGGCATACGGCAGGTCATAAGGCTCGACCGGTTTGGCATGCAAACCGGGCTCGCTACGTAGAACCTGTCCCAGACTGTTCCTTTTGCCGCCATCGCGTCGATATTCGGGGTCTGCAGGACCGGATGGCCCATGCAGCCCAAGTAGTCAGCGCGATGCTGATCTGTGACAAACAGAATGAAATTTGGTCGCTTGGTCATTCCGCTTCGATCAAGACGTTCGTGTCCGCCAACCGTCGGCGTAGTCGTCGCGGGCATCCGCCGAATAAGGAACTTTTGCGACGCGAACGCGGATTTCGGTTTGTTCGTGTGGCTCAACCGTCGTTTTTGCCGTGCCGCCGTCCTCTTCGCCCCAAACGAGGGTCAGAACGTCGTTCTCATTGATCTCTGGATCGACGATGCCAAGCGAAAGCTGTGCGCGTTCGTTGTACGAATAGCCCGCGAACATCGACATTCCGACCATCTGTTCGCCCATCATGATCCGATCTGCGCTGGTTGAGGCATAGTTCGAAATCGGGATGTCGATGGTCTTGAGGTTGGGCTTGGACGGATCGAGATGGCTGGCGTGGACGCGGGCCACGTCTTCGGCATTCCACTCGAACGTCACCTTGCGGCGATGGGGCTGATCTTTCATCGCTTCCAAGGCATCGCGCCCAATGAAGTCGTGGTCGTACTTGATGTAGAAATCGTACCCAAGCTCGAACGGCGTGACATAGTAATCCTCAATATTGTCCGAGACATAGGATCCACCGATGGCACCCGTTGCCTCATAGCACTGCGCGGGCATCCATTTCCGGTAGGCCGCTTCGATGTCGCCACCTGTGTAAATCGCCGGCAAAGGCGATGGGATCCAACCGGATTCAAGTGTGTTCGAGCCATAGGCGCGGCTGCCCACCTGCGTCAGGCCAAACTCAGCGCCCGCTTCCACGATGGCGGCACGTACTTCGTCGCCCTCCTCGTAGGGTCCCCAAATCTCCAAGCCAGGTGTCCCCGCCATGCCGTGGCGCAGGGCATTGACCCGCCGTTTGCCAATGTTGATGCGGTCCACATGGAAGAATTTGATGTCTGGGACAGGGCCTCCGTTCAAACGCTCCAGCACCTGCGGCGCGTTCGGCCCTTGAACCTGAAAGCGGTAGTGGCGGCGCGTCACGGGTTTGCCCATCGGACGGGCCGGTGAGCGATCGTCGCGCCCCAAAACAACATCATATCCGCCCGTTTCAGCATGGAATTGCAGCCAGGTCACCGTCGGGCTGCGGCCGACCATATTGAACCGCATGACGTCATCGCGGAAGCCGATCACATCCCCAATCACATGTCCGGTGCTTGACACTGGAACGACGTGCTTAGCGCGTCCCACGGGCCAGTTCTTGACCGAATTGATAATCGTGTCGGACAAAAGCCGTTCGGCGTCCGGGCCTTCGATCAACAGCTCCGCCATGTGGTGAGATTGGTCAAACAAGACGACGCTCTCGCGCCAAGCCTGCTGTTCGCTCCGCCAGTTCGTGAATTCAGGCGCGACCACGGGGTAAACGTAGGCGCCAATCTGGCTGTTGCGCAGGTGGTGAACAGTGTTTCCAGCTTGGTCCAAAACGTCCTGAAGCGATTTGTTCGTCATTTTTGTCCTCGTATAGTTGAGTGTTTTGTTCTTGAGAGTGCTATTTTTCGCCGTCATCCATGCCGATCTTTACGTCCAGCAGGACTTGTCGGCGTTCTTCACGGATCACCTTGACGGCGCGTTTGAGGGCTGCGGGTAAGTCCTCCGCCAATTCGATGGTCTCTGCGTGACATCCACAAGCCGCGGCGATGTCCCCAAATTCCGGCGTCGGCATGAATGGAACGGTCGGGACATGGTTGGCGCGCGCAGCCGCCCCATCCGGGTAGATGTCGAGAGTGGAGTTGCGGACGGCGTCCCAGCTCCCATTGTTCAAAACAACCGTAAGAAGCGGCAGGTTCTGCGCAGCGGCGACCTGGTGACACGCGATTGGATTGGCAAACATGTAGCTACCATCGCCCACAACGCAGACCGTCAGACGGTCAGGGTCGGCAAGTTGAAAACCCAAGGCCGCAGGCAATGCCCAGCCAAGACCACCGGCCTGAGTATTACCAAACCACTGGTTCGGACCTGAAACGTCAAACAGCGGTCGAGGACCACCACGTTCGCTAAATACCACACCGTCGCCAAGCACGTCAGAAATGCACTTTGCCACCCAAGGCTTGTTGGCAAGCCCCGTCCTGCCCGCTTCCGCTTTGCCAGCAATGCGCCCAAAAAACTGATCATGCTTGGCTTCGATTGCTTTCTGCCTGTCGCCATTTGGTTGGCCGGGAAGTGCTGCCCTGAGCGCGCGCAATCCTGCAACGGCGTTGCATTGGATCGCCTGTGTTGTCCTATATCCACGCACGGGAATACGGGTGAACAGCGGATCAGGCCCCAAGTGGATCACCTCGGCGTCCGCAGCAGGAGCACCCTTTGCTTCGATCCATGCAACGCTGGCGTCGACCACCAACACCACATCTGCATCCGCGAGATGTGCGGCGACGTTTCCCCCAACTGCATTCGGGAAGCGCGTCGGCAGAACGTTCCGAGTGACATATACCTCGCTCACCGCGATTGAATTCTCGGTGGCAATTGCCTGGAGTTCTGCGCTAAGTTCCCCTGCCTCGTCTCCGCGCGAACAGATGATCAGCGGGTTTTCAGCTTCAGCCAGTGCCTTGGCCGCACGTTCGATGGCTTGGGGGTCCGGATAAGGCACCGCAGGCGAGACCTGTGTTGGCGCATGCGGCAACTCGGTGGTTTCGCACAAGGGCTCGCGCGGCAACGACAGGTAAACAGAACCCCTGGGCTCCATCCGGGCGATGGCACAGCCGCGACTGACAAGGTCGGCAGCATTCTCGGCATAACGCAACTCATAGTCCCACTTCACCGCCTCGCGTACCAGGGCTGTCTGGTCAAACATCTCTTGCCCGTATTGGATCGGCGTGTGGCGGCTGCCCATCCGGTCACCCTCGGTCAGAGGATTGCGCCCGGACATCATGAAGACTGGCACATTGTCTGAATGCGCGTTCAAAAGCCCCATGACAGCGTTTGCTAGGCCTACATTTACATGCACGGCTGCAGCCTGCATCTTGCCCGTCGCCAGGAAGTAACCATGCGCCATCGTCACGACGACATTTTCATGGGCACTGGGAATAGCCTGCGGAATGTCCTCGGACGGAGCGCCCGCCAATGCTTCGATAATGGGCGCGAAATCGCTGCCTGGGTTGATGAACAGGTAGTCTATCCCATTCGATTTGAGCGAGCGAAGGATGGCCTCGCCAGCCGAAATCTCTGTTTGCGTTTGGATTTTTGACTGCCGGTTCATGGGTCATCTCCAAAAATGCGCGTTGTGATGGTTTGCGGCTGCGAGCAGAATTCGAGGCTGCGTTGGCCGCCTTGATCGCCGACGCCGCTTATCCCAACCCCTGCCAAAGGACTGAGAAGGTCCCGCATTTGCCAAGAGTTGATCCAGGCGTGGCCCACGCGAATTTGTGGGGCGACGCGGTGTGCCCGGTTCAAGCTCTCAGTCCAAATGGATGTCGCAAGCCCGTAGCGAGTGTTGTTGGCAAGAGAGATCACTTCCGCTTCGTCGTCGAAAGGCGCGACGTGCATGACCGGGCCAAAGGCCTCTTCGCGCACGAACCGAGCATCTTCCGAGAGTCCGATGGCAATCGATGGCTCGACAAAGGCGCCATTATCTCGTTCGTCACCGAACTGAGGCACACCACCACCGGAAACAAACTCGCCGCCATCAGGCTTCACGGTATCCAGCAGCCCGACGACCTTCTCGCGGTGAGTTTGGCTGATCAATGGACCCATACTGAATCCGTTCTGGTCTTTCTGGCCAACCACAATGCCGCGCGCGACGCCGGCCATGCGGTCGACAAATTCGTCGAAGCGCGACCTGTGGACATAAGCGCGCTCAGTACAAAAACAGATTTGACCGCAATTGAAGAAAGCAGACCGTTGGACGCCTTCGGCCACGCGATCCATGACAGCATCCCCGAACACGATCGCCGCGTTCTTTCCGCCAAGCTCTAGCGAGACGTCCCTTAAGCCGTCTGCGGCCACTTTCATGATCGCAGAGCCTGTGCCGCTTTCGCCAGTAAAAGTTATCGCATCGACGTCCTGGTGCGCAGTGAGGAACCCACCCGCCGAGCCCGAGCCAAACCCGTGGATCAACGAGAACGCACCGTCTGGAATGTCAGACGACGCGACAACCTCGGCCAGAATCGTGGCTGATGACGGGGTTTCCTCGGACGGTTTCAAAATTGCGGCATTGCCCATGGCCAAGGCAGGCGCGACCTTCATACACGCCATGAGCAAAGGCATGTTCCACGGGCAGATGCAGGCAATCACGCCTTTCGGACGGCGCGCTGTGTACCAAAGTGCCTGTCCGCCAGGCGTATCAAAAGGCTTTGACCGCGTTTCCAACCCGGCAGCCAAATCCGCATAGGCTTTGAATAGACCAGCCGCGCGCGCACCATCGAAATTGCGCGCTTGCCAATAACTTCGACCTGTATCTGCAACCTCGGCTTCCACGAGATCATCAACACGCTCCATCAGCTTTGCTGCGAAGTCGTGAATGATTGCGAGTCGTCTCTTTTGTGGCAAGTTTCCCCAGGTCTGTGCCGCAGTGCCGATGGAAACGTCACGTCCGCGTTCCACCGCCTCTGACACCATGTCACGCGACGCCTCATGAACATGCGCGACAAGCGATCCATCAAATGGACTGCGTTTTTCAAAGACACTGTCTGATGCCACCCATCGTCCGGCAATGAAGTTCTTCAGCTCATGGGTCATGCCGTTGCTCCTCGCTGCGCGGTCACGCGATGCAGTACCAAAAGACCGACAGCCGCAGCCAATGCAGGTCCATGAACCGAAATTTCAGGATGGATCAGTGCGAGCCCGGCCATAATCCGGAGCACCACCTCCCACAGGGGCATGCGGACGGCATCGAACCTGCTTGAGGCAGAGGCGAGCATGTAGATCAGGGCCGCAAGCCGGATCAGCAACCAAACAAAGCCTCCGAGCGTCCACTCTCCGCCTGCCTCGGTCACAATCAAAAGCTCCGGATTAAAGGCGAACAGGAAAGGGATGGCAAAGATCACAACGCCAATCCGCGTAGCCTGTACTGCCGTACTGATCGCGCCGCCCCCGGAGATCGAAGCCGCTGCAAACGCTGCGACAGCGACCGGTGGCGTGATGGCAGACGCCACACCGAAGTAGAACACGAAGAAGTGGGCTGTAAGCTGCTCCAATCCCAAACTGGTCAACGACGGGCCAAGGATGATCACGATTGTCAGGTAGGCTGGCAGCGTCGGCATCCCCATCCCAAGGATCAGCGCCGAGACCGCCGCGAAGAGAAGCGCGACCAGGAGTTGATCGCCTGCTTGCGCGTTAATGACTTTGGCGAATTCTAGCGGAAGACCCGTCGCGCCAAGAACTGCGATGATAATCGTCACTGTCCCAATTGCCATCAACAACCGACCAAAGGTCACGCCCCCTTTCGCAAAGCTAATAGCGACCCGGATTGGGCGCGCGCGCATGTCTGGGTTCAGAAAGCTGAGGAAAAGCAGAGCGGTCAGCGCAATCATGGCCGAACCCGCCGGCGAGAAGCCCTGTATCAAGGCGAAGACGACAATCGAGATTGGTACGACAACGAGGATTAGGTTGATCCAATCCTGTGACGTGATTGGATCGAGATCCTGATCACCGCTGGGTTCGACGCCCAAGGAGCGCGCCTCGAAAACAACTGTCGTGAAGAGCGAGGCGTAGTAGGCCAGCGCGGGGATGATCGCTGCGACAATGATTGTGAGATAGTCAATCGAAATGAAGTCGGCCATCACCAAGGCTGCGGCCCCCATGATGGGTGGCATGATCTGTCCCCCGGTCGACGCAGTTGCCTCGACACCGCCAGCAAACGAAGGATGAAACCCGCGCTTCTTGATCATCGGGATCGTGATCACCCCGGTGCCAACCACATTGGCAACCGCCGAGCCGGAGACTGTGCCAAACAGCGAAGACGCCATGATAGCGGCGTGCGCTGGCCCACCGCGGAACCGCCTCATCGCATGAAAACTCAGCTTGATCATGGAAGCGCCGCCACCGGTCCCTTCCAAGACAGCTCCCATGATGATGAACGGGAAAACAGTATTGATCAGGATCGCGAGGATGTTGCCCATCACCCCGTCGCCGGTGTTGTACCAAAGCTCGGGCGGGGTATCCTGTTCGAAATCCATGCCCGCATGCCCCAAAATTCCGGGCAAGCTTTCGCCAAAGAAGAAGTAGAGCAGCGCCAAACTGCCAACTATCGCAAGTGGGGCGCCCCAGATCCGCCAACAGAAATAAAGAATGACCATGCAGGCCCCGATACTGACCCAGGCATGGAAGGAGCTGAAGAAGAACAGCCCTTCATCTTCAATCTCGCGCACGGTGCCATTGAAAGACCAAAGGGCATAAAGAGCCCCAGCGATCAGCGCGAAATTCAACGCCGTCACCAATATCCCACGACCAGCAAACTTCGACACAGCAATGCAGCTGATGAGAAATCCCGTTCCCAAAACCAGTGGGTGCAAATCGACCGCCCGCATCACACCGAGCGAGGGAATGGGGCCCCAAGCAGGAGCGGCATTAAGATACCCAAGACACGCAAAGGCAAACCCGATCGCCAAAAGGACGCGGTCTTTCGTCGGGCGTGCGGTATCAGTCGCGACAGACATCGCGGTCTCCCAGAAGGTTGTGGCTTGTTGGAACGCAAGGGGCCGAGCGCTCTCGGCTCCTTGCAAAGTGTTAGGTCTTACGAGGACCCGCCGCGCAGATGCTCTGGTACTGTCGCGCCAACTTCATCGAAGTAGCGCAATGCACCCGGATGCAGCGGTGCTGCCAGTGACACGAATGCATTGTCGAGCGTCAAAGGCGTCAGCCCTGCATTCACAGAATGCGCATCGTCGAGGTTCTCGAACATCGCCTTGGTCAGGTCATAGGCCGTTTGCTCGTCCATGTCCTTGTTGACGCTGACAAACATGACGTAGGCCGACACAAACAGGTCTTGATCATTGTTCGACTGGTTTTGGTAGGTGCCAGCGGGCATTGTGTCGGCTGCGTAGCCCGGGGTCTCAAGATACGTGTCCCAGGCCGGTGTGCCCAAAACGGTCTCTGGAATGCCCAGAAGCCGGAATGGTTTTGCTGATCCGAACTGATCGACAGCAGCAGACCCCATGGTTCCCGGACGCATGAAAACGTCGAACTTACCATCTTCCCAAGCCTGGTTCGCAGCACCCCAAGCGAGCTTGATGCCTTCGTAGTCCTCACCGTTCTTCATGCCCGTGATTGCTTTGATCAAAGCCTGGGTCTGCCCGCCAAACGACCCGGCTGGGGGTCCAATGAAGATGCGCTTCCCGCGGAGGTCTTCCCACGTCTGAATCTCGCTATCGGCAGCCACAATCACGTGGACATGCCCGCCTAGGAACGAGAACAGGGAACGTACATTGGCAGACGCTTCGATCGCCTCTTCGCCAAGCTTTTTGTATGGACCTTTGCCAACTTCCATCTTTGCGAACGCGCCAGCCGGTGTACTTGCAATGTCGATGGCGCCAGTCGCCACTTTCAGAGTTGCCCGTGTGAGTGTCTGGTCAACATTGACCCGGACCTCGTGGCTGTCGGCAGCGTATTTCGACAAGAGCTGAGGCACCAAGGCAGACAGACCGGCGGCTGAGCCACCTTCGGCCTTGAGCGTTTCAGCAAAAGCGGGCGCGGCCATAACGGACAGCGCCAGTCCGGCCGAGGCCAGAGACGTGAGTATGCGGTTCATGTGTTTCCTCCCAAATGACACGCTTTTTTTGCTCAGTATGCGAGCAAGCCGTGGTATCTGTAAAATCGCATTTTGTTGCTGAGGTATGCATTTCTCTATAACTAAAGGGCATGCTTGATCCTAAACATCTATCTTGGTTGGCGGACATTGCTGATCTTGGCTCGTTGAGCAGTGCAGCTCAGAAGCTGAATGTCACCCAGCCAACCTTGTCTCGCGCCGTCCAAGTCATCGAAGAACATGTCGGCGGCAAAGTCCTCGTGCGGGAACGTCATGGTGTTAGACCGACCGAAATCGGCGCGCGCCTCGTTGAAATGGGGAGAAAGATCGTCGAGACAAAGGCGCAAGCCGAGGATATCGTTGATCTCTGGCAAGACGGGCTCGAACGGGACCTGCGCGTTGGTGTGGGGACAATGCTCGCAACTACGGTCATGGGCAGCTTCTTTGCACAAATGGTCGCTGATCCGCCTCGATATGCACTGCGCGTCGTCTCTGCTACCGTTTCTCGGCTTATCGAACGATTGAACAACGACGAACTGGACGTGGTTCTTGCTCCGGAACGGGTGAATCACTTCCAAGATGACCTCGCGCAGCACCATCTGATGAAGGACAACCTCGGCATTTTCGCAGGTCTACAGAATTCTCTTGCGCTGAATACACGGCCCGTACCCACCAAAGAACTAGAGACGAAGCAATGGATTTCGGTTGGTGCATTGTCTGGGATTTCGGGTACGAACCAGGAAGTATTTGACGCTCTCGGCATGCGAAACACTCCTTCACGTATCGCTTTCACAGGAGACATTGTGATGGTTTTGGAGATTCTGCGAAAAACAGACGCGCTTTGCGTTTTGCCACGTAGACTCGTGGCGCTGTCTGACCGGATGCATGAGATTGCCCTTGTGTCTACAGATGCCCCCTTGCCATCTAGAAACCTAGCATTTTGGTCTCGAAAGAGCGATCGCGACAGGCCAGAGTTAATCGACTTCCGCGCAAAAACTGAAGGCTACTTTCGCGGTTTCGAAGATTGATTGCACATAAGCACGCTTATGCGCTTTCGGAGCCGCCAATCCTCCTGCCCTACCATGAACATCGTTTGGCGACCTTCGTGCATCGCGCCGCAAACGGCTGGATTGAGCCCTGCGCGGACGTTGTAAGCAGTGAGGACTTTCCAAAACCGAGGTTCTCCCTGCGACGGCCCAAGAGGGTAACCTTATCATTTCAATCGGCGTCGGCCCGATAGCTGATTTAGTTTGAACGAGGTGGCGTGCCGGTCTCTGGCAAGGGTCCGTGCTTCCGCCTGACTGAGCGATAGAAGCGTTTCCTCTGGCGTCAGACCTTTCGCCTTGGATTTCGACCAAATCCGCCGAACCGAAGTTGGCGACCAAGGCAAAGCGGCCTCAGATAGCCATTGGCGCAGCGGAGCAGGCAGGTCGTCGTATGCCACCATCGGATCGCCGCACCGCCGCTTCCGACGCAAACTGGATTGTCCGAGGTTGCGGTTCACGCGGCCTCTGTTGTCCGACGCCAGATCGGGAACGGGTCTGGATAGTCTGGGACGTCATACGGGCCGGTTGTCATGTCGGCAGGAACGAGGCAGTCGTCTAGTCGGGCTTTCAAGGACGGCCAGTCGAACCCAGCGCCAATGAAGACAAGCTCCTGGCGGCGGTCGCCCCAAGGCTCTTCCCAGTGGGCCCGCATGTAGTCTTGTGCATAAGCGTCATCAGGCCACCGTTCTTTCGGGACCATCGCCCACCAGTTTCCGAGTGGTTTGATGCTGGACAAAGCGCCTGCCAACGAGAACTCGACCACCCATTCTGGGCGAGTCGAAATCCAGAAATGCCCTTTGGCCCGAACTACATTCGGCAGCATGTCT
>JAJDZT010000110.1 GCA_022824525.1 Silicimonas sp. | reverse complement strand
GGAAAACAAGGACACCAACGGTTTCGATCCGGTAACGGCCGCAGACCGCAAAGCGGAACAGGCGATGCGCGGAGTGCTTGCCGCACGAAGACCCGACGACGGAATTCTCGGGGAGGAGCACGGAGCGGTAGAGGGAAGCAGCGGGCTAACCTGGGTGATTGACCCGATCGACGGAACCAGGGGATTCATTTCCGGTACGCCGACATGGGGAGTTCTCATCGCGGTTGGCGAAAAGGCCGGCCCGCTCTTCGGCCTGATTGACCAGCCCTACATTCGCGAGCGTTTTGTCGGCGGGTTTGGGGAAGCCTACATGGTTGGCCCGCAGGGCCGGGTTCCGTTGCACTGCAGGAGTGGCCGTAAAATCGGTGCGGCGACAATCTTCACTACATTTCCTGAGATAGGTACCGACTCAGAGGCGGACGCCTTTCACAGGCTGGCGTCCCGCTGTAACCTGACACGCTACGGTATCGACTGCTATGCCTATGCACTGCTTGCGGCCGGTCAGATCGATCTTGTCGTGGAGGCGGGGCTTCAGCCATACGACATTCAGGCGCCGATCGCAGTGGTCGAAGCAGCGGGAGGCATCGTGACCGACTGGCAGGGCAGGAAGATGGCGCATTTGGGTGGTCAGGTGCTGGCGGCAGCGAATGTTGGCCTCCATGCCGAGGCCATGGAAGCGCTGAATTCCTGACGCCGACGGTCTGCGATAACCGCAATGCTTTGGGACTGCACCCCGACCGCAAAAAATCGCGGGAAAGTCGGTCTGGACCGAGTGGTCGCCGATACAGGCTGGACGGCGCTGGTAACGATGCTGGAATACAAGGCAGCGAGCGTCATCTATGTTCCCGCGGCCTATACTTCACAGACTTGCCATGAGTGCGGGATGGTGAACGCCGCCAGCCGCAGATCTCAGGCGGAGTTCATCGGAATGGCCTCCGTTTCGCCAGGAACTTTTTGCCAGACCCAGAGGAAATGAATCTCGAAAACCGGCTCCGGTTCGGAAAATCACTTGTTACGGAAGTGTTGCTCTACACCCTTGCCGAACAGCTCGCCCAGCTCGTCAGGCATATTTGTGATGTCCACGGAAACCTGCGAGCTCCTGCCGTCCAATAGTGCTTCATTGCGCTCAACAGATATGACGACGAACCGAGACCTGCGGTGTTTCGTGTTCGTGACCGGTGCAAGCGTGGCACCGGTCGCAGCGGTCCACAGGTCGGCGATGTTGCGCGTAAGGTCTTTGGCCTGAAACCGTTTCACGGCGGCTCTTCATTTTTCGTTTTATATGACCCCCCGTTCCACCCTGTTACGCCGAAATCGGCATGACTGTTTCGATTGCCGTTGGAACCACTAGAGTCCTGCGGTAAGACGGAATAGCAGATCTCGAACTGGCTGGGAGGATTACGACGTGGGCGAAGAGAGCGAAGATAAAGTCAAAGTCGGCATTGTGGGTTTGGGGCGCTGGGCGCGGGTTCTGACCCGGGCCTCCCGGCAATCGGATCGGATCGAGATTGCCAAGGGCTACAGCCGCAGCGCGGAAAAGCGGGAGGCCTTCGAGGCGGAATACGGCGTTCCGTCCGTCGGTAGCCTTGATGAGATGCTGCGGGATCCCGAAATCAAAGGGGCCATCCTAACAGTTCCGAATGAACAGCATCTTCCCGTGGCCGAGGCTGTCGCGCGGGCTGGAAAGCACGTTTACACCGAAAAGCCCATTGCCAACACGCTGGAAAACGGCATCCGGCTGGAGGCGTTGCAGGATCGTTACGGGGTCAAGGCAATGGTCGGGCATTCTGCCCGGCTCCTGCGCGGATCCCGGATGATGAGGAACGCTATCGACAGCGGTGAGTTGGGGACATTGTCGTTCATGGAGGCCAACTTCTCCAACGAACGTGCGCTGGAACTGACCCCCGACACCTGGCGCTGGTATCGCGACAAGGCACCGGGTGGCCCTCTCTCCCAACTCGCCACTCATCTCTTCGACAGTCTGTACATGCTGGGCGGGGAGATCGAAGAGGTCTCTTCCATCGCATCCAAGCTCTCGCCCGTGGGGGCCGAGGTGGACGATCAGTCCATGACCATCCTACGTTTCAGAAGCGGTGCGCTAGGCTACGTCGGATCCTGCTGGACCTCGCCAGGCATCTACTCCATCCGTATATTCGGGCAGAAGGGCCTAATGCATTTCGAACTCGACTTCGGCAGCTGGGACAACCCCGACAAGGTGCATGAAACCTCTACGCTCTACATCCAGAGGGGCAAGGACGGCTACGGAAAGCGCGAAGTGCTGGAAATGGGCGCTTCGAACATGTTTACCGACGAGCTCGACATGTTTGCCGATATGTGCCGGTCGGGAGAAACCGTGGAGCTTGAGGCCGCCAATGGACTGGTTGCGTTGGGGATCGTGAATGCCGCCTTGGCATCAGTCGAGCGGAATGGCCAGGCGGTCAAGTTGTCCGCAATCCTTGATGGTGCTCGGGCCCGCGTGGCCGCTGAAGACCAGAACGTTGCCTGAGCGTAGGGGCCGCCCATGTCCCGATATTTCATCGAATTGACCCAGCCTGAGATCAAGGCCCAGTTCGAACGACATCCCTTGGTGATCCTGCCTTGCGGCAGTGTGGAGCAACACGGTGCCCACCTGCCGACGGGGACGGATATCTTTGCCGCCAATTCCGTCAGCCACGTCGTTGCCGAGCGCATGGATGGCGTGGTTCTGCCCGGCGGACCGCTCGGCGTCACGCCAATGCACATGGCGTTCGAGGCGACGATCTCGCTGACGCCCGAAACCTATCAGCGGGTCGTGATCGAGACCTGCCTGTCAACCGCACAGCACGGAGCCAGGAAGCTCTTGATCGTCAACTGGCACGAGGGCAATTCGGCCTCCCTGTCGCTGGCTGCCGAGGCGCTTCACCGGACCCACGGGATGAGCGTTGTCATCGCTCAGGCGTGTTACGTCGCCGAAGATCTCTGGGGGCCGAGCTGCAACGGGCTGACCCATGCCGGCGAGATCGAAGCCCTCGCCATCCTTCCTGAACACGAACACCTGGTCCATCTCGATAGGGCCGAACGATCGTCTGAAATGCGGCAAGGCAAACATATGGACAAGCTGCGCCGTACCCGCAGCTTCGTGCCGATCCTCACCGATATCCGATCCATCGCGCCGACCGGTTGGTACGGAGACCCCTCCCCCGCGACAGCCGAGCGTGGAAGGCAGATGATCGCGGATATCGCCGATGCGATTGCCAAAGAGGCGACGATCATCTTCGATCAGCTGGAGAGGATCCAGGGCGGCGCCGACCAGAACCCGGCGGGAGAGTAGTACATGGCCACGCGGATCGCCCTTGACGACGCCGTGGACCTCGGTCTTCCGGGGCGCCGATCGCGGGATATTCTGGCGAGTGTCGATGACGCCCAAAGCACCTTCCGGATCGTCGAGATCGCGGTGCCCGAACCCGGGGCAGACCCGCGACCGCCGCACTGGCACCCCGATAGCGAGGAGTGCATCTATGTCCTCTCCGGACTGGGGAGTACTTGGGTGGATGGCCAGGAATTCGCGATGCGATCGGGCGACACGCTCTACATTGCCCCGGGCGAGCGCCATGTCACCCGCAATTGCAGCGATATCCCCTTGACCCTGCTGTGTTTCTTCCCCTCGTCCCAGATTACGTTGCTAACCGAGTCGCATGCCGATGTGCGCTGACGTCCTTTGCCTGCGCCCCGAGCAGGACTTTCTGGCAGTCGGCGTGATGCCCCCGAGCGACCTGTACATCACCTATCGCGGTCCAGCGGACGAAGACGTGCCTGACTTGGTGCAATCAGCATGCGCTCTGGTGATACCCGCGGTCGGGCCAGCCCTTGACCCAGTCTGGTTCCGGGGCAGTGCCCTGCGATTGGTTCAAGTTACCGGCGCGGGTCTGGACCGGGTCGATCCGGACGTATTGCGCGACGAAGGCATCGCACTCGCCAACGTGCCTGGCGGCTCCAACATGGCCTTGGCTGAATACGTCATCTCCAATGCGCTTGCCCTGCGGCGTGGGTTCTTCGGGGCCAGTGGCCCCTTGCGGACCGGGGGCTACGCCACCCACCGGGCGGCCATGGTCAAGGCAAACCTCTGTGGAATTGGCGGGCTAACCGTAGGTCTGGTTGGAATGGGGACGATTGGGCTGGCCGTAGCCGAACGCTGCCACCAGATGGGGGCGAGGATCGCCTATCACGATCCGGCTCTGCCCCGCGATCAAACCAAGCTGGACGGAATGCAGGCGCAATCGTCGGGAATCGAAGACCTGTTCGCCGCCTCTGACGTGGTCAGCCTGCATGTCCCCCTGATTGACGCGACCAGGAACCTTGTCGATGCTGCACTCCTGTCCCGCATGAAACCCGACGCGGTCCTGATCAACGCAGCGCGCGGCGGGATCGTGGACGAGGCTGCACTGGCGGCGGCCATCGAGAACAACGAAATCGGCGGTGCGGCCGTCGACGTCTTCAGCACCGAACCGCCATTGCCGAACAATCCCCTGCTGACCGTTAGCGACGCGGCCGCAGCGCGACTGATCCTCACGCCTCACATCGCCGGAGTCAGCCGCCAAGCCTCGCGACTCCTGTTTACCCAGGCTTGGGATAACGTCGCCCGGCTCCTCCTTAAGGGGCAGACACCGTCGAACATTGTCCTTCCAGCCCCCCGAGCCCCTGCGGTTGCCTTGGCTCAAGCTCAAACGCAGCAATGATCGGCCTTGATGCCCTCGTGACGGAGTTTGGCATTCCGACGCTTGTCACGATTGCTGTTGCGGGCTTTGTCACCTCGTCGATCCACGGTGCGGTGGGAGTCGCAGGGGGTATGCTGATGACCGGTATCCTGGCGTTGCTCATTGGCGTGCGGGCCTCGGTGCCGGTGATGAGCATCGCGCTGACTTTCAGCCACGGCACCCGCTGCCTGATGAACTGGCGGAATATCCACGTCCGGGCCTTCGGCGCAGTCATGTTTGGGGCCATTCCGTTCATCGTTCTGACCAGCGTGATCTACACAATCCTACCGGTGAACATCCTCGCCGCCGTACTCGCCGTGATCATCTTTACCTCGATTCCCATGCGGCATTGGGCCCAGTCCCGGAACATCCAGGCCGGCTACGCCACACTCATTTCAATCGGTGCTGTCTATGGGTTCTTCGCGGGGGCGGCGATCGGCTCGGCCACCATCCTTGGCCCATTCCTGTTGGGCTTCGGGCTCTTCAAGGAACTCTTTGTCGCCACCATGGCGATGATTTCGCTCTCCACCAATATCTTGCGGATCGGTGTCTTCAGCGGTGCGGAACTCATCACATCCGAATATGCCCTGCTTGGATTGCTGGCCGGTTTGATCATGATCCCCGGCAATTGGGTCGGTCGGGCCGTGCTACGGCGGCTGACGATCCGACGGCATGGGCAACTTGTCAATCTGTTCGCTGCGATTGGCGGGCTCAACTTCGTCTACCTCGCCGTCACAAACTGATCGGCCGCAGCAGGAGCCTTTCGCATGACCACATTGGAAGATCTCGGACGCCCGCTCATCCATCCCGTAACTGGGCTCGACGCCGCCGGGCTATTCGCGCCAAAGGACCGACAAGGTCAGTCGATCCGCGTCTGGATCCGGTCATTGGACGGCATCCAGAAAGAAGGAGTCACGCTCTCTGGCCTGACCGGTCGGGCCTGGCGCTTTGCCTCAGATGAGGGGCGACATCTGGGCGGACGGGATTTCGCACCCAATCCGCTCAGCTATGTTAGCGTTGGCATGGCTGCGTCCTTCATGACCGAACTTCTGGCCCTGGCCTCTCTCCGGGGGATCGCTCTGAGCAGCCCGGTACTGGTGGTCGAGAACTTCTACTTCCGTGACGGGTCCTTTCCCCGCGGCACCATGATCTCCGGTGCACTGCCACCCGAGGTCGCGCTCAATTGTGAGACCGATGCCAGTCCGGAAGAGATCCAGCGCCTGCTCTTCGATGCGGTCGCCGCCGCGCCTGTGAGCGGGCTGGTTCGGGATGAAAAGATCAGCCTCTTTACCCTCACCTGCAATGGCGAACAGATCGATCCGGTCGAGGTGGTCGCCCTGTCCGGCGACGCCCTGCCGGATCCCGATGACACCATCGCGTCACTTGAACCCGCCGCAAGCGCCGAGAACCTCCAGCCACTGGCCGAAAAGACGATGTCGGAGGAGGAGATGACTGCCCGAATCAAGGCCAACCCGCCTCCGGCCCCGATCCTCGACGGCAGCAAGAAGCTCTTGCATCTGCGGACCACCTGTACGGTCCGGCCGGATGGAACCTATGAATGCCTGCGCGAACAGTTTGCACAATCGTCTTCGTCCTGGATCTTCATCGTCGATGACAGCCCTAACCCGTCCCGACAAGTCGCACCCGATGCCGGCAGCTATTTCGCAATCGGCCTTGCCTTCTGCTTCATGACCCAAGTCGGCCGCTTCGCTCACATGGCGAAGTATGAACTCGATGGCTACCGGGTCGTGCAGGACCTCCACTTCACGCTCGGTGGCGCTTCCGGTGGCCGGGGCTTGGAGGGTACCGGGGATCCTGTGGAAACCCATGTCTTCATCGACACGGATATCGGCGTGGATGCAGTTCGCGAGGTCGTGCGTGTCGCCGAACAGACCTGCTTCCTCCATGCGCTCTGCCGTGACCGGGCCAAGGTCAAAATCCGCCGCAACCCGAACATGTCCTGATTCGAAAACCGCCGCAGGCTCAAGCCGTCAACCCCACCAGTTCGGGAACAGAGTGAACGCTTCGATGGTGACGACAATCCGCTCCGGGATGAGTTCGGTTATCCGATAGTCCATGCCACAGATGCCAAGGTGCACGACAATCCGCATGTCCTTTCCGTTCGATCAGACCCGGTATCACGCCATCATTGTATTGATGTGTATAGTGACTTAAGCCTTATCCGGGAGTCTTCGATCATGAGCCGCCAGTCGATCGGTTTCGCTGACGAGTTGCAGTGCGCCTGACATTCGCTGACCTCCCGAATCATCGTCTCCCCGTCCGGGACGCGTCCATGCAGGCACTACCCTTGGACAGGACGTTTTTCCCAGTCTCCGCCATGTTCAGCCAGCTTCCATTCCTAGGCGTGCGGTGGATCTCGAAGCGGTCGGCGAGCCGAGAGGGCCTCCACCGGCACGCCGCCCTTGCCGCCGTCCAGAAGAGGAGACCAGGTTCGCGGTCAGGTCACTGCCCGGCTCTGGGATCAGATGTTAACCCATGCCCTCATGCCTTCCACAGCTTCGCGATGGCCTCAAAGGCTCCTGCGCCGTGTTCGGTGCGCTTGGACTCGGTGACGTCCCCCCAGTCAATAACAGCCTTCTGGTAGGCAGGGCGCGCCGCGATCCGTCGATACCACTCGTTGAGGGGCCCCATATGGGCCCAGAGCGGGGCCATCATGAATGACTCCATGCGGCGCAGATAGACGACCAGAGCGATATCGGCCAGAGAGTAACTTTCCCCGGCCAGCCAATCATTATCCATGAGCCGGTCATTCATGTCTTCAAACAACCCCCGAAAGGTCTTCAACGCTCCGGGTAAGAGGGGAGATTCAAGGCCCATTGAGATGTTAATCTGGTCATTGTCCCGACGGACAAGGTCGCGCATATGGGCGTGGTATTTCCCGATCTTTTCCTGGTTCTGCTCAAGATATATGAAACGGTTTACGATGCAGACGCCGATGGTGCGGCTGGCGACGTGCACGCCATCGTCGATCCGCTTCATCCACAGCCGCATCTTCGCGCGATCCTCGGGTGGCGCTGGGCGAAAGGATGTCTCCGAAAACGCGTCATCAAGGTATTCCAGAATGACGTTCGATTCCGCGATCCCGACACCGTTGTTTTCGACGACGGGGACAAGGCCTTTGGGGTTCAGGTCGTGATAATTGTCAGGCAATTGGTCGATATCGCCCCGCGCGGTGTCGACGATGACACTGTTCCACTCCAGGCCCTTCTCTTCGATCAGAAGGCGGACGCGCTGGGCGGCGGTCGAACGGTCGTAATGATAAAGGGTCAGCACGCCTTGGTCTCCTCCAGTTGGACCGGTCCCCAATCCGGCCCCTCCAGGTCAATGGCAGCGCCGGCCGGGATGATCCCGTAGGGGTTTATGCGGCGATGGGCCAGGTAATAGTGGTCGACGATGTGGTCCATGTGAACCGTCTTGCGCACCTTTGGCAGGTTCAGGACGTCACGGGTATGGCGCCGCAGATTCGAATAGTGGCTCAGCGGCCGAACATTGCATTTGAAGTGGAAGTAGTAAACCGGCTCGAACCGAATCATCGTAGTGAAGAGACGCAGGTCAGACTCGAGCACCCGGTCGCCATGCAGAAAGCGTCGGTCGCATAGCCGCTCGTTCAGCAATCCGAAGGCTTCGAACATTGCGGCCACGCCAGCCTCATAGGCCTCCTGCGATTGGGCAAAACCCGTCCGATAGACGCCGTTATTGATGGTCCGATATACATAGGCATTGATCTCGTCGATTTCGGCTCTCAGATCGGACGGAAGCAAGTCATGCCAGTTCTTGGCGAGACTGCGGAAGGCCGGGCCTCCCAACATGCGGATGACTTCGGCGGATTCGTTGTTGACGACGGTGCCGGTCTCCCGATCCCAGAGGACCGGCACCGTGACCTTGCCGGAATAGGTCGGGTCCGCCCGAGTATAGACCTGATGCATATACCGGGCGCCGCCGATTCGGTCGGGGGTTGCGCCGGGGTAGTCGGCAAACTCCCACCCGTTCTCTAGGTTGACCGGATGAACGACCGAAATGTCGATGGCATCCTCAAGGCCCAGGAAGCTGCGGTAGATCAAGGCGCGATGTGCCCAGGGACAGGCGTAGGAGACATAGAGGTGATAGCGTCCAGCCTCCGCCTTGAACCCGCCCTTCCCGGTCAGGCCAGGTGATCCATCCGCCGTTACCCAGTTTCGAAACTGGGAGGCATTGCGCACGAATTGGCCGTCCGTCTTCACTTCCTTGGTGTTGGTGTCCTGCCAGATACCTTCGACTAACTGTCCCATTCGCCGGCCCTTCTTCTTCCGAAGGTGAAATGCTCCGCCGCGCTGGGCGACGGAGCATTCAAGAGATCATTGGCGGCGACCCACATCCAGATCGCCGCCCCTTTCGTCAGAGAGACGGCGGGCTTCTTTCGAGCCCCAGCGCATCCTGTGCCGCCCACAGATAAGTCAGGTCGAAAAACTGACGCCATTCGATCCCTTCGGGCAGCTGCTCGGTCTCAACCAAGGTGGCGACAAAAGCATCCATGTCCTCGGCGGAGTCCCATCCACCATCGTGGCTAAGCTGAGAGAGTTCAACGTCGTAGAGCGCCCGGAAGGAATCCGGAATCTCATATCCGAGGTCGAGCATAAGCTGATAAGCCTGCTCCTTGTTTTCCGGCTTGATCAACCATTGGCGAGCGCGGATATCAGCAACCAACCAGGCTTGAGCCGTGTCAGCGTTGTCTTCCAGCCAGCCGCCCATGACGGCAAAGGCCTCTTGCGGCGCGCTCACCAATTCTTCGAAAAGAAATTTGCCACCAGCGGCCTCCAGCGGCGCACGGTGACGCGGAAACAGGCTCGCCGCATCAATCGATCCGTTCAGGACTGCGCCAAGGCGCGAGTCCGAGCCGCCCGAGGATGGTACGAAACTGACGTCATTGTCTGGATCGAGACCCATCTTCATGAGAATCTGCCGCTGGACATAAGTGTTCCGGCCCGCGAGACTGCCTCCTGTTATGGTCTTGCCACGCAGGTCATCCGGTGTCTCGATGCCTTCTCTCACACCCATGATCCACCACTCCGCGTCACGGTGAAGCGAAATCATGGTGATTGGCAATCCGCTGGAATTGCCCGCAGCGAGGAATTCGCTGGTATCACCGTGGGCGATATCGAGACTGCCGCCAACGAGGCCAGGGACGTATTCGTCCGAAAGGATAATCTCAAACTCGTCGATTCCGCCGTCCTCCAGATATCCCATGGTCTGGGCAATCCGGAACGCCCACTGATTGGCGTAGTTCGGGTTGAAGTCGCCCATCTTGATGGCTTTTAGATTGGCGATCACTTTGTCGGCGCTCGGCGTTTGGGCACCGGCCCTGCCCGGCAGTGTGGAAGCGGCGATCATCGTGCCCAGCACACCCGCTCCGCCCTGGAACAGGACATCGCGCCGTGCCAGCCGGATTGGTCCGTTTTTGGTGGTTTTCTTCATGGTAACTCCTCCTTTGGTACCTTCTGGTCTTGACTGTCCGGATTCCCCCGGACCTACATAATCACCTGCTGCCGCCAGGGGGCGATGTAAACCTCGATCATCCGGGTGATCTTGATGAACGACAGCGAGATGATGACGAGCAGCAGCAGAACCGCATACATCAGCTCGGAATTGAACGTGTCGGCGGACCGAACGATCAGGAAGCCCAGGCCGTTCGACCCGCCAAAGATCTCGGCGATGATCACGCCCACCATGCCGCGGCCGATACCCTGTTGGACGCCCGCGATGATAAAGGGCAGCGTGTAGGGCAGCACGACATTGGAATAGATCTGGCGGCGGTTGGCCCCAAAGACCTTGGCGGCCGCGATCAGCGACTTCTCGGTAGTCTTCACGCCCGCCCAGGCGTTGATCATGATCGGGAACAGCGCGGCTAGAGTGACGATCGTCACCTGCATCTTGACCGTGAATCCCATGAACAGGATGAACAGCGGTACCAGCGCGATCCGCGGTAGGGATGCGAGGCCCCAGACGTAGGGGGACAGGATGCGCTCGATGTAGCGGTTGCCGCCCATCAGGAGCCCGCCGGGAATGCCAATGGCACAGGCTAGCAATACGCCGATGGTCAGTGTCCGAAGCGTATATAAAAGATGGTCGATAATTTGGCCCGAGATGATGGCATCCGGGGGCGCGCGGCTGGTCAGACCTTCAAACAGCGTCTGTAACATTCCCGACGCCGTGGGGAAAAAGACCTGATTGACTACGCCCGATCGCGCAAAGATCTCCCAGAAGATGAAAAAGACGGTTAGGTTGAGGACGGTTACGGCCGAGGTTCCGTACTGGTCCCACAGGGATCCGAAGGACAGCTTGACTTCCCGGATTCGGTCGGCGTCCGAATACTGGTCCGACTTCTCGGGCGTATGCAACTCATCTTCCGACATCATTCCTCCCCATGGGCGCCCGATCGCGCCTCATCCTTGACCAGATCCCATATCCTCTCCCGCATCTCCGAGTATTCAGGCAGCGATTTCACATCGCTGTCGAACCTCAGTCTCGGCAGATCGATGTCGATGACCTCCTTGATACGCCCGGGCCGACGTGAGATTACGGCGATCCGGTCGCCCAGTATGATCGCCTCGTCGATTGAATGGGTGATGAACACGACGGTCTGTTTGGTCTTGCTGACAAATTGCTCCAACTCGCTCTGCATCGACTCGCGGGTCATGGCATCGATGGCAGCAAAAGGTTCGTCCGCCAGCAGGATCTTGGGCTCCGTAACCAGGGCCCGGGCGATGCCGACACGCTGGCGCATGCCGCCCGACAGTTCGTAAGGGTAGGACTTTTCGAAGCCCGTCAGGTCGACCAAATCCAGGTAGTGCGCGATGCGTTCGTCGATCTCCGCCTTGGAGAGGCCGAGGTTCTGGAATTCAAACGGCATGCGGATATTAGATTCTACGGTCCGCCAGGGCATCAGCGCGTAATCCTGGAACACCATCGCCCGGTCGGGTCCAGGGCCGGTGACGGGCTTGCCGTCGACCTCCATCGATCCTTCCCAAGGCAAAACGATGCCCGAAATGGCGTTGATGAAGGTGGACTTGCCGCATCCCGACGGGCCGAGGAGGCAGACGAACTCACCTTTGTTGATCGTGATGGTGATATCTCGCAGCGCCGTCAACAGCTTGCGCTCGCGGTGCAGCTTGTAGCCAACGGTCAGGTTCTTCGCGACGATGACGGGTTTCTTCTCTTCAGGAACTGCGCGGCCACCGGTGATCTGGTCAGCGGCGTCGCTGACGGCCAGTCTCATTCACGGCTCCTCCTTGACAGTTCCTCTGGCTTGACTGTAGCACCAGTGCAATCGCTTGCATAGTCCCGGCAAAATATTTTCAGGGCTTTCCCAAGCTTAGAATTGGCTGATGCCTTTTGACAGCGGGCATCGCCGCGTTGCAGGCGCCCGCGTTCGGACGGGACTGCGGTTTCCTCCGGCGTTCCCGCGCTGCATGTGCGATGCTCCCGGCATGCCGGTTCGCAAGCGCATGGAGTCCTGCCCGGTCCTGCGGGAACCTCCCGAGGACTTCTCGCAGTCCGAGGTCGAGGTCCGTCTGACGAAGCTGGAGGAACGTCCGCTGTGGGACACGCTGATGGACGAACACCAGTATCCCGGCTTCCGGCGGCTGGCGGGCCGCGGCCTGCGCTACGTCGCGGCCTTCAGAGACCGCTGGCCGGGCCTTGCGGCATGGCAGAACGGCGCCTTCAGGTGCGCTCCCCGCGACAGGTGGACCGGCAGGAAGCCGGAGCAGCAGTTCAGGCGGCTCGGGATGGTGGCGAACAACACTCGGTTCTTGGTGTTGGCGGAGAGGTTCTGCGACCCGGAGCGCTTCGCGGGCACGACATGCCGGGCGGCGGCTGCAACTGGACCGCAGCGAGGCCGTCGCGGCCCTGGCCCGGCCCTGAGCGGCGGCCGCGCCCGGGGCGGATTCCGGATGCCGCCGGAAAGCCGCAGCATCCCCGAAACGAATCGCCCGGACGCCGGAAACGGCGCACGCGCCGGTGCGGAATCCGTCCGGAACGACCCGATTCCGCATCCAATCGCTGCCAGTCCGCACGGTCGGCGGCAGCGTGGGAAAGTCCCGCAACCGGCCCCTCGAAAACAGCCTTCACTTCCCCGGCTCATGCCTCGCGAATGCGGTGCTGCATGAACCAGTCGGTTTTCTGCGTCACCTTGATGTCCCTGTGCAGCTTCATGCTGGACAAACCCTTGAGGTCGTCATTTCCAGTTAGATCGCGAACACCCATTTGCGCAGCGGAACCCTGGATCTTTCGAGCGCCGTGCCAATCTTGACTGAGAACGGCTGCTGGCACCCCGGACAGCAATACGGAAGTCCCGACGTCTTGGCCGCTACTTTGGTAGTGGTGCATCCGCAGCTCGGACACTGGCGGCCGTTCGGCCAGACAACGGCTTCGAACCATTCGGTTGCGGCTTTCTCATCGAGGAACATATCGCGCAGTTCCACGATGCTGATGCCTTCGCGATGGGATTTTCCGGGGCAGTTCGATATCGGTGTAACTTCCTGATTCGCGAGGAATACCATTATCTGATTTCGGTCATGTATATAATCCCCTTTCGATACGCGGCACTCATCCGAACTTCCGAAAAAGACCGGTTGTGTCGAATGCGGATTCGAGATCGTCCGTGCGCGTCCTCACGGTCGTCCATAGCGTTTCCTGAACGGAAGCGATGACACACTCCGTCAAAAGAAGGAGGGACGCGACAGAATCCCAGGCCGACGGAACAGCGATTCGCCCGGAAAACGTCAGCCGTGCAATCTTGTGGATGGGCGAGCGCCATTGGTCCGTGAACAGCACCACCTCCGCTCCGCGCTCATGGCACATCTGGCCCATGACCAATACCGCGTTCTCGTACCTCCGGACATCGAAGACGACCAGAACGTCGCCTTTGCGCAGGTCGAGCAGCTCGTGCGGCCACGAAGCCGCCGCTGGCATGAGACGCACGTCAGGGCGGATCATTTGAAGGTGCAGGTAGAGATATCGGGCAAGCGTTCCGGTTATTCGCCCGCCGGCTATGAATATGCTGCGGTTCGGATCCGCGAGCAGGCTGCACAGCGAGTCGAAATCGTCTGGGGCGACCTGCTCCACCGTTTTGCGCTGATTTTCCAATGCCTGTCGGCAGTAACGGTTCAGGACATGCTCATCGGGAAGCCTGTTTTTCCAGACATCCCGCTTTGCGATCGGATCGGAGATCATCTCGCCGAGCTCTTCGCGAAGCGCCGCCTGGAAATGTCCGTAGCCCGAAAAGCCAAGCTTCTGCAGCATGCGCCCCACGGTTGGAGTTGACACGCCCGCCTTTTCCGCCAGCTCGGTGATGCTGCAAAGCCCGGAAATTGGATACTCGTCCAGAATCACGCTTATCAGCTGCGACTCGGAACGCGTCATCGAATCGCGCCTCGATTGAATCATTTCTGCAATGGACATGTCGGTTCTCCCGCGGAAACTGCTGTTCTGAAAGAAAATGCACATTTAATTCCGAATTGGAAGAATCTTTACAATGTCTATTGACATCGCCGTTGCCGTGAAAAATCCTTGGTCCATGCCCAGTTCGGCCGCCCCGATCGATTTTGGCGAAGTTATCCGCGTCGTTCCAGGCGAACGCGATTTCGAGACCTTGATCGTCTGCGAGCACGCGTCGAACTGGATCCCGCCCGCCCTCCAAGGGCTTGGATTGAGCGATGAAGCGCGGCAGAGCCATATCGCGTGGGATCCGGGAGCGCTTGGCGTTGCCGAATGCATGGCCGTGCGGATGAAGGCCCCGCTGGTCTGCGGAGCGGTCTCACGCCTTGTTTACGATTGCAACCGTCCGCCTGATTCTCCAAGCGCGATGGCCGCGAGGAGCGAGAGATACGACATCCCTGGAAATCGGAATCTGACGGAAAGAGTCCGGCGCGAGCGCATCGAGGGGGTCTGCAGGCCTTTCCATGATACGCTGGCAAAGCTGGTCGAATCGGGCAGGCGGGCGCTGAGGCTGCTGGT